>NZ_JBICWT010000005.1:0-346174 GCF_043199955.1 Streptomyces sp. NPDC048514 | reverse complement strand
CCAAGGATCCCAAGGATCCCAAGGATCCCAAGGATCCCAAGGATCCCAAGGATCCCAAGGATCCCAAGGATCCCAAGGATCCCAAGGATCCCAAGGATCCCAAGAATGCCGGGAATCCAGCAGATGCCGAGGCTCCCGGGGACCCGGAAGACCCGGAGGCCTCGGAAGCCCCAGAAGGCCGGGAGGATCCCACAGACCCCGAGGCCCCCGCGTCGGTGCCGGGGCCGGCTCCGGCGCACACCGCTCCGACCAGTTCCGCGTAGTACTCGGCGAAGCGCCGGCGCGTGCGCCGTCCGTAGGTGACCCCGTCGTCGTCGGCCGTCCACAGCGGCGCGGTACGCACCCGGGCGACCTGCGGCGGCAGGGGGACCCGGCCCTCGTCCTCCTGACGCCGGCTGCGGCTGAGCGCGTAGATGTCGAACTCGTGCTGCGAGAGCCCGCGCACGAGCCGGTCGCACCAGCGTCCGGCGTCACCGCTCACAAACGGGTAGCCACCCTCCGTAAGCAAACCGATGCGCACGTGTGCACCCCCGATCTCCCGTTTGAATGGCCGCCGTTGTCCCGACGGCTCGCAGCGGGACGAAGGTAAGCGGACAAGGCGGTGGCGCGACGGACGGTTGTCCATCGCGCCACCAAAAGGGGTGAACGGTCGTAACTTTCGCGTGCGGACGGCGTTCCACCGCGCTAAGAGACCAGACGGTGATCATTCGACCGCGAAACGTTACGCCACGGCGGGTTCACGCCGGGCCGCGCGCCGCCGCGCCGCGGATTCCGGGTCGAGCGCGGGGACGGCGGCCAGCAGCTGCCTGGTGTACGCCTCGCGTGGGCTGTCGTACACCTCGTTGGCCGGTCCGTACTCCACGAGCCGGCCCCGGCGCAGCACCGCGACCCGGTCGCTGACCTGGCGGACGACCGCCAGGTCGTGGGCGATGAAGACCAGCGCGAGACCGAGTTCCCGCTGCAGTTCGCCGAGCAGGGCGACCACATGGGCCTGGGTGGTGACGTCGAGCGCGGAGACGGGTTCGTCGCAGACGATGACGCGCGGCTCGGCGGCGAGTGCCCGGGCGATGCCGATGCGCTGGCGCTGGCCGCCGCTGAACTCGTGCGGATAGCGGTCGTAGTGCGCCCTTTCGAGCCCCACGCGCTCCAACAGTGCGGTCACCCGCTCCCGGATGCGCCCCTCGTCGCGCTCGCCCCGGGCGCGGAGCGGGTCGGCGATCGACTCGCCCACGCTGCGGCGGGGGTTGAGGGAGGAGACGGGGTCCTGGAAGACCATCTGGACGGCCGGGTCCACGCCGGTGAGCGGGCGCCCCGCGTAGCGGATCTCGCCCGCCGTCGGCTCCAGGAGCCCGACCAGCATGCGGCCTAGCGTCGTCTTGCCGCTGCCGCTCTCCCCGACCACGCCGAGGGTCTCGCCACGGCGGACGGTCAGCGAGACGTCGTCCACGGCGGCGAGGGTCCGCTTGCCGCGCCCGAACTCGCGGCGCAGGCCGCCCGCTTCGAGCACGACCTCCCCCGGGGCCCGGGAGCCGGCGCGGGGCGCGTCCACGCGCGGGACCGCGTCGAGGAGTTCACGGGTGTACGCCCGTGCGGGCGCGGCCAGGACCGCGCCGACGGGACCGTGCTCGACGGCGGCGCCGTGCCGCATGACGAGAACGTCGTCCACGCTCTCGGCGGCGACGCCCACGTCGTGGGTGACGAGCAGCAGGCCCATGCCGGTCTCCTCGCGCAGGGTGTGCAACAGGTCGAGGATCTGGGCCTGGACGGTGACGTCGAGAGCCGTGGTCGGCTCGTCGGCGACCAGCAGCTCCGGTTCGCAGGCGAGGGCCATGGCGATGAGGGCGCGCTGGCGCATGCCTCCGCTGAATTCGTGCGGGCGGGACCGGGACCGCCGTCGCGCGTCCGGAATCCCCACCCTGTCCAGCACCTCGACGGCACGCGCGCGTGCGGCGCGGCGCGACACGCGCGCGTGGACGCGATGGACCTCGGCGATCTGGTCGCCGACCGCGTAGTACGGGTCGAGCGAGGACAGCGGGTCCTGGAAGACCATGGCGGCCTTCGCGCCCCGCAGCCGCCGCAGTTCCTCGTCGGAGGCCTCCTGGACGTCGGTGCCGGCGACGCGGACCGAGCCGGCCACCCGGGCTCCGGTGCCCCGGTGCAGGCCCAGCAGGGCGCCCGCGACCGTGGACTTGCCGGAGCCGGACTCGCCGACGAGGGCCAGGGCGGCGCCCTTCGCCAGGCTGAAGGAGAGACCGTCCACGGCGCGCAGGGCGCCGAACTCGACGGTCAGGTCCGTGACTTCCACCAGGCTCATGCGAGTACCACCCGTCGGTCGGCCACCGCGTACAGCACGTCAGCGAGGGCGTTGGCCAGGACCACGAAGAAGCCGGTGACCAGCACCATCCCGACGACCACCGGGAGGTCCACCACCTTCACGGCGTGCACCAGCTCCTGGCCGATGCCGGGCAGGCCGAAGAGGGTCTCGGTCAGGACGGCACCGCCGACGGCCGAGCCGAAGGTCACCGCGTTGAGCGCGATGACGGACGCCGTCGCGCCCCGCAGCGCGTGCCGGGCGATCAGCGCGCCCTCGCCGACGCCGTACGCACGGAAGGTGCGGATGTGGTCCTCGGCCAGCGTCTCCAGCATCGACGCCCGGGTCAGCCGGGCGAAGTTGGCGGCCTCGACGAGGGCCAGGGAGAGCCAGGGCAGCAGCAGGTTCCAGGCCCACTGCTCGGGGTCGTCGGTGAAGTTCACGTACTGCGGGAAGGGCAGCAGCTGCAGTTCGCCGCAGACGACGATCATCAGGATGAGGCCGATGACGAAGACGGGGGTGGCGACGCCCGCCAGGGTGACCGCGGTCAGGACGCGCTCGGTGAGCCGGCCGCGCCGCCATGCGGACAGCACGCCGGTGCCGACACCCAGCAGCAGCCAGATCACCATGGCGCCGATCACCAGCGAGAAGCTCACCGGGAGCTTGGCCAGGATGATGTCGGTGACCTGCTGGCCGGTCCGGTACGACTGCCCGAGGCAGGGCGCCGAGCAGTGCTCCACGGATGTTCCCGTGGAGAAGTCCTGGCCTACGAGGAGACCCTGCAGGAAGTGCCAGTAGCGGACGTACAGCGGGTCGTCGAGGTGGAGTTGCTCGGCGACCTGGTGCACCTGGGCCGGCGAGCAGCGCGGTCCGCAGGTGATCTGGGCGACGTTGCCGGGGGTGACGTAGAAGACGACGTAGATGATCACCGAGAGGGCGAACAGGGTGACGACCGCGCCGACGACGCGGCGCAGGACGAATCCGGTGAAGCCGTTCACGGCCGCCCCTCCTTCTCCGTTACGGCCGTCCCCGCCGTCGGGTCCGCCGTCCCGGCCGTCGGGTCCGTCCCGGCACTCGGTACGGCCGTCCCGGCACCGGGGACCGCCGTCCTCGACCGGGCCTCACGTCGGCGGCCGGTGCCGATGCGCAGGCGGGACGCCGCGCGCGGGTCGAGCGCGACGCGGACGCCGTCGCCGAGGACGGTCATCGCCAGCACGGTCACGAAGAGGGCGCCGGCGGGCAGCAGCAGATACTGCGGCGCCGCCTGGTACCAGACGTCCGCCGAGGTGAGCATCTGTCCCCAGGAGGGGGTGGGCGGCTGCACGCCGACTCCGAGGAAGGACAGGGCCGCCTCGGCGCTGATGTTCATCGGGACCAGCAGCGCGGCGTACGTGATGACCGGTGCGGCGAGGCCCGGGAGCAGCTCGCGCAGGGCGATCCGCCAGGTGCTCCAGCCGCTGAGCCGGGCCGCGGAGACGTAGTCCAGGCCGCGCAGGGTGAGGGTCTGGGCGCGCACCATCTTCGCCGTCATGCTCCAGCCGGAGACCAGGGCGATGACGGCGGCGACGAGCACCGGGCGCGGGAAGCCGTTCGGGACGACGGCGAGCAGCGCGAGAGCGGTGATCATCAGCGGCATCGCGATGAAGATGTCGGTGATCCGGCTCAGCACCAGGTCGACCCAGCGGTTGCCGAGGCCCGCGGCCACGCCCATGAGGACGCCGAGGACCACCTGCACCACCGCGGCGCCCAGCGAGACCCCCAGCGACACCCGGGCCCCGTAGACGAGCCGGGCGAACATGTCGCGGCCGGTCTGGGGTTCCACGCCCAGCCAGTGCTCGGCACCGATGCCGCCGAGGGAACCGACGGGCACGCCTCCGCGCGCGGAGTCGATCAGGGAGGGGTGGTAGGTGGTGGGGTCCTGGCCCTCCAGGGCGGTGAGCAGCGGCGCGGCGAGCGCGGTCAGGACGAGCAGCGCGACGACGGCCGCGGCGACCAGGGCGGCACGCTGCGCCCGCAGCCGCCGCCGGAACTGTGGTGCCCCCGAGACCGCCGGGACGGAGGTGTCCGTCCCGGTGGTCCCGACGGTGACGAGTACCTCGCTCACGGCGTCACTTCACCGAGACCTGGGAGACGTCCAGGACGCCGGTCCAGTCGCTGATGACGACGTTCTTCACGTCCGAGCCGTACAGGCGCTTGTAGACGGGGTGGAACAGCGGCACGACGAGGGCCCGCTCGCCGATCTTCCGGTCCAGTGCACCCCACCGGCCGGCGGCCGCGTCGAGGTCGGTCAACTTGTTGATCGCGTCGATCTCGGCGTTGACCGACTTGTCGTTCAGCAGACCGGTGTTGAAGTTGGCTCCGTCCCTGACGATCTGCCGGCCGTCGAAGATCGGGGCGAGGAAGGGGCCGCCGGAGGGCCAGTCGGCGCCCCAGTGGGCGAGGAAGAAGCCGGGCTCGGTCTTCACATTGTGGATCTTGTCCCGGTAGTCGTTGTCCTCGAGGCCCTGCAGCTTGACCGTGATGCCGGCCTTCTTGAGCGCGTCCTGGACGGCGGTGGCGATCTCGGGGCTGGTCTCGAAGTCCTTGTTGTTGGAGTGGGTCAGCGTGATGCCGAGCCCGTTCTCGTGGCCCGCGCGGGCGAGCAGTTCCCTGGCCTTGGCCGCGTTGCCGGAGCCGCCCGCCGGGAACGGGTCGTAGGGCGTGTGGCCGAAGGACTTCTGGTCGGGCAGGAAGGTGGTGGCGGGCTCGGCGAGCGCGCTGCCGCCGGCCGCGTTCACCACCGAGGACCGGTCGATGGCGTAGGCGATCGCCTGCCGGACCCGGGGGTCGTCGAACGGCTTCACGCTCGGGTTGAACGCGAGGTAGTCGGTGTAGCCGAAGTGGCCGGTGCCCACGCGCGCGGCCAGCTTCTTGTCGTCGGTGACCTTGGCCAGCTCGGCGGGGCCGAGGTTGGTGTCCGTGGTGACCGCGGCGGCGTCCGCTCCCTGGGACGCGGACAGCCGCTGGTTGATCACCGAGGAGTCGAGGCCGGAGCGGACGTCGATGGTGTCCGGGTAGGCCTTGCGCTCGGCGTCGGTGGCGGCCGACCAGTGCGGGTTGCGCTCCAGGACCAGGTGCTCGCCGTCGTTCTCGTTCCTGACGACCTTGTACGGCCCGGACGAGACCGGGTGGGTCTCGTACTCGGTGCCCGTGTCCTTGCTCTTGGGAACGGGCGCGAACTGCGTCTGGGTGGCGAGGTACGGGAACTCGCCCTCGGGCTTGTTCAGGTGGAAGACGATGGTCCGGGCGTCCGGCGTCTCGATCGCGGACAGCCCCTTCTTGTCCTTGTACGGACCCTGGTAGTCGGCGGCGCCGACCAGCCAGTCCCTCAAGTACGGCGCGCCTCCGGAGAGTTCGGGGGCGAAGGAGCGCTCGATGCCGTACTTGACGTCGGCCGAGGTGATCGGGGTGCCGTCCTCGTACGCAAGGCCCTTCTTCAGGGTGTACGTCCACACGGTGGCGTTCTTGCCGGGCCGCCCCGTGTCGGTGGCGAGGTCCGGGACGACCTCGGCGCCGGCCTCGCCGTTCTCGCGGTTGCGGGTGGTGAGGGTGCGGAAGACGAGCGACGGGACGTTCCCTCCGCCGGAGGTGTAGAGGCGGGCCGGGTCGAAATCGGTCTGCGGCTCGGAGTTCAGCACCGTGAGCGTGCCGCCCTTTCGGGGCGCGGAGGCGCCACCGGACCCCTTGGCATCGTTGTCCTTCGGACCGCAGGCGGCGGCGCCCGCTGCCACGATCAGGCTGACGGATGCCGCTGCCACGCGGCGCGCTGTGACGGACGATTGACGCATCGGAATGACGACCTCTCGGGGAACTGATCGAGACTTCTCGAAAAGTGAGACACATGGACGAGGAGTGAGACGGCTGCGGACAGACGTCGGCCCCGGCGCCGGGTCGTCGAAGCGTCCGCGGCAAGGCCACGGACGAAGGGGGAAGAAGGTCGCGACGCGTACGCCGGAAGGCGGCGTCAGCGACAGAGAATGTCGGCCACGCAGATCGAGGTCACGCCGATGAGCGCCAGCTCGATGGCGGCGCTGTCGGAGACGGCGTGACGGGACCACATGGGCAGAAATATGAACGAACTTGCGAGTCGTGTCAATGTGACATGAGCGGCGCCGGTCAACTCCGGGGATAGGGCCACGGGTTGGGCAGGCAGTGGACTCCGTCGTGGTCGAGGAACTTGGTCTGCTGCTGCATGACCGGAGCCAGCTCACCGTCCTTCTGGCACGACACGTGACCGTGGCCGAGCCGGTGACCGACCTCGTGGTTGATGAGCATCTGCCGGTACGGGTAGATCTTGTCCCCGTACGTCTCGCTGCCCTGAGCCCATCGGTAGGCGTTGATCATCACGCGCTCGGTGGCGGCCGAGTCGCAGGAGACGTTGTCCTCCGTGGTGTCCAGGTCGGACTTGGCGCACCACGTGGCGGTGGTCCCGGGGCTGGCCAGCGTGATCACGAAGTCGGGCTTGCCGGAGGAGACGCGCTCGAAGGTACGGGCGCCGTCGTGGCTCCAGCTGCGGTCGTCGTTCAGGGTCTTCTGCACGGCCTCGGCGAACAGCGCCCCGTCCAGTCGCAGCCCCTGCTCGACGTCCACCCGATACCGGTACTTCTGCCCCTTGCCGGGGGCCTTGTCGAAACCGGGCACCGCGTCGAACTTCCCGGAGCCCTTCAACTCGGCGCCGAGCGGGTACGTCTTGCCCATCTTCTGCCCGTACGTCAGCGTCACCGCGCCCGGCGAGACGGAGGGTGCCACTCCCGGCGCGTGCGCGCCCTGGGCCTGACCGGCGCCGGCGTCGGACTGTGCCTGCGCGGCGTCGCCGCCCCGGCCGTCGGCCACCTGCCCGGCGACGACCACGGCGAGCACGGTGGTGACGGCAGCCGCCGCGATACCGGCGAAGGCCCGCCCCTTGCCGCCCCCGCGCTGTGCGGGGGCGCCGGCGCCGTCCGCCGCGAGAGCGCCGTCCCTCCGTTCGGCGTCCGGCGACTCCTCGGCCCGGCGCACCCGTCCCGGACGGGGTGCGGGGACGCCGGCGCTCCCGGTGTCCTCGGTGTCCGCGCTGTTCGCGCTGTTCGAGGTGTTCGCGTTGCCGCCGTTCGTGGTGCCGAAGGCCTCCAGGTACTCCTGCCGGGGGCCGGGCCGCGGTCCCGGACCGCCGTCCGGTCCCGCCCGCCGCTGCCGGGGAAGCGTCACACCCGTCCCCGCACCGGCGTCGGCCGGCCCGCCGAACGCCCCCCAGCCGCCGCCCGCCTCACGCTGCTCGGGATGCCCGCCACGGGCGGCACCGGCGTCGGGAAGACGGGGCAGACCGTGCGCGGGCGTGCCGTCCTGGGCACGGGGCACGCCACGAGTGGGCGTGCCGTCGACGAGCGGCACGCCACGCGCGGGCGTGCCGTCCGGGAGCCTCGGCGCACCCGGGTACGCCGCCTGCGAAGGGCGCGAAGTGGCCGGAGCGGCCGGAACACCCGGAGCGCCGGGAACTCGCGAGGCCCTCGGAGTGTCCGGGGCGGCGCCTTCCGGGCGTGGCGACGCGGTCGCCGGTCCACCGTTCCGGCCCGGCGTGTCCGGGCGGTCGCCGGAGCGAGCGCCGCGCTGCCGGGCCTGGCGTGCGGTTATGTCCGCGGAGTCGTCCTTCGGAGCCGGTCCGCGGCGGCTGTGACGTCCCACCCCGGCCCTCAGCTCCCCGCGCCCGTGGCGGTGGCGTCCGCGGCGGCGCCGCGCGGGCCCGGGCCCCTGGCCCCAGCGGGCGTACGTCGGGCCTCGTCGCGCCCGCTCGCGTCGCCGGCCTCCGCCAGCAGTTCCCGGAACGCGCCGGCCACCACCTCCGGGTACTCCATCATCGCCACGTGCCCGGCGTCCGGCAGGGTCAGCAGCCGGGAGTCGCGGAAGGCGCGGGCGGCCTTGCGGGCCATCCGGAAGCCGACCAGCTGGTCGCGGCCGCCGTAGACGAGCAGGGTCGGCGCGAGGACGCGTTCCGCCTGGCGCCACAGCCCGTGCTGGCCGCCGAGCGTGTACGCGTTGACGATCCCGCGCGCGGAACGCGTCATCGCGTCCCAGAAGTACGGGAGCTGCAGCCGCCGTTCCAGCTCCTCGACGGCGTACTCGAACGCCTCCGGCGACACCCGTCCGGGATCGCCGTAGCAGAGCGCCGTGACGCCGCGCACCCGCTGCTCGGCCGTCCACTCCTGCGTGAACCGGGTGAACAGGGCGGCGACACCGGGCACACCGAGCAGTCCCGTCGGCACCGCCGAGCGCTGGATGCGCAGTTCGGGCAGCGCGGGCGAGACGAGCGTGAGCGTGCGGACGAGGTCGGGGCGTACGGCGGCCACGCGCGTGGCGACCGCGCCGCCGAGCGAGTTGCCGAAGAGGTGGACCGGGCCGCGCTCGGACGCGTCGAGACAGCGGATCACCGCACGCGCGTGCCCGGTGACGGAGTAGTCGCCGTCGTCCGGTGGCGGGGAGTCGCCGAAGCCCGGCAGGTCGACGGCCTCACCGTCGACGACGCCGTCCAGTTCGGCCATCAGCGCCGACCAGTTCTGCGAGGAACCGCCGAGCCCGTGGACGTACAGCGCGGGCGGCAGGCCCTCGCGCGCGGGGGGCCGGGACCGGATCGACAGGGTGACCCCGGGAAGGCCGACGGACCGCAGCCGCTCGCCCTCACCGACCCGGACGGGCGCCACCCTGGGAAGCACACTGGCGGCCGACACGGACGGTGATTCGGTCGAAGACATGCGGGCAATGTTACGAGGTGATCACGTCAAGATTCGTGTGTTCGCCGTCACAGGCGCTCCGCAGGCCGGCGCCGCGCGCAGACGGCGACGCCCGGATCGGACGCGCCGAGTGAGCCGGACGGCGTGTGAACCGCGAGCAACTGGTGAACCGGACAGCGAACGGACGAATGGCATGGCGTCCGGATCAGCCGTCTCCTAGGCTCGTACAGAGGGCACCCGCGTGTGGCCCCTGCTGCTTCAGGGACGTTCGTAGGAAGGGAGCCCCACCATGGCCTATGACCCCACCGAGCCCGACGCGGTCGAGGACCTGGCGGCCGACGCGGCCCAGGACATCGACGTCGAGGCCCCCGAGGCGGACGCCGCCGAGCAGCACGCGGACGTCGCCCCCGATCGTGACGACCCCCTGACGGGGGTGGACCCGGACCGCGCGAACGTCGCCGACCTGGTCGAACAGGCGCGCGTCGTCTCGCTGGACGAGGACGACTACCGCTGACCTCGCGGGACGGTTCCGGCGGCGGCCGGCGGCGCGAGGACCGCTCCGCGGCTTTCGCGGCCGTCCGGTACGTGAAATTCTGCGCTCGCACCGCGCACACCGGGGTTACCGAAAAGTACGATGGCCGCGCGGTCGACACCGCATGTGGACGACTTTGGGAGGCGGCGTGACAGCCATCGAGCAAACAGAGGCAGCACGCCCGCGTGGCACGCGTCTGCCACGCCGAGCCCGACGGAACCAGCTGCTGGGAGCCGCCCAGGAGGTCTTCGTCGCTCAGGGCTACCACGCTGCGGCGATGGACGACATCGCCGAGCGGGCAGGCGTCAGCAAGCCGGTGCTCTACCAGCACTTTCCCGGCAAGCTCGACCTCTACCTCGCCCTGCTGGACCAGCACTGCGAGTCTCTGATCCAGTCGGTGCGCAGCGCACTCGCCTCGACGACCGACAACAAGCAGCGCGTGCGGGCGACGATGGACGCCTACTTCGCGTACGTCGAGGACGACGGCGGCGCCTTCCGGCTGGTCTTCGAGTCGGACCTGACGAACGAGCCGGCGGTGCGCGAGCGCGTCGACAAGGTGACCACCGAGTGCGCCGAGGCGATCTGCGACGTCATCGCCGAGGACACGGGCCTGTCCCGTGCGGAGTCGATGCTGCTCGCCTCCGGCCTCGGCGGCCTGGCCCAGGTCGTGGCCCGTTCCTGGCTGCACAGCGACCGCAGCGTCCCGCGCGATCAGGCGGTCCAGCTGCTGACCTCGCTGGCCTGGCGGGGCATCGCCGGTTTCCCGTTGCACGGCAGCGAACACCACTGACGGCCGTTCGTCCGCGGCCGCTGTTCGCTGACGGCGTTCCGGCCCACGGCGTGCGCGTCCCCTCACCGGGCTAATGTGTGCTGCGTACGGCGCGGAAGATCGCGCACATCACTGACCGTCGGAGGGACATAGCCGTGGAGGTCAAGATCGGCGTGCAGCACGCGCCCCGCGAGATCGTTCTGGAGAGCGGTCAGAGCGTCGAGGAGGTCGAGCGTCTGGTGTCCGAGGCCCTGTCCGGCAAGACGCAGCTGCTGAGCCTCCAGGACGAGAAGGGCCGCAAGGTCCTGGTGCCGACGGAACGCCTGGCATACGTGGAGATCGGCGAGCCGACCGTGCGCAAGGTCGGTTTCGGCACGCTGTAGGCCGAAGTCGTGAGAAGGGCCCGGCGGCCGCGTGCCGCCGGGCCCTTCCGCTTGCGGGGCCACGCACGGATGGAGCACAACTTCTCCACAGCGGATGATTGCAATCCGCAGGTCACGGGTATGACGGGCTACGACCGACAAGGCCAGACCGGCCGTGGGAGGGACCTCGCGATGATCCTGGAAGCACTCGGCGCCGCTGTGCTCGGTCTCGTGCTGGCGTGGGCGGCGGCCCACCGTCTGCCGCACCGGTTGCCGGCCCGCCCGCTGGTGTACTCCACGGGCCTCGCCGGAGCCCTGTTCGGCGACTTCGTCACCCACAGCGCCCTGGGCCCCGGTAGCGCCCTGCCGAGCATCCTGGGCGCCGCGATCGTCTCCGCGGCGTCCCTCTCCCTGCTCCTGCGCCCCGCCCGCCGCCGCCTCCGCCGATCAGCGACGGCGTAGCCCGCGCGGCACCGAAGAGGCGCGGGGGCCACGCCCCGGAAGGGGCGCGGGGAACCGCGCGAGCAACCACGACGAAGCCACCACGCACCCGCGCCCGCACGAGGCCCGGCACCCGGCACCCGGCACCCGGCACCCGGCACCCGGCACCCGGCACCCGGCACCCGGCACCCGGCACGCCAACGGCCAAGCCCGGCGCAGCGCTACGCGGCCAGGCCCAGCGCGGCCATCCGCTTGGTGTGCGCCTCGGTGATCCGCGAGAACATCTTGCCGACCTCCGCGAGATCGAACCCGTCGGCGACCCCGCCCACGAGCATCGTGGACAGCGCGTCCCGGTCGGCCACGACCCGCTGGGACTGCGACAGTGCCTCGCCCATCAGCCGCCGTGCCCACAGCGCCAGCCGGCCGCCCACGCGCGGGTCCGCGTCGATCGCCGCCCGCACCTTCTCCACCGCGAATTCGGCGTGCCCGGTGTCGTCGAGCACGGCGAGCACCAGCTCGCGGGTGTCGGCGTCCAGACGTGCGGCGACCTCCCGGTAGAAGTCACTCGCGATCGAGTCGCCGACGTACGCCTTGACCAGGCCCTCCAGCCAGTCGGAGGGCGCCGTCTGCCGGTGGAAGCCGTCGAGCGCGGCGACGAACGGGTCCATGGCGGCCGTAGGCTCCTCGCCGATCTCGGTCAGCCGGTCCCGCAGCCGCTCGAAGTGGTGGAACTCCGCCGAGGCCATCTTCGCCAGCTCCGCCTTGTCCCCGAGCGTGGGAGCCAGCTTCGCGTCCTCCGCCAGGCGCTCGAACGCGGCCAGCTCCCCGTACGCGAGTGCTCCGAGCAGGTCCACGACAGCGGCGCGGTACTGCGGTTCGGCGGACGCCCGCGCCCAGTCCTGGGCGGCGACACCGGTCGGTTCGGCAGAGGCGGCGGACGCGTTCTCAGGCTTGTCAGAGCTAGTCATGAGGCGCACAATAGCCCGCTCGCCGCCCCTCGGAAGCCCCTGGTCAACCACTGTGACCCCGACGACGTGACCGATTCGGCCATCACATGTGCGCGATTCCGGGGTATGGTGGTAATGCGCCTGCTGAGTGCGTCGACGGTGTTCGACGTGTTCCGGCGGGGTGCACGCATGAGGATGCCCGGTCGGTGGCCCGATCGGCTCCGACCCGACAGCCCTCCCCGATCGTGCGATTCGTTCCGTACGACGACCGGAGGGACACCCTCAGCGGTACGAGCGCTAGAGCGTCGGCAGAGGTCCCGTGCTTTACGGCCGGCCCGAGTGGTTCGCCCGTACGGCAGCCGACGTCCCGGCACGGTCTCTCAAAGACCCCCGCGCTCGCCTCGCACCGCGCCACACAGAAGAGGCATAACCCTGACTACGACGTTTCGAGATCTCGGAATCCTTCCCGAGACGGCCGAGGCACTGGAAGCCGTCGGCATCATCAACCCCTTCCCCATCCAGGAGATGACGCTCCCCGTCGCCCTTTCCGGCACGGACGTCATCGGCCAGGCCAAGACCGGCACCGGCAAGACGCTGGGCTTCGGCCTCCCGCTCCTGGAGCGCGTCACCGTCCCCGCCGACGTCGAGGCCGGACGCGCCACCCCCGACGCCCTCACCGACGCCCCGCAGGCGCTCGTCGTCGTACCCACGCGCGAGCTGTGCACGCAGGTCACCAACGACCTGCTGACGGCCGGCAAGGCCCGCAACGTACGCGTGCTGGCGATCTACGGCGGCCGCGCCTACGAGCCCCAGGTCGAGGCCCTGAAGAAGGGTGTCGACGTGATCGTCGGCACCCCGGGCCGGCTGCTGGACCTCGCGGGCCAGAAGAAGCTGGACCTGAAGCACGTCAAGTGCCTGGTGCTCGACGAGGCCGACGAGATGCTCGACCTGGGCTTCCTGCCCGACGTCGAGAAGATCATCAACATGCTGCCGGTCAAGCGGCAGACCATGCTGTTCTCGGCCACCATGCCGGGTGCCGTCATCGGCCTGGCGCGCCGCTACATGTCCCGCCCGACGCACATCCGCGCCACCGCGCCGGACGACGAGGGCGTCACGGTCGCGAACATCAAGCAGTTCGTCTACCGCGCGCACAACATGGACAAGCCGGAGATGGTCTCCCGCATCCTGCAGGCCGACGGCCGCGGACTGGCGATGATCTTCTGCCGGACCAAGCGCACGGCCGCCGACATCGCCGAGCAGCTGGAGCGCCGCGGTTTCGCCTCCGGCGCGGTCCACGGCGACCTCGGCCAGGGCGCCCGCGAGCAGGCGCTGCGCGCCTTCCGCAACGGCAAGGTCGACGTCCTCGTCTGCACCGACGTCGCCGCGCGCGGTATCGACGTCGAGGGCGTGACCCACGTCATCAACTACCAGTCCCCCGAGGACGAGAAGACGTACCTGCACCGGGTCGGCCGTACCGGCCGCGCGGGCAACAAGGGTACGGCGATCACGTTCGTCGACTGGGACGACATCCCGCGCTGGCAGCTGATCAACAAGGCGCTGGAGCTGGACTTCAACGACCCGGTGGAGACGTATTCGAGCTCCCCGCACCTGTTCTCGGACCTCGGCATCCCCGCCGGCACCAAGGGCACCCTGCCGCGCTCGGAGCGCACCCGTGCCGGCCTGGGCGCGGAGGAGCTGGAGGACCTGGGCGAGACCGGTGGCCGCGGTGCGCGCGGTCGAGGCGGCCGCCCCGACCGCGGTGACCGTTCCGACCGGGGTGACCGTACGGGCCGGGGTGACCGCGCGGGCCGTACCGAGTCCGCCGACCGCGAGCGTCCGGCCGGTCCGCCGCGCCGTCGCCGCCGCACCCGAAGCGGCGCCCCGCTCGACACCGCCGCCGCCACGACGACGCCGGCACCGGCACCGGCAACCGAGTCCGGCACCGAGGAGTCGCAGGCGACGCGTACCCCGCGCCGTCGTCGCCGCATGCGCGGCGGAGCGCCGGCGGAGGCCGTGTCGGCCTCCGCGTCACCCGTGATCGCCGAGGCGGCCGAGGCCGCCGTCGAGACGGTGGCCACGGTCGAGGGTGTCGAGGGTGTCGAGGGTCCGGCAGCGCCGGAGACCTCGGAGAAGCCGCGTCGCCGCCGTACCCGCAAGTCCGCGGAGCGCCTGGCCACCGAGCCGGTCGTGGCGGCCGACGCCCCGGCGACCGAGCCCGCGGCCGCTGCCGCTCCGGCCGCGCTGGACACGGCGGAGGCCACCGAGGCCAAGCCGCGCCGCCGCACCCGCAAGGCGGCGGAGCCGGTCACCGAGACCGAGGCCCCGGCCACGGTGATCGAGGCCCCGGCCACGGTCACCGAGGAAGCCACCCCGGCGACCAAGCCGCGCCGCACCCGCAAGGCCGCGGCGACGGCGGAGACCGCGCTGGACACGGCGGAGGCCGCGCTGGACACGGCGGAGGCCACTGAGGCCAAGCCGCGCCGCCGCAGCCGCAAGGCGGCGGAGCCGATCGCCGAGACCGAGGCCCCGGCCACGGTGATCGAGGCCCCGGCCACGGTCACCGAGGAAGCCACCCCGGCGACCAAGCCGCGCCGCACCCGCAAGGCCGCGGCGACGGCGGAGACCGCGCTGGACACCGCCGAAGCGACCGAGGCCAAGCCCCGCCGCACGCGCAAGACCACCGCGACCGCCGAGGCCGCGCTGGACACCGCCGAGGCCACCGAGGCCAAGCCCCGCCGCACCCGCAAGACCGCCGCAGCCGCCCCGGCAGCCGACGCCCCCGAGGCCGAAGCCGCCCCGGCGACCAAGCCCCGCCGCACCCGCAAGGCCGCGGCGACGGCGGAGACCATGCTGGACACCGCCGAAGCGACCGAGGCCAAGCCCCGCCGCACCCGCAAGACCGCCGCAGCCGCGGTGGAGGCGGTCGACGGGACCGAGCCGGCCGCTCCGAAGGCGCGGCGGACGCGCAAGGCCGTCGCGGCGGCGTCCGCTCCGGAGATTCCGGCGCAGGCGACCGAGGAGCCGGAGGTCAAGCCCCGTCGCCGGGTGCGGAAGACCGCGGCGGCCGTGGAGGCCCCCGAGGCCTGACCCCGCGGCCCCGCAGGGGCGGCACCGTCACACGCCGGTGGCCCGGTTCACTTCCCGTGGACCGGGCCACCGGCGTTTCGCACACCCGCCGCCGCACCCGACGTGGCACCCGCGCCCCCGGCGCGTCCCGCCGCACCCCGGCGTCCCACCCGCGCCCCGCATCCCCACCTCCCCGCGTCCGTCAGTGCGCCCCACCCCCATCTTCGGCGCCCGTCCCTGCTCCGGCCTCGCTCAGCCCCCTCCCCGCGCCCCCGATAACCTCTCTCCATGAGCAGGCCCGCCACCTTCGTCCCGCCCCCCGGTGCCCGTGCGTACTCGTTGCGCACGGCCCGCGGTGAGTTCGCCGTCGTCGATGCTCCCGTGGCCGCCGGGGTCGAGCCAAGGGGCACCGCGCTGCTGCTGCCCGGGTTCACCGGGAGCAAGGAGGACTTCAACCCGCTGCACCTGCCGCTCGCGGAACGCGGTTACCGGACCGTGGCGGTGGACGGGCGGGGACAGTACGAGTCGGACGGCCCCCCGGACGACGAATCCGCCTACACGCAGGAGGAGTTGGCACGGGACGTGCTCGCGCAGGCGGAGGCGGTCGGGCAGCCGGTGCATCTGCTGGGGCACTCCCTCGGCGGCCAGATCTCACGCGCGGCGGTGCTCATCGACCACGCGCCCTTCCGGTCGCTCACCCTCATGTCCTCCGGTCCGGCGCAGATCTCGGCGTCCCAGCAGGAGCGGGTGAAGCTGCTGCGGGACGCTCTCGCGGTGATGGGCATGCCCGAGGTGTGGGACGCGATCCAGGCGATGGAGACGCCAGAGGAGACCGACACGCCCTCGCTCGACGGCGGGCTGGACGCCCGGGACGATCTACGGCGCCGCTGGCTGCTCACCAAGCCCGCTCAGCTCCTGGCCACCGGACGCCAGTTGTGCACGGAACCGGACCGGGTCGCCGAACTGGCCGCCGTACCGCTGCCGTTCCACGTCCTGTCGGGCTCCCTGGACGACACCTGGCCGCTCCCCCTGCTCGACGACATGGCGCTCCGGCTGAAGGCACGGCGGACCGTCGTCGAAGGTGCCGAGCATTCCCCCAACACCGACCGCCCGCTCGCCACGGCCCGCGCGCTCGCCGGCTTCTGGGACGACGGCACGGCAGGGACGTGACCGGCCGGGCCGTGACCGGCCGGGCCGTGACCGGCCGGGCCGGCGACCACATCCCGGACCACGGCGCCGACAGCCCGGCCGGCCGTCCCGGTGCCCGACCCGTGAGCGGGCCGGCCTAGTACTGCGCCTGCAGGTGGTCCCAGAAGCCGTCCCTCAGGGAGCGGCGCAGGTCAGCCTGGCCACGCAGCGAGTACTGCAGCAGGCCCTCGGCCTCGACCAGCAGGTCCTGGTCGACGGAGCCGGGTAGGTAGGGGTGACCGGGGAGCAGTTCGACGAGTGCCTCGCGGCCCCGGGAGGCCAGCCACTTCGCCGCGATCTGGGCGCCGACGAAGCGGACGTCGTCGCGGCTGGGGCGGGTGCCGGTGGTGGCCTCGTAGGCGGCGGCCGTGCGCCGGCTGACGTACGGCTTGAAGAACTCCAGGTCGAAGGTGCGCTGGCTGTCGACCTCCCAGAGCAGCGGCTCGGCCTGGTTGCGGCCGTCGGGAGCCTCGATGCCCCACAGGTGGACGCGGGCGCCGTACCCTTGGGCCGCCTCGACCGCCGAGACCAGGTCCTCGTCACCCCCGAGCAGGGCCGCGTCGCTGATCGCGCGGTGCCGGGCGAGGGACTCCAGGTCGGAGCGGATGAGGGAGTCGACGCCCTTCTGCTGGTTGTTGGCGTTGAGGTTGCCGAGGCGGACCTTGACGTCGGGGAGTTCCGCGATGGACTGCTGCTCGGCGGTGTGGATGCGGCGGCGGGCGCCGTCGTACCAGTAGACGCGCAGCAGGCGGCTGTCCGCGAAGATCGAGCGGGCCTTGTCGATCAGCGCGTCGATCAGGCCCTCGGCGTCGAGGTCGAAGGCCCGGCGGTCCTCGGTGCCGGCGACGAGCCGGCCCGCGGCTGCGTAGAGGTAGCCCGCGTCGACGAAGATCGCGTGGGTCGAGGGCGTCTTCGCCACCTCGGCGAGCATGCGTTCCAGCAGCTCGTTCGTGCGGTCGATGTGGGCGCCGAGGCGGGCCAGGTCGTCGTTCATCGGCACCATTGTCCCGTCGGTCACGCTGCGAACACAACCGCTCCCGGTCAGTCCGCCACATGCCGCTTACCGGTCAGTAATTAGCCGTTCGAAAAATTTCCTTAGCGTAGGGAATGTTCGTAACAAGCAGCACGTTGACTACGTACGACACGGGATACATATCCGGTGCACCTCAAGTAGTTCTCCGCAGGAGGATGACCAGACGAAGGGAGAAGCCCATGCGCTTCGAAATCATGCGACTCGACGAGGTCGACGGCTCCACCGTTGACAGCACCGTCGTGGACGCCGCCTCCGTCAATCGGATCGTTCAGCAGGCCGCCGCCATCGGGCAGCGCCTGTGGATCCGCCCGGCCGAGACCCCGGCCTCATAACGGGGATACGCCACTCAAGCTTTCCGGGGGAGCCGAGACGACGTGCTCAGCTCCCCCGGATCACCTGAGTGACCCCGTTGATGATCTGCTGCACGGCGATCGCGGAGAGCATCATGCCCGCGAGCCGCGTCACGAGGACGACACCGCCGTCCTTGATGACCCGGATGATCAGCAGCGAGTAGCGCATCACCAGCCACAGCACGACGTGGATCGCGAGGATCGCGGACCACACCGAGACCTGTGTGGCGACACTGCCGGCCTTCTGGACGGCCAGGATCACGGACACGATGGCGCCGGGACCCGCCAGCAGCGGCATGCCCAGCGGCACGAGCGCCACGTTCACGTCCTTGGTCTGCTTCGGCTCGTCGGTCTTGCCGGTGAGCAGGTCCAGCGCGATCAGCAGGAGCAGCAGACCGCCCGCGATCATCAGCGCCGGGACGGAGACGTGCAGGTAGTTCAGGATCTGATGGCCCAGGACGCCGAAGACGGCGATGACCCCGCCCGCCACGCAGACGGCCTGGAAGGCCATCCGCTTCTGCACCTTGGCCGGGCGTCCGGCGGTCAGGGCGAGGAAGATCGGGGTGATCCCGGGGGGATCCATGATGACGAAGAGGGTCAGGAACAGAGAGCCGAAGACGGCGATGTCGAACATGGTGAGCCTTGCAGGACGGAGCCACCACCGGCGCCGCCCCGCCCGGCAGAGCGGGCGCGGGCGCACGGCGGACGTGCGGGAGGAAGGGTGGGAGGAGGGCTGGGATGAGTCGCTCGGCCGGCGGACGCCGGAGGCCGACCGTCAGACTCCGCCGGCCCCCGGGACGGGGAACGCGCCGGTCGACCGCCGCGTGATCTCGCCGTACACCTCGGGGTCGGTCGTGTACGCGCCCAGCGCCACGGACTTGCGGCTGCCGTGGTAGTCCGAGGAGCCCGTGACCAGAAGGCCCAGTTCCTTCGCGAGACCGCGCAGCCGGGCCCGGGCGTCCGGGTCGTGGTCCATGTGGTCGACCTCGATGCCGTCGAGACCCGCCGCGGCCATCTCGGCGATCGCGGACTCGGGGACCGTACGGCCGCGCTTGGCCGCGGCCGGGTGCGCGAAGACGGTCACGCCGCCCGCGCCCTTGACCAGCCGGATCGCCTCGAAGGGATCGGTCTCGTGCTTCGGCGTGTAGGCCCGGCCGCCGTCGGCCAGCCACTGCTCGGTGAACGCGTCGCCCACGGTCGGGACGACGTCCAGCTCGACCAGCGCGGAGGCGACATGCGGACGCCCCACGGAGCCACCGGCGGCGATCCGCTCGACCTGTTCCCAGGTGACCGGCACACCCAGCGCGTTCAGCTTGGCGACCATGCCCTGCGCCCGCGGCACCCGGTCGTCCCGGACCAGCTCGCGCTCGGCGAGCAGGGCGGGCTCCGCGGGGTCGAAGAGGTAGGCGAGCATGTGCATGGAGATGCCGTCGACACGGCACGACAGCTCGGCGCCGGTGACCAGGGTGAGCCCTTCGGGCAGCGCGGCCATCGCCTCGGCGTACCCACGGGTGGTGTCGTGGTCGGTCAGCGCGACGACGTCCAGTCCGGCGGCGCCGGCGTTGCGCACCAGCTCGGCCGGGGTGTCCGTACCGTCGGAGGCCGTGGAGTGACAGTGCAGATCGATGCGCACGGTGACTCCAGACGAGGACGCTACGGAAGGGGACACCCAAGGATAGCCGGGATTTCGACCCGTCCTGTCACACCCGCGCCCGGGGAGCGCCCCCTACGACTCCGCGGTCGCTAGGGCCGGAGCAGGCGCGGTGACAGCGCCCCGCACGGCACCAGGTCCAGCTCCGCTCCCGCGTCCCGCAGGTCCGTCAGCACCAGCTCGTCGTACATGAGCAGCCCCGCCTGCTCGGGCCACATCACCGCCCACAGCCACATCCCGAGCGCCTCACCGGCGAAGACGGCGCGGTCGTCGGGGACGCGGTACACGTGCCAGAGCGGGGTCGGGCGGCCGGCGGCCAGGACCTTGGCCTGCGGCGGCTTCTCGACGTTCATGTACGACCCCGGGTCCGGGCCGTCGATGCCCGCGTACCGCGCGCCCAGCCCGACACCGAGTTCCTCGGCGATCAGGATCAGCTCGCCCGGGCCACCGAGCGGACCGGGGCCCGAACAGGCCACGGCGGTCGCGCGGCCGCCGCTGCGGTCGTCGCCCGCATAGGTCACGCCGGTGAACAGCCACCCGACCGGCAGCGGCCACGGCATCCACACGGGCACCTGCGTGCGGTGCACCACCACGTTGAGCGCCTCGACGCTGGGCGGGATCACGGGCTGCAGCGGATACACGGTCCCGTGCACGTCGCACTGCCACGCATCGGCGAAGAGACCGGGAGCCCTGACCCGGCCACCGCACCTCGGGCAACTGGGTTCGCCCCTCATAGGGCTCCACGCTCCTACCCCTGCCGCGCCACGTCAAGGACGATCACCCGTCCGGGGGGAACACCTGACCAGCCGAAATTAGATGTAGCTTGCATTAATTAGTCGCGCTAACTTACTGTGTGCATACACCAACTACCTACCCCGGAACGGGAGAAGCACATGGACCCCCTCGACGCGGGAGCCGGAGGCATCCTGCGACAGCCCAAGGCGGTCTGGGCCACGGCCGGCGCCTCCGTCGTCGCCTTCATGGGCATCGGCCTGGTCGACCCGATCCTGCCGTCCATCGCGCAGGGCCTGCACGCCACCACCAGCCAGGTGTCCCTGCTCTTCACCTCGTACTTCCTGATCACCGCGGTCGCCATGCTGCTGACCGGCTTCGTCTCCAGCCGCGTCGGCGGCCGCAGGACCCTGCTGCTCGGCCTCGCCCTGGTGGTCGTCTTCGCGGGCCTGGCCGGCACGTCCGGCTCGGTCGGTGAGCTGGTCGGGTTCCGGGCCGGCTGGGGGCTCGGCAACGCGCTGTTCGTCTCCACCGCCCTCGCGGTGATCGTCGGCGCCGCGGCCGGCGGCAGCGCGGCTGCGATCCTGCTGTACGAGTCCGCACTCGGCCTCGGAATGGCCTGCGGCCCGCTGCTCGGAGCGGTCCTCGGCAACGCCAGCTGGCGCTACCCGTTCTTCGGCACCGCCAGCCTGATGGCGATCGGCTTCCTGTGCATCACGGCGTTCCTGAAGGAGCAGCCGAGGCCCGCGCGGAAGACGTCGATCCTGGACCCGCTCAAGGCACTCGGCCACGGCGGCCTGGCCTCGGCGGCGGTCTCGGCGTTCTTCTACAACTACACGTTCTTCACCGTGCTGGCCTTCACCCCGTTCGTGCTGGACATGACGCCGTACCGCTCGGGCGCGGTGTTCTTCGCCTGGGGTCTGCTGCTCGCCGTCTTCTCGGTGATCGTGGCCCCGCGCCTGCAGGCCCGGTTCGGCTCGCTGCAGGTGCTCGGCGGCTCCCTGGTGCTGCTCGCCGTGGACGTGCTCGTGCTCGGCTACGGCGACCACACCGCGGCCGTCGTCTGCACGGTCCTGTCCGGCGCCTTCATCGGCGTGAACAACACCGTCTACACCGAGCTGGCCCTCGGCGTCTCGGACGCGCCGCGCCCGGTGGCGAGCGCGGGCTACAACTTCGTCCGCTGGTTCGCCGCCGCCGCGGCACCGTACTTCGCGCCGAAGATCGAGGAGTGGACCGACGTCCACATCCCGTTCGTGGTCGCGGCGGTCACCGCGGCGCTGGGCGCGGTGGTGGTCGCCGTACGGCGCAAGGCGCTCACCCACGAGGCCGAGGAGCTTCAGACGGCGCACGCCACCGAGGACGGCGTCACCGTGTTCGCCAACTGACCCTTCCGGGCCAGGCGTTGGTGAGATCGGTCACCGCCGGGTCAGTCGAGCGGGACGGCTGTGCGGGTGGGATCCCGCAGATCCGTCCCGTTCGCCAGCCAGCGCTCCTGGAGGGCCTGGGCGCCGTGCACCCGCTTCCAGGCGGCCTCGTTCGGGGTCATCGGCAGCAACGGCAGGAACCGTACGGGATCCAGCGGGGCGTCCAGCTCCAGATCCTCCACCAGCCCGCCGGGCTCGCCCACCAGCACCGAGGTGAAGGGGGCGCCGGGCCACAGCGGGCCGCCGACGTCCAAGGAGGCTCCGGGCGTCACCACGAGACCCTCCACCTGGGGCGACGCGGCGAGGACGGCGAGCGGCCGGAGCACCTTGTCGGTGTCGGCGACGCCCGCGCGGACGGACAGGACCAGCTCGGCGCGCGGCCCCTGGACCGGGTCGGCGAGCACCGCCGTCGGGTCCGTCATGGGGCGGTCGGACATGCCGAGGGTGGCGTACCGGACGACGTCTGCCTGCCGGAAGCGGAGCACCTCGATGCGGTCCGTGCCGAGGAAGGTGACCGCGGCGCGCGCGTCCGGTTCGCCCAGCGCGGTGTTCAACCGAGCCTCGACCAGAGGAAGAACATCAACCATGCGGTGAGCATAGAACTCGTCAGCAGCGGGCAAAGCGGCGCCTTGACAGTATGGGCGGCTGGTACTCTGAGCCGGTGGTTCGGGGCAGCACGCAGAAGCGTCGCTATCGAGTCCCGGCGCCGACGACACTCCCTTACGAGGGACCGGCCGGAGGAGGTGGGGCTGTCATGGATCGAAGTCGACCTGGTAGTACCACTCGCTCTTCCGGCTGCTGATGTAGTTTCCGGCTGGCTGCCGCCTCACGTTCGCTTCGTCGTTCGGAAGAGCACTTCGTCTCGCTCTGCCTGATCTGCCTGATCTCCATCAGTTCTGCATCAGTAGCGAAGTCGCCACCGCGACGATGCGGTGCTCCCCGCTTTGTGGACGTACCAAACATCCGCAGTCAGGACGTCCCCATTCCGGGTAGTTCCACCCGTTGCCGCGCGCTTTCGCTGCCTGCCCGCGAAGGAGCCTGCCCATGTCGATGATCCGCGACCTGCGTGCCGTGGTCCGCCCGTCGTCCCGCGTCTCGCTGCGCAAGGACACCGGCGCCCCGTACGACACCACGCGCGATCCCGCGACGCCCTCGGCCGTCGTCGACTGCGCCGTCTACCGCGACGGCGCCCGCGTGGAGCACGGCAAGCCGCTGACCCCGCACGAGGCGATGCGGCTGGTGCGCCGTGACGGCGGGTTCGTCTGGATCGGCCTGCACGAGCCGACCGAGGCGGAGTTCGCCGGTATCGCGAGCGAGTTCGGGCTGCACCCGCTGGCCGTGGAGGACGCGGTGCAGGCGCACCAGCGGCCGAAGCTGGAGCGTTACGACGATTCGCTGTTCACCGTCTTCAAGACCATCCACTACGTCGAGCACGACCGGCTCACCGCCAACAGCGAGGTCGTCGAGACCGGCGAGGTCATGTGCTTCACCGGACGGGACTTCTTCATCACCGTCCGGCACGGCGGCCAGGGATCGCTCAGGGCGCTGCGGCACCGCCTGCAGGACGACCCCGAGCTGCTCGCGAAGGGCCCCTCTGCGGTGCTGCACGCCATCGCAGACCATGTGGTGGACGGCTACATCGCGGTCGCCGACGCTGTTCAGGACGACATCGACGAGGTGGAGACCGAGGTCTTCTCACCGGGCCGCAAGGGTGGCGTCTCGCGGGGTGTGGACTCGGCGCGGATCTACCAGCTCAAGCGTGAGGTGCTGGAGTTCAAGCGGGCGGTGGCTCCCCTGCTGCGGCCCATGCAGCTGCTGAGCGAGCGGCCGATGCGGCTGATCGACCCGGACATCCAGAAGTACTTCCGGGACGTGGCCGACCACCTCGCTCGGGTCCAGGAGCAGGTCATGGGCTTCGACGAGCTGCTCAACTCCATCCTCCAGGCGAACCTGGCGCAGGCGTCCGTCGCGCAGAACGAGGACATGCGCAAGATCACCGCCTGGGCGGCCATCATCGCCGTACCGACGATGGTGTGCGGGGTGTACGGCATGAACTTCGACCACATGCCCGAGCTGCACTGGAAGTACGGCTACCCGGTGATCATGGGGGTCACGGTGGCCCTGTGTCTGGGCATCCACCGCACGCTGAAGCGCAACGGCTGGCTGTGAGCCGGCCTGGTTAGGCTGGGCGCATGACAAGCGAGCTGCTCGACCGCGCCCTCATCGAGGAGGCCGTGAAGAAGTCCGGCCTCATCTGGGTCAGGGGCGCCGGTGCCGCCGAGGCGCGCGCCCTGTGGCACGTGTGGCACGAGGGTGCGGTGTGCCTGGTCGGCGACGGGCCGGGTGAGCAGCCGCTGCCGGCGCTCACGGACGGGGGCGCCGCCGAGGTGACCGTCCGCAGCAAGGACAAGGGCGGCCGGCTGGTGACGTTCCGGGCGACCGTGTCCGAGCCGGCCTCCGGGTCGCCGGAGTGGGAGACGGCGGTCGCCGAGCTGAAGGGCAAGCGGCTGAACGCCCCGGACGGCGAGGAGATGCCGGGCCGCTGGGCCCGGGAGTGCCGGGTGCTCCGCCTGGTGCCGACCGGTGCCGTGGAGCCGTTGCCCTCCGGCAGCCTGGCCGAGCGGCCGGTGGCGTCCCCGGCGACGACCCGCGAGCCGATGCCGGCGGGCCTTCTCAAGCTGCTGACCCGCCGCCGACGGAAGTGACCCCGTCCCGCTGAGGAGCGGAGCGCCGAACCGCTGGAGACGAACCCGGCGAGCGGCGGCCCGGGGCGAGCCCTGGCCCGGCGAGCGGCCGGCCCGGGGCGAGCCCTGGAGACGGGCGTCGTGGCCGGTGGGCGCGGTGGCCGCCGGAGGGTGGTCGGCGGGGCGGCTCGGCCTTCGCTATGACGTCGGCAGTTGCTTTCCGTAGTCCACGGTCTCGGAGCCGGCCGGTGCCGTCACGGTGAAGTCCTTCCCCCAGTCCGAGAAGGCGAGCGTGCCCGCGTCGCCGGCGCGCACCAGGCGCAGTGGGTACGGCTCGCCCTCCAGGGAGACGTCCAGGGTGCCGCCGGAGCCCTTGTCGCCGGTGATGCGGATCGTGCGGGTACCCGACTGATCGTGGTGGCCGTCCGTCGCCAGCGTGCCGTGCAGTGTCAGCAGACCGTCGAGGAGGACCGCCTTGTCCGTGAAACCGCTGAACTTCTTGTACGCGGGATCCCCTTGCGGCACCTTCACGTACTTGCCGTCCAGCTTGCCCGTGGCGCCGTCGCTGCCGTCGGCGTGGTTCCAGAAGCCCGCGTCGGCCTTGAGATACAGCTGCCGGCCGACCCGCAGCAGCTTGAAGGTGGACCCCTGCGAGGTCACCGACCCGCTACCGCCGTCGGCCTTCAGCCGCATGTCCAGCCGGTACGTACGGCCGCTGGTGGCCACGGTCCCGGACAGCCGTACCGCCGGTGCCGCCTCCGCCGCCGCCCGGGTCCGCGACTGGATCTTCCCGGCGGGCAGCTTGCCCACACCGTTGGTCCCCGCGTCCGGATCGTCACCGCCGCCGCACCCGGACAGCAGCATCGCTCCCGTGACGGCCAGTGCGCAGGTCGCGGTCACCAGCGCGGTCCGGCGGGTACGGCCCTGGGAGATCGCAGTCACAGGTGGAGCTGCCTTTCTGACGGTTCCTGAGCGGCGTACCGCAGCGTACCGGTGCCCCGCCCACCCGGCGGAGCCGGTCCGTCCGGACTTCCCACCAGGGCGTATCCGACCGGTACGGGCTAGCCTGAAGCGCACCCGAGCAGGCAAACGCGAGCAGACCACTCGCACCGCACACCAGCCCCACAGCGATTCCCAGGCAAAGGAAGCACAGCCATGGCAGCCGGCGTCCCCCGGATCTTCGTCTCGCACCTCGCCGGGGTCCCCGTCTTCGATCCGGCCGGCGACCAGGTGGGCCGCGTACGCGAACTGGTCGTCGTGCTGCGCGTCGGGCGACGGCCCCCGCGCGTCCTCGGACTGGTCGTCGAACTGTCCACCCGGCGCCGCATCTTCCTGCCCATGACCAGGGTGACCGGTATCGAGTCCGGCCAGGTCATCACCACCGGGGTGGTCAACGTGCGCCGCTTCGAGCAGCGGCCGACCGAGCGGCTGGTCTTCGGTGAGCTGCTGGACCGGCGGGTGACCCTGGTGGAGACCGGCGAGGAGGTCACGGTTCTCGACCTCTCCGTGCAGCAGCTGCCCGCGCGGCGGGACTGGGAGATCGACCGCGTCTTCGTCCGCAAGGGCAGGAGGGGCGGCGCCTTCCGGCGGGCCAAGGGCGAGACGCTGACCGTGGAGTGGTCGGCCGTCACCGGGTTCTCCCTGGAGGAGCACGGGCAGGGCGCCGAGAGCCTGCTCGCGACCTTCGAGCAGCTGCGCCCGGCCGACCTCGCCAACGTCCTGCACCACCTCTCCCCCAAGCGGCGTGCCGAGGTCGCCGCCGCCCTCGACGACGACCGGCTCGCCGACGTCCTCGAGGAGCTGCCGGAGGACGACCAGATCGAGATCCTCGGCAAGCTGAAGGAGGAGCGCGCGGCGGACGTCCTGGAGGCCATGGACCCCGACGACGCGGCCGACCTGCTCTCCGATCTGCCGGAGGAGGACAAGGAGCGGCTGCTGAGCCTGATGCAGCCCGCCGACGCGGCCGAGATGCGGCGCCTGATGTCGTACGAGGAGCACACGGCGGGCGGTCTGATGACCACCGAGCCGATCGTGCTGCGTCCGGACGCCACCGTCGCCGACGCGCTCGCCCGGGTCCGCAACCAGGACCTCTCCCCCGCGCTCGCCGCCCAGGTCTACGTCTGCCGTCCACCCGACGAGACCCCGACCGGCAAGTACCTGGGCACCGTGCACTTCCAGCGGCTGCTGCGCGACCCGCCGTACACCCTGGTCAGCTCGCTCCTCGACGACGACCTGCAGCCCCTGGCCCCGGACGACACGCTGCCCGTCATCGCCGGGTTCTTCGCCACGTACGACATGGTCGCAGCGCCCGTGGTCGACGAGTCCGGGGCGCTGCTCGGCGCGGTCACCGTGGACGACGTACTGGACCACATGCTGCCCGACGACTGGCGGGAGACGGAGTTCCACCTGGACGAGGACGAGGGACAGGGGGTGGCCGCCCATGGCTCCTGAGCGCGAGAGCACCCGCGAGCGCACCCCGGCGGGCGCCACGGCCACCTCCCGGCCCCGTGCCCGCCTGGACCAGCCGCGCCCGCCCCGGCGCCGGATCCTGCCCGAGTGGGACCCCGAGGCCTTCGGCCGGCTCTCGGAGAAGATCGCCCGGTTCCTCGGCACGGGACGCTTCATCGTCTGGATGACCGTCGTCATCATCGCGTGGGTGGTGTGGAACATCGCCGCACCCGGCCATCTGCGCTTCGACTCCTACCCGTTCATCTTCCTGACCCTGATGCTGTCCCTCCAGGCCTCCTACGCGGCCCCGCTGATCCTGCTCGCGCAGAACAGGCAGGACGACCGCGACCGGGTCAATCTGGAGCAGGACCGCAAGCAGAACGAGCGGTCCATCGCCGACACCGAGTACCTCACCAGAGAGATCGCCGCGCTGCGCATGGGTCTCGGTGAAGTGGCCACCCGCGACTGGATCCGTTCGGAGCTGCAGGACCTGGTCAAGGAGCTGGAGGGGCGGAGGCGGCACGACGGGCACGTCGTATTCCCGGCAGAGGGGACGGAACGACCGCCGGGACGTGACGCAGAAGACCGCTGACGGGCTACCCGCAGGCCCCTCGGAGCGCCGTACCATCGTCCTTATGGTTACGGAAGACGCGGTGCGCGAGGCACTGGCGACGGTGAACGACCCCGAGATCAACCGCCCGATCACCGAACTCGGGATGGTCAAATCGGTGGAGATCGGCGCGGACGGAGCGGTCGCGGTCACCGTGTACCTGACGGTCTCCGGCTGTCCCATGCGCGACACCATCACCCAGCGTGTCACGGACGCGGTCTCCCGGGTCGAGGGCGTCACCGGTGTCGGCGTCACGCTGGACGTGATGAGCGACGAGCAGCGCAAGGAGCTGGCGAACGCCCTGCGCGGCGGCCAGGCCGAGCGCGAGGTCCCGTTCGCCAAGCCGGGCAGCCTCACCCGGGTCTACGCGGTCGCCTCCGGCAAGGGCGGCGTCGGCAAGTCCTCGGTGACCGTGAACCTCGCGGCGGCGATGGCCGCCGACGGCCTCAAGGTCGGTGTCGTGGACGCCGACATCTACGGCCACTCGGTGCCGCGCATGCTGGGCGCCGACGGCCGGCCCACCCAGGTCGAGAACATGATCATGCCGCCGTCGGCGAACGGCGTGAAGGTCATCTCCATCGGCATGTTCACCCCGGGCAACGCCCCGGTCGTGTGGCGCGGCCCGATGCTGCACCGCGCGCTGCAGCAGTTCCTCGCGGACGTGTACTGGGGCGACCTGGACGTCCTGCTCCTGGACCTGCCGCCCGGCACCGGCGACATCGCGATCTCCGTGGCCCAGCTGGTCCCGAACGCCGAGATCCTGGTCGTGACGACCCCGCAGCAGGCGGCGGCGGAGGTGGCCGAGCGCGCGGGCTCCATCGCGGTCCAGACCCACCAGAAGATCGTCGGCGTGGTCGAGAACATGTCCGGCCTGCCCTGCCCGCACTGCGGCGAGATGGTGGACGTCTTCGGCACGGGCGGCGGCCAGACGGTCGCCGACGGCCTGACGCGCACGACCGGCGCGTCCGTCCCCGTCCTCGGCTCGATCCCGATCGACGTGCGCCTGCGCGAGGGCGGCGACGAGGGCAAGCCGGTGGTCCTGACCGACCCGGACTCCCCGGCGGGCTCCGCGCTGCGGTCGATCGCCGGAAAGCTGGGGGGCCGTCAGCGAGGCCTGTCGGGCCTGTCGCTGGGCATCACGCCGAAGAACAAGTTCTGAGAGCTGTCCGACCGCGTGGGACAAGGGGCGCCGGGGAGACCGGCGCCCCTTTCGTCGTGCGTACGCCGGGACTCGTCACGGGACGCGCGGGGATTCGTCCCCGTGCCACCGCGTACGCGTCACGCGTACACCGCGCTCGTCACGCGTACGCGGCGACGTCCTTGACCGCGGCGAAGCCCAGGCCGTACGCGCTCATCCCCCGGCCGTACGCGCCCAGGTGGACGCCCGCCTCGGTGCTGCCGGCCAGCACCCAGCCGAACTCCGACTCCCGGTAGTGGAACGGCATGGCCACCCCGTCCACCGGAAGCGAGAGCCTGGACCACTCCGCCCCGTCGAGGTCGTCGGCCAGCGCCCACGCCGTCTCCGTCTGCTGGTCCAGCCAGTCGTCCCGCAGGCTGTGGTCCATCTGGCTCGGCCAGGTGAAGGACAGCAGCCCCACACCGGCCAGCCATGCCGCCGAAGCGACCGACGTCGCCTCCAGCAGCCCCGTGCCGTCCGCGCTCCGGCGCGACGGCTGCGCGGCCACGGTGACCACGACCGCGAACTTCTCCCGCGGCTCACCGGCCGAGCCGGCGTCGGCGCGTACGGAGGGCTCGTCGCCGTGCCCGATCGAACCGTGCTCGACGGCGCCGTCCGCCGCGGTCCCGACCTGCATCAGCCAGCGCGGCCCCGTGAAGGCCTCGTCGAGGCCGTACCAAGGGAAGGGCGCCTGCAGGTAACCGTCGACCGTTCGCCGGGCGGAGGGGAGCTGCTGTCCGCCCTCCGCCGGCGGCTGCGCGCCCACCCGACTCGTCGTCTCCATCTGCCCGGACGCCTCCTCGCTCTCGTCGGACCGGGGCGGCGGCCCGCCCCCCTTCGGGCGTACTCGTCCGGTCCGCACAACAACTCGGCAGCATATCCACACCGCTGAGAGCGGCTGGGCAGGCGCTGGACCCGTGGGTCGCGCGAACCGCCTGTTCAGGCCGTGTGCGACCGGCGCGAGCTATGACGTGCGTCACGTGCGCACCACGTGCCCGCGCCCGCGTGTCGGGGAAGGAGGTGCCTAGGTGGCGTCCGCGTCGAAGGGCGGCCGGTCGTCCTTGCCGGGGCCGTCCTCGGGCTGCTTGGTCATGTCGACGCGGCCACCCGACGAGAGGGCGGCGGAGGAAGAGGAGGGACCCGACGTGTCGGTGTCGCGGCTGTTGACCGCGTCGGTGACCTCGGCCATCTCCTTCTTCAGGTCGAAGCCGTTGCGGATCTCCTTCAGCCCCAGGTCGTCGTTGTCCAGCTGCTTGCGGATGAACGCCTTGGGGTTGAGGTCCTCGAACTCGAAGTCCTTGAACTCCGGGCCCAGTTCCTGGCGGATGTCCTGCTTGGCGCTCTCCGAGAACTCGCGGATCTTCCGGATCGTCCGCGTCACGTCCTGGATGACCTTCGGGAGCTTGTCCGGACCGAAGACGAGCACGGCGAGCACGATGATGGTCACCAGCTCCAGTGGCCCTATGTCATTGAACACCTGACGCTCCTCGCGAGTCCTCGGTCGCCCAACGGTACCCGGCGTTCTGGTCCGACCGGTACCGTCCCAAGGTGAGACTTCTGTCAGTTCTGCTCCGAGGCGCCCAGCACGAGTGAGACCTCCCGCTCTGCCCCGTCGCGTTCGACGGACAGGCGCAGCCGGTCGCCGGGGCGGTGGGCGCGGATCTTGACGATCAGTTCCTCGCCGCTGTGGACGTGCTCCGAGTCGACCTCGGTGATGACGTCGCCCGCCTCGAGGCCGGCCCGTGCGCCGGGCCCGCCCGTGGCGACGGCGGGACCGCCGCCCGCGCTCTTGCCGTCGACCCGGGCTCCGTCGCCGGTGTAGCCCATGTCGAGGGTGACGCCGATCACGGGATGGGTGGCGCGGCCGTCGTTGATCAGTTCCTCCGCCACGCGCTTGGCCTGGTTGACGGGGATGGCGAAGCCGAGGCCGATGGATCCGGACTGGCCGCCCTTCGGCTCGGAGCCGCTGCCCGCCGAGCGGATCGCGGAGTTGATGCCGATGACCTCGGCCCGGGAGTCGAGCAGGGGCCCGCCGGAGTTGCCCGGGTTGATGGGTGCGTCGGTCTGCAGCGCGTCGACATAGCTGACGTCGCTGCCGTCGCCCTTCTCGCCACCGGCGGTGATGGGCCGTTCCTTGGCGCTGATGATGCCCGAGGTGACGGTGTTGGCCAGGTCGAAGGGGGCGCCGATGGCGACGACGGGGTCACCGACCTCGACGTCGTCGGAGTTGCCGAGGGGGAGCGGGGTGAGTCCGTGAACGCCGTGCACCTGGACGACGGCGAGGTCGTATCCGCTGTCCCGGCCGACGACCTCGGCCTTGACGGTTTCGCCGCTGCTGAAGGTCACGGATATCCGGCCGCCCGACCCGGCGGGCTCGACGACGTGGTTGTTGGTGAGGATGTGCCCCTGAGCGTCGAGCACGAAGCCGGTGCCGGTACCGGCCTCGTCGGCCCCGCTGACGTGCAGGGTGACGACGCTGGGCAGCGCGCGGGCGGCGATCCCGGCCACGCTGTCGGGCGCCCGGCCGGCCGGCACGCCTCCGGCCTGGGGCAGGCGCACGTCGTCGCCCAGTCCCGTGCGCTCCACGTACGCACCCACGGCTCCGCCGATACCCGCGGAGACGACGGCGACCAACAGGGTCCACACCAGCGCCAGCCGCTTGGCCCGCCTGCCGCGCCGCTCCTCGGTCGGCACGGCGGACCCGGTCTGCTGCAGCGGCCCGTACCCGAACATCTGCGCCTTGCCGGCCCCCCAGGGGTCATAACGCCCCCGCCCCCCGGCACCGGCCTCCGCCGACACCGACGGCCCCGGGAGGGCTGCGGGGACAACGGCGGGGACGGCGGCAGGGACGGCGGCAGGAGACTCGGGTACGGGGGTGATCGTTCCGAGGGTGGGGGTGGGGGCTGCGGGCGTGGTGGCCGGAGGTTCGGGAGTGGTCGTCGCGAGTACGGGGACGGACGGCGTGGGCATGGGGGCGGACTGCGTGGGCATGGGGGCGGTGGACGCCGTGGGCATGGGGGCGGTGGACGCCGTGGCGGTCGTACCGAGTGCGGGCACAGGGGTGCCCTGCGCCGGGGTCGTCGCCGGGTGCTGCACGGGCGGTGCGGGTGCCCAGGGGCCGGGTTCGCCGTACGGCGGCGTGCTGTAGGGGTCGGGGTCGTGCAACGGCTTCGGCCGCTCGAGGGGGGCCGTCCAGGCGGTGTCCCCGGCCCCGGCCGTGCCCCCGGCTCCGGCTCCGGCGGTCCCGGTCTCCGGCACTCCCCCCTGGGCGGTGGGGTGCGTGGCCGCGGGCGGCGGGGACGGGTCGGCCAGTTCGAAGTCCGTGCCCGGGGTGCGCCGGCCGTCCGGCGCCGGGTGGGCCGGGGCGGAGGCGGACGGGGGCCGGTCGGCCCGGGTTTCGTCCGGCACGGCGGCCGGGGACGCGCCGGCCGGTGCCGCCCCCGCCGCTCCCTCCGGATCCTGCTCCGGCGGGACACGGTTCCCCTCGTTCATGCTCTCCCCACGGCTGACCGCGGCCGCCCGCTCGGGCGGCGGCCGCGAAACGTCGACTTGGCACCCGGGCATCGCCGCGGGCACGGCCCTCACCGGATTCAACCAGGTTCGCGGGCCGTGGCGAAGCGGCCGGTCAGGGGGCCGATGCCGGGCGGCGCGGCAGGGAGGACGCCGTCGGAGCGGCGGCGGTGTCGGGGACGGGGGCGGACGGCAGATCGGAGCCGGTGACTTCGGGTAGGGCGGACCGGCCGGCGAGCGGGAGGTCCACCGCCTGGTCCAGCGGACGTATGAGCGGGGACAGGGCGGCCGCGCCTGCCGTCACCGGCGCCGTCAGCCCCCGCATGAGCGCGTCCCGGGACTGACCGGGGTCGGCGGCCGGCGCTCCGGGCAGCAGCGGCGCGGACAGCGCCGTCGGCGCCACCGGCGTCTGGCCGAGGAGTGCCTCACCCGAGGCGCCCGAGGCGAGCAGCGGTCCGACCGGGCGCCGGCGCTGGGTGTCCGGCGTCACCGCCCCGGCGCCACCACCCGTGCCGGTGCCGGCGGTGCGCGCCGGGGTCACGTTGCTGCCGCTGCCGGAGCCGCGGGCCTCGCCGGCCAGGTCGCCGGGGAGCGCGGTGGTCACGCCGCCGAGGGCGACCGCGGCGAGTGACACCGCACCGGCGGCGGCGAACGCGAAGCGCAGTCCGCGCGAGGCGGAGCGGCCGTCGTCCGGGCGGCCGACGGGATGGATGCGGAAACCGCGCTCCTCGGGGACCGGGGCGACGTGGTGCGCGGGGGCCGGGACGTAGCCGAAAGCGAAGCGCTCGCCGCGCCTCACTCCGAAGACTCCGGTGGTCCCGGCATCCGGTCCGCGGCCGAGGAACCCTCCCCCGGGCGGCGGCGTGCCGTCGCCGTCCAGGTCACCTCCCCCGGGGAGGCCCTGAAGACGGGCCAGAAAGCTTTCCGAGGGCGGCGGCGGGGCGGCCTCCGCGAAGACGTTCTTCAGCGCGCGCTGGGCGTCCGCCTCCGCCTTGCAGCGGGCGCAGGTGGCCAGGTGCGCGAGGACGCGCTCACGCGTCTCATGACCGAGCTCTCCGTCCACCAGGGCGGAGAGCCGGTCTCCCAGATGCTGTTCTGCGAGAAGCGCCTTCTCGGCAGGATTCGGTCGAGATCCACTCACGCGGTCGCGCCCCCTCCCCCCAGAGCGGGGACACGGGTCATGAAGGAGCGCCGCTCGGCCGCGCGGGCCTCCGGGGAGCGGTGCGCGAGGGCCTTGCGGAGCTGGGAGCGGCCGCGGTGGATACGGGAACGGACCGTGCCGAGCTTCACGCCCAGGGTCGCGGCGATCTCCTCGTACGACAGCCCCTCGATGTCGCACAGGACGACGGCGGCGCGGAACTCCGGCGCCAGCGTGTCGAGGGCCTGCTGGACGTCCGCGTCGAAGTGGGCGTCGTGGAACAGCTGCTGAGGGGTGGGCTCACGGCTGGGCAGGCGCTCGGCCGCGTCGTCGCCGAGGGCGTCGAATCGGATGCGCTGCTTGCGCCGGACCATGTCCAGGAAGAGGTTCGTGGTGATGCGGTGCAGCCAGCCTTCGAAGGTGCCCGGCGAGTACGTCGACAGCGAGCGGAAGACACGGACGAAGACTTCCTGGGTGAGGTCCTCGGCGTCGTGCTGGTTTCCCGTCAGGCGGTAGGCCAGGCGGTAGACCCGGGCGCTGTGTGTGCTGACGATCTCGTCCCACGTGGGCGGAGTCCACGCCTGCCCGTCCGCGTCGGTGGAGAAGGTCGCGGTCTGGGCGTCGCCGGCGGCGGTGGCGGCGTGGCTGTCAGCAGCGGTGTCGGTCACGGATTTCGGCCTGCCCGCCGACCCGAGGAAGCGCCGCAGCACTCCGCCCCGATCCACGGGTGCAGCCGCACCTCCCCTGTCGGCTCTGGTGGTGTCCAGTGGAGCCCCTACCATAGCCACCTCGCCCGTTAGCTCCGGATAAGCGGTTTTACGAGAATTTGATACACGCTGATACGGCTCATGCGGCCCCGTCAGCAGTTGCTCGGCGTCCTGATGCACCTCTTACCCCCCGCCCCGTCCCGGGCCACCGGCTCTCCCCTTTTAACGCCCGGCCTCATCTGCGGGTTCCCGACGCCAACGGATACAGTCACGCCCAGGCAACCACGGGGACGGGAGAGGGTCATTACCGCCAACCGGCAGACGAGCTGGGCGTTCGCCGACGCCTTTGTCGCCGAGGACGAAGCGCTGCGCTGGGCCCGTGACCGGGCCCGCGACGCAGGGCTGCGCTCGGTGTCGCCCGGCACGGGCGCCGCGCTGCGACTGCTCGCCGCCTCCGTGGACGCGAAGGCGGTCGCCGAGATCGGCACCGGCTGCGGAGTGTCCGGAATCCATCTGCTGCACGGCATGCGCCCGGACGGGGTGCTCACCACGGTCGACCCCGAGCCGGACCACCAGCAGTTCGCCCGCCAGGCCTTTCGCGCCTGCGGTTTCGCCAGCAACCGGGCCCGGTTCATCCCCGGCCCCGCCCTGGATGTGCTGCCCCGGCTCGCGGACGCCGGTTACGACCTCATGTTCTGCGACGGGGACCGGCTGGAGTACCTGGACTATCTAGCTGAATCGTTGCGCCTGCTGCGTCCGGGCGGTCTGGTGGTCTTCGAGGGGGTCCTGGCGGGCGGCCGCACGGTCGACTCCGGTCCGCAGCCCACGGAGGTGCTGAGGCTGCGGGAGCTGCTGCGCACGGTGCGCGAGAGCCAGGAGCTGGTGCCGTCGCTGCTGCCGGTGGGCGACGGCCTGCTGTGCGCCGTCAAACGGTGACCGCGTCCCCGCCGACCCGCTGAACGAGGCTGCGCGTCCCTCCGCACCCGGCCGCGCGAGCCCTCGAACGTGGCTGCCCCGGCACCGCGTACGATGCCGGGGCAGTCACGAGGACAGGATCGCTGGGACGATCAGACGACGACCTTCTTCAGGGCGTCGCCAAGCGCCTCGGCCTCGTCAGGGGTCAGCTCGACGACGAGTCGACCGCCGCCTTCGAGCGGAACGCGCATGACGATGCCCCGCCCCTCCTTGGTCACCTCGAGCGGGCCATCACCCGTCCGCGGCTTCATGGCCGCCATGCTCGTTCCCCTTCCTGAAACCAGCTCATCGTCTGCCGACGGCCCAGGGAGGGCCTCGCCGCCCGGAGCGGACACACGTCACCGGCATCGAACACATTGCTTCCAAGCCATTATCCCGCATCGCAGGACCCGATGACCAACATCAGTCGGCATCGCTTGGGCAACGCACGCGAGCAAAACCACTCAATTCGGGGAGGTGGCTGCGATACTTCGCCACCACACGGAGATCCACCGCCCGACTCGGCCCCGGTTTTCTTTGACGCAGGTCACACGTCCGCTCCGGCCCCTGGACGGCGATCTCCGCCATGCTGTCCCCTGACAGGGGCGTACCGACCGGTACGTCGCCAGCCGTGACACCGGAGGGGATGCGCCATGGCCGACACCGTGCTCTACGAGGTGAGCGACGGACTCGCGACGATCACGCTGAACCGCCCCGAGGCGATGAACGCGCTGAACATCGCGACCAAGGTGGCCCTTCGGGAGGCGGCGGAATCCGCGTCCGCGGACACGGCCGTACGGGCGATCCTGCTGACCGCCGCCGGGGACCGTGCGTTCTGCGTGGGCCAGGACCTCAAGGAACACATCGGACTGCTCGCCGGGGACCGGGAGAGCGGGTCCGGGCAGACCATGAGCACGGTCAAGGAGCACTACAACCCGATCGTGCGGGCCCTCGCCGGGGCACCGAAGCCGGTGATCGCCGCGGTGAACGGAGTCGCCGCCGGCGCCGGCCTCGGCTTCGCGCTCGCCGCCGACCACCGCGTCGTGGCCGACAGCGCCTCCTTCAACACGTCGTTCGCGGGCGTGGCCCTGACCGCCGACTCCGGCATCTCCTGGACCCTGCCCCGGGTGATCGGCCCGAGCCGCGCCGCCGACCTGCTGCTGTTCCCGCGCAGCATCAGCGCCCAGGACGCGCTGGAGCTGGGCATCGCCAACCGGGTCGTCCCGGCGGCCGAACTGCGCGCCGAGGCGGAGAAGGTGGCCCGCGCGCTGGCCGAGGGGCCGACGGTGGCGTACGCGGCGATCAAGGAGGCGGTGGCCTACGGCCTGTCGCACTCCCTCGACGAGACACTGGACAAGGAGGACGAGCTGCAGACGCGGGCGGGGCGGTCCGAGGACCATGCGATCGCGGTGCAGGCGTTCGTGAACAAGGAGAAGCCGAGGTACCTGGGGCGGTAGCGCGCTCCGCGGGGAGGGCGGGAGCGGGAGGGCGGCGCGTTCTCCCGCCCAGGCGGCAGCCGGGTTCTCCCGCCCACGCGGCCGACAGGTTCTCCCGCCCACACGGCCGACGGGTTCTCCCGCCCACGCGGCGAACTCGCACCCCGCTGCCGCCCGGCGCCCCCCTACCGGGCGCTTCTCGCGACGCAGGTCTCCAGGTGGTCGTCGACCAGTCCGCACGCCTGCATCAGGGCGTACGCCGTCGTCGGGCCCACGAATCTCAGGCCCCGCTTCTTCAGGTCCTTCGACAGGGCCGTCGACTCCGGGGTGACCGCCGGGACGTCCGCGAGGGTCTTCGGGGCGGGCCGGCCCGCCGGGTCGGGCGCGTGGGACCAGATCAGTTCGTCCAGCTCGCCCTGCGGCCAGTCGGCGAGCACGCGCGCGTTGGCCAGGGTCGCGTCGACCTTGGCGCGGTTGCGGATGATGCCGGGGTCGGCCAGCAGGCGCTCGCGGTCCCCGTCGGTGAAGGCGGCGACCTTCTCGATGCGGAAGCCGGCGAAGGCCGCACGGAAAGTGGGGCGGCGGCGCAGGATCGTGATCCAGGACAGGCCCGACTGGAAGGCCTCCAGGCTGATCCGCTCGAAGAGGGCGTCGTCGCCGTGGACCGGACGGCCCCACTCCTCGTCGTGGTACGACACGTAGTCGTCGGTGGACAGGGCCCAGGGGCAGCGCAGGGCGCCGTCCGGCCCGGCGAGAGCGGCCCCGGCGGTCATCGCCGGCCCTCCTGCCCGGGCTCGTCCGGGCGGGCGGGCACGGTGGGCGCGGCGGCGGCCCGGGCTCCGGCCAGCGCGGACTCCAGATCGGCGATCCGGGCGTCCCGCTCGGCGAGTTCGGCGGCCACCCGGCCGAGCGCGTCGTCGACGTCCGCCATCCGGTAGCCGCGCGGGGCGACCGGGAAGCGCAGGCTCTCCAGGTCCGCGCGGTCCACCGGCCGGTCCTCGGGCAGCGGGTCCCGCAGCCGCTCCGGTGCCACCTCGGGCAGCGGGCCGCTCTCACCACCGCCCACCACGGCGAGCGTCACCGCGGCGACCACGACGGCCAGCGCGACGACCAGGAACAAGAACATCACCATCGCCAGGGGTCCCCACGCTCGGTACCGGACGCTGCGCCCGGACGCTGAATCTGTCAGGGTCCGATCGTGCCATGCGAGTCTGACAGTTAGGGTCGCAGGCGGCTGTACTGCACGACGTACTAGGAGAGGTCACAGCGGATGCTCAGGCTGGGCAGGCGGGAATTCGGGCCCCACGAGCCGGTGATCATGGCGATCGTGAACCGGACGCCGGACTCCTTCTACGACCAGGGGGCCACCTTCCGCGACGAGCCGGCCCTCGCGCGCGTCGAGCAGGCCGTGGCCGAGGGCGCCGCGATCGTCGACATCGGCGGGGTCAAGGCCGGCCCCGGTGAAGAGGTCACGGCCGAGGAGGAGGCGCGGCGCACGGTCGGCTTCGTGGCGGAGGTACGGCGCCGCTTCCCCGATGTGATCATCAGCGTGGACACCTGGCGGGCCGAGGTCGGCGAGGCGGTGTGCGAGGCGGGCGCGGATCTGCTGAACGACGCGTGGGGCGGGGTCGACCCGGGCCTCGCGGAGGTCGCGGCGCGGTACGGGGTGGGGCTGGTGTGCACGCACGCGGGTGGCGTGCAGCCGCGGACCCGGCCGCACCGGATCGCCTACGACGACGTCGTGGCCGACATCCTGGACGTGACCGTGGGGCTGGCCGAGCGGGCGGTGGCGCTGGGCGTGCCGCGTGAGTCCGTGCTGATCGATCCCGGGCACGACTTCGGGAAGAACACGCGGCACAGTCTGGAGGCGACGCGGCGGCTGGACGAGATGGTCGACACGGGCTGGCCGGTGCTGGTGTCCCTGTCCAACAAGGACTTCGTCGGCGAGTCCCTGGACCGGCCGGTGAAGGAGCGTTTGATCGGCACGCTCGCGACGACGGCGGTGTCCGCGTGGCTCGGGGCGCAGGTGTACCGGGTCCATGAGGTGGCCGAGACCCGCCAGGTGGTGGAGATGGTGGCGTCGATCGCCGGACACCGGCCCCCTGCGGTCGCCCGCCGCGGCCTGGCCTGACCCCGGCACGCTCCACCCCCCTGAACCCCGGCCCTCACCCCTACGCACCCACCCCGCCTCACCCTTCGGCCGACCGAGTCAGGTGGTGGATGGGCGGGGTGGGGGTTCGGGGCGGGAGCCCCGGCCGGGCGCCCCACCCCTGATCCGACCTCGTCGGGTGGGGGGTGGACGGGGCCGAGGGCGGAGCCCCCGGGGCTGGGGGTGGCTCCGGGGGCGTCGGAGTGGGTGCCAGCGGCCCGCCTCCTCGAAGACGAGGGGTGCCAGCGGGCCGCCTCCTCGAAGACGAGGGGTGTCAGCGGCCCGCCTCCTCGGAGACGGGGGGTGTCAGCGGCCCGCCTCCTCGGAGACGAGGGGTGCCAGCGGCCCGCCTCCTCGGAGACGGGGGGTGTCAGCGGCCCGCCTCCTTGGAGACCAGGGCCACCGCCTCTTCCACCTCGTCCGTCACATGGAAGAGCAGCAGGTCCTTCTCCGCCGCCTTGCCCTGCGCGACCAGCGTGTTCTTGATCCAGGCCACCAGACCGCCCCAGTACTCGGTGCCGAAGAGGACGATCGGGAAGCGGGTGACCTTCTGGGTCTGGACCAGGGTCAGCGCCTCGAAGAGTTCGTCCAGCGTGCCGAGACCACCCGGCAGCACCACGAATCCCTGCGCGTACTTCACGAACATCATCTTGCGGACGAAGAAGTAGCGGAAGTTCAGCCCGATGTCGACGTACGGGTTCAGCCCCTGCTCGAAGGGCAGTTCGATGCCGAGCCCCACCGAGGTGCCGCCCGCCTCGGACGCGCCCTTGTTGGCCGCCTCCATCGCACCCGGGCCGCCACCGGTGATCACCGCGAAGCCGGCCTCCACCAGCCCCCGTCCGAGCCGCACGCCCGCGTCGTACTCCGGCGAGTCCACCTGCGTACGCGCCGAACCGAACACACTGATCGCGGGCGGGAGTTCCGCCAGGGTGCCGAAGCCCTCGATGAACTCGGACTGGATGCGCAGGACCCGCCAGGGGTCGGTGTGGACCCAGTCCGAGGGCGCCCGCTCGTCCAGCAGCCGCTGGTCGGTCGTGCTGGGCGTCACCTGGGACCGCCGCCGGAGGACCGGCCCGAGCCGCTGCTCGTCCGGCGGCTGCTTCTTCCCCTCGGGGTTTCCGGTAGCCATGTGCGCTCCCTCCGCTTGCCGGTAGTTCCACCTCAGCCTAGATCTACGCGGGTTACGGAGGGGGGACGTCGGCATGTCCGGCGTGCAGCGGCGCCCGGCACACCCCTAGGCGGTGAGCCAGCCGCGCAGCCGCTCCTCGCCGGTCAGGATCTTCGCGGTCGCCACGCGCTCGTCCCGCTTGTGCGCCAAGTGCGGGTTGCCCGGGCCGTAGTTGACCGCCGGAACACCGAGCGCGGAGAAGCGGGAGACGTCGGTCCAGCCGAACTTGGGCCGCGGGACACCGCCCACCGCGTCGATGAAGGCCGCCGCGGCCGGGTGGGAGAGACCGGGCAGCGCGGCGCCGCTGTGGTCGTCGATCACGAACTCCTCGACCCCGCAGTCCGCGAACACCTCGCGGACGTGCGCGACCGCCTCCTCCTCCGTGCGGTCGGGGGCATAGCGGAAGTTGACGGTGACCACGCACTCGTCGGGGATGACGTTGCCCGCGACCCCGCCCCCGATGCCCACCGCGTTCAGGCCCTCGCGGTACTCCAGGCCGTCGATCACCGGGTGGCGTGGCACGTAGGACGCCAGCCGGGCCAGGATCGGTGCCGCCGCGTGGATGGCGTTGGAGCCCATCCAGCCCCGCGCGGAGTGGGCCCGCTCCCCCTTGGTCCGCAGCAGCACCCGCAGGGTGCCCTGGCAGCCGCCCTCGACCTCGCCGTCGGAGGGCTCCAGCAGGATCGCGAAGTCGCCCGCCAGCCAGTCCGGGTGCGCCTCGGCGACGTGCCGGAGGCCGTTCAGCTCGGCGGCGACCTCCTCGTTGTCGTAGAAGACGAAGGTCAGGTCGCGATTGGGGGCCGGGACCGTGGCCGCGATGCGCAGCTGTACCGCCACGCCGGACTTCATGTCGCAGGTGCCGCAGCCCCACAGCACGCCGTCCTCGTCGAGGCGGGAGGGCACGTTGTCCGCGATCGGGACGGTGTCGATGTGGCCGGCCAGGATCACACGCTCGGCGTGGCCCAGGTTCGTGCGGGCGATCACGTTGTTGCCGTGGCGGTCGACCGTCAGGTGCGGCAGGGCGCGCAGGGCGGTCTCGATCGCGTCCGCCAGCGGCTTCTCGGTGCCGCTCTCGGAGGGAAAGTCCACGAGTCGCGCGGTGAGCGCGGCGGCGTCGAGCGTGAGGTCAAGCGTGGTGTCGGCCATGCTCACGACCCTAGCGCGGCCCCTGCCGGGGCCGGGGGCGCGGCGCCGGGCGGACCCCCCGTGAGGACCGCACCCGGCTCCAGTACCTTGTACGCGTGTCAGAGCCGTCCCCCACCCGTCCCAAGCGCCGCGGCCGCCTCATCCGTTTCGCCGCGGCCCTGTTGGCCCTGTGCGGCGTGGCCGCCTATCTCGTGGTGCAGTACATCACCGGAGGCGGCGGCGCGCGCGGCTGCAAGGTGGTCTCGGCCTCGGGCCGCGGGTCGGCGTTCGCGTTCACGCCCGAGCAGGCGCAGAACGCGGCGACGATCGCCGCCGTCGGCACCGGCCGCGGGATGCCCCGGCGGGCGGTCGCCATCGCGCTCGCGACCTCCCTGCAGGAGTCGGGCCTGCGCAACATCGAGCACGGCGACCGGGACTCACTGGGCCTGTTCCAGCAGCGGCCCTCGCAGGGCTGGGGCACCGAGCGGCAGATCATGGACCCGGCGTACGCGGCGGGCATGTTCTACGCGCACCTGGCCAAGGTCCCCGACTACCCGGAGCTGCCGCTCACGGTGGCCGCGCAGCGGGTGCAGCGCAGTGGCTACCCGGAGGCGTACGCCAAGCACGAGCCGGACGCCACGCTGCTGGCCGCGGCGCTGACCGGGTACGCGGCGGCCACGCTGACCTGTGACGGACGTCCGGAGCACGCGGCCTCGGCGACCGGTCCGCAGGCGGTACGGGACGCGCTGGTACGCGACTTCGGGCGGGACGCGCTGCAGGAGACCGGCGCGGAGGTGGGCGGTGCGCCCGTGCCGTCGCCGTCTCCCTCGCCGAGCGTGACCGCGACCGCGCACGGGCGGACCGTGACCGTTCCGGTGCCCGAGGGCGCGAAGCAGGACGCGGCCGGGCGTCCGGAACGCGAGCGGGGCTGGCAGCTGGCGCAGTGGGCGGTGGCCAACTCCTCGGCGCTGCACATCGCGCGGGTGTCGTACGCCGGCCGGGAGTGGACCGTCGGCAGTACCAGCGACCAGTGGCGGTCGGCGCGTTCCGACGGGACCGGCGGTGCGGAGAGCTCCGCGGAGGCCGTCCGGATCGTGACCGGACAGTAGTACGGGCCTTCACTCCGGCGGGTTGTGCGGCTCCGGCTCGCCCGGCCGTCCGGGCGAGCCGCCCCCCACCCCTGGGATCCCTTGGAAATCAAGAGACGTAAGGATTCTGCGGGGTTGCGGACACATGTTCTTTGCCCGTTTTTATCCACACCTGATAATGCGATGCGTTATCCATTCTTTACCTGAGGCGTCCGCAACCTTCGCGGGCTTCGAGCGGTAGTCACGGCGTCCGAGCCCGGACACGAGCCCGGACACACACCGTTTTCTCCCGTCGAATGGAGCATCATGTCCCTCCCCCTGACCCGCCGGATCGCCCGTGCCGCGCTGCTCGTCGCAGCGGGAGCGGCAGCCGGGGTCGGTGCGGCCGGCTCCGCCGGTGCGGCCACGAATCTGCCGGCGGCCACCCCCGACCTGGGCGGTCTGACCGCCCTGGACGGCGCCCACGTCGGCAACACCGTCGACGGTGCCGCGCAGAACGCCACCTCTCTCGCGGGCGACGCGGGCGGCAAGGCGGTCAGGCAGGCGGTGCCCGCCGCGGGCAAGACCGGCGGCGGCGCCGTGAAGAAGGCGGCGCCCGTGGCGCAGAAGGTCGCCGGGGACGCGGCCGGGGCCGCCGGGAGCGTCCTGGGGAGCACCGCGGCGACCGCGACGAAGGGCGGGCTGCCCACGGGCGCCCTGGCGAAGGGCGGGCTGCCCACGGGCGCCCTGGCGAAGGGTGGACTGCCCACCTCGTCGCTGCCCACGTCGTCTCTGCCCACGTCGTCGCTGCCCACGTCGTCCCTGCCGACGCACGGTCTGCCGCTGGGCGGCTGAGGCCGGCTCGGCCTGACGGCGAACGGGGCCCGGGGACTTCCCCGGGCCCCGTTCGCCTGTGTGGCCGGCAGCGCGTCGCCGGCCGCCGGGGCTCAGGCCGACAGCCGGGCCACCGCCGCCCGGACCCGTTCGTCCGTGGCCGTCAGGGCCACGCGTACGAACCGCTCGCCCGCCTCGCCGTAGAAGTCGCCGGGAGCCACCAGGATGCCGAGGCCCGCCAGGTGGGCGACCGTGTCCCAGCAGGACTCGTCGCGGGTGGCCCACAGGTAGAGGCTGGCCTCGCTGTGCTCGATACGGAAGCCGTGGCCGAGCAGGGCCGTCCGGAGCAGGTCGCGGCGGGCCGCGTAGCGCTCGCGCTGGACGCGGACGTGCTCGTCGTCGCCGAGGGCCGCCACGACGGCCGCCTGGGTCGGCGCGGAGGTCATCATGCCGCCGTGCTTGCGGATCTCCAGCAGGGGGCCGAGGACGGCCGGGTCACCGGCGATGAAGGCCGCGCGGTAGCCCGCCAGGTTGGAGCGCTTGGAGAGCGAGTGGACGGCGACGACGCCGTCGTAGGAGCCGCCGTTGACGTCCGGGTGCAGGACCGAGACCGGCTCGGCCTCCCAGCCCAGCTCGAGGTAGCACTCGTCGGAGACGAGCAGCACGCCGTGCTCGCGGGCCCAGGCGACGATCGCGGTCAGGTCCTCCTTGGACAGGACCTTTCCGGTGGGGTTGGACGGAGAGTTGAGCCAGAGGAGCTTCAGACCGGCCGGGTCCACGTCACGCGGGTCGTCGTAGACCTCGTACTCGGCGCGGGCCAGGCGGGCGCCGACCTCGTAGGTCGGGTAGGCCAGGCGCGGGTAGGCCACCTTGTCGCCGGGACCGAGGCCCAGCTGGGTCGGCAGCCAGGCCACCAGTTCCTTGGAGCCGACGACCGGCAGGACGTGGCGGTGGGTGACGTCCCGGGCGCCCAGCCGGCGCTCCAGCCAGCCGGTGATCGCGTCACGCAGGGCCGGCGTGCCCCACACGGTCGGGTAGCCCGGCGAGTCGGCCGCGTCGACGAGGGCCTTCTGGATCAGCTCGGGGACCGGGTCGACCGGGGTACCGACGGAGAGGTCGACGATGCCGTCGGGGTGGGCCGCGGCGGTCTTCTTGTACGGGTCCAGCTTGTCCCAGGGGAAGGCGGGCAGGCGGTTCGAGACTGCGGACACGGTCTGTGGCTCACTTTCGTCTGATGCGGCAAACGCCTCGGCCCCGTACGGCGGCGATCAGGCCGTACGGGACCGAGGCGGCGGTGGGCGTCCCCCGGCCCGGTCGGAGCCGGTGACCGGGGGAAGCGGGCCGCTTGGCGCTTAAACGGTCACTCGCCCTGCGGCGGCAGCGCGGCGACGAAGGGGTGGTCGCGCTCGATCAGCCCCAGCTTGCTGGCGCCGCCGGGAGAGCCCAGATCGTCGAAGAACTCGACGTTCGCCTTGTAGTAGTCCTTCCACTCCTCCGGAGTGTCGTCCTCGTAGAAGATCGCCTCGACCGGGCAGACCGGCTCACAGGCACCACAGTCGACGCATTCGTCCGGGTGGATGTACAAGGACCGCTGGCCCTCGTAGATGCAGTCGACCGGGCACTCCTCGATGCACGCCTTGTCCTTGACGTCGACACAAGGCTGCGCGATGACGTAGGTCACGCTGTCGTTCCTCCTCGATAGGGCGCCGGCGGGCCTCCTCAGGCTCCGCCGCCTGGCGCGCGGGAGCGCGGCGTCGTCGATGCCCGCCCCTAGTATCTCCGTTCCGGAGCATGATCCGAACAGGAGGGGTGAACTGACCAGTGGAAATCTCGGCGACAGGACGCCTGGAAGTCCGAATCACCCCTGCTGACGTGGGCAAACGAGTGTCGGTGCGGCGCTTGAGCGAACCCGGAGCGTCGCAGGAGAAGTTCACTGACACGGTGGGTGTTCTCACATCATGGGACGATGCCGTGCTCATGATCACACGACGGGACGGACGACGTGTCCGGATCCCGGAATCCGCGCTGGTGGCGGGCAAGGTGGTGCCGGCCGCCCCGGCGCGCCGCCGGGGCCCCGCGGCGAACTACCCGGAACTCGCGCGGATCACCTCCCGCGGCTGGCGGCCGCTGGAGAGCGGGCGGCTCGGCGAGTGGGAACTGCGCGCGGCCGGCGGGTTCACGCGGCGGGCCAACAGCGTGCTGCCGCTCGGTGACCCCGGCCTTCCGCTCGACGCGGCCCTGGCGGCCGTACGACGCTGGTACGGCGAGCGCGGCCTGCCCGCGTACGTGCAGACCGCCACCGGCGCCGAGGGCACGCAGGAGCTGCTGTGCGCGGAGCTGGAGCGCCGCGGCTGGGTGCGCGAGGTGACCGCCGAGGTGTGGACCGGTGCCCTGGCTCCGGTCGCGGACCGGGCGGAGGGCGCGGGCGTGGTCCTGTCCCGCCGGGCGGACGAGTCGTGGCTCGCGCGGTACCGGCGCAAGGGAGTGGGCGAGGTGGCCCTGCGGGTGCTCTGCGAGGGTCCGTCGGTGTGGTTCGCGTCCGTGGCCGGAGCCCGGGGTGAGCCGCCCGCGGCGATCGGGCGGTGCGTCGTGGACGGGCGGTGGGCCGGGTTCGCCGCGGTCGAGGTCGACCCGGGCCGGCGGCGGCAGGGGCTCGCCACGGAGGTGATGGCGGCGCTGGCCCGGCGCGCGCAGGACGAGGGCGCGTCGGCTGCGTGGCTGCAGGTCGAGACGGACAACGAGGGCGCGCGTGGGCTGTACGCCGCGCTGGGTTTCACGCCGCATCACGCGTACCACCATTACCGGGCCCCGCAGGACCCGGCCGACCGGCCGGCGACGGCACCGGATCCGACGCCGCCGTCGACACCGGCACCGGTGCCGGCGCCGGCACCGGATGGCGGGGCGGGGCGGCCGGCACCGGGTGGCCTGCCGGATCGGCCGGGGCCGGAAGGCTGCGGCGCCGGGGCGTCGTAGCGAGCGTCGGGGAAGGACGAGAGCCTGTCATGGATCACCGGTATCTGCCGCCGCCGTACCCGCCCCCGCCGGAGCGGTCGGCCGAGCTGCGGCGGCGCTTCGCCGAGGAGGCCCGCTGCGAGCGCCCGGACCTGTCGGCGCTGTGCCTGCTGATCGGCGCCGAGGCGGACGGCTCGCTGGACGACGCCGGCATCGACGCCGCGCAGCTCGAGCTGGACCGGCTGGCGGGCGAGCTGCCGTACCGCCCCGGCGGGCCGCGCGCCTGGGCCGAGGCCGCGCGGCGGCTGCTCGGCGCGAGGTACGGGTTCCACGGCACCCCGGCCGACTACCAGCGGCTGGAGTCCTCGCTGCTGCACGAGGTGCTGCGGCGCAGACGCGGACTGCCGATCCTGCTGTCGGCGGTGTGGATGGAGGTCGCCCGCAGGGCCGGGGCCCCGGTGTACGGGGTCGCGCTGCCGGGGCACTTCGTGGTCGGGTTCGGGACGGCCGAGGAGCGGGTGCTGGCCGATCCGTTCGAGGGCGGACGCGTACTGACCGGTGACGACGCCGGGTTGCTGGTGGCGGGTGCCACCGGGGCGCCGCTGGACGAGTCGATGCTGGGGCCCGCGCCGCCGCTGGAGGTCGTCCAGCGCATCCTGAACAACATCCGGGCCTGGGCCGCCGCCCGGCCGGAGAGGTCGGACGTGGCGCTGCGCGCCGTGGAGCTGGCGCTGCTGGTGCCCTCGCATCCGGCGCGGCTGCGCTACGAGCGCGGGCAACTCCTCGTCCAGCGGGGTGAGTTCGTTGCGGGGGCCGAGGAACTGGACTCCTACGCGGACCTGATCGAGGTCGTCGACGAACCGGCCGCCCAGAAGGTGCGGCAGCAGGCCCACATCGCCCGGGCGATGCTCAACTGACCCCTCAGAGCCAGCCCTTCTCCCGCGCCGTCCGCACCGCCTCGGCCCGGTTGCGCACCGCCAGCTTCTGGATCGCGGTGGACAGGTAGTTGCGCACCGTGCCCTGGGAGAGGTGGAGGGCCTTGGCCAGTTCGGCGTTGGTGGAGCCGTCGGCCGCGGCGCGGAGCACCTCGCGCTCGCGCTCGGTGAGCGGGTTGGCGCCTTCGGCGAGCGCGGCGGCGGCGAGCGTGGGGTCGATGACCCGCTCACCGGACAGCACCTTGCGGATCGCCGCGGCGAGCTGGGCGGCCGGCGCGTCCTTGACGAGGAAGGCGTCGGCGCCGGCCTCCATGGCGCTGCGCAGATAGCCGGGCCGGCCGAAGGTGGTGAGGACGACGAGCTTGACCCCGGGGTGCGCGCGGTGCACCTGGGCGGCCGCCTCGATGCCGGTGCAGCCCGGCATCTCGATGTCGAGCAGCGCCACGTCCACGCCGTGCGCGGCGACGGCCGCCAGCACCTCGTCCCCGCGCGCCACCTGGGCGACGACCTCGATGTCGTCCTCCAGGCCGAGCAGCGCGGCCAGCGCCTCGCGGACCATCGACTGGTCCTCGGCCAGCAAGACCTTGATCGTGCTCGTCATGCCCCGGATCCTACGTCCCCCGTGGGGGCCGTGGGCACGCGGGCGACCAGCCGGAACCCGTGCTTGATCCGGCCCGCCTCCAGAGTCCCGCCGGCCTTCTCCAGCCGCTCGGTCAGACCGGTCAGGCCGTTGCCGGGGCCACTGCCCGAACCGCCGGATCCGTTGTCCTCGACACAGAGTTCGAGCATCGGCCCGTCCAGGGTCTGCCGGCGCAGCAGCTGTACGACGCACCGCTCGGCGCCGCTGTGCCGGACCACGTTGGTGATCGCCTCGCGCAGCGCCCAGGCGAGGGCCGACTCGGACTCCTCGGGCACTCCGGAGAGTTCGGGTTCGGCGGGCACCTCGGCCACCACCCCGGCGGCGGTCAGGGCGACCTGCACGCCGGCGAGTTCGGCGGCCAGCCGGGGGCGCCGGTAGCCGGTGACGGCCTCCCGGACGTCGACCAGGGCCTGCCGGCTGACCTGTTCGATGTCGGCGACCTGCTGGGCCGCCTTGTCGGGGTGGCCGGGCAGCATCCGGCCGGCCAGCTCGCTCTTCAGCGTGATCAGGGAGAGCGAGTGGCCGAGCAGGTCGTGCAGGTCACGGGCGAGGCGGAGCCGCTCCTCGTTGGCGGCGAGCTGGGCGACGGTGGCCCGGGCCTTGCGCAGCTCGATGGTGGTGCGCACCAGCTGGCCGACGCCGGTCATCGCGAACCCGATGAGGACGACCAGCAGGAGCAGGCCCCGCGCCTCCTTCTCGTCGAAGCGCAGGCCGATCAGGTACATCGCCGCCCCGGAGGCCGGGATGGCCCAGTAGGCCGCCCGCAGCGGCAGGGTGGCCCCCCAGGCGACCGACAGGTAGACGAAGAGGCCCAGCCAGGCGCTGCCCAGGCTGTAGGCCAGCACGCAGGCGAGCACTCCGAGGATCCCGCCCAGACCGAGCACGACGCGCGGGGCGAACGGCCGGCCCATGTTGCGGTAGACCAGCGTCAGATAGACCCCGACGAAGACGGCGAGGCCGACCGCGCCGGCCACGGTGGCGCCGGTGGTGTGGCCGCCGCCCACCAGATCGTCGACCGGGGAGCTGAGGAAGATCAGCCAGACCCCGATCCACAGCGACTTGACGAGCAGCTCGCGCCGGTTGCCGGGCGGCCAGCCCAGGGGCGTGCGTCTCGGCATCCCCGTCCGGTCCTCCGTCATCGTGCTCACGCCTTCAGCGTGTCCTTCCGGTACAGCCAGGCCGCACCGCCCGCGAAGAGGACGAAGTAGACGGCGAGGACGGCGATGTCAGCGGTGTGCGGGGCCTGGCTCTGTTCGACGGCCCGTCCCAGGGCAGCGTACGCGTGCGTGGGCAGCCACTCGGCGATGTCCTGCATGACCTGGGGGAAGGCCGTCGACGGCATCCACAGGCCGCCCAGGAGCGACAGGGCGAAGTAGACGATCATCGTGATCGGGCGGACCGCGTCACCGGACGCGAGGTATCCGATGGCGACGCCGAGCGCGGCGAAGACGAGGCTGCCGGCCCAGATGACGCCGGTGAGCGCGAGCCACTGCCAGGCGTCGAGGCGCACGTGCTTGACGGCGGCGGCGACGAGGAACACCACGACGATGGAGGGCAGGCTCACCACCGCCGCACTGGCGGTCTTGGCGAGCACGTAGCCGCGTCCGGGCAGCGGGGTCAGCCGCAGCTGGCGCACCCAGCCGCTCTCGCGTTCCTTGGCGATCCGCTCGCTGTTGCCCATCAGGACGGCGGTGAGGGCGCCGAAGGAGGCCATGGACACCATCAGGTAGGTGGCGACGGTCAGGCGGGTGCCGTCGACCTTCTCGCCGGTGCCGCCGCTGCTGGAGAAGATCAGGTAGATGATCGAGGGATAGAGCACCGAGAAGAACAGGAACTTCTTGTTGCGCAGGGCGCGGGTCAGTTCCAGCTTGATGAGCGCGTTCACGACTGCTTGGCCTCCTCGGCCTCCGTGATGGCGACGAAGGCCTGCTCCAGGCCGAGGCCGGCGACTTCGAGGTTGCGGGGGTAGACACCGAGGCCGTACAGGGCGTGCACGGTCGCGTCGGCGTCGGTGGACTGGATGCGGACGGTCTGCCCGGACACGTCGAACGAGGTGAGGAACGGCAGGGTGCGCAGGGCGCCGTCGTCGACGGCGCCCTCCAGGTCGAAGGAGACCCGTCGGGCCCCCGCCTTGGCCTTGATCTCGGCGGCCGTGCCGTCGGCGAGCAGCCGGCCGCGGTGCAGCACCAGGACCCGGTCGGCGATGGCGTCGGCCTCCTCGAGGTAGTGGGTGGCGAACAGGACCGTGCGGCCCTGGTCGGCCTGCTCGCGCATGGTGGCCCAGAAGGACTGGCGGGCGGAGACGTCCATGCCGGTGGTGGGCTCGTCCAGGATGATCAGGTCGCTGTCGCCGGCGGTGGCGAGGGCGAAGCGGACGCGCTGGGCCTGGCCGCCGGAGAGCTTGTTCACCTTGCGGTCGGCGATCTGCGTGATGCCCGCACGGGCCAGCACGTCCGTGGCCTTGTACGGCTTGGGGTGCAGGGAGCAGGCCAGCTTCACCAGTTCGGCCACGGTGACCTCGTCCATCAGGCCGCCGCTCTGCAGCATGGCCCCGACCCGGCCGGCGACGATGGCCTCGCGCGGGCTGGTGCCGAACACGCTCACCGTGCCGCTGTCGGGCTGCTTGAGCCCGAGGAGCAGGTCGAGCGTGGTGGACTTGCCCGCCCCGTTCGGGCCGAGGAGGGCGACGGTCTCGCCGGGGTGCAGCCGGAGCGAGAGCCCGTCGACCGCCCGGGTGCTGCCGTACGTCTTGGTCACCTGGTCGAAGCCGACCACCGTGGTGGTGGTGGCCGGCGCCGCTGTCGTTGTCATGACGTCCATGCTGGCCGGAAGGGCCCCCGCCCCGGCAGTGCCGCCGGTCCCGACTGCCGGATGACAGATGTCATGCGGATCGGGTGACGGGCACGGCAGGGGGGCGTCTCATGGACGCCCCCCGGTACGTCGGACGGGCCCGGGCCGGGTCTCGGTGACCGCGACCCGGTACGGCGGATCAGCTCGGGTCGGTCTCGATGACCGCGACCCGGTTGGTCCTGCTCATCAGCGCCGGGCGGAGGGCGCCGTAGACGTCCTCGGGCGTGACGGGCGTCTTCTTGCCGTTGCCACGGGTGATGAGGACCCCGTCGAACGCCCCGCCGTAGAGCTGCTTCAGGGCGGCCAGGTCGGGCTTGTCGACCAGCTTGCCGTCGACGGACGTCACCCTCAGGAACTTCCACAGCGACTTCTGCGGGCTCATCAGCACCGAGTGCGTCGCGTCGGTCATCACCGTGACCTTCCCCGACATCGCGGGCTTCGCGAAGTCCCGCATCTCGCGGTCGACCTCGGCGTCGGGCACCGTCGGCCGGCTGCTGGTCGTCGGGACGGTGACCGGGGCGGCCGTGTCCGTCTCCACCAGCGTGCGGTAGGCCGCTTCGACGGCCTGGGCGGACCGGGCGGCGTCGATGGCCTTGCCGGCCTTGCCGTAGACGGCGACGGCTTTGCCGGCCTGGAAACTGACGGTGCCGTCCGTGACCGAGCCGGAGCCGCCGCCGGCGTGCTGGAGGGCGGCCTGCAGCTTCTCCTCGTCGACCGGCATGACCGGCTCGACCACGCGCTTCTCACCGAAGAGGGATCCGATGACGTGGACCGGGTTGTAGTCGCTCTTCGCGGCCTGGCTCACCGTGGCCTGGAAGTCGAACTGCAGCCCGGCGTTCTCCGGCGTGAGGGCGACCGTCCGGCCGCCGACGGCCAGCTTCAGCGGCTTGTTCACCCGCTTGCCGAAGGCGTCGTCGAGCTTCTTGACGGCGTCGTCACGGGTGCCGCCGCCGATGTCGACACCGAGCACGGTGGTGCCCTTGGGTACGTCGGTGCGGTTCATCAGCAGCCCGGCGCCGTAGGCACCGCCCGCGGCGACGAACACGGCGACGGCGAGCAGCACCAGCTTGCTGCGGCCCTTCTTCTTCGGCCTGGCCGCCGGCTTGGGCGCGGCGGCCGGCTCGGGCCTGGGCGCCGTCTGCGCCGCCGGTCCTCCGGGGTGCCCGGCGGAGCCGAACGGGGCGGTTCCGGTGCCGGGGACGACCGGGATGCCGCTGGTGACGGTGTGTCCCGAGACGTTGTCGGCGGCCGGGGACCGGTAGCCGGGCGTGCCCGGGTCGGCCGGCTTCTGCGGGGTGAGGATCGCGGTGTCGTCGCTGAGTCCGCCGCCGGGTCCGCGCCCCGCGGGACCGGCACCCGGGACGCCGGGGCCACCGGGCACGCCGGGGCCGTCGAGGTCGGCGAGGGCGCTGCGGGCGGGCGGGCCGCTCTGCCCGCCGGGGGCGCCGTAACCGCCCGCGCCGAGCGGGCCGGCCGGCCCGCCTGGGCCGTCGAAGGCCTCACCGGCGTCCGGGCCGTGGCCGCCGGCCGGCGGGACCAGGGTGCCGTCGCCGGTGACCGGGCCACCGGTGGGGCCGGCCGGTCCCTGCCGGCCGCCGGGCCCGTTGAAACCGCTCGTACCACCCGGTCCGTTGAAGCCGCCCGGGCCGCCCTGCCCGTTGAAGCCGCCGGGGCCGCTCGCACCCGGGCCGCCGGCGTAGTCGCCGCCACTCCCGCTTGTGCCGCCGAAGCCGTCCTGGCCGCCGCCGTTCTCCGCGAAGTACGGCAGGTCGTCGCGGCGCTGTTCGCCGCCGCCCTTCGCACCGGGGCGGGAGCCGCCGCGGGGGCCCGTGGCCAGTGCCTCGGTCACGTCGAAGGAGCCGGTTCCACCACCGTGGCCGGGGGCGACGGGGCCGCCGGTGGCACCGGGCAGGCCCTTGCCGTTCGTGGCCCCGGCGCGGGAGGCGCCCGGCACGCTCATGGAGCCGACCACACCGCCGGGACGTGCGCCGCCGCGTGCGCCGGTGGTACCGGCCGCACCGGATGCTCCCGCGCCACCCGGACGGGCGCCCGGAGTGCCGGCGGGTGCGGAACCGCCCGGGGCACCGGCCCCGTTCGTGCCGCCGCCGCCCGGACCGGCCTTGCCGCCGCCGGATTTGCGAGGCGCGAACCAGTCGCTGGTCTTGTCCTCGGCCTGCGGCGCGCTCTCGGCGGGGGCCTCTGCGGTGGGGGCCGGCGTCCGATCGGGTGCGGGCCGCGTGTCGGCGGCGGGCGTCTCGTCCCCGCTGCCGTCGGTGTCCGCGACGGGCTGGCGCACGACGACCGGCGGGATGGGCCGCGATCCGGGGATGTTGATCCTGATCCGGGTCGTCAGCGTGGTCTCGGTCTTCTTCTCCTGCGGCCGCGCGCCCGAACGGCCCGCGTCCGCACCGTCTTCGGAAGCCATGGGGGTCCCGTACGGCGGCGTGCCGGAGGGGTATGCGGCTCCGCCGCGCCCGTCGGGCCCGGAGGACGGAGTGTCAGTTTCACGACTCAAGGCAGGTTCTCCCAGTTGGCTCCACCGCCCGTTACGACCTCAACTCTCTGGGGTCCCCCCGACTCGAGCGAAATCGAGTGCTTGGGGGAGGCTCGGCGGCGCGCACCACCATACTGGCCACTTCTGGCGCTTATCCCATGACCGCCGAGGAAACCCACACCGGACTCCCACGTGCGCAGCACGGCGAAGTGGTACGTCACTTGTCAAGTCGGGCAGAGCCGCCGCCGGGTTGCCTCCCCGAACCAAGGGTGGCGCAGATCACAGCGAGGGCCATGCCGCCGAGGAGGAAGAGATAGGAGCCGCCTCCGGCGCCGAAGAGGAAGTCCCCTTCGGGGCGTGCGGTGGTGAGGAGGACGACGGCGACGATCCAGCCGGCCGCCGGCGCCACCGCCCCGGCCCGTCCGCCGGTGGCGTGCGCCCCGCCGAGGAACAGCCCGGCCGCGCCCGCGAGGGCGAGCAGCAGCCCGCCGGGGAACCAGGCGGGCTGCACGAGGGTCCCGGCGAGTCCCACGACCGCGCCGAGCAGGAAGAGGCCGATGCAGGCGGCCGCCCGCCCGGCGGAGGGTCGCTGCAACGGCTGGGCGAGCAGCGAGCCCGGTCGGGCGTCGTTCATGCGCCCTCCTCCGTGTCGAGCCCGGCGAACAGGTCGGTCTCCCCGGGCCGTCCCGGCCCGCGCACCAACTCGTAGTACTCGGTGGTGAACAGCGGCTGGGCGAGTGCGTTGGAGAGCGCGAAGTACGGCTCGGCCACCTCGATCTGGGTGGCGTGGGCGCGCATCGCCGCGGCCTTGGCCGAGCCGTGGGCGGCGCCGTCGATCGCGGTGCTGATCCGCTCGTCGTCCACGACGCCCGGCACCTCGTCCAGGGCCGCGCTCTTGTCGAACGGCAGTGCGGGCAGCTCGTCCTGGAGGCGGGCGAAGGCGGCCTCGGCGACGGAGCGCGGGACGCGGTTCCAGTAGACCTTGGCGATCCGGTGGCCCCGCTCGGCGGCGAGGTCGACGGCGCGCATGGCGACCCGGTGGGCCTGGACGTGGTCGGGGTGGCCGTAGCCGCCGTTGTCGTCGTAGGTGACGAGGACCTGGGGGCGGACCTCCAGGATCACCTCGGCGAGGTGGCCGGCGGCCTCGTCCACGTCGGCCTGCCAGAAGCAGCCGGGGTCGTCGTTGTCGGGGATGCCCATCATCCCGGAGTCGCCGTACCGGCCCGCGCCGCCGAGCAGCCGGGCGTCGCTCACACCCAGCTCGCGCAGGGCGGCGGCCAGCTCGCCGCGCCGGTGCGCACCCAGCGCGGGTCCGGTCAGCTGCCGCAGCTCCGGCGGGATGACCTCGCCGCGTTCGCCGAGGGTGCAGGTGACCAGGGTCACGTGGGCACCTTCGGCCGCGTACCTGGCCATGGTCGCGCCGTTGTTGATCGACTCGTCGTCGGGGTGCGCGTGCACCAGCAGCAGACGCCGGGAGGGCAGTTCCGTCATGGGACCACCCTACGAGGTCGCGGGCCGGCGGGCCGCTGCGGCGAGGTGGCCGCAGCCGGGCCCCTGACCCGGCCCGGACACGGCCGTCAGAACTTGATGCTGCCGATCATGCTGGCGACGTTCGTCGTCAGCTCGTTGATCGTGGGGGCGACGGTCGAGGAAGCGAGATAGAAGCCGAGCAGCGTGCAGACGATCGCGTGGCCGCCCTTCAGCCCTGACTTCTTGATCAGCAGGAAGACGATGATCGCCAGCAGCACCACCGCCGAAATCGAGAGTGCCACGGCGGCTCACCTCCAAAGATCGCGAGATCCAGATCAGTTGAGCAATTCCAAGCGGTCACCGGCAGGTTCATACCCACGCAGCGGTAGTGATCATAACTATCCGTACTCGCGCATCGCTCGGCGCACGGCCGCACAAGGGGGCGCATGGCCAATATGGTCGGGGTATGACGACCGAGGCAGACTCCTTCCCCCGCCGGCACGCCCGGACCCAGCGGTTCACGCTCGGCGCGCCGCGTGCGTTCACCGTGGCGCCCGACGGTTCACGTGTCGCTTTCCTGCGTTCGGGCTCCGGCGACGACCGGGCCAATTCCCTGTGGGTGCTGGATCTGCCGGACGGCGGGGAGCGCCTGGCGGCCGGGCCGGGCGCCCTGCTGGAGGGCGCCGCCGAGGAGCTCTCGGCCGAGGAGCGGGCGCGCCGGGAGCGCAGCCGGGAGGGCGGTGCCGGCATCGTCGGATACGCCACCGACGCCGCTGTGGAGTTGGCGTCTTTCGCCTTGTCAGGGCGGCTTTTCACGGCGGGGCTGCGAGCGGGGGGCACGCGCGAACTCCGCGTCCCGGGGCCGGTGATCGACCCGCGTCCGGCACCCGACGGCCGGCACGTCGCGTATGTCGCGCGGGGTGCGCTGCGGGTGGTGGACGCCGAGGGCTCCGGCGACCGGGCGCTCGCGGAACCGGAGTCCGGGAACGTGACCTACGGCCTCGCGGAGTTCGTCGCGGCCGAGGAGATGGGGCGGGCGCGGGGATTCTGGTGGGCTCCGGACTCGGACCGGCTGCTCGTGGCGCGGGTGGACGACACGCCGGTGCGGCGGTGGTGGATCGCGGACCCGGCCAACCCCGGGCGGGAGCCGAACGAGGTCGCGTACCCCGCGGCGGGCACACCCAACGCCGACGTCCGGCTGTTCGTGTGCGGCCTCGACGGGGAGCGCACGGAGGTCGCGTGGGACCGGTCCCGCTATCCCTATCTGGCCCGTGTGCACTGGTCACAGGCGGGTGCGCCGCTGCTGCTCGTGCAGGCCCGGGACCAGCGCAGCCAGCTGTTCCTCGCGGTGGACCCGGACACGGGCGCGACGCGCATGGTGCACGCCGACGAAGATCCAACATGGCTGGAACTTTTCCCCGGCGTGCCCTGCTGGAGCCCGTCCGGGCATCTGGTGCGGATCGCGGACGAGGGCGGCGCCCGGGTCCTGGCGGTCGGCGAACGCCCCTTGACCAGGGGGCAGTTGCACGTCCGTGCAGTCCTGGACGTGGGTGCCGACGACGTACTGGTTTCCGCCTCGGCGGGCGAGGAGGCCCAGACGCCGGAGATCGGCGAGGTCCATGTGTACCGGGTGAACGAACTGGGCGTGGAGCGCTTGTCGCAGGAGCCCGGGGTGCACACGGCGGTTCGGGCCGGTGACGTGACCGTACTCGTGTCCGCCGCGCTGGACAGGCCGGGCGCCCGTGTCCAGGTGCTGCGTGACGGAAAACCGGCGGCCACTGTCCGGTCGTACGCCGAAGATCCCGGTATGTCCCCCCGGGTCACGCTCACCGAGGGGGGCGCACGCCGAATTCCGTGCGCCGTGCTTATGCCACGGGACTACCACGGCGACACTCCCCTGCCGGTGCTCATGGACCCCTACGGCGGTCCGCACGGTCAGCGGGTCGTCGCCGCGCACAACGCCCATCTGACCTCGCAGTGGTTCGCCGACCAGGGCTTCGCGGTGATCGTCGCCGACGGCCGGGGCACCCCTGGCCGTTCGCCCGCCTGGGAGAAGGAGATCCGGGACGACATGGCGGCCGTCGTGCTCCAGGACCAGGTCGACGCACTGCACGCCCTCGCCGAGCGGTACCCCCTGGATCTGGACCGGGTCGCCGTCCGGGGCTGGTCCTTCGGCGGCTATCTGGCCGCGCTGGCGGCGCTGCGCCGCCCGGACGTCTTCCACGCGGCGGTGGTCGGTGCGCCCGTCACCGACCTGCGGCTGTACGACACCCACTACCAGGAGCGCTACCTGGGCCTGCCGGACGAGCAGCCGGCGGTCTACCGCCGCAACTCGGTGATCGACGACGACGGCCTGGTCGACCCGGCCGGGCCGCACCGCCCGATGATGATCATCCACGGCCTGGCGGACGACAACGTGGTGGTCGCCCACTCCCTGCGCCTGTCCTCCGCCCTGCTCGCCGCGGGCCGCCCGCACGAGGTGCTGCCGCTGTCCGGGGTGACCCACATGACCCCGCAGGAGACGGTCGCCGAGAACCTGCTGCTGCTCCAGGTGGACTTCCTGCGGCGCGCCCTGGCGGGACGGGGCGCATCCGCCTGAACGGCGTTAACGCACAGGCAACTTCGCGGAAGCGGTACCGATATACGGACGCGGAAGGCTGAACGGCGTACGGCCGTGCGGGTGCCGTGTACGGGCCGGGGTGCGCATGTCATCCCGGCCCGTCGCCGTGCCGCTGCGGCTCCTCCGGCACGGCGGCCCCCGGCACGCGGTGCCCGGCCGGCGCGGTCTCCTCGGCGAAGTGGCAGGCCGAGTCGTGGGCCGCGGGTCCGCCGGTGTCCCGGAACGCGGTGGGGACGGCGAGGACCGGTACCTCGAGGGCGCAGCGCTCCCGGGCCTTCCAGCAGCGGGTGCGGAAGCGGCAGCCGGAGGGGATGTTCGTCGGGGACGGCACGTCACCGGTGAGGACGATCCGCTCGCGGTCCTCGCGGGCCGCTGGGTCGGGGACCGGGACGGCCGACAGCAGCGCCTGGGTGTAGGGGTGCGTGGGATGGTCGTAGATCTCGGCGTCCCGCCCCGTCTCCACGATCCGGCCCAGGTACATCACCCCGACCCGGTCCGAGATGTGCCGGACGATCGACAGGTCGTGCGCGATGAAGACGTACGACAGCTCGAACTCCGACTGGAGCCGGTCCAGCAGGTTGATCACCTGGGCCTGGACCGAGACGTCCAGGGCGGACACCGGCTCGTCGGCGACGATGATCTCGGGGCGCAGCGCCAGCCCCCGGGCGATGCCGATGCGCTGGCGCTGCCCGCCGGAGAACTGGTGCGGGTAGCGGTTCACGTACTCCGGATCGAGGCCCACCACGTCCAGCAGTTCCCGCACCCGGCGTCGCCGGTCACCCTTGGGCGCGACCTCGGGATGGATGTCGTAGGGCTCGCCGACGATGTCGCCGACCGTCATCCGGGGATTGAGGGAGGTGTACGGATCCTGGAAGACCATCTGGATGTTGCGGCGCACGGCCTTCAGGGCCCGGCCGGACAGCCTGGTGATGTCCTCGCCCTTGAACCGGATCGAGCCCGCCGTGGGGCGCTCCAGGTTGCAGAGCAGCTTCGCCACCGTCGACTTGCCGCAGCCCGATTCGCCGACGATCCCGAGGGTTTCGCCGCGGCCGAGCGTGAAGTCGACGCCGTCGACCGCCTTCACCGCGCCGATCCGCTTCTTGAACAGGATGCCCCGCGTCAGCGGGTAGTGCTTCACGAGGCCGCTGACCTCCAGGATCGGTTCAGTGGTCGTGGCCATGCAGGCACTCCCTCCAGAAGTGGCAGGCGCTGCCCCGCTCCCCGGACACCGCGAACAGCGCCGGCTCGTCCGTGCGGCAGACGTCCCGGGCCATCGGGCAGCGCGGGTGGAAGGAGCAACCCGGCGGGATGTGCGTCAGGTTCGGCGGCTGGCCCTTGATGGCGTACAGCTCCCGCCCCTTCTGGTCCAGGCGCGGGATGGAGTCCAGCAGGCCGCGGGTGTACGGGTGGGCGGGGGCCTTGTAGACGTCGTGCACGGGCGCGGACTCGACGATCCTGCCCGCGTACATCACCGAGATCCGGTCGGCGACGTCCGCGACCACACCCAGGTCGTGGGTGATCAGGATCAGCCCCATGCGGTACTCGCGCCGCAGCTCCGCGAGGAGTTCCATCACCTGGGCCTGCACGGTGACGTCCAGGGCGGTCGTGGGCTCGTCGGCGATGATCAGTGCGGGCTCCAGGGCCAGCGCCATGGCGATCATGATGCGCTGGCGCATACCGCCGGAGAACTGGTGCGGGTAGTCCCGCACCCGCTGGGCGGCCCCCGGGATGCGCACCCGGTCCATCAGTTCGACGGCCCTGGCCCGCGCGTCCTTCCGCGACATCCCGCGGTGCACGACGAACATCTCGCCGAGCTGGTCGCCGACCGAGAGCACGGGGTTGAGGGCCGACAGGGCGTCCTGGAAGATCATCGCCATCCCGGCGCCCCGGATCTTCCGCCGCTCCTCCCCCTTCAGCGTGAGCAGGTCCTGCCCCCGGAAGAGGATCCGGCCGCCGGTGATCCGCCCCGGAGGCGTGTCCAGGATCCCCATCACCGCCTGCGCGGTCACCGACTTGCCGGAACCGGACTCGCCGAGCACGGCCAGCGTCTCCCCCGCGTCGACCGCGTAGCTCACCCCGTTGACGGCGCGGGCGACCCCGTCCCGGGTGCGGAACTCCACGTGCAGGTCCTGGACTTCGAGGAGCACGGCGCCCTCACCTCAGCTTCGGGTCGAGGGCGTCGCGCACCGCGTCGCCGAGCATGATGAAGGCCAGCACGGTGATCGCCAGCGCTCCCGAGGGCCACAGCAGGGCGTGCGGGGCGTTGCGGATGTAGGGCGAGGCCGCGGAGATGTCGATGCCCCAGGAGACGCTGGGTGGTTTGAGGCCGACGCCGAGGTAGGACAGGGTCGCCTCCAGGGCGATGTAGGTGCCCAGCGCGATGGTCGCCACGACGATCACGGGCGCCACGGCGTTCGGGGCGATGTGCCGGAGCATGATGCGGGCGTCGGAGGCCCCCAGGGCACGGGCCGCCTGGACGTAGTCGTGGTGCTTGGCGGTGATGACCGAGCCGCGCGCGATCCGGGAGATCTGCGGCCAGCCGAGCAGCACCATGAACCCGATGACCGGCCAGACCGTATTGCTGGTCACCACGGAGAGGAGGACGAGGCCGCCGAGGACGACCGGGATGGCGAAGAAGATGTCGGTGACGCGGGAGAGGACCGCGTCCCAGATCCCGCCGAAGTAGCCCGCGAGCCCGCCGAGGACCGAACCGAACAGGGCCACGCCGAGCGTGGCGCACAGGCCGACCGTGACGGACGTACGGGCGCCGTAGACGGTCCGGGTGTAGACGTTGCAGCCCTGGCCGTCGTACCCGAACGGGGCCCCCGGCCCGGGGCCGTCCTGGGCCTTGGCCAGGTCGCAGGTCAGGGGGCTGCCGGCGGCGATCGCCGCGGGCCACAGGGAGATGAAGGCCAGAAAGAGGATGACCAGCGCGGAGAGGAGGAAGACCGGGTTGCGGCGCAGGTCCCGCCAGGCGTCGGACCACAGCGAGCGCGGCTTGTCCGCGGGGCCGGCACCCTTCCGCCCGCCCGCGGGCCCTCCGCCGGAGGCGGCCGGCGACTGCTCCTCCAGGGTGGTCGCCTCGCTCGCCGCGAGGTCCATCGCGCCGCCCATGCCGGTGCCGGCGATGGCGCGCTCGGGCTCGTACGGCTGTTCAGGCATAGCGGATCCTCGGGTCGAGTACGGCGTAGAGCAGGTCCACGAGCAGGTTGGCGACCAGGAAGACCAGCACCAGGACGGTCACGAAGCCGACGACCGTCTGGGTGTTCTGGCGCAGGATGCCCTGGTAGAGCTGGTAGCCGACGCCGTGGATGTTGAAGATCCGCTCGGTGACGATCGCGCCGCCCATCAGCGCGCCGATGTCGGTGCCGATGAAGGTGACCACGGGGATCAGGGAGTTGCGCAGCAGATGCCGGGTGACGACCCGGCGCCGGGGCAGGCCCTTGGCGATCGCCGTGCGGACGTAGTCGGAGCGCTTGTTCTCGGCGATGGAGGTCCGGGTCAGCCGGGTGACGTAGGCCAGCGAGACCGAGGCGAGGACCAGGCCGGGGACGATCAGTTCGTCGAAGGAGCCGGTGCGGACCGAGGGCCGGATCCACTGCCACTTGATGCCGAGCAGCAGTTGCAGCAGCAGGCCGGTGACGAAGGTCGGGACGGAGATCACGACCAGGGTGGCCAGGAGCACGCCGGTGTCGACGGGCCGGCCGCGCCGGAGCCCGGTCACCACCCCGAGCGTGATGCCGATGACGACCTCGAAGAGGATGGCCACGACGGTCAGCCGGATGGTGACCGGGAACGCCGTCGCCATCAGCTCGGTGACCGGCTGCCCGTTGAACGCCGTACCGAAGTCACCGGTGAAGACGTTCCCCATGTAGGTCAGGTACTGCTGCCACAGCGGCTTGTCGAGGCCGAACTCCTTCTTCAGCTGGGCTGCGGTCGCCGGGTCGCAGGCCCGCTCCCCGCACAGGCCGGCGACGGGATCGCCCATCACGTTCACCATCAGGAAGATCAGCAGCGTGGCGCCGACGAACACGGGGATCATCTGGATGAGGCGCCGGACGACGTAGCGGCCCATGGCGGGTCAGCCGACCTTGATCTCGTTGTAGACCGGAACGCTGAAGGGGTTCAGCGCCACGTCGGACAGCCGCTCGGAGAAGCCGGCGCTGCCGTTCTGGTACCAGAGCGGGATGGCGGCCATCTTGTCCCGTACGACCTCCTCGGCCTGCTGGAAGGCGGCGACCGCCCTGGTGGTGTCCGTCTCGGCGTTGGCCCGGTTCACGAGCCGGTCGAAGTCCTTGTCGGACCACTTGCCGTCGTTGGAGGAGGCGCCCGTGTAGTAGAGCGGCTGCAGGAAGTTCTGGATGAGCGGGTAGTCCATCTGCCAGCCGGCCCGGAAGGGACCGGGCATCCTGTGCTGGGAGATCTGGTTGCGGTAGTCGGCGAAGGTGCCCACCGGGTTGCCGGCACAGGCCTTGTCGTCGCCGAGCGCGTTGTCGATGGAGTGGCACACCGCGTCGACCCACTCCTTGTGCGACCCCGTGTCCGCGTTGTACGTGATCCTGACCCGGCCGCCGGGGATCCCGCCGCCCTCCTTGATCAGCTCCTTCGCCCGGGCGGGGTCGTAGTCGCAGGCCCGGCCGCACAGGCCGGCCTTGAACCCGCCGTCCGCGCCGAGCACCGGGGAGGTCCAGTCGGTGGCCGGGGTCCGGGTCCTGCGGAAGATCGTGTCGGTGATCTGCCTGCGGTTGATCGCCATGGACAGGCCGGTGCGGACCTTCTCGGAGCCGGGCTTGTTCCAGGCCTTGTCGTAGTAGGGGAAGGCGAGGGTCTGGATGATGCCCGCGGGGGTGTTGATGTAGCGGTCGCCCAGGTCGCCCTTGACGTTCTTCAGCTGCGCCGCGGGGATGTCGTCGGCGAGGTCCAGGTTGCCGGCCAGGAGGTCGGTGTAGGCGGTGTTGCTGTCGGTGTACACCATGAGGGTCACGCCGTCGTTGCGCGCCTTGTCCGGGCCGGGATAGTCGTCCCGCTTCCTGAGGTACATCTGCGAGCCCTTCGTGTAGGACTCGATCGTGTACGGGCCGTTGCCGACCGGCTTGTCCACCCAGGCCGCGTGGTCGGTGAAGAAGGTTCGGGGCAGCGGGGCGAAGGCCGCGTACCCGAGGGTGTCGGGGAAGCCGGAGAACTTCTGGTTGAGCCTGACGGTGAAGGTGTGGTCGTCCACCACCTTCAGTCCGGACAGCGTGTCGGCGCGCTGCGCCCCGCTGGAGGGATGGACCTCGTCGTACCCGTCGATGTAGCCGAAGAAGTAGGCGTTCTTCTGGTTGTTCCGCAGGCTCGCCCCGTAGTTCCAGGCGTCCACGAAGGAGCGGGCGGTCACCTTCTCGCCGTTGGAGAAGGTCCAGCCGTCCTTGATCCTGACGGTGAAGTTCCGCGAGTCGTCGGTGTCGATGGACGCGGCCAGCCAGTTCTGGGCCTGGCCGGTCCTCGGGTCGTACTTCTTCAGGCCGCGGAAGATCATGTCGAGGACCTTGCCGCCCTGTACCTCGTTGGTGTTGGCCGGCTCCAGCGGGTTCTGCGGGTCGCCCCAGGAAGAGCTGAGCACCGCGCCGCCGTTGCCGCCGCCGCCCGAGCCGCAGCCCGTGGCCGCGAGGACGACCGCCACCCCGGCGGCGGCCCAGCGGGCGCGCATGACTCCACGCATGACGTGCCTCCTCCGTGGACATTTCCCCATAAACGGTCGATATCATGAACTTATGGGTGCGATACCCGAGCCTGAACCGGACGCGCGGACAGTCAGCCGTATGCACGCGCACCCACCCCGCATGGCTCCGTCGAGCAATCCATGCCCAAATGGTCCGGCATCCTGGGAATCATTGGAATTCCAGACATCGAGCGCTCGAATGCCGGGCTGTTATTGCGCGTTCCTCTTCGTTTCACGCCGCCCCGCGGGGGTACACGGGTCCCCCGGTGGTGGATCTTGGTCCGAAGCGCAATAGATCTTCACTCAACGATGCCGAAACGTTGGATTCCGACGTTCCGTTGTACACATTTCGACACACCAGCGTCCGCATATCGAACTGGTTGCCCGAATGGTCCAGTTGGTCCGATGTGAAGCACGGATTGATTACGGCGTGCTACCCGCGTAGCTACGGAACAGTCAAGCCCGAGTAAAGAAGGTAAATAGACAACCAAGGCGACCGAGAATTTATTGACCTTGAATGAATTGCGTTGAAAAAGTCCGGCGTAGCCCGTAGGGGAGCGCCCTGCGGAGTCATCAGACCCTCCCTTGGGCCAGGAGCACCATGACCCCCCCAACTCCATCTGCGGCTGCCCCGCTTGAGGTGACCGACGAGACCGTCACGAAGTCGATCACTTCGGACGTCTCGAAGGGCAGCGAAGGCCGCTCTCCGGGACGGCTTGCTTGGAAACGCTTCAAGCGTGACAAGACGGGCGTCATATCCGCCTACATCGTGATCTTCTTCTTCGTGATCGCGATCGCGGCACCGCTGATTGCGAAGCTGTACGGCAAGGACCCCTACACCACCTACGCGAACCAGGACCCGGGCCTGCTCAACGCGTTCTCGTACCCCGCGGGCCCCAACGGCGGCATGAGCTCGGACTTCTGGTTCGGCATCGAGCCGCAGCTGGGCCGGGACGTCTTCACGTTCCTGCTGTACTCCATCCGCAACTCGCTGGGCATCGCCGTGGCGGCCACCCTGTGCACCGTCTTCCTGGGCGTCGTGATCGGCGTCACCGCGGGCTACCTGGGCGGCAAGGTCGACTACTTCGTCGGCCGGGTCATCGACATCCTGCTGTCGTTCCCCTCCACGCTGTTCTTCATCGCCTTCATGCCCGTCGTCTACGGCCTCTTCGTCGCCGCCGACGAGGACATCCCGACCTCGCTGCGCGCCACCGCCCTGATCGTCGTGCTGACCTTCTTCGGCTGGGCCTCCATCGCGCGACTGCTGCGCGGTCAGGTACTCAGCCTGCGCGAGCGCGAGTTCGTCGAGGCGGCGAAGGTGACGGGCGCGTCCCCGATGCGCATCGTCTTCAAGGAGCTGCTGCCCAACCTGTGGACGCCGATCCTCATCCAGTCCACCCTGCTGCTCCCGGCCCTCGTGACGACGGAGGCAGGCCTCGCGTTCCTCGGTGTCGGCATGATCGACCCGACCCCTGACTGGGGTGTGATGATCGCCCGCGGCGCCCAGTTCTACACCGAGGACATCACGTTCATGCTCTTCCCGGGCCTGGCGATGGTGATCTTCGTCCTCGCCTTCAATCTCCTCGGTGACTCGGTGCGCGACGCGCTCGACCCGAAGTCCAAGCGGTAATCCGCACCCCACCCCCGGCCCGGTTCGGCGACGACCGGCTGGTCCCGTCTGTTCCGATCGACTAGAGGCAGGCTCAGCATGTCCTTTTCCCGTAGAAACTTCCTGATCGCCACCGGCGTGGCGGCGGCCTCGACCTCTGTGCTGAGTGCCTGCAGCAGCGGCGACGGCAGCGGCAAGTCGGGCAAGGTCCCCACGGTCAGCGGCAGCAAGACCGTCAAGATCGACGTCGGCACCAAGGCCGACTCGACCGGGCCGGCCACCGAGGTCACCGGTGCCGTCAAGGGCGGGACGATCTGGTCGCTCGACCAGTTCGACATGGACCACATGGACCCGGCGCAGATCTACAACTCGACCGAGGCGGCCATCACCGTCCCGATCCTGCGCGGTCTGACCGGCTACAAGATCGACGACAAGGGCGGCGCCGTCCTCGTCGGCGACCTCGCCACGGACGCCGGCACCATGAAGGACGGCGGCAAGACCTGGTCCTTCACCCTGAAGGACGGCGTCAAGTGGGAGGACGGGTCCGAGATCAGCATGGACGACGTCCGCCACACCTTCGAGCGCCTCTTCGCCTCCTTCATCACCGAGGGCCCCCGCTACCTCCAGAACTGGCTGGTGGGCGGCAAGGGCTACAAGGGCCCCTACGAGGGCAAGCACCTGGACTCCATCGAGGTCTCCGGCAAGACCGTCACCTTCCACCTCAACGAGCCGCGCGGTGACTTCAACTTCACCGTCGCCATGCGTGGCTACGCCCTGGTGAACAAGAAGCACGACACCAAGGAGAAGTACGACAAGCACCCCTTCTCCAGCGGCCCGTACAAGATCGACAGCCGTAAGATCGGCAAGTCGATGACCTACGTGCGCAACGAGCACTGGGACCCGAAGACGGACTCGATCCGCAACGCCTACCCGGACAAGTTCGTCTTCCAGTTCGGCTTCCAGAACCTGGCGTCCACCGACCGCTACATCTCGGACCGGGGCAACGACCAGTACGCGATGTCGATCTTCAACGAGGTCGCCCCCGAGCGGGTCGCGCAGGTCCTCACCAACGCGAAGTACAAGCCGCGCATCCTCACCCAGGTCGACACGGCCACCTACTACTGGCCGATCAACACCAAGCGGATCACGGACCCGAAGGTCCGCCAGGCCATCAACTTCGCCTGGCCGGTGCAGCAGCTGCAGACCATCCGTGGCGGCGCGGCCAGCAGCGAGATCGCCACCACGATCTTCAGCCCGGTGACCCCCGGCTACCACAAGTTCGACCTGTACGGGAAGCTGCAGAAGGGTGGCGGCGACCCCGTCAAGGCCAAGGCCCTGCTGAAGGAGGCCGGCAAGCTCGGCCAGAAGCTGGTCATCGCCTACCAGCAGTCGGACAACTCGGTGAAGCAGGCCGTCGCGATCAAGAACGCGCTGGAGGCCGCCGGCTTCAAGGTGGTCAACAAGCAGGTCGACAAGTCGACCTTCTACAGCCAGATCAGCAAGCTCGACAACGGCTACGACATGTTCGCCGCCGGCTGGAGCCCGGACTGGCCGGCCGGTTACTCGGTGTTCTTCCCGTGCTGGGAGGGCAGCCAGGTCATGGACGGCGGCACCAACTGGTCGCAGCTGGACAACACCAGCGTGAACAAGGCGGTCGCCGCGGCCTCGAAGATCGCCGACCCGGACAAGGCCAACAAGGCCTGGGGCGACATCGACCGGCAGATCATGGAGCTGGCGGCCTGCGTCCCGGACTACCACCCCATCCGCAACTGGATGTACGGCTCGAAGGTCGGCCACGTGGTGTACGACAGCGCCAACACCTGCATCGCGCTCTGCAAGCTGTACGCGAAGAAGTAACCACGCTCGACCACGGGGGCGGTCACGACCTGGCCGCCCCCTCCGCCCCCTCACCCCGGCGACGGCGCCCCGTCCGGAAAGTCACGCCCCATGTTCCGCTTCCTTGTCCGCCGAACCTTCGGCGCGCTGGTCATTCTGTTGATCATCAGCGCTGTCACCTTCTGGCTCTTCTACGCCATCCCGCGTGACCCCGCCATGATGTCCTGCGGCAAGAACTGCACCAAGCCCATGCTCGAACAGGTGCGGCACAACCTGGGCATCGACCACCCCGTGCCGGTCCAGTACTGGTACTGGATCAAGGGCCTCTTCGTCGGGCGGGACTACGGGAGCTTCGGGCAGTGCAACGCACCCTGCCTCGGCTACTCCTTCGCCAACCGCGAGCCCGTCCTCGGCACCATCCTGGACCGGCTGCCGCTCACCCTCTCGCTGGCCTTCGGCTCCGCCGTCGTCTTCCTGATCTTCGGTGTCGGCGCGGGCATGATCGCCGCCGTCAAGCAGGGCAGGTGGCAGGACAAGACGGCCAGTTCGGCCTCGCTGGTCGCGTCCTCGATGCAGATCTACTTCGTCGGGTACATCGCGATGTACTTCCTCGTCGGGAAGCTCGACATCCTCGACAACCCCTCCTACACGCCCCTCACCGAGGACCCGGGCGCCTGGATCTCCGGTCTGCTGCTGCCCTGGCTGGTGCTGGCCCTGATCTGGACCGCCAACTACACCCGAATGACGCGCTCCCAGCTGGTGGAGACGCTCAGCGAGGACTACGTCCGCACCGCCCGGGCCAAGGGCCTGTCGCGCCGCAACGTGTTCTTCCGGTTCGCCTGGCGTGGCGCGATGGGGCCGATCGTGACCATCTTCGGCATCGACCTCGCCACACTCGTCGGCGGCGCGATCATCACGGAGTCCGTCTTCAGCCTCCAGGGTGTGGGCCAGCTCGCCCTGAGGTCCGTGGAGCAGGCCGACCTGCCCATGGTGCTCGGTGTCACCCTGCTGGCAGCCGGCGCCATCGTCTTCGTCAACATCATCGTGGACGCCGTCTACGCCCTCATCGACCCGCGGATCCGGCTCGCCTGACCTCCGCCCCGCCGTTTCCTTCCCACCGCCCCACCCGGCGACCCTCGCATCACCCCCCAGGAGCGTCCCCGTGACGAGCACCGATCAGCAGCCGTTCCTCTCCATCAAGGACCTCAAGGTCCATTTCTCCACCGAGGACGGCATCGTCAAGGCCGTCGACGGGCTCAGCTTCGATCTGGCCAAGGGCCAGACGCTGGGCATCGTGGGCGAGTCGGGCTCCGGCAAGTCCGTCACCAACCTGACGATCCTGGGCCTGCACGACCGTGACCGGACGGCGATCGAGGGCGAGATCCTCCTCGACGGCAAGGAGCTGCTCACCGCCACCGAGCGGGAGCTGGAGCGGCTGCGCGGCAACAAGATGTCCATGATCTTCCAGGACGCGCTGGCCTCACTGTCGCCGTACCACACCATCGGTGCGCAGATCGGCGAGACCTACCGCAAGCACACGGGCTGCTCCAAGTCCGTGGCCCGCAAGCGGGCCATCGAAATGCTGCGCCGGGTCGGCATCCCGCAGCCGGACATGCGGGTCGACGACTACCCGCACCAGTTCTCCGGCGGCATGCGCCAGCGCGCGATGATCGCGATGGCGCTGGTGTGCGACCCCGAGCTGCTGGTCGCGGACGAACCGACGACCGCCCTGGACGTGACCGTGCAGGCCCAGATCATGGACCTGCTCAAGGACCTCCAGCAGGAGTTCGGCACCGCCATCATCTTCATCACCCACGACCTCGGCGTCATCGCCGACATCGCGGACGACGTGCTGGTGATGTACGGCGGCCGGTGTGTGGAGCGAGGCACGAAGGAGGAGGTGCTGCGCGACCCGCAGCACCCCTACACCGTGGGCCTGCTCAATTCGATGCCGAGCCTGACCGGGCCGGTGGACGTGCCGCTGACGCCCATCCCCGGTTCGCCGCCCTCGCTGCTGAACCCGCCGGCCGGCTGCCGTTTCCACCCGCGGTGTGCCTTCGCCGAGAAGGTCGCCGGCGGCCGGTGCTCCACCGAGCGTCCGCTGCTGGAAGTCGTCGATGGCCGCGGCTCCGCCTGCCACCTCACCCCTGAGCAGAAGCGGGAACTCTTCGCCGACTTCGCCGCAACCCGGCACAACTGACGGACACGAGACGGGACTTCACGACCATGAGCAACACCAACCCCCTCCTGGACGTCTCCGGGCTGACCAAGCACTTCCCGATCAAGGGTGGCTTCCCGATCCGCCGCACCGTCGGCGCCGTGCAGGCCGTGGACGGGCTGGACTTCCAGGTCGCCGAGGGTGAGAGCCTGGGCCTCGTCGGTGAGTCCGGCTGCGGCAAGTCGACCACGGGCCGGCTGATCACCCGGCTGATGGAGCCGACCAGCGGCACGATCACCTACCGCGGTCAGGACATCACGCACGCGGGCCGCAGGCAGCTGGCGCCCATCCGCTCCGAGATCCAGATGATCTTCCAGGACCCCTACGCCTCGCTGAACCCGCGGCAGACGGTCGGCAAGATCATCGCGGGTCCGATGGAGATCAACGACGTCAACCCGGTGGGCGGCCGCGAGAAGCGGGTCCGCGAGCTGCTGGAGATCGTCGGCCTCAACCCCGAGCACTACAACCGCTTCCCGCACGAGTTCTCCGGCGGCCAGCGCCAGCGCATCGGGGTGGCCCGCGCCCTGGCCCTGGAGCCGAAGCTGATCGTCGCCGACGAGCCGGTCTCCGCCCTGGACGTCTCCATCCAGGCCCAGGTCGTCAACCTGCTGCAGAAGGTGCAGCGGGAACTCGGCATCGCGTTCGTGTTCATCGCCCACGACCTGGCCATCGTGCGGCACTTCTCGCAGCGCGTGGCTGTCATGTACCTTGGCAAGATCGTTGAGATCGCCGACCGCGAAGACCTGTACGACAACCCGCGCCACCCCTACACGCGGGCCCTGCTGTCCGCCGTGCCCGAGGCCACGGTGGACGAGGAGCCGCGTGAACGTATCCGGCTGATCGGTGACGTGCCGTCGCCGATCAACCCGCCCTCGGGCTGCCGCTTCCGCACCCGCTGCTGGAAGGCGACGGAGAAGTGCGCTACGGAGGCTCCGCCGCTGGTCCAGGTGGAGGGCAACAAGCCCGGGCACCTGACGGCGTGCCACTACCCGGAGACGGCGGACACCGTCCCGGCTCCGCGCCTCTCCAAGGACCCCGAGGCGGCGGTCTGACACACCCCTTTTCGTCAGCCGCCCCCTTGCGGAACGGACTTTCCCGGCCCATTGACCCGAGCCCATGAACGTCCGGTCCAGGGGATCGAAGGCCCGCGTCCAGTCGACGCGGGCCTTCTCTCCGTCCGGGCGGCCCGCGGCGCCCCGTCCGCCCTCGGGTACCGCCCGGCGGACGGAGAACCCCTCTGTCGACACGCAGTCGAGAGCCACTCGGGAACCGCCCCGGAAACTGACACACCGTTCAGCAACGTGTGTCAGACTGCCGCGGTGGTAGATCACTCGTTCGCCGATCTCTCGCTCGCCTCGCTGTACGACGAACTCAACCCCTGGGGGCCGGGTGACGACTTCTACCTCGGCCTGGTGAGGGAGTCCCGCTCGGTGCTCGACATCGGTTGCGGTACCGGACGGCTGCTGCGCCGGGCCCGGGCGGAGGGGCACCGGGGCCGGCTGATGGGGCTCGACCCGGCCGCCGCCATGCTCGTACAGGGCCGCCGGGACCGCCCGGACGTCGAGTGGGTGCTCGGGGACACCCGGGTGCGTCGGTGGGACGGGGAGTTCGAGCTCGTCGTGATGACCGGGCACGCCTTTCAGGAGCTGGTCGGTGACGAGGAGATCCGCGGCTGCCTGCGGGCGGTCCGCGCGGCCCTCGGGAAGCAGGGGCGGTTCGTCTTCGAGACCCGCAATCCGCGGGCCCGTGCCTGGGAGCGATGGACGCCGGAGCGGGTGCACGAGATCACTGCCGCCGATGGTACGCCGGTGCGGGTGTGGCACGAGGTGCGCGACGGCCAACCGCACGCCGGTCGCGTGCGCTTCACGGAGAACTTCGAGGCCGACGGCTGGCCCGCCCCGCGGGTCAGCCACAGCGTCCTGCGCTTCCTCGACCCGCGGGCGCTGGCGGGTTTCCTCGCGGAGGCCGGTCTGGCCGTCGTCGAGCAGTACGGGGACTGGGGACGGGGCCCGCTCGCCCCGTCCTCCCCCGAGATCATCACCGTGGCCCGGCGGGCCTAGGAACGGTCCGCCGGACCACGCTCCACGGCTAACCCGCCGGGCCGTCGTCCACCGCTGCTCCTCCGGACCACGCTCCACGGCCGATCCGGGCCGTCGTCCACCGCTTCTCCGCCGGCCCACGGTCCACGGCCGATCCGGGCCGTCGTCCACCGCTTCTCCGCCGGGCCACGGTCCACGGCCGGTCCGCCGGGCCGTCGTCTACGGCTGGTCCGCCGCGCCCTCCTCCAGCGCCGCCAGCGCCGGGTCCAGCACGATGTCCTCGTCCCGGCCCTCGATGGTCGGCTCCTCCGGGAAGTGGCAGGCCGTCAGATGACCGCTGCGGTTCCCGGCGATCTGGATCAGCGGCGGCTCCTCGGTCGCGCACTTCTCCTGTGCCTTCCAGCAGCGGGTGCGGAAGCGGCAGCCCGAGGGCGGGTTGATCGGCGACGGCACGTCACCGGCCAGGCGGATGCGCTCCCGGGCCGGCGCACCGTCCTCCTCCAGGCTGACCTCGGGGACGGCGGACAGCAGGGCGTGGGTGTACGGGTGGCGCGGGCGGGTGTAGATGGAGTCGCGGTCCCCCACCTCGATGATCTTGCCGAGGTACATGACCGCGACGCGCTGCGAGAAGTGCCGTACCACCGCCAGGTCGTGCGCGATGAAGAGGAAGGCGATGCCGAGTTCGTTCTGCACCTTCTGCAGCAGGTTGACGACCTGGGCCTGGATGGAGACGTCCAGGGCGGAGACCGGCTCGTCGGCGACGATCAGCTTCGGTTCCAGGGCCAGGGCGCGGGCCACCCCGATGCGCTGGCGCTGGCCGCCGGAGAACTCGTGCGGGAAGCGGTTGTAGTGCTCGGGGTTGAGGCCGACGGTCTCGAGGAGTTCGCGGACGCGCTTCTCGCGGCCACCGGGCGGGGCGATGTCGTTGATCTCCATCGGACCCGCGATGATCTTGCCGACCGTCTGCCGCGGGTTCAGCGACGAGTACGGGTCCTGGAAGATCATCTGGATCTCGGAGCGGATCGGCGCCAGCTGCCCCCGTGAGGCGTGGCTGATGTCCTGACCGCGGTAGGTGATCGTGCCGCTGGTCGGCTCCATCAGCCGGGTGATCAGCCGGCCCGTGGTCGACTTGCCGCAGCCGGACTCACCGACCAGCCCGAAACTCTCACCGGCTTGCACGGTCAGGTCGATGCCGTCCACGGCCTGCACCGCGCCGACGGTGCGGCGGATCGGGAAGCCGCCCTTCACCGGGAAGTGCTTGGTCAGCCCCGAGACCTCCAGCAGCGGCTCCCCGCCCGCGCCGGCGCTCTTCTCGCGCGGGACCGGGAGGACCAGGTCCTCTTTCATGACGGTGTCCTCCTATGTCGACCTAGCCCAGTCGGGGCTTGATCTCCTCGATGAAGATGGTCCGCTTCTGGTCGGCGGTGAGATGGCAGGCCGATGCCCGGTCGGGGGCGAGCAGCGGGCGCTCGTTCACACAGCGGCCCGCTCCCGCCACCCGGTCCTGGAAGGTGCAGCGGGGATGGAAGCGGCAGCCGGACGGCGGCGTGAGCAGCGAGGGCGGGGTGCCGGGGATCGGTGACAGCTGGGCGCCGAGGTCGGAGTCCAGCCGCGGCATCGAGTTCAGCAGACCCCAGGTGTACGGGTGCTGGGGCGAGCGCAGCACCTCGCCGGTCGTGCCCCGCTCCACCGCGCCGCCCGCGTACATCACCATGATGTCGTCGGCCATGTCGGCGATCACCCCCAGGTCGTGGGTGATGAAGACGATGCCGGAGCCGAACTCCTGCTGCAGGTCCTTGAGCAGGTCCAGGATCTGCGCCTGGACCGTCACGTCCAGGGCTGTCGTCGGTTCGTCGGCGATCAGCAGGTCGGGGTCGCACACCAGCGCCATCGCGATCATCGCGCGCTGGCGCATGCCGCCGGAGAACTGGTGCGGGTAGTCCTTCGCCCGCTCCTTGGGGTTCGGGATGCCGACCTTGCCGAGCATGCCCACCGCGCGGTCCCAGGCATCCTTCTTGGAGGCTCCGGTGTGCTTCATGAACGGCTCGGCGATCTGGCGGCCGACGGTGTAGTAGGGAGAGAGTGCGGTGAGCGGGTCCTGGAAGATCATGGCGACCTTGTTGCCGCGCAGCTTCTCCAGCTCCGGCTCACGGGCCGTCGTCAGTTCCTGCCCGTCCAGCAGGATCTCGCCCTCGACCGTCGTGAACATGGGGTTGTGCAGGCCGAGAATGGTCAGGTTCGTCACCGACTTGCCCGAGCCGGACTCCCCCACGATGCCGAGCGTCCTGCCGCGCTCCACGTCGAAGGAGAGGCCGTCCACGGCCCGTACGACGCCGTCCTCGGTCTTGAAGCTGACGTGCAGGTCCCGTACCGAGAGCAGGGGCCCGGTGCCGGCCGGGTTCGGGGCGCCGGCTTCCTTGGTCAGAGTGGTCACGACAGTGCTCCTAGGACAGCCGCACGCGCGGGTCGATGAAGGCGTACGCGGCGTCGACGATGATGTTGAACAGCAGGATCATGCTGGCGGAGAACAGCATCACGCCGAGCAGCAGCGGCAGATCGCTGAAGAAGACGGACTGGACGGCGAGTTGCCCGATGCCCGGCAGGCTGAAGGTGACCTCGGTGATGATCGCGCCGCCGAGCAGCGCGCCGAGGTCGATGCCGAAGATGGTGACGATCGGGATCAGCGAGCCGCGCCAGGCGTACCGGAAGAAGACGTACCGGCGGGACATGCCCTTGGCGCGGGCGGTGCGGACGTGTTCCTCCTGGAGCTGCTCGATCATCGAGGAGCGTGACATACGGGTGTACTGCGCCGCGAAGATCGTGGAGAGGACCACCCAGGGGATGATCAGGCCGGTGAACCAGGTGAGCGGGTCCCGGGTGAACTCGTTGTAGGCGGGCTTGTCGAACCAGTGTGTCTGGTAGACGAGGATCGCCAGGGCCAGCGGGCCGAGGAAGTAGATCTGCATCGAACTGAGGACCATGGCGCCCGCGGTGGCCGTCTTGTCGACCAGCGTGCCGCGCCGCCAGGCGGCGAGCAGCCCGGTGCCCAGGCCGGCGATCAGGAAGCACACGGAGGCGCCCAGGGTGAGCGAGACGGTGGTGGGCAGGCGGTCCATCAGCGTGCCCCAGACCTGCTCGTTGGTGTGGTACGAGTAGCCGAAGCAGGGGGCCGGGCACGGGCCCTGGGCGAACTGGTCGCTGCCCAGGACGAGGTTGTGCAGGAAGATCCAGTACTGCTCGGGGATGGACTTGTCCAGGCCGAGCACATGGTGGATGTTCGCGATGCTGTCCGGGTTGCAGGTCTTGCCGCACATCAGCAGCGCCGGGTCCCGGGGCACCCCGAAGAACAGCACGAACGCGACGATGCTCAGCAGGAACAGAATGACGACGGCACCGATGATCCGGCGGACGAGGAAGCGCAGCATGACAGGGCAGCTCTCAGACGTCGGCGGTCCGGGCGGTACCCGGCGCACCCCTTTCCGTGCGGGCGCGCCGGGTACCGGAGGGGACGGTTACTTGATGTAGAGGCGACGCGGGTCGAGACCGCCGAGCACGTCGTCGTAGACGAGGCCGCCGACCTTGGAGCCGGCGATCTGGGTCTGCTTGTAGTACGCGGTCGGGACGACGTTGAGGCTGTCCTTCACGATGTACTGGTCCAGCTTCTCCCACGCGGCCGCGGACTTGACCGGGTCGGTGATCTTGTTGATCCGGTCGATCTCGCTGTTGATCTTCGGGTCGTTGACCTGCGAGTAGTTCTGCGCACCGTCGGCGATCACGCGGCCGTCGTACAGCGGCGGGATCACGGTCGAGGCGGACGGCCAGTCGGCGCCCCACGCGGTGTGGAAGATGTCGTAGTTGTTGTTCAGCTTGGAGACCTGGTCGTAGTAGGTCTCGGCCGGGATCTCCTGGCGCTGGACGTTGAAGCCGGCCTTCTTCAGGCCCGCCGCCATGGCGGTGGAGTACTGCTGGCCCTCGGGGGTGTTGATGTAGCCGAAGGTCAGCTTCATGTTGAGCTTGCCGGCCTTCTTCAGCAGCTCCTTGGCCTTCTCCGGGTCACCGGCCGGCTTCTTCTTCTTGCCGTACGGGTCGAACGTCGCGTCGTAGCCGGAGACGGTCGGGGAGATCAGGCCGCCGGCGACCTCCATGGCGTCGGTGCCGCCGTAGGCGCGCACGAACGGGGTGATCGGCAGGGCGTAGGCGATGGCCTGGCGGATCGTCTTGTCCTTCATGGCCGGGTGGCTCATGTTGATGTTCATCTGGCCCACGTACGGCTGGTAGCCGGAGACCGTGCGGCCCTTCATCTTCGGGTCGCGCAGCACCTGGGACAGGTTGCCCGCGTCCACCTGGTTGTTGAAGCTGACGCCGGTCTGGTCCGCGCCGGTGTCGGCGAGCAGGGCCTTGGTCGAGGTCTCGTACTGCTGGTTGAACGTGATGTTGAACCGGTCCACGTACTGGTGGCGGATCGGGTCCGTCTTCGGGTCCCAGTTGGTGTTCTTGACCAGCACCATCGACTTGCCGGACTTGAACGACTGGATCTTGTACGGGCCGGTCACCACCGGTGCCTTGTCGTACTTCTCCTTGGTGTCGCCCTTCTCCGAGACCACCGCGTAGCCCGCCATCGCCAGGGCGTAGGGCAGGTCGGGGTGCGGGGTCTTGAAGTGGAAGACGACCGTCTTGTCATCCGGCGTCTCGAGGACGGAGCCGGGGAGGTGCTTGCCCTTGTACGGTCCGTCCTTGAGGAGGGAGCGGTACTCGGTGCCCGGCTTGTCGGCCAGCCACTGCTGGAGGTAGGTGGGGCCCTGGTTGATGAACGAGGCGAAGAGCCGCTCGACGGAGTGGCGGACGTCCTTGGACGTGATCGGGGAACCGTCCTGGAACTTGATGCCGTCCTTGAGCGTGTACTTCCAGGTCTTGCCGCCGTCCGACGTGGTGCCGGAGTCGGTGGCGAGGTCGCCGACCACCTCGTGCTTGCTGCCGTCGTTGCTGGTGGCCTTGTAGCCGGTCAGGCCGCGGTGCAGCAGCGAGGCGAGCGAGCCCTCGTCGGAGACGTAGATCTGCGCCGGATCGAGGTGGGCGTAGCTGTCGCGCTGCAGCACCTCCATCGTGCCGCCGGGCTTGGCGCCGGGCACGTCGGCGGCCGGGCCGTTGGAGGCCGCCGCATCACCGAACTTGATGGACGCCTGCTGGCGTTTGGCGTTCTCCTCCTGCTTCTTGCCGCCGTCGTTGTCATCGCTGCCGCCCTTGCTGCAACCGGTGAGCACAAGAGCTCCGGCCGCGAGCACGGAGAGTGCGCCGTATGCGTGGCGTCCGCCCCTACTCATCACGAAGATTCCCACCCATCTGTGTGTCACCAGTGCGTTCTGAGTGTCACCAGTGCGAAAAGAACTGCTGGAAGTGCAGTGCTGTGCAACGGAACTGACGTTCCGTGGGATTGCGGTGCCGAGGTCAGCGCGCGGTCTTGGGATCGAAGGCGTCTCTGACCGAGTCCCCGAGCAGGTTGAACGAGACCACGAAGATGATCATCGAGATGCCGGGGAAGAACATGTAGGTGATGTCGTTCTGCATCACCAGTTCGGTGGACGCCTTGGAGAACATCTGCCCCCAGTCGGGCGTCGGTTCGACGATGCCCACGCCGAGGTAGGACAGGCCGGCTTCGGCGGTCACGAAACCGGGCAGCAGGTACGTCGCCTGCACGAGCAGCGGGGTGACGATGTTCGGCAGGATCTCCTTGCGGATGATCCGCCACGGCGAGGCCCCGCTGACCTTGGCGGCTTCGATGAACTCCCGTTCGCGCAGGGCGAGTGCGGTGCCCCGCAGGATGCGGCCGAGCCCCATCCAGCCCAGGAACCACTGCACGCTGATCAGTGCCACCACCCGGACGTAGGTGGGCGTCTCGTCGCGCGGGCTGACGAACAGGGAGACCACGACCGGCATGCTCGCGATGAAGAACAGCTGTGCCGGGAAGGCGAGCAGGAAGTCGATGATCCGGCCGATGAAGTAGTCGACCTTGCCGCCGATGTAGCCGGCGGTGACGCCGAGCAGGATGCCGGTCACGACGACCGCGACGGTGACGGCGACCGAGATCATCAGCGAGGTGCGGATGCCGTAGATCAGCTTGGTGAAGACGTCGTAGCCGTTGCCGGGTTCGAGGCCGAACCAGAACTCACCGCTGATGCCGCCGTTGGGCTGCACCGGCACGCCGGCGCTGTCGAAGAGCTCCGGGCGCTCGTCCGCGTAGACCGTGTACGGGTTCTTGCCGTACACCTTGGAGATCAGCGGGGCGAACAGGCCGATCAGGAAGAAGAAGCCCACGACGCAGGCCGAGATCACACCGGTGCGGTCGCGCTTGAAGCGCATCCACATCAGCTGGCCGGGGGACCGGCCTTCGAGCTTGACGGCTTCGCTCTTCGCCTCCGGCCCTGGTTCGCCGTCGACGACGACCGAAGTCCCGCCGTCCTCAATGTCGATAGGACTTGTCACGGTTCGTCCGTTTCACAGATATGAGTGTGAGAGGTGCCCGGGTACTCCGAGGACGCGTCGAACCGCGGGCGAAGCCGCAGTCGGACGCGCGTAGTTCTACAGCCGAATCACACTGCTGGAAGTGACGAACTGACCCGCTTGGTGTTTGTGACACCGCGCATGGGGGTTCCTCCTCATGACTTCACGTGTTCACCAACAGGAGAGGGTTACCGTCTTCCTTCCGACACCCCTGACGGAAGGTCAGACACCCCCTGGTGCTCGTGAGTCGCGGCGCTGTCCCCACAGCGCGAGACCCATTGACCCGAGCGCTACGCGGCTAACTATCTGCCATGAGCCAGGTGGCGACCACTGTCTTTAAATCTCAATTCAGTCACAGCTGCCGTGTAGAACTTCCAAAAACTGGACAAACTGTTCGCGTCGAGAAGGCCGCGAAACGGACGTGTTACATGGCTATCGGTCGACGATCTCCGCATTACGGACACGATCCCGGCCCGGAGGTTCGCCGGTCGCCGTAAAACGGGTTGCAAAAAGCCCGGGTCCCCCCATCCTTGGGGGGACCCGGGCTCAAGTGCCTTCGGATCAGCCGTGCTTGGCGCGGCTCGCGGCGCGGGCCCGCTCGCGGGCGTCCAGGTTCACCTTGCGGATGCGAACGGCCTCCGGGGTCACCTCGACGCACTCGTCGTCGCGGCAGAACTCCAGCGACTGCTCCAGCGACAGCTTCCGCGGCGGGACGATCGCCTCGAACGAGTCGGCCGAGGAAGACCGCATGTTGGTGAGCTTTTTCTCCTTGGTGATGTTGACGTCCATGTCGTCGGAGCGGGAGTTCTCACCGACGATCATGCCCTCGTACACCTCGGTGCCCGGCTCCACGAACAGCACGCCGCGCTCCTGCAGGTTCGTCATCGCGAAGGCGGTGACGGCACCGGAGCGGTCGGCGACCAGCGAGCCGTTGTTGCGGGTCGTCAGGTTGCCGAACCAGGGCTCGAAGCCCTCGTGGATGGAGTGGCCGATGCCCGTGCCGCGGGTCTGGGTCAGGAACTCGGTACGGAAGCCGATGAGACCGCGGGAGGGGACGACGAACTCCATGCGGACCCAGCCGGAGCCGTGGTTCGACATGTTGTCCATGCGGCCCTTGCGGACGCCCATGAGCTGGGTGACGGCGCCCATGTGCTCCTCGGGCACGTCGATCGTCATGCGCTCGACCGGCTCGTAGGTCTTGCCGTCGACGTCCTTGGTGACGACCTGCGGCTTGCCGACGGTCAGCTCGTAGCCCTCGCGGCGCATCTGCTCGACCAGGATGGCGAGCGCCAGCTCACCACGGCCCTGGACCTCCCAGGCGTCCGGACGCTCGGTGTCCAGGACGCGCAGCGAGACGTTACCGATCAGCTCGCGGTCCAGGCGGTCCTTGACCTGGCGGGCGGTGACCTTGCGGTCCTTCACGGCCGCCTTCGCGTCGGCGCCCTTGCCGGTGCCGCCACGGCCGACCAGCGGCGAGGTGTTCGTGCCGATGGTCATCGAGATCGCGGGCTCGTCGACCGTGATCAGCGGCAGCGCGATCGGGTTCTCGGGGTCGGCGAGGGTCTCGCCGATCATGATGTCCGGGATACCGGCGACCGCGCAGATGTCACCCGGGCCGGCCTTCTCGGCGGGCTTGCGGGTGAGCGCCTCGGTCATCATCAGCTCGCTGATGCGGACGTTGCCGATCGAGCCGTCGCGCTTGATCCAGGCGACCGTCTGGCCCTTGCGCAGCTCGCCCTGCTCGACGCGGAGCAGCGCGATACGGCCGAGGAAGTTGTCGGCGTCGAGGTTGGTGACGTGGGCCTGGAGCGGCGCTTCCTCGTCGTACGTCGGGGCCGGGATGTGCTCCAGGATGGTGGAGAAGAACGGCTCCAGGCTCGTGGAGTCGGCCGGGACCGTGCCGTTGTCCGGCTTGGTCAGCGAGGCGATGCCGTCACGGCCGCAGGCGTAGACGATCGGGAACTCGATCTGCTCCTCGTCCGCGTCCAGGTCGAGGAAGAGGTCGTAGGTCTCGTTGACGACCTCGTCGATCCGGGAGTCCGGGCGGTCCGTCTTGTTGATGCACAGGATGACGGGCAGGCGCTGCTGGAGGGCCTTGCGGAGCACGAACCGGGTCTGCGGCAGCGGGCCCTCGGAGGCGTCCACCAGCAGCACGACACCGTCGACCATCGACAGACCGCGCTCGACCTCGCCGCCGAAGTCGGCGTGGCCGGGGGTGTCGATGATGTTGATCGTGATCGGGTCCCCGCCGTCCTTGGGGTGGTACTTCACCGCCGTGTTCTTGGCGAGGATCGTGATGCCCTTCTCACGCTCCAGGTCGTTCGAGTCCATCATGCGGTCGTCGACGCCCTCGAGCTGGTGGGCGGCGAACGCGCCGGCCTGCTTCAGCATGCCGTCGACGATGGTGGTCTTGCCGTGGTCGACGTGGGCGACGATGGCGACATTGCGGATGTCGTGACGTGTCGTGGACACAGCCATATTGCGACGTACTCCCGGAGTGTGAGGAAGGCCCTCTGCGTACGTCCGTATGACGCGGGCCCTGCCGGGCATGACATGCCACGGCCTCACCCCATGTTACGTGGCCCCGGGGGAGTCGGCCTCCCCGGGGCCCTCAGGCCTCAGCTGCTCGACGGACGGGGGGCTCCCTTCGCCCCCTTCCTGAGGTAGCCCATGTCCTCGTAGACGGGTGTCTGGAAACCGAAGGCACCCGCGTTGACCAGGTCCTTACGCACTCCCACCAGCTGCGGCCGCTGGTACAGCGGAATGGATCCGGCCGCCGCCCAGATCCGCGAGTCGGCCTTGCGGATCAGCGAACGCTCCTCGTCCTCGTCCAGCGTCGCCGCCGCCTCGTCGAAGAGCTGGTCGACCTGGTCGGTACCGACCCGTGTGTAGTTCTGCTCGACGTTCACCGACCCGTCGGCGGCGGGCACCGGCTTGGCGTAGACAGGCCGGGCGTCGGTCGCGGGGAAGGCGGAGGCGGGCCAGGAGTACAGGGCGAGGTCGTAGTCGCCGGAGGCGATGTGGTCCTTGAAGTAGCTCTCGTCCGAGACCTTGGTGATCGCGGCCTGGATGCCGACCCGCTCCAGCATCGACCTGATCCGCTCGGCGACCGTGTTCAGGGTCTCCGAGCCGGGGCCGGAGGGCAGGACGAAGTCGAGGGCCAGTGGCTTGCCGTCCTTGGCGAGCAGCCCGGCCGGCGCGGCGGCCGGGGCGGCCGTGCCCCGCGGGGCGTACGCGCCCGGCGCGCCCCCGTGCTTGCCCTCCTGCGCGAGGTGCCGGCCGCTTTCCTCGCCGTGCTCGCGCGTGCCCTCGGCCGACTCGTGGTGCTTGCCCTTGGCCTGCTCCTCCTCGTGGCCCTTGTCGTCCTCGCCGACGATGTACTCGCCGTCCTCGCCGCCCTCGGACCCCTCCTCCTCCTTCTTGCTCTTCCCGCTCTCGGCCCCGGCCGCCTTCCCCGCCTTCTTCGGCTCCTTGATCGGGCCTCCGGCCACCCAGCCGGCGTCGGCGAGCAGCGCCTGCGCCTCCTTTTCGTCCGGGCCGCCGACGGCAGCGCTGTTGTCGGCGTATGCGGGCTGGCCGGACAGGGCGAGATGGCTGCCCACCGGGACGGCGGGCAGGCCCAGGGGGGTCAGGACCAGCTTGGCCAGCTCCGTGCGGTCCAGCGCGCGGGCGACGGCCCGCCGGACCCGTTCGTCGGTGAGGGGGCCCGCGGAGCCGTTGAGGGCGAGCTGGGTGTAGGCGGGCTCCAGGGATTTGCGGACGGCGAAGCCGCCTAGGGCCTGCTGCTGCTCCAGATACTCCGAGACGGCCTTGGCCAGCTTCTTCCTGCCGCCCTTGACCTCGTCGGAGTCGAAGCCGTGCGCGAGCGCCCAGGACCGCAGCTTGGCCACGGAGGTCTTGCCGCCGCCCTGGAGGGGGGAACCGGAGCCCTTCTTGCCGGTGGCGAGGCCGATCCGCTGGGCCTCGGCGGCGTCGATCTCGGCGAGGTCCACCGTGCCGTCGGCGAGCGCGGTGGCCCGCTTGTCGCGGGTCACGGCGTGCAGCACGATCTCGTTGAGCTTCGCGGGCGCGCCCCACCAGCGCGGGTTGCGGGTGAGGACGACGTCCTTCCCGGCGGTGTCGACCTTCTCCACCCTGAAGGGGCCGGCGGTGACCGTGAGCTTGCGGCGCGCGCCGTCGTTGAAGGCGTCCGGGGTGCCCATGACGTCCTTCGGGTACAGCGGGGAGAACAGCGATCTCCAGTCGGCGTAGGGGCGGGAGAAGGTGACCCGGACCTGGAGGTCGTTGGCCCCGCGCTCGATCTTGGCGATGCGGTCGTAGCCCGCGTTGCGGGCGGTCCAGTAGGCGGCGTCCTTGCCGGACAGGGCGCGCCACTGGGCGGCGAAGTCGGCGGCGCCGATCTCCCGGCCGTTGCTCCAGACGGCCTGCTGGTTCAGTTTGTACAGCACGACCTGGCGCGGCTCGGTCTCGATGACCTTGGCCGACTCCAGATAGGCCGGGTTCGCCACCGGCCGGCCGTTCGCGTCGAGCCGGAACATCGACGGCAGCACGGCCTGCGCGATACGGGTGGTGCCCGCGTCCGCGTCGGCCTGGAAGGTGTTCAGCGTCTCCGGTACGGCGTCCACGGCCCACTTCAGGGTCCCGCCGTCGGCGACCTGGTCGCGGGCGACGAGAGCGATGTCCTGCGGCGCGAGGGGGCTGCCGACCTCCTCGTCGGAGCTGCAGCCGGCAAGGAGCGGCACCGCGAGCGCGCCCGCGGTGAGGAAGGCGACCGAGCGCATGACCGCGCGCAGGCCGACGCCGTCGTGGGACATCTCTGCTACCTCCGGGAAGCCGCGGGCTTTATGCTCACTTTTGTAGGTATATGGAGCTGATCACTTTTGGCGGTATATGGAGCTGATCAGATCTATGCGGCCACTGAAGTGGAAAGGATCCGGCCACAGCGGGCGACACGGCGACGACAGGCGGTAACCCCACCCGTGCGGCGCAACCCATCCGGTGATGCACCGGTGCGCCTGCGCCAATCGCTGCACACGCCTTCACATGGGCACGTGTGGCGCGCAACACTCCAAGGCGCATGAACGTCGCCGCCCTGGTTCCGCCGGATCCATGGAAGTGAGGGGCAAGTCATGACCGTGCACGACGACATCACCTCGGTCCAGCGCTCGCTCGACGATCTGCACCGGTCGTTGGGACGCCTGGAGGACCACCTCGGCCGCGGCGGCCTGGAGATGCGCCGGGTCCGGCTGGACGCCGACCACCTGCGCGAGAGCGTGGCGCTGCTGCGTGCGGCGGCGGCCGCCCCGGACGCCGCTCTCCGCCCCGACCTCGTCACCATCTCCGACACGCCCTACGACATCAGCCTGTGGACGGACTCGGACGACGAGGGCCTGGGCGCCCGCGACCGCCACGCCCCCTGACATCCCCCCGCACCGACCGGAGTCCCCCTTGGCTACTGGTACGGAACCCCGACAGAACAGCGGCGGCGTACGCAGCGGCACCCGCGCCGCGATCGCCGCCCCGCACCTGCGGACCGACCGCTGGTGGCTGGCGCCCGCCACCACCGCGGCCGGGCTGATCGCCTTCGTCGTCTACTCCACCTGGCGTGCCTTCGCGAACGCGGACTACTACGCGGCGCCCTACGTGTCGCCCCTCTACTCGCCCTGTCTGGCACGGAACTGCGCGACGATGCACGGCGGGCCGAACGCCGACGTGTTCGGCAGCTGGTGGGCCATCTCACCGGCGATCATCATCCTGGTCTTCCCGCTCGGCTTCCGGCTGACCTGCTACTACTACCGCAAGGCGTACTACCGCAGCTTCTGGGCGTCCCCGCCGGCCTGCGCGGTGGCCGAGCCGCACCGCAGATACACCGGTGAGACCCGCTTCCCGCTGGTCCTGCAGAACGTCCACCGGTACTTCTTCTACGCGGCCGTACTGGTCGCCGGCGTGCTGACCTACGACACGGTGCTGGCCTTCCGGGACCCGGACTACCGGTGGGGACACATGGGTCTGGGCACCCTGGTGTTCCTGGTCAACGTCGCGCTGATCTGGACGTACACCCTCTCCTGCCACTCCTGCCGGCACATCGTCGGCGGCAAGCTCAAGCACTTCTCCAAGCACCCCGTGCGCTACCGGACCTGGCAGTTCATCGGCAGGCTCAACGCCCGGCACATGCTGCTGGCCTGGACGTCGCTGGTGAGCGTGTCGCTCGCCGACCTCTACGTCTATCTGGTCGCCTCCGGTGTCTTCGACGATCCGCGCTTCTTCTAGAGAATGAGTTGAGGACCGACTGATGTCCGTGGTGGACCGGCAGGAGTGGGACGTCGTCGTGGTCGGCGCGGGCGGCGCCGGACTGCGGGCCGCTATCGAGGCGCGCGAGCGCGGCGCCCGTACGGCGGTGATCTGCAAGTCCCTGTTCGGCAAGGCGCACACGGTGATGGCCGAGGGCGGCATCGCGGCGGCCATGGCCAACGCCAACGAGCACGACACCTGGCAGGTGCACTTCCGCGACACCATGCGCGGCGGCAAGTTCCTCAACCAGTGGCGGATGGCCGAGCTGCACGCGCGGGAGGCCCCGGACCGGGTGTGGGAGCTGGAGACCTGGGGGGCGCTGTTCGACCGGACGAAGGACGGCCGCATCTCCCAGCGCAACTTCGGGGGCCACGAGTACCCGCGTCTCGCACACGTCGGCGACCGCACGGGCCTGGAACTGATCCGGACCCTGCAGCAGAAGATCGTCTCGCTGCAGCAGGAGGACTTCGAGGAGACCGGGGACTACGAGTCCCGGCTGAAGGTCTTCCAGGAGTGCACGGTCACCAGGATCCTGAAGGACGGGGACCGGGTGTCCGGGGTCTTCGCCTACGACCGCGAGACCGGCCGGTTCTTCGTCCTGGAGGCCCCCGCGGTGGTCGTGGCGACCGGCGGCATCGGCAAGTCCTTCAAGGTCACGTCGAACTCGTGGGAGTACACCGGCGACGGCCACGCACTCGCGCTGCTCGCCGGCGCACCGCTGCTGAACATGGAGTTCGTGCAGTTCCACCCGACGGGCATGGTCTGGCCGCCGTCGGTGAAGGGCATCCTCGTCACCGAGTCGGTGCGCGGCGACGGCGGGGTGCTCCGGAACTCGGAGGGCAAGCGGTTCATGTTCGACTACGTCCCGGACGTGTTCAAGGAGAAGTACGCCGAGTCGGAGGAGGAGGCCGACCGGTGGTACGAGGAACCGGAGGACAACCGCCGTCCCCCGGAGCTGCTCCCCCGCGACGAGGTGGCCCGCGCGATCAACGCCGAGGTGAAGGCGGGCCGCGGCTCGCCGCACGGCGGGGTCTTCCTGGACGTCTCGACGCGCATGCCGGCGGAGGTCGTCCGGCGCCGGCTGCCCTCCATGTACCACCAGTTCAAGGAGCTGGCGGACGTCGACATCACCGCCGAGGCGATGGAGGTCGGCCCGACCTGCCACTACGTCATGGGCGGCATCGCCGTCGAGTCGGACACGGCTGCCGCGCGCGGGGTGCCGGGCCTGTTCGCGGCCGGTGAGGTGGCCGGCGGCATGCACGGCTCCAATCGCCTGGGCGGCAACTCCCTGTCCGATCTGCTGGTCTTCGGGCGCCGGGCGGGCCGGCACGCGGCCGAGTACGCGCTCGGGGACGCGGAGCGGCGGCCCCGGGTCGACGACGCCCAGGTGAACACGTCCGCCGCGGAGGCCCTGCGGCCCTTCTCCGCGGAGACCGAGGGCGAGGCCGGCCCACCGGAGAACCCCTACACCCTCCATCAGGAACTCCAGCAGACCATGAACGACCTGGTCGGCATCATCCGCCGCGAGGGCGAGATGGAGCAGGCCCTGCACAGGCTCGCCGAGCTGCGGGTACGGGCCCGGCGGGCCGGTGTCGAGGGGCACCGCCAGTTCAACCCCGGCTGGCACCTCGCCCTGGACCTCAGGAACATGCTGCTGGTCAGCGAGTGCGTGGCGCGGGCCGCCCTGGAGCGCACCGAGTCGCGCGGGGGCCACACCCGTGAGGACCACCCGGAGATGGACCGCGACTGGCGCAACGTGAACCTGGTGTGCGCCCTCGCCGACCCCACCGGCGGCCTCGCGGCGGCCGACCCCGCCCGTGGCCAGATCCGCCTCAGCCGCGAGACCACCGACCCCATCCGCCCCGACCTGCTCGCCCTCTTCGAGAAGGAGGAGCTGGTCAAGTACCTCGCCGAGGAGGAGCTGTACGAATGAGCAGCTACGAGGCCCGCTTCAAGGTGTGGCGGGGCGATGTGCGGGGCGGCGGCCTGGCGGACTTCGCGGTCGAGGCCAACGACGGCGAGGTGGTGCTCGACATCATCCACCGGCTCCAGGCCACCCAGGCGCCCGACCTCGCCGTGCGCTGGAACTGCAAGGCGGGCAAGTGCGGTTCGTGCTCCGCGGAGATCAACGGCCGCCCGCGGCTGTTGTGCATGACCCGCATGTCGGTGTTCGGCCGCGACGAGACGATCACCGTCACACCCCTGCGTGCGTTCCCGGTGATCCGCGACCTGGTGACCGACGTCGGCTTCAACTACCGGAAGGCCAGGGAGATCCCGGCGTTCGTGCCGCCGGCCGGACTGGCGCCCGGCGAATACCGGATGATGCAGGAGGACGTGGACCGCTCGCAGGAGTTCCGCAAGTGCATCGAGTGCTTCCTGTGCCAGGACACCTGCCATGTGGTCCGCGACCACGAGGAGAACAAGACCGCGTTCGCCGGCCCGCGCTTCCTGATGCGCGTCGCCGAGCTGGACATGCACCCGCTGGACGCGGCCGCCGAGAAGGGCCTGGACCGGGGGCGCGCGGCCCAGGACGAACACGGCCTCGGCTACTGCAACATCACCAAGTGCTGCACGGAGGTCTGCCCCGAGGGCATCAAGATCACGGACAATGCGCTGATCCCCCTGAAGGAACGGGCCGTCGACCGCCGGTACGACCCGCTGGTGTGGCTGGGCTCGAAGATCAGGAGGCGGTCCTCGTAGCGGGGTGGTCCTGTGGCCGGGCGGTCCTAGCGACGCCGGGCGGTCCTAGCGACGCCGGGCCGGCGCCGCCCGGAACTCACCCGGCCCAGTCCTCGCGGTACGCCCGCCAGTCCGCCTCCGTCGCCGCGAAATCGACGTACAGGGCGACACCGAAACGGGCGCGGTCGGCATCGGTGCGGGACAGCCCGAGGCGCACTCCCCGTACGGCGGCCGGGACGGTCTCGGCGTGCGCCCAGTGGCCGAAGCGGTTCTCGTGGTAGAAGGGCAGGCCCATGAGGAGGTCGGTGGTGTCCGGGGTGACCTCCAGGGCGAGGCTGGTCTGCTGGGCCACGTAGCCGCCGTACAGGCTCTGCAGCGGCTGCGTGGTGTCGTAGGACATCACGGCGATCTGGTCGACCCGGCGGGCCACCTGCCCGAAGTAGGCCTGCGACCACCACTTGGGGTGCCCGGTGGTCGCGCCCCAGAAGGAGTGGAACGCGGGCAGCGGGTCGATCTGGTGGGCGGCGACGGAGAGCAGCGCGTGCCGGGCGCGGGTGAGGGTGCGCAGGTCGTCGAGCAGGCTGAGGTAGTCACGGTCGCCGGAGTGCAGCGGCTCCAGGTCGAAGTGGGCGCCCGCGAAGCCGGTGGCGAGGATACGGCGGGTGGAGGCGAGGATCGCGGCGCGGGTCGCGGGCCGCTCCAGCCGCAGGCCGTCGGGGCCCTCGCTGGCCAGCTTGTCGCCGAGCCAGGCCTGGACGCGGACGCCGGGCAGCTCACGGTGGACGGCCGCGATCAGCCGGCGGGCCTTCGGATACGCGGAGCCCGGCAGGGTGCCGTCGTGTTCCAGCGGCCCCGAGTGGACGTACAGATCACGTATGCCGGTGCCGCGCAGCCGCCGGGCGAGCGCTTCGACGTCCTTGTCCCCCTTGCGTCCGTCCACCCAGGCATGGCCCAGCCAGAGGGCGTCCTGGTGGCGCGTGCGGGTACCGGGGGCCGGATCACCGGTGTAGTTGAGCCGCAGGGCGGTCTCGGCGGTGAGCAGGGGCAGGAGAAGCAGTACGAGGCCGCCGAGAGCCCAGCGCAGAACGCGCCGCCGCCTGCGCCCTCCGCCCGGCCGCCCCGCCTCCGCCTCCGCCTCCGCCTCACCAGCGGAGTCCCGCGAAGCCGCCTCCGCCGCCTCACCGGAATCCCGCACACCCGCCTCCGCCTCGCTGCCGGAGTCCCGCACGCCCGCCTCCGCCTCGCTGCCGGAGTCCCGCACGCCCGCCTCCGCCTCACCACCGGAGTCCCGCACACCCGCCTCCGCCTCACCACCGGAGTCCCGCACACCCGCCTCCGCCACCCCACCGGAATCCCGCGAAGCCGCCTCCGCCACCCCACCGGAATCCCGCGAAGCCGCCTCCGTCTCGCTGCCGGTGTGCTGCGAAGCCGCCCCTGCCTCGCTGCCGGTGTGCTGTGGGTCCGGTCGGCCGGTTGTGTCGACGGGCTCCCCCGCGCCCGGCCGCCTGATCAACTCTCCGTCGTCCATTCCGCCCCCCTGTCCGCCTCTTCCCCCACCCGTATCCATCCCGCTCGCGGAGCCGCCCACCTGCCCATACGCTCCGAAATGTGACGACCTCCCCGATCCGGTGCCGGCCGCGGCACGCCAAGGCCCGGATACGGGTGCGCGTTGCGCAGGCCGTGCTGGGGGCCGTGGTCGGGTCCGGGTGGCTGGTGTTGCCGGTGATGACGGTCGGCGCCCGGGATGCGGTTCCCCTGGCGGCGCCGGGTCCGGTCGCGAGCGCCGCCGCGGCGCAGCAGGACGAGACGTCCACCGCCGATCTGGTGCTGCCGCTGGTCGCCGGCGGCGCGGCCGTCGCACTCGCCGGATACGGCTACCTGCGGCGCACCCGGCGTGCCCGCTCCCGCACGACTCCGGGGATCGTCTCCGTACGCCCGCCTACGCCCGCACCGGCCGACTCCGAACGCCAGGCCCGCGCCGCGCTGGTGCTCGCCGACGACTGCGTGCGCACCAGCCGGGAGGAACTGTCCTTCGTGCGCGAGCGGTTCGGCGAGGAGGAGGCCGAACCGTTCACGCATGCGGTGCGGGCCGCCGAGACCGAGCTGTCGGCGGCGTTCGCGATCTGGCGGCGGTACGAGGAGGGGACACCGGCGGAACCGGACGCCCGCCGGCAGGCGCTGGTGGGGGTGATCGGCCGGTGCGCGGAGGCGGGACGGCGCCTGGACGCCGAGACACCGGCCCTGGACGGACTGCGCGGGCTGGAGCGAGGGCTGGGCGGCGCGCTGGAGGTCGCCGAGGGACGGTTCCGGGAGCTGACGGCTCGGGCGACGGCCGCCCAGGGCACGCTCTCGGCACTGCACGAGCGGTATCCGCCCCTGGCCGGCGGGTCCGTCACCGGGTACGTCGAACAGGCGAAGGACCGGCTCGTGTTCGCCACCGCCCACCTCAACCGGGCCCGCCAGGCGGACGGCTCGGGCAAGGAGGAGCGGGCGGCGGGTCACCTGCGCGCGGCCGAGGGCGCCGTCGCACAGGCGGGCACCCTGGTGGACGCGGTGGAGCGGCTCGCGGACCGGCTGCGTCAGGCGGCCGTCCTGGTGCCGCCCGCGCTGAAGGAGGCCGAGGCGAGACTCCGGAAGGTACGGCACGCGGAGGTGGGGCCGGCGGAGGAGACGGCACCGGAGAGCAAGCCGGGTGAAGAGGAGGTGGCCGTCTCGGCAGGCCAGGTGTGGGCCTCACCGGCCGCCGGCGAGTTGCACGCGCGGCTCGCTCACGCGGACGTGGTGCTGGCCGCCGTGCGCGCGGAGACGACCGGAGGGCCGTACGACCCGCTGGACGCGCTGCGCCGGATCACTCGGGCCCTGGCGCGGCTGGGGGCGGGGCGGTCGGGTGTGCTGAACACCGCCGCGCTGCTCGTGGCCGGGGGTTCGGTCACCGCGGCAGAGGAGTTCGTGTCGGTGCACCGGGGTGCGGTGGGCGCGGAGGCGCGGGCCCGGCTGGCGCAGGCGGTGCGGTCGCTCGCCGCGGAGGACGCCGAGGACGCCGACACCGTCTCCCGGCAGGCCCGCGAACTCGCCGAACGGGATGTGCGGACGCACGGCAACCCGTACGCCGGCACCGACGGCGACTCCGCGGACCTGGCCGGTGCGGTCCTCGGCGGCATCCTGCTGGCCGAGGACCCCGACGGCGGACCCCCGACGAGCTTCGGCGGCCCCGGAACCCGGGCCAGACACCGCTTCCGCCCGGCCACTTGACGGTCCACCCCGACCGGGCCGGCCCGGGACCCGACGGGCACGCGAACCGGCCCGGGAGGGCGGCCACGCGAACCGGCCGGGGCAGGCGGGCACACGAACCGGCCGGGACAGGCGGGCACACGAACCGGCCCGGGCGACTTGCACGCTGGCCCCCGGGGCACTCGGGCACACGGCCGCCGGGGCACCTGGGCACACGGGGCCACGGCCGCCGGGGCACCTGGGCACACAGGGCCACGGCCGCCGGGGCACCTGGGCACACGGGGCCGCCGAAGCACCTGGGCAGACGGGCCCGCCGGGGCAGGCGGGCAGACGGGGCCGCCGGGCAGGCGGGCACGCGGGCCCGTCGCGGCCGGGCGGGTGGGCCCGGCCGGTCAGAAGAGGCTGAGCAGGGCTTCCGCCGGGTCTGTGAGGCCGTTCTCGCCGCCGGGCAACGGCAGCTCGAACCACACCGTCTTGCCGCGAGGCGTCCGCCGCGACCCCCACGCCGCGCTCAGCAGTCCGACCAGCTGCAGCCCGCGGCCCCCCTCGTCCGTGTCGCGGGCCCGGCGCCGTCGGGGCTGGACCAGTCCGGAGTCCCACACCTCGCACACCAGCGTCCGGTCCAGCAGCAGCCGGAGCCGGATCTCCCCCTCGCCGTACCGCAGCGCGTTCGTCACCAGCTCGCTCACCAGGAGTTCCGTGGTGTCGACCAGCGGCTCCAGATCCCAGCTCTGCAATTGCGCGCGGGCGTACTCCCGGGCCCGGCCCACGCTGCGCGGCTCGCGCGGCAGCGTCCAGTCGCCGACGGAGTCCGCGGGCAGCCCCTGCACCCGGGCCATCAGCAACGCGATGTCGTCCTCGCCGTGGTGCGTGTCGAGGGTGCTGAGCACGTGGTCGCAGACGTCCTCCAGCGGACGGGCCGGATCCGTGAGCGCGCCCACGAAGGCCTGGAGCCCCTCGTCCAGGGGATGGTCGCGGGACTCGACCAGTCCGTCCGTGTAGAGCGCCAGCAGCGCGCCCTCGGGAAGTTCGACCTCCACCTCCTCGAACGGCTCGCCGCCCACGCCGAGCGGCATGCCGGGCGGCACGTCGAGCATCAGGGCCGGCTCGCCCGGCTCGACCAGGACGGGCGGCAGATGGCCCGCGTTGGCGAAGGTGCAGCGTCTGGTCACCGAGTCGTAGACGGCGTACACACAGGTCGCGAGGTACACCTCGGAGAGGTCGGCGTCCCGGGGCTGCCGGGCCGTCCGGGTGGCCTGCTGGACTCCGCCGGGGGTGCCGAGACCGCGCGCGATCTCGTCCAGCGCCGAGAGGACCTCGGCCGGTTCGAGATCCAGCAGGGCCAGCGTACGTACCGCGGTGCGGAGTTCACCCATGGCCACGGCCGCCCGCAGGCCCCGCCCCATCACGTCACCGACGACCAGCGCGGTGCGGTGCCCGGGAAGCTCGATGACGTCGAACCAGTCGCCTCCGACCTCCGTCGCCGCGTTGCCGGGCAGATAGCGGCAGGCGATGTCCAGCCCGGAGGCCTCCGGGTCGCCGGGCGGCAGCAGGGACCGCTGCAGTATCAGCGCCCGCTCGTGCTCGCGGCGGTACAGGCGCGCGTTGTCGATGCAGACCGCGGCCCGTGCGGCCAGTTCCACCGCGAGGTCCCGGTCCCGGTCGCCGAACGGCTCGCTGCCCTTGGTCCGCGCGAACTGGGCCAGGCCCACGACCGTGTCGTGGGCGACCATCGGCACGGCCAGCGTGGACTGCACCAGGCCGCCCTCCGCGGGCACGGCCTGCGGGCGTGCGGTGCGCAGGGCGTCGGCGCAGGGCGAGTTGAAGGGGAAGTGGTGGACCGCGCCGACCGCGACCGGTTCGCCGGAGCCGGTGAAGGGCTCGTCGGACACGGCACTGGCGAAGGCGACACGGCGCAGTTCGGCGCTGCCGTCGGCGAGCCCGGGTGGGGCCTCGTCGCCGGCCAGCAGGCCTTGGTACAGGTCGACGGTGGCGAGGTCGCAGAAGCCGGGGACGACCACGTCGAGGAGTTCGCGGGCCGTCGTCTCCAGGTCGAGCGAGTTGCCTATGCGGGCGCCGGCCTCGTTGAGCAGGGCGAGGTTGCGGCGGGCCGCGGCGGCCTCGCGGGCGGCGGCGCGGCGGGCGGTGATGTCGGTGCCGAGCCAGGCGACGCCGATGGGCCGGCCGCTTCCGCCGTGCACGCGGTAGAGGTTGACGGACCAGTGCCGGCGTTCCTCGGAGCCGGGGACGAACCCGGTGACGTGCATGTCGGTGATGGACTCGCCCGACTCCAGCACCCGTCGGAGGGTGGCCGAAACCCGATCGGCCTCGGCCCGCGGCAGATAGTCGTGAACTCCCTTGCCCCGGTGGTCGTCCGGGACTCCACCGAAGATGGAGGCGAACCGCCTGTTGGCCCGCCGGACCCTCAGATCCGGGTCGATCAGCAGGAAACCGAAGGGTGATTGGCCGAAAATCGCCTGTGAGGCGGCGAGGTCGGTCTCCATGCTGCGCAGGATTCGGACGTCCACGACGATGCACACGGCGGCCCTGTCGCTCTCGGCGGTCCGGGTGGGCATGACGTACACCTCGGCCAGGCCCTCCTCGCCGCGTATGCCGTCCGGTGTGTCCGGCATGCGGAAGGGGACCACCCCGGTCCATTCGCGTCCGTCGAGGATCTCGGCCATCTTGCGCTGGCCGCGTTCGCGCAGCGCGGGGTCGATGAAGGCCTCTATGGGGTCCATCCCGACGGCCCGTTCGGCGGGAATGCCGAAGAGCTGCTCGGCGCGCAGGCTCCACTGGTCGACCAGCCCACCGGGGCCGATGGAGAAGGAGGCGACCTTGATGTAGTCGTAGATCGAACCGGGCGGACTGCTCTGCCACATGGCGTCGCCGGGTGCGGCCGCGGCACCCGCGGCCTGTTTCCTCGCGCCGTCCGACGGGTCCTCGGACTCCGTGGCCTTCGCTGGTATCTCGCTCACGCGAACCGTCCCCTCCAGCTCACCGCGTCCGGTACCGGTCACCGGAGGCGGCTGCCCGCAGTATCCAGCACTACGGCGCCGCACGACACGGTGTTCACGATCACAGCCCGGTCCAGGCGTTTTTCGGACCGGTCCGTGACAACACTTCCACTCTTCTAACCAGGGAACACGCCCGCGAATCCCGCACGGCCGGACCGGTCGCGGGAACGGACACGGGACGTGGACGGCTCACCGGTGGATGTACACCACTCCATCACTCGATGGAGGGACTTCCCCCTCATCCGGGAACCGTCAGTTCGAACCAGACGGTCTTCCCTCCCCCGCCGGGCCGGGTGCCCCAGCGTCGCGAGGAGCCGGCCACCAGCTGCAGGCCGCGGCCGCCCTCGTCCTCGGGCCGGGCGACGCGCTCGCGCGGCGGGTCCGGGAGCGGGTCGGAGACCTCCACCAGCAGTGCGCCGTCCAGCCCGGCGGGGCGCACCAGCCGTACGCCGATGGGGCCGGTGGCATGCCGCATCGAATTGGTGACCAGCTCGCTGACCAGCAACGCGGCCAAGTCGGAGAGGCAGTCGAGGTTCCAGCCGTGCAACTTGCCGCGTACCGCGGCCCGGGCGGTGCGCACGGCACCCGGTTCCGCGGGAAAGGACCACTCGGCGCAGTCGCCATCGGTGTCGATCACGCCGATCACTTCCCAGGCCAGCCAGCGAGCCCACCCATGTCCGGTTTCGTGGGGTTAATGGGCACATACCCGATATCAAGCCGGCAGTACCGTGCCGAAGGGCGCACTGTGGCGCGAACGGCGTACCAGGCGCCGCCTCCGGCCGACGCGAGCGCCGGGACACCTCGGGCGCCCCGCGACCCGGCCGTCGACGACCAGCGGACCGGGCCGGTGAGCGCGGGCGGAGCGAGCCGGTCACCGCAGGCGGGCGGGCCGGCGACTACGGGCGGCCCGGGCGGGTGCCCCCGGGCGGACCGGGCCGACGACGGGAAGGCGGCCACAGGAAAGGGGTGCGGAAAGGGGCTACCGGAGGCGGCTACCGGAGGCGGTCACAAGAGAGTCAGGGATTCCACCTCTCGCACCGCCGCCACGTCCTGGTCCAGCCATGCCACGTCCCAGACCTCGGCCAACGCCAGCCAGCGCAGTTCGTCATGGTCCTGAAGGGGTTCGGGGGCAGGAGAGCCGGGAAGCAGTCGCGCGGTCCACACCTGCAGGACGTACGGCGCCCGCAGCGGCCACTCGCCCGGCACGCGCTCGACCGGCTCGGCGTCGATGCCGAGTTCCTCGCGCAGTTCGCGCACCAGGGCGTCCTCGGGCCGCTCACCCGGCTCGACCTTGCCGCCGGGCAACTCCCAGCGTCCGGCCAGTTCGGCGGGCGCGCTGCGGCGCGCGGCGAGCAGCCGGCCGCCGTCGAGCAGGGCGGCTCCCACCACCACGATCCGTTCCGTGTCGGACTTCATGGGGCGGAGCCTACGGGAGGACGGGACCGTCAGTTGGGGCCGCCGCCCTGGTCAGTTGCGGCCGTCGCCCCGGTCGGCCGCGTCCGCCGTCCGCGTCGACTGTGGCCGCCGCCCCGGGCGACCGTCGTCCCGGTCGGCTGCGACCCTCGCCCCTGCCAGCTGCGTCTGCCGCCCCTGTCAGCTGCGTCTGCCGCCTCTGTCAGTTGTGTCCGCCGTCCCCGTTGTGGCCGACGCGTTCGACCCAGTAGAGCTGCTTGTGCCCCCGGTCGTCGAGGCTGTCGGCGATCTTCTGGGCCTCGGCCCGGGTCGCGTACCGGCCGACGCGGTAGCGATTGCCGTTGTCGTCCTGCCGTATGACGATCCAGGGCAGCGAGACCGTGCCCTCAGTCATGGCCCCCACCGCCCGCGTCGCGCCTTCTCGCACCGCCCCACCCTCCCCCACATTCGGCCGCGCCGGCGCGGGTGGACCCCTGTCCCGTCCCGGGCCCCCGCCGCGCCCCGCCTAAGGAAACCCCAATCCGCATATGCCCGAGCGTACGCCCAACCTTTACGCAGCGAATACGCCTTTTCACAAAGAGGTACGCAACCAGCCAGAACGCCGGGGGCGCGCGGGATCGAATGCGCCGCCGCACAGGGCGCCACCTCGGGTCGGGCGTCTGCCCGCGGGAAGGGGGGTCACCTGGGGAAAGGCCGGATTGCAGCGGCCTGGCGACCCCCGGCCGCGGCCGGGCGGCCGGGGCGTCCGCCCCTTCGGTGGGCAAGGGTGTGCGCTACCTCACCCGGGGGGGCGCACGGAGCACCACCCGAGGCCCGGTACGGTCCCCGCCCGAAGGGGTGCGCGGAGCATCGCCCGAGGCCCGGTACGGTCCCCGCCCGAGGGCCGCGCGACCTCACCCGAGGGCCGCCCGACCGCGCCCGGCAGGCTGCCCCGCGGACGCCGCCCGGCCGGGAGTTCAGGGGCGCGTCACTTCACGGGCAGGTGGTACGCGACCCGGTAGCGGTCCGCCGGGATCACCACGTCGGCGGTCTCCACCGGGCGCCCGGAGGCGAAGTACGTGCGCTGGACGACCAGCACGACATGGCCGGGGACACCGCCGAGGACGTGCAGCTCCTCGGCGAGGCCGGGGCGGGCACCGACCTCCTCGGTGACGTTGTCCACGATGACGTCGATGGCCCGCATCCGCTCGACCACGCCCATGCCGCCGAGCGGTCCCTCCTCGGGCAGCATCACCGGGGTGCGGCCGGTGACGGCGAGGGGCTCCCAGGAGGTGGAGAGCATCATCGGCTCGCCGTTCTCCCGGAACAGGTATCTGGTGCGCATGACCCGCTCACCGACCTGGATCGCGAGCCGCTCGGCGATGGCGGTTCCGGCCTCGGCCTGTTCGGTACGGGACTCCCAGGTGCCGCGCACCGAGGCGTCGGCCTGCTCCTGCCGGAAGGGCGTCGCGCCGCCCGCCGGGCGGTACCCGGACCGGGCGACCCGCCGGGGCACGGGCCGTTCGCGCACGTACGTGCCCGAGCCGGAGCGGCCCTCGACCAGACCCTCGGCCATCAGCACCTTGCGGGCCTCGAGCGCGACCGTGTCCGAGACGCCGTACTCCTCGCGGATGCGGGCCTGGGAAGGGAGTCGGGTGTGGGGCGGCAGCGCACCGTCGACGATCTTCTTGCGGAGATCTCCTGCGACACGCAGGTACGCCGGCTGCTCACCGAAAGTCACTGGCCGCTCCCATCAGATTGTACAGACAGCAACAGCCTGGCAACCGTGGGTTGTGCCATGCAAGCAAAGGCCAGAGAATCACTCGAAGTGATTACACGGAGGCGGGCAGGGCTTTACCCAGGCGCTTTCTCCCCCGTATAAGAGCGCTCACACCCGCATGCTCGTATCGGCGCCGTCGTCACCCCTCGTGGGCGGAGCGGTGACGAGCCGCAGGGCCTTCCGCGCCGTGACCGCCTGGCGCGGCTCGACGAGCTTCACGGCGGTGCCGTAGCGCTCGTAGAAGGCGTCGGCGTTCCCGGCCGCCGCGGCCCTCGCCCACTGCGCCCGCGCCTTGTCCAGGCGGGCGGTCAGCGCGGTGACCGGACCTCGGGCGCGGGCGGGCCACTCGTGCGCGCGCAGCGTCCGGGCCTGCCCGGCCAGCGCGGCCGACACGCGACCCGCCCACGCCTTGTGCCCCGGCAGGTCGTCCTCCTCGTACTCCGCGTCGGGAACGGTGTCCAGGGCGGCGTTGAGGAGATGAGCGGCCTTCAGATAGGCGACCTGATCGGCGTCGAGGACGGTCTCGTCGTTGCGCAGTGAACCGGTGAGGTCGCCGCCCTCGGTGGTGCTGCCGAACACGCAGGTGACCTCGTGGTCCCCGGCCGCCCAGCTGTGCGCGGTCGGCGTGAGGTAGTAGACGTCGACATCGGCCGGGACCGCCCAGGCGTCCATCGCGTAGCCGTCCCGGAGGCCCCGGCAGCGTTCGTCGGCGACGCGGGTGACCGTGCCCTCTCCGGGGTAGCGGCCGCCGGTCAGCTCGAAGGAGGCGAACACCTCGCCGTCGTGCTCGCCGGCACAGGGGACCGTGTCGAGGTCGTAGGTCTCGCCGGACAGCGAACCGCCGGGATCGTCGAAGCACTCGCCCCGGGCCGGCGAGACGCTCGCGCGGTCGCGCGCACCGTCCCTGACGCCCTGCCAGAACCCGGCGGCGCCTCCGGTGGCGAACAGCAGCGCCCACAGCAGCAGTCCGATGCCGGAGAGGACCGCGCCGCCGACGGCCAGGCCCTCACCGCGCTCACCGCGGCGGCGGATCCGGTGCAGCGCGACCAGCCCCAGCACCAGCCCCACGCCGGGCAGGAAGCACAGCACGCCGAGCACGAGGGAGGCGATGGCGAGGCCGCTGACCGGCGCCGGGAGGTTGTGGGGGCGGTAGCCCTGGGTCCAGGGCCGGTAGGGCAGCGGCAGTCCGTGGGCGCCGCCAGGCTGCGTGTACGGCCCCCGCCCGGCCGGCCGAGGCGAGGCTCCACCCGGCTCCGGGTACGGCGGCACGTGCGACCCCGGCTCGGGGGACGGCGGCACGTGCGACCCCTGCTCCGGGTACGGCGGCACGTGCGACCCCTGCTCCGGGTACGGCGGCACGTGCGATCCCCGCCCGGCCGGCGCGGGTGGCCGACAAGGGTCTTGCGGCTGGTGGGGGCCCGGGGGCGGGGGTATGGACACCGGTACCGTGCTCCTGGATCGGGCGGCGGCAGCGCAGCACCGGCGGCCTGCCCGCCGGCCGGACTGACGTACGACTCGGCGCATCGTAAGCGGCACGAGCGGGGGGACGGTATGACGGGGGCACCGGCTAGGGGCCGGGTGGGCGGCGACGGCGTCCGGGCGGTGAACGGACTCACCGCCCGATGGGCGGCGACCGCGCGGGACGGCACGGTCTTCTCGGCGGCCGGGGTCTGGCCCCTGCTGGCCTTCCTGGCCGACGGTGCGGCGGGACCGGCACGGGCGGAACTGGCCGGGGCCCTCGGGCTGCCGGCCGATCAGGCGGCGGCCGCCGCACGCGAGTTGCTGTCGGCTCTGCGGTCGGTGCCGGGGCTGGACGCGGCGCTCGGTCTGTGGACGCACCACGCTCTCGCGCTGCGGGAGGAGTGGCGGGCCGGGCTGCCGGCCGGGACCCACGGGGAGTTCGGCGACGACCTCGTCACCGCGCAGGAACGGCTCGACGCCTGGGCGGTGGAGCGGACGGACGGACTGGTCGAGCGGATGCCGGTGACGCTGACCCGGGACTCGCACCTGGTGCTGGCCTGCGCCCTCGGGCTGCACACCACCTGGCGTCAGCCCTTCACGGAGGCGCCGCTGCGACCGGAGTCCGGGCCCTGGCAGGGCCGTACGCTGCGCGGTCTGTTCCGCCGGAGCGTACGGCCGGACCGGGTGGGCGTGGCGGGCACTTTGGCCGGATTCGTCTCCGCCCTGACCGTGCCCGGCGACAACGGCATCGACGTCCACCTGGTGCTCGGCGAGGAGCGGATGACACCGGGGCAGGTGCTGGCCGCCGGGGTGGACGTCGTGGAGCGCGCGTGCACGGTCACCGGCGGGGACGCCCTGCCGCACGGGCACGTCGGCCCGGGTCTGCATGTGGAGCAGCAGCCGGCGGTCGAGCCGCAGCCGAGGACGCTGGACGCGCGGACCGTCGCCTACGAGGTGCGGGCCGACCACGACCTGCTCGCTGCGGCGGGCCTGTTCGGGCTGTCGGCGGCCTCGGACCCACGGTACGGCCACCTTCCCGGGGTCAGCGCCTTCCCCCTGGCCATCGGGACGGCACGCCAGTCGGCGCTGGCCCGGTTCGGCGCGCTCGGCTTCCGCGCGGCGGCGGTCACCGCGGTCATGTCGGCACCGGGCGGCGGGCCGCCCGAGTTCCGCTACGAGACCACGGCCGTACGCATCTCCTTCGACCGCCCCTTCGGTTTCCTCGCCGTCGACCGCGAGTCCCGGCTGATCCTGGTGGCGGGCTGGGTGACGGACCCCGCCCCGCACCCGGCCACACCGTTCCCGGGCAGCGCACTGCCCGCACTGTGAACGCGACGACGGCGCGCAGGCCGTCATCCCGCACCACTGGTGCGTCGAGGACGACGGCGGCGCATCCGATCACACGTTGAAGCGGAACTCCACCACGTCGCCGTCCTGCATGACGTAGTCCTTGCCCTCCATGCGGGCCTTGCCCTTGGCGCGGGCCTCGGTGACCGAGCCGGTCTCGACCAGGTCGGCGAAGGAGATGACCTCGGCCTTGATGAAGCCCTTCTGGAAGTCGGTGTGGATCACACCGGCCGCCTCGGGAGCCGTGGCGCCCTTCTTGATGGTCCAGGCGCGGGACTCCTTGGGGCCGGCCGTCAGGTAGGTCTGCAGGCCGAGGGTGTTGAAGCCGACGCGGGCCAGCGTGGCGAGGCCGGGCTCGTGCTGGCCGACGGACTCCAGCAGCTCCAGGGCCTCCTCCTCGTCCAGCTCGGCGAGGTCGGCCTCGAGCTTGGCGTTGAGGAAGATCGCCTCGGCCGGGGCGACCAGGGCACGCTGCTCGTTCTTGAAGTCCTCGTCGGTCAGCTCGTCCTCGTCGACGTTGAAGACGTAGAGGAACGGCTTGGTGGTGAGCAGGTGCAGGTCGTGCAGCAGCTCGTTGCGCTCGGTGCCCTGGACGATGCCGTGCGAGAAGAGCGTGTCGCCCTTCTCCAGGATCTCCTTGGCCTCCTCGACCGCCTTGACCTTGGGCGCGATGTCCTTCTTGATCCGGGACTCCTTCTGGAGTCGCGGCAGGACCTTCTCGACGGTCTGGAGGTCGGCGAGGATCAGCTCGGTGTTGATCGTCTCGATGTCGTCCTTCGGCGAGACCTTGCCGTCGACGTGCACGACGTTCTCGTCCTTGAAGGCGCGGATGACCTGGCAGATCGCGTCGGACTCGCGGATGTTCGCGAGGAACTTGTTGCCCAGGCCCTCGCCCTCCGAGGCGCCGCGGACGATGCCGGCGATGTCGACGAAGTCGACAGTGGCCGGAATGATGCGCTCCGAGGTGAAGATCGAGGCCAGCTTGGCGAGCCGGGCGTCGGGCACGCCGACCACGCCGACGTTCGGCTCGATCGTGGCGAACGGGTAGTTGGCCGCCAGCACGTCGTTCTTGGTCAGGGCGTTGAACAGGGTCGACTTGCCGACATTCGGCAGGCCGACGATTCCGATCGTGAGCGACACTTTGCGACTTCCCGTAGATGAGAGGGCCAGGGGCTGCCAGGGGCGGGCCAGAGACACTGGCCGATCCACCAGTCTACGGCGTCCCGCGTGAGCGGCTCCCGGGAGCGTAGGACGTCCGGCCAAGCTGTTCTCACCGGCGTGTCCGAGGAGCGATTCACCACATAAACAGACCTAAGTTGGTCCAGTGGAGCAGCACAGGACACGACCCCCGAACGGCGGAAGGCGACGCGGCGCGCCGCAGGGCTCCTTGCCCTCACAGGGCAGGCGCCGGCCCGTCGGCGACCGAAGGCCCGGACCCGCCTCACCGCGGGCCTTACGGCAGGACCGGGGCCCGAGGACGGTGCCGCCCGGCCAAGGGCTGCGGAATCCGCGGCTGACCGGGCTCGGCGGCGGCCTGTTCTGCACGGTGGTGATGTTCTTGCTCGGCGCTGTGGACCGGTTCCTGTTCGGCGGATCCCTGCCGGTGTACGGGATGCTCTTCCTGCCGGTGTGCGTCCTGACCGCTCTGTGGGTGCGCGAGGGGGACCTGCTGACCGCGCCCGTCGTCGTGCCGATCGGCTTCGTCGTGGGGCTGCTGCCCGTCGCCGACGGCAGCGGGGGGCTGCTCGGCCGGCTCATGGGGCTGGTCACCGGCCTCGCGACTCAGGCCGGCTGGCTGTACGGCGGGACGCTGGCCGCCGGCGCGATCGCCCTCGTCCGCCGGGTCCGGTGGGTGCGGCGGCGCCGGTCGCGGGGCTGAACCCGCACGTCCCCGGGGACGGCGGGGCTCACCCGGTACGCGGGAGGGGGGACGGCGGGCCGACCGAGCCGGTGGTCCCAGCCGCGGGGCCGGGATGGACGGCGGGGCCGAGCCTGTGGGGTGCCGGCGGTGACGGTGGGGCCGAGCCTATGGGGTGCCGGCGGCGACGGCGGGGCCGAGCCTGTGGGGTGCCGGCGGCGACGGCAGAGCCGAGCCCGTGGGCCGGGGCGCCGGCGGTGACGGTGGGGCCGAGCCTATGGGCCGGGGCGGCGACGGCGACGGCGGGGCCGAGCCTGTGGGCCGGGGTGCCGGCGGCGGGTCGCTAGTCCTCCTGCGCGGCTCTCATCGCCGCTCCCACGATCCCCGCGTTGTTCTGCAGCTGGGCGGGCACGATCTCGGCCCTGATGCCGTCGATGAAGCGCAGGAACTTCCCGGACTTGCGACTGACCCCGCCGCCGATCACGAACAGCTCGGGCGAGAAGAGCATCTCGACATGGGCCAGGTACTTCTGGACCCGGTGGGCCCACTGCTCCCAGCTCAGCTCGTGGTCGTCCTTGGCCTTGCTGGAGGCACGCTTCTCCGCGTCGTGGCCGTGCAGCTCCAGGTGGCCCAGCTCGGTGTTCGGCACGAGGACGCCGTCCACGAAGACGGCGCTGCCGATGCCGGTACCGAAGGTGAGCAGGACGACCGTGCCGCGTCTGCCCTGTCCGGCGCCGAACCGCATCTCCGCGAGGCCCGCCGCGTCCGCGTCGTTGACCACGGTCACCGGGAGCCCGCCGAGCGTCCCGCCGAACAGCGCGCGGGCGTCCGTGTCGATCCAGCTCTTGTCGACGTTCGCCGCCGTACGGACCATGGCGCCACCGGTGACGACTCCGGGGAAGGTCAGCCCGACCGGGCCGGTCCATCCGAAGTGGTCGATCACCTGCTTGACCCCCTCGGCCACGCCGTCGGGCGTCGCCGGATGCGGGGTGAGCACCTTGCAGCGCTCCTGGGCCAGGTCGCCCCTGTCCAGGTCCACAGGGGCGCCCTTGATCCCGGATCCGCCGATGTCCACGCCGAAGATCTGCATGCCACCACGTTACGACGGCGCACTGACAGTCACTACGGCGAGTGGCCGTACGCCTGGCCGCCCGTCAGCGTGCCGCGGCGTCCGAGGCCCCCGAACCACCGCGCTCGACGGCCAGGGTGGCCGCCTCTTCGCGCAGGTCACGGCGGAGTTCCTTGGGCAGCGAGAAGACGATGGACTCCTCGGCCGCCCTGACCAGCTCCACGTCCCCGTAGCCGCGCTCGGCGAGCCACTCCAGGACCTGCTCGACCAGCACCTCGGGCACGGAGGCGCCGGAGGTGACGCCGACCGTGGTGACGCCCGCCAGCCAGGCCTCGTCGATCTCGTCGGCGAAGTCCACCAGGTACGCCTCGCGGGAACCGGCGAGCTTGGCGACCTCGACCAGCCGCTTGGAGTTGGAGGAGTTGCGCGAGCCGACCACGATGACCAGCTCGGCCTCGGCGCCCATCTGCTTCACGGCCAGCTGGCGGTTCTGCGTGGCGTAGCAGATGTCGTCGCTGGGCGGGGAGACGAGCCCCGGGAACTTCGTCTTCAGGGCGTCGACGGTCTCCATCGTCTCGTCGACCGAGAGGGTGGTCTGGGACAGCCACACGACCTTCGAGGGGTCGCGGACCTCGACCTTGGCGACGTCCTCGGGGCCGTCGACGAGCTGGATGTGCTCGGGGGCCTCGCCGGAGGTGCCGATGACCTCCTCGTGGCCCTCGTGACCGATCAGGAGGATGTCGTAGTCGTCCTTGGCGTAGCGGACGGCTTCCTTGTGGACCTTGGTCACCAGGGGGCAGGTGGCGTCGATGGTGGCGAGCCGGCCCCGCTCGGCCTCCTCGTGCACGACGGGGGCGACGCCGTGGGCCGAGAACATGACGATGTTGCCCGGCGGCACCTCCTCCGTCCGCTCCACGAAGACGGCGCCCTTCTTCTCCAGGGTCTGTACGACGTACTTGTTGTGGACGATCTCGTGGCGGACGTAGATCGGCGCCCCGTACTGTTCGAGGGCCTTCTCGACGGCGATCACGGCGCGGTCCACACCCGCGCAGTAGCCTCGGGGTGCGGCGAGCAGGACACGGCGGCCAGGCGAAGCGGTCATGCGTCCCATCGTAAGGCCGCGTTCGGCGGCGCAGAGATCGCGTGCCCGCTGCCCCCCGGGGAAGACTGGTTCCCATGGCCGACACCGGAACCACAGCCTCCGCGGTCGACGCGCGGCACCGGCTGCGGCGCAGTCTCGGCTTCCGCGACCTCGTGGTCTACGGGCTGCTCTTCATCGCCCCGATGGCGCCGGTCGGGGTCTTCGGCACGCTGGACGCCACGTCGCACGGCGCGGTGGCTCTGGTGTACCTGGTGGCGACGGTCGCGATGGGATTCACCGCGTTCAGTTACGCGCAGATGGTGCGGGTCGTACCGCGGGCGGGGTCGGTGTTCGCCTACGCGCGCGCGGGGCTCGGTCCGGCGGCCGGGTTCGTCGCGGGCTGGATGGCGATGCTCGACTACGTGCTGATTCCGGCGGTGGCGTACCTCTTCTCCGGGATCGCGATGAACGCGCTGGTCCCTGAGGTGTCCCGCTGGGTGTGGACGGCACTGGCCGTCGTCCTGACGACCCTGCTGAACCTGTGGGGCGTACGGGCCGCCGCGCGCGTGGGGTTCCTGGTGCTGGCGCTGGAGATCGTCGTCCTGCTGGTGTTCGTGGTGTCCGCGGTCGTGGTGCTGGTGCGGGACGGGGCGGAGCGGGGGTGGCTGTCGCCGCTGTCGGGTGACGGCACGCAGGGCACCTTCGCGCTGTCCGCGGTGATCGGCGCGGTGTCGGTGGCGGTGCTGTCGTACCTGGGCTTCGACGCGATCGCGACGTTCGCCGAGGAGGTCACCGGGGGCTCGGCGAAGGTGGCCCGGGCGCTGCTGTTCTGCCTGACGCTGGCCGGGGTGCTGTTCGTGGCGCAGACGTATCTGGTGGCGCTGCTGGAACCGACGACGTCCGCGCGGCTGGCCCGCGATCCCGGCAGGCAGGGTTCGGCCTTCTACGACGCCGTGGACGTGTCCGTCGGCACCTGGCTGCACGATCTGGTGGCCGCGAGCAAGGCGGTCGGGGCGGCGTTCGCGGCGCTGGCGGGGCAGGCGGCGGCCGGGCGGCTGCTGTTCGCGATGGGCCGGGACCGGCGGCTGCCCCGTGCCCTGTCCCGGACGGACGCCGGGGTGCCGCGGGTCGCCCTGCTGTGCGCGGCGGTGATCACCCTGTTCGCGGCGGGCTGGGCGGCGCGGCGCGACGACGGCCTCGACAAGCTCGTCTCGGTGGTCGACATCGGCGCGCTGACGGCGTTCACACTGCTGCACGCGAGCGTGGTGGGGTATTTCGCGGTGCGCCGCGCCGGGGGGCCGGTGAGCTGGTGGCGGCATCTGCTGGTGCCTGCGACGGGCGCGGCGACCATGATCGCCGTGATCGTGGAGGCGTCCGGGGCCGCACAGGTGGTGGGAGCGGCGTGGCTGGCGATCGGCGCGCTGATCCTCGTGGCCCAGCGAGGCCGGGGCGAGACACCCGGGTGACCGCACCGCCCGTGGCCGCGGGCCGCCCGTGGCCGCGGGCCGCTCGCCGGCCGCGGGTGTGTCGTGGCCGGCCGCGCGGTGCCCCGTGCCGCCGAGTGTGCAGAGCCGCCGGAGGTGCGGAGCCGCCGGGGGTGCGGAGCCGTCGGGGGTGCGGAGCCGCCGGAGGTGCAGAGCCGTCGGGGGTGCAGAGCCGTCGGCCGTCGAGGCGCCGGAGCCGCGGGAGGCCGGGCCGGTGGCGTGGCAGTCCGCGGGCGCGGGCGCGGGCGCGGGCAAGCGGGTCCGTACCGGCGTCCACCGACGGCGCCACACCCGGGGCACTGGGAACCGCGCGACCGGCCACCCACGAAACCCGCAGCCGGAATGCGTCCGGTCGCCCCGAGGGGCGCGGGGACCGGCGCGGCCGGCCGAGACGGAGCGGCGGCCGGTGGACGGCGCCGACCGCGAAGACCGGGCGCGCACCCACTGTCGGTACCGGCCGTTACGCTCGGGCGCATGGCTGCCAACACGTCCCCGGATTCGCCGCTCCCCGTCGGCGAGGTGTCCCGGCTGATCGGAGGCTGGATCGACCGGCTCGGGACGGTCTGGGTCGAGGGACAGATCACGCAGCTGTCGCGGCGCCCCGGCGCGGGGGTCGTGTTCCTGACCCTGCGAGATCCGTCGCACGACATCTCCGTCGGCGTGACCTGCTACCGGCAGGTCTTCGACGCCGTCGCGGACGTCGTCGGCGAGGGCGCCCGCGTGGTCGTCCTGGCGAAGCCCGAGTGGTACGCCCCGCGTGGCCAGCTGTCGCTCAGAGCCGCCGAGATCAGGCCGGTCGGCGTCGGCGAACTGCTGGCCCGGCTGGAGCGGCTGAAGAAGGCGCTGGCGGCCGAGGGGCTGTTCGCGCCGGAGCGAAAGAAGCCGCTGCCGTTCCTGCCGCAGCTGATCGGTCTGGTGTGCGGGCGGGCCTCCGCCGCGGAGCGGGACGTGCTGGAGAACGCCCGGCACCGCTGGCCCGCCGTCCGCTTCGAGGTACGCAACGTCCCCGTACAGGGCGTGCACGCCGTCCCGCAGGTCGTGCAGGCGGTGAAGGAGCTGGACGAGATCGACGACGTGGACGTCATCGTCGTCGCGCGCGGCGGCGGCAGCGTGGAGGACCTGCTGCCCTTCTCCGACGAGCAGCTCGTACGGGCGGTGGCGCGGTGCCGTACGCCCGTCGTGTCCGCCATCGGGCACGAGCCGGACAACCCGCTCCTGGACCTGGTCGCCGACCTGCGCGCGTCCACCCCGACCGACGCGGCGAAGAAGGTCGTACCGGACGTGGGCGAGGAGTTCGAGCGGGTGCGGATGCTGCGGGACCGCGCCCGGCGCTGTATGAACGCGTTCCTGGAGCGCGAGGAGCGCGGCCTCGCGCACGCGCTGGCCCGGCCCTCGATGGAGGACCCGCACCGGATGCTCGACGAACGGGCCGATCACACGGCGTCCCTGGTCGAGCGGAGCCGGCGGACCCTCGGGCATCTGCTGGACCGTGCCGACTCGGAGCTGACGCACACCCACGCACGCGTGGTGGCCCTCTCCCCCGCGGCCACCCTCAAGCGTGGCTACGCGGTGCTGCAGCGCAGCGACGGGCATGTGGTGCGCGACCCGGACGAGGTCGGGCGGGGCGAGGCGCTGCGGGCCCGGGTGGCCGACGGCGAGTTCTCGGTGACGGTGGACGAATGACCGTGACGGTGGACGAATGACCGTGGCAGGCGAATCACCAAGGCGGCCGAACGGCCGGGCGAGCGAATGACCAAGGGCGGGCGAATGACCGACGTGTGCGAAACGATCAAGGTGGGCGAATGACCGGCACGGTGGACGAGGCGCTCTCGTACGAGCAGGCGCGGGACGAGTTGATCGAGGTCGTACGGCGCCTGGAGGCGGGCGGTACGACGCTGGAGGAGTCCCTCGCCCTGTGGGAGCGCGGCGAGGAGCTGGCCAAGCTGTGCCGGCGCTGGCTGGAGGGGGCGCGGGCCCGGCTGGACGCGGCGCTGGCCGAGGAGACCGGGGACGAGGACACCGAGTAGCGCCGCCGGCCGGGGCTGTGAAGCGGATCACCACACCCCGCTTTTTGTTGAAGGTTGAACTTCCCTTCGCGTAGGCTCGTACCCGTAAGCCGGACCCGCACCCCGGACCGGACGCGCACCGCTAGGAAGTCACGCATGTCTCTCGTTCTTGACCCCGCCGCCCAGGACCTGCTGTTCCGCGAGGCCCGCACCGCGAACACCTTCACCGACGAGCCGGTGACCGATGAGCAGGTCCAGGCGATCTACGACCTGGTCAAGTACGGCCCGACCGCCTTCAACCAGTCCCCGCTGCGCATCACCCTGGTCCGCTCGGCCGAGGCCCGCGAGCGCCTGGTGCAGCACCTGGCCGAGGGCAACCAGGCCAAGACCGCCGCCGCGCCGCTGGTCGCGATCCTCTCCGCGGACAACGAGTTCCACGAGGAACTGCCGGCCCTGTTCCCGCACTTCCCGCAGGCCAAGGACGTGTTCTTCGGTGAGCGCCCGGTCCGCGAGAACGCCGCCGCGCTGAACACCGCCCTTCAGGCCGCGTACTTCATCATCGGCGTCCGCGCCGCGGGCCTGGCCGCCGGCCCTATGACCGGCTTCGACTTCGAGGGCGTCCGCAAGGAGTTCCTGGACGACGACCACACCCCGCTGATGATCGTCAACATCGGCAAGCCGGGCCCGGACGCGTGGTTCCCGCGCTCGCCGCGGCTGACGTTCGAGGACGTCGTCACCACCGTCTGAGCCACCGCACCCTGCATGACGAAGGCCCCCGGTACACCGGGGGCCTTCGTCATGCACGGGCACGCAGTGCCGCGCGGCGCTCACCGCATCTTCAGCGCCGCCGCCATCTTCTTCAGCTCGGTGAAGGACGCCGTGCCGGCCACCACCGTCGTGGAGCCGGGCGTGTCCTGCAGGACGAGGGCGTCGTAGCGGCCGCCGGTGTAGCGGGTCCAGGTCCGGTCGCCGATCCGGTCGGTGCGCTTCGTCGCCGACGCGCCCTGGCCGGCCTCGTCTATGAAGTCGGCGGGCTTCTGCGTGGACTGCTCGACCTGCACGTACTGACCGTCCGGGGTCTGGAAGCCCAGGTGCCAGCGGTCGGAGTTCTCACCCTGGAAGCGAACGGAGGTCGCCTTCCAGGTGCTCGGCAGGCCCTCGGGGGCGGCCACCGGGTAGCTCACCGCACGCCGGGCCGTGAGCAGCTCGACCCGGTAGTCGACCCGCTTGAGGTCGGGAGCGTCATCGTCGTGCGGGATGGCGAGGAAGTAGACGACCAATGCCGCGATCCCGATGAGGGCCAGGGAGAGGATCATGTCCCGGGCCGTCTTCTGTCTGCCGTTCGAAGCTGCCACGTGCCTATCGTCGCAGGTACCCCGGGCGCTCATCCGTGGGGTCCCCTGCTCATTTTGTCTGCCTAACGATAGAGTCAGTGAGCAAGACCCTCATCCGGCCGTCGTCGTATCAGAAAGGTGCGCTCCGATGACCGAAAATCATCACCTGCCGTCCGAACTCGATGTTCCCTCCGAGGCTCCCGATCGCAACCTCGCCCTGGAACTCGTCCGGGTTACCGAAGCCGCCGCGATGGCAGCGGGCCGCTGGGTGGGGCGCGGCGACAAGAACGGCGCCGACGGCGCCGCGGTGCGCGCCATGCGGACCCTCGTCTCCACCGTTTCGATGAACGGCGTCGTCGTCATCGGAGAGGGCGAGAAGGACGAGGCCCCGATGCTCTTCAACGGGGAGCACGTGGGTGACGGCACCGGCCCCGAGGTCGACATCGCCGTCGACCCGATCGACGGCACCACGCTGACGGCCAAGGGCATGCCGAACGCGATCGCCGTCCTCGCCGCCGCCGAGCGCGGCGGCATGTTCGACCCGTCCGCCGTGTTCTACATGGACAAGCTGGTCACCGGCCCCGAGGCGGCGGACTTCGTCGACATCAACGCGCCGGTGGAGGTGAACATCCGCCGGATCGCCAAGGCCAAGCGGGCCACCCCGGAGGACGTCACCGTCGTCATCCTGGACCGCCCGCGGCACGAGAACCTGATCCGTCAGGTCCGGGAGGCGGGCGCGCGCATCAAGCTGATCTCCGACGGCGACGTCGCCGGCTCGGTGTACGCGCTGCGCGAGGGCACCGGCGTCGACCTGCTGCTCGGCGTCGGAGGCACCCCGGAGGGCATCATCTCGGCCTGCGCCGTGAAGTGCCTCGGCGGCACGATCCAGGGCAAGCTGTGGCCCAAGGACGACGAGGAGCGGCAGCGGGCGATCGACGCCGGGCACGACCTGGACCGGGTCCTCACCACGGACGACCTGGTGTCCGGGGAGAACGTCTTCTTCGTGGCGACCGGCATCACCGACGGCGAGCTGCTGCGCGGTGTGCGCTACCGCTCGGACACCGCGCTGACCGAGTCCATCGTGATGCGGTCGAAGTCGGGGACGGTACGCCGGATCGACTCCGAGCACCGGCTGCGCAAGCTGCGGGCCTACAGCGCGGTCGACTTCGACCGGGCCAAGTAACGCCCGGCCGCGGGGCCCCGCGGCCGGCGGACAGAGCCCACGCCCCGGCCGGCAGGGGCCCACGCTCGACCGGCAGGGCCCCACGGTCGACGGTCAGGGGCCCACGGTCGACGGTCAGGGGCCCACGCTCGACGGTCAGGGGCCCACGCTCGACCGGCAGGGCCCCACGGTCGACGGTCAGGGGCCCACGGTCGACGGTCAGGGGCCCACGCTCGACCGGCAGGGCCCCACGGTCGACGGGCAGGGGCCCACGCTCGACCGGCACGTGTCGTCCGGTCAGCCGGCTATGCGGTTGGCGGCCGTCACCCTCGCCGCCTTCTTCAGCTCCATCTCCCGGCGGCGGCGCCTCGCCAGGACGACCCGGCGTTCGGCCGCCGTGAGGCCGCCCCAGACCCCGTAGGGCTCGGGCTGGAGGAGGGCGTGTTCGCGGCACTCGACCATGACGGGGCAGCGGGCGCACACACGCTTGGCCGCCTCCTCGCGGGACAGCCGCGCGGCGGTCGGTTCCTTCGAGGGTGCGAAGAACAGGCCTGCCTCGTCGCGCCGGCACACCGCCTCGGTGTGCCAGGGAGCGTCTTGGTCCCTGTCGCGCGCTGACACCCGCTGGGCCGGAACGGCGGCGACCTGCAGGGACGAATGCGGCGGTTGCAGCACGGTCTACTCCTGACGACGGCTTCGCGAGCGAGAGACGATGCAGCAAGGCCTACCCGCTGTGCGCGCGCCTATGCACAGCGTTCCCGGGGGCGGGCGCACGGCGGCGCGTTCGCGCCCCCGCGCCGGTACCGCGCGCGGACCGGACCCCTCCGGCGGCCGCAGGCTTCGCGGCCGTCAACGGTCCAGGTGTTTGCGCAGCTTCCGGTCCACCTTGTCCTGGACGCGCTCCAGGATGTCCGCCACGAGCTTGCCGCGCCTGGGACGCGCCTCCACGTTGCCCAGGACGGCCCATCCGTCGACGTAGACGACGGGGGCGTCCGGCGCGGCCGAGTCCAGCGGGCTCACCTCGAAGTTGCCCAGCACTCCGCCGCCGGTGCCGCGCAGCGAGACGTTCTCCGGGACCCGGATCTGGACGTCGCCGAACACCGAGACGGCCTTGATCACGACCTGTTGGTACTCGAAGATCGCCTCGCTCAGGTCGATCTCCACCGAGCCGAAGACCGCGTACGCGTGCAGCCGGCGCCCCGCTCGCCAGCGGCCCCGGCGCATGGCGCTGCTGAACACGGCCACGACGCTGGCGTCGGCCTCGGCCGGGATCGCGCCGGGTGCCGGGCGGGGCGGCGCGGGCGCACCGGCGGGGCCGACCGGCTCCTGGTGGGCGGCGGGCAGGTCCCGGATGAAGACCTCCAGCTCGCCCACCGTCTTGGCCTGGAGCACCCCGTCGACGCGCTCGGCGTGCTCGTCGGCGGTCAGCCGGCCCTCGGCGAGGGCCTCGCGGAGGATGTCGGCGATTCGGTCGCGGTCGGCGTCCGAGGCGCGCAGTTCGGAGACGCGCGGTCCGGCGTCCTGGATCGGGGCGGGCTTCTGAAGGTCCACGGCGGCAGCGTACCGAAACGCGATAGATCGCGACTAGGGGTGTGGACAACCCCGGGCGTGTCGAACTGAGCCCTACCTCACAGGATCCGTGCCGACGGCAGGTTCTACGCTGGACGGGCCCGCCAGCGTCGGCGGGCAGCCGTCCGTAGAGTGAGGAATGGGCTGCGATGCCTGAGTTCGCGTACACCGATCTGCTCCCCCAGGGAGAGGACACCACCCCCTACCGGCTGGTGACGTCCGAGGGCGTCTCCACCGTCGAGGGACCGGACGGGCGGACGTTCCTCAAGGTGGAGCCGGAGGCGCTGCGCAAGCTGGCCGAGGAGGCCGTCCACGACATCCAGCACTACCTGCGCCCGGCCCACCTCGCCCAGCTGCGCCGCATCATCGACGACCCCGAGGCGTCGGGCAACGACAAGTTCGTCGCGCTCGACCTGCTGAAGAACGCGAACATCGCGGCGGCCGGCGTGCTGCCGATGTGCCAGGACACCGGCACGGCGATCGTGATGGGCAAGCGCGGACAGAACGTGCTCACCGAGGGCGCGGACGAGAAGCACCTCTCGCACGGCATCTACGACGCCTACACCAAGCTGAACCTGCGCTACTCGCAGATGGCTCCGCTCACCATGTGGGAGGAGAAGAACACCGGCTCCAACCTGCCGGCCCAGATCGAGCTGTACGCGACCGACGGCGGCGCCTACAAGTTCCTCTTCATGGCCAAGGGCGGCGGATCGGCCAACAAGTCGTTCCTGTACCAGGAGACGAAGGCCGTCCTGAACGAGGCCTCCATGATGAAGTTCCTGGAGCAGAAGATCCGTTCGCTGGGTACGGCCGCCTGCCCGCCGTACCACCTGGCGATCGTGGTCGGCGGCACCTCGGCCGAGTACGCGCTGAAGACCGCCAAGTACGCCTCCGCGCACTACCTGGACAACGCGCCCGCCGAGGGTTCGCCGCTCGGCCACGGCTTCCGTGACAAGGAGCTGGAGGAGAAGGTCTTCGAGCTGACGCAGAAGATCGGCATCGGCGCGCAGTTCGGCGGCAAGTACTTCTGCCACGACGTCCGGGTGATCCGCCTCCCGCGGCACGGCGCCTCCTGCCCGGTCGCCATCGCCGTCTCCTGCTCGGCCGACCGCCAGGCCGTCGCCAAGATCACCGCCGAGGGCGTCTTCCTGGAGCAGCTGGAGACCGACCCGGCGCGCTTCCTGCCGGAGACCACGGACGACCACCTCGACGAGGCGGGCGACGTCGTGAAGATCGACCTGAACCAGCCGATGGACTCGATCCTCGCCGAGCTGACCAAGTACCCGGTCAAGTCCCGGCTGTCCCTGACCGGTCCGCTGGTCGTGGCCCGCGACATCGCGCACGCCAAGATCAAGGAGCGGCTGGACGCGGGCGAGGAGATGCCGCAGTACCTGAAGGACCACCCGGTCTACTACGCGGGTCCGGCGAAGACCCCCGAGGGCTACGCCTCCGGCTCCTTCGGGCCGACGACGGCCGGCCGCATGGACTCCTACGTGGAGCAGTTCCAGGCGGCGGGCGGCTCGAAGGTGATGCTCGCCAAGGGCAACCGCAGCAAGCAGGTCACCGACGCGTGCGACGCCCACGGCGGCTTCTACCTCGGCTCCATCGGCGGCCCCGCCGCCCGCCTCGCCCAGGACTGCATCAAGAAGGTCGAGGTCCTGGAGTACGAGGAGCTGGGCATGGAGGCGGTCTGGAAGATCGAGGTCGAGGACTTCCCGGCGTTCATCGTGGTGGACGACAAGGGCAACGACTTCTTCCAGGACCCGGCGCCCGCGCCGACGTTCACGTCGATTCCGGTGCGGGGGCCGGGCCTGGCCTAGCGCCTGGTGCCCGGCGCCCTGCCGCCGGGCGCCCTGCCGTCCGGGAGCGGGACGGCAGGGCGGGGCCGCCTGGTCGGCGGACGGGGCCGCGTGGCCGGCGGGCGCCGGGAGGCCGCGAACACGGTGGCGGCCGACGCGACGGCGACGGCCGTCCGGCCGATCCTGGCTCTGACGCGTTTCACGACGCCTTCCCGCAGCACGTGTTCTCCGGGGTGTGTACTGGTGGGCAGTCAGACGGGGAATACGCATGCCGCGACAAGCGCTCACGCTCTCGGAGGTACGACGATGACGACCGAAGAGCCGCAGTACCGGATCGAGCACGACTCCATGGGCGAGATCCGGGTCCCGGCCCACGCCAAGTGGCGGGCGCAGACCCAGCGGGCCGTGGAGAACTTCCCCGTCTCCGGGCAGCGGATCGAGCGGGCCCACATCGAGGCGCTGGCCCACATCAAAGCGGCCGCGGCGAAGGTGAACGCCCAACTGGGCGTGCTGGACGCGAAGGTCGCGCAGGCGATCCAGGAGGCGGCCGGCGAGGTCGCCGCGGGCACGTGGGACGAGCACTTCCCGGTGGACGTGTTCCAGACGGGGTCGGGGACCTCGTCCAACATGAACACCAACGAGGTCATCGCGACCCTCGCCACCGAACGGCTCGGCCGGGACGTGCATCCCAACGACCACGTCAACGCCTCGCAGTCGTCGAACGACGTCTTCCCGTCCTCCATCCACATCGCGGCCACCGCCGCCGTCACCCATGACCTGATCCCGGCCCTCGAACACCTCGCCGCCTCCCTGGAGCGCAAGTCCGGGGAGTTCGCGGACGTGGTGAAGTCCGGGCGGACGCATCTGATGGACGCGACGCCGGTGACGCTGGGCCAGGAGTTCGGCGGGTACGCGGCCCAGGTGCGCTACGGCGTCGAGCGGCTGCGCGCCTCGCTGCCCCGGCTGGCGGAGCTGCCCCTCGGCGGCACGGCGGTCGGCACCGGCATCAACACCCCGCCCGGGTTCTCCGCCGCCGTCATCGAGGAGGTCGCCCGGGTGACCGGGCTGCCGCTCACCGAGGCCCGCGACCACTTCGAGGCGCAGGGCGCCCGCGACGGCATCGTGGAGACCAGCGGGCAGCTGCGCACCATCGCGGTCGGCCTGACGAAGATCGCCAACGATCTGCGCTGGATGTCGTCCGGGCCGCGCACGGGCCTCGCCGAGATCCGGCTGCCCGATCTCCAGCCCGGCTCCTCGATCATGCCGGGGAAGGTCAACCCGGTGGTGCCCGAGGCCGTCCTGATGGTCGCGGCCCAGGTCGTCGGCAACGACGCCACCATCGCCACCGCCGGTGCCGCGGGGAACTTCGAGCTGAACGTGATGCTCCCGGTGATCGCCAAGAACGTGCTCGAATCCGTCCGGCTGCTGGCCAACGTCTCGCGGCTGCTGGCCGACCGGACCGTCGACGGCATCACCGCCGACCGCGAACGCACCCGCGAGTACGCCGAGTCCTCCCCCTCGGTGGTCACCCCGCTCAACAAGTACATCGGCTACGAGGAGGCCGCGAAGGTCGCCAAGCAGGCTCTCGCCGAGCGCCGGACGATCCGTGAGGTCGTCCTGGAGAACGGCTACGTCGAGCGCGGCGACCTGACCCGGGAACAGCTCGACGAGGCCCTGGACGTCCTGCGGATGACCCGCCCGTGACGCCGGGCGAGCCTTTTCCGGCCACCGCCGTACAACCGTGACGCGCACCGCAGCGTCGTATGCCTACGGCACCTAATATCTGTGCATGACGGACGACGGAGCGGTGACACGAGTGGAAGCGGGCCCTGCCACGTACTGGAAGCCCGGCACGCCGATCCTGTGGCGCTACCGGGAGAACGCCGGCGAGGCCTTCCACATCGCCCGGCCCGTCACCGTCGTGCGCGACGACGCGGAGCTGCTCGCGGTCTGGCTGGCACCCGGCACGGAGTGCGTGCGGCCGGTCCTGGCCGACGGCACGCCCGTGCACCTGGAGCCGCTGGAATCCCGCTACACCAAGCCGCGCACGGTCCAGCGGGACCGGTGGTTCGGCACGGGCGTCCTCAAGCTCGCGCAGCCCGGCGTGCCCTGGTCGGTCTGGCTGTTCTGGGAGCCGGGCTGGCGGTTCAAGAACTGGTACGTCAACCTCGAGCGGCCGCTGACCCGTTGGTCGGGCGGAGTGGACTCCGAGGACTATTTTCTGGACATCTCCGTGCAGCCGGACCGCACCTGGCACTGGCGGGACGAGGACGAGTTCGCGCAGGCCCGGCGGGACGGGCTGATGGACGACGAGACCGCCGAGCGGGTGCGGGCGGCCGGCCGGGACGCGGTGGCGGCGATCGAGGCGTGGGGGCCGCCGTTCTCGGACGGCTGGCCGCGCTGGCGCCCGGATCCGGCCTGGGCGGTACCGTCACTTCCCGATGACTGGGACCGTACGCCCGCGCACGTGTCCTCATGAGACCCTTGATGCGCCCCCCGGCAATAAACGTAGGATCGTCCTCCGCAAGGGCGTGCAAAAGCAACTCCCGGCGCATGTGCCGGGCTTGACCGATCGTCACCGAGGGGCGGCAGGACGTGAGCGAGGGGCACCAGGGCAACAGCACCGCCGGCCGCCACGGACCCGTCGGTGGCACGGCGAGAAACTCTGAGCACGCGGGAATCCCGTTCCCGGGGCACGTATTGCGGGTATCGGGATTTCTGCGGGACCAACTGCGTGCCCGGCGCGCAGCCCCGGACGGATGGATGCGACACGCGTGACGGAGCAGCCCACCTCCTTCGAACGCCCCCAGTCGGGCGTGGACCCCGCGGAGGCCCGCGGGGCGCTCCTGCGTACCCCGAAGCCGCCCGGCAGCCAGGGCTTACCGGTGCAGGCCCGGGCCGACGGGACACCGTCCTCCGGTCCCGGGACGGCCGCGCCCCGCGGCAAGGGAAAGGACGGCAAGGGGAAGGAGCCCCCAGTCAACGGCCCCGAGCACTCCCAGCCCGCCGCCGCCGACCCCGGCGCACATCGCCCGCGTCCGGCGCCCGACGGCATTCCGCCGCAGCCCGGCGCCCAGCAGGAGCGGACGCCGGGCGGCCAGGAACGCCGTACCGGGCGGAGTCTGCCGCCGGGCCGGCCCATGCCGATGCGGCGCGACGGCGACCGGTTGCGCTTCGTGGGCGCGGCCACCCGGCGGATCGCCCGCGGGCTCGACCTCGACGAGATCGTGATGGGGCTGTGCCGGGCCACCGTGCCGACCTTCTCGGACGCCATCCTGGTCTATCTGCGCGACCCGCTGCCGGTCGGCGACGAGCGGCCCACCGGACCGGTGGTGCTGCGGCTGCGCCGTACCGACCGCATACCGGAGGAACGGGACACCGAGGGGGTCCTGCTGCCGCCGGCCTTCGAGCCGGAGCCGGAGCCGTCCGCGCTGGCGGATCTGTCGTCGCTCACCACCGAGCTGTGCGAGGTGCGGCCGGGCGGCGCGCTGAACGAGGTGCTGCGCGGGGTGCGGCCGGTGTTCGCCGACACGCCAGCCGCCCGGGCCGCGCTGCCCGAACTGCTCGGCGAGGGCGGCGAGGCCGTCGTACCGGGCGGGCAGCACGCGATCCTCGCCCCGCTGCGCGGCCGGCGCCGGGTGATCGGCGCGGCCCTGTTCCTGCGCCGCCCGGAGCGGCTCGCGTTCGAGGCCGACGACCTGCTGGTGGCCGCACAGCTGGCCACGCACAGCGCGCTCGGCATCGACAAGGCGGTGCTGTACGGCCGGGAGGCCTACATCGCCGACGAGCTGCAGCGCACCATGCTGCCCGAGACCCTGCCCCGGCCGACCGGTGTGCGGCTGGCCTCCCGGTATCTGCCGGCGGCGGAGACCGCCCGGGTGGGCGGCGACTGGTACGACGCGATCCCGCTGCCCGGCAGCCGGGTCGCGCTGGTGGTCGGCGACGTGATGGGCCACTCGATGACCTCGGCGGCGATCATGGGCCAGCTGCGCACCACCGCGCAGACCCTGGCCGGCCTCGACCTGCCGCCGCAGGAGGTGCTGCACCATCTGGACGAGCAGGCGCAGCGCCTGGGCACCGACCGCATGGCGACCTGCCTGTACGCCGTCTACGACCCGGTCACGCACCGCATCACCATCGCCAACGCCGGTCATCCGCCGCCGGTGCTGCTGCATCTGGGCGGCCGGGCCGAGGTGCTGCGGGTGCCGCCGGGCGCGCCGATCGGCGTCGGCGGGGTCGACTTCGAGGCGGTCGAGCTGGACGCGCCCGCGGGGGCCACGCTGCTGCTCTACACCGACGGCCTGGTGGAGTCCCGGCTGCGGGACGTGTGGACGGGCATAGAGCAGCTGCGGGAGAAGCTCGCCGCGACCGCCCAGCTGACCGGCCCCGACCACCCGCCGCCGCTGGAGGCGCTCTGCGACGAGGTGCTGGACATGCTCGGCCCGGGCGACCGGGACGACGACATCGCCCTGCTCGCGGCCCGCTTCGACGGGATCGCGCCGAGCGATGTCGCGTACTGGACGCTGGAGCCGGAGGACTCCGCGCCCGGCCAGGCCCGCCGGCTGGCCCGGCGCGCGCTCGCGCGCTGGGGTCTGGAGGAGCTGACGGACTCGGTGGAGCTGCTGGTCAGCGAGGTGGTCACCAATGCCGTGCGGTACGCGTCCCGGCCGGTGACCCTGCGGCTGCTGCGCACCCATGTGCTGCGCTGCGAGGTCGGTGACGACGTGCCCCAGCTGCCGCGCCTGCGGCAGGCCCGGGCCACGGACGAGGGCGGCCGCGGCCTGTACCTGGTCAACAAGCTGGCCCGGCGCTGGGGCGCGACCCGGCTGAGCACCGGCAAGGTGGTGTGGTTCGAGCTGAACCGGGGCTGAATCCGCCCGGCGCGACGGCCGGGGCTGAATCCGCCCGGCGTGACGGCCGCACGACGGCCGGAGCTGAATCCGCCCGGCGTGACGGCTGCGCGAGAAGGGGCGCCCGGAGTACTCCGGGCGCCCCTTGTCGTGCGCGGCTAGTGCAGGTCGAAGCCGTCGTTCGGGTCGAGCGGGTCCTCCGTGCCGGGCTCCGTCGGGGGCCCGGTGCTCGGCGTCTGGCTCGGGGTCTGGGACGGCGTCTGCGAGGGGGTCTGGGACGGCGTCTGCGACGGGGTCTGGGACGGCGAGCGGGACGGCGTCCCGGACGGCGTCTGCGACGGGGTCTGGGACGGCGTCTGCGACGGGGTCTGGCTCCACGACAGGGTGGGGGTCGGCGCGACGGCCGCGCCCTGGGTGGTGTTCAGGTCGAACCTGGTCTTGTCCGTGACCCCGAAGGTGTAAGCGGCCCAGATCCTCGCCGGCGGCCCGCCGCCGTTCACGCGGCCGCCGCCCATGGCGCCCTTCAGGGTGACGTGGTCCCCCTTCTTGACGGGCTGGTCGTCGCACCCCGTGCCACCCGTCTTGGCCGCTTCGCCGAACAGGCCGACCGAGGTGACCAGGCCGGGCGTGTAGCCGTTGAACCAGGCCGAGCGGTTGCAGTCGGACGTACCCGTCTTGCCGGCCACCTGGCGGCCGTTGCGCAGCGGGTTGCTGGCCACCGAGGTCTTGGCCGTGCCGTCGTCGACCACGCCGGTGAGCACGGAGGTCACCGAGTCGGCGGCGGTCCGGCTGAGCACCGACCCGCCGACCGGGTCCGGCATGTGCACCGAACGGCCGGTCTTCTCCGCGGACTTGACGAGGGTCGGGGTCACCTTGTCGCCGTGGTTGGCGAGAGTGGCGTAGATCCCGGCCATCTGCAGCGGGCTGGCGCCCATCGAGCCCAGCGTCTGCGCGGGCACGGCCTGCATGCCCTTGGTGTCCATGCCGAGCTTCTTCGCCGTGCCCATGACGTTGTCCATGCCCACGTCGACGCCCATCTGCGCGAAGACGGAGTTGACGGACGCGTTCATGGCGTTCTGGACGGTGATCTTCCCGTAGTTGTGGTCGTCCTCGTTCGGCGGGGCGAAGCCGACCTTGGCGCCCTGGTCCAGGACCTGCCGGCGGCTGGTGCCGTCGTAGACCGTGTTGGCGGTGATCGGCTTGCCGTCCTGCGTGGTGGCGTTGTCCTCCAGCGCGGCGGCGAGGATGACCGGCTTGAACGTCGAGGCCGGCTGGTAGTCGGTGCGGGTGGCGTTGCTGAAGTAGTGCTTGTAGTAGTCCTGCCCGCCGTACAGTGCGACGATCTTGCCCGTCCTGGGGTCGACCGAGACGGCACCGGCCTGGACGTCGGCGTCGACCTTGCGCTTCTTCGTGTCGAGCTTGCTCGTCAGCTCGGTCTTGACGGCCTTCTCCAGCGCGGCCTGCTTCTTGCGGTCGACGTTGAGGGTGATGGTCCAGCCCTTGTACATGACCGCGTTCTCCGCCTGGCCCGGGCTCAGTCCGTCCTGGGTCATCAGCTGCCGCTCCAGCTGCTGGTTGGCCAGTTCGACCAGGTAGCCCTTCTGCCCGTCGAGGCCCGGGGCGCCCTTGGGCTCCTTGGGGACCGGGAACGTCATGCCGTCGCGGTCCGCCTTGGGCAGCCAGCCCTCCTCGACCATGTTGTCCAGGACGTAGTTCCAGCGGGCCTTGACCAGCCGCTTGCCGGTCTCCGTGGCAGCGGACCAGTCGTACTGGCTGGGTGCCTGCAGCAGGGAGGCGAGGTAGGCGCCCTGCTCGACCGTGAGGTCCTTGGCGTCTCTGTGGTAGTAGGCCTGGGCGGCGGCCTGGATGCCGTAGGCGTTGCGGCCGTAGTAGCTGGTGTTGATGTAACCGGCGAGGATGTCGTCCTTGGACGTCTCGCGGTCCACCTTCAGCGAGATGACCAGTTCCTTCAGCTTGCGCGAGACGGTCTGGTCCTGGTTGAGGTAGAAGTTCTTGACGTACTGCTGGGTGATCGTCGAGCCACCCTGCTTGCCCTTGCCGGCCAGGGTGTTGAGGATGCCGCGGGCCGTGCCTTTGAAGTCGACGCCGGAGTCGTGGTAGAAGCTCTTGTTCTCCGCCGCGACGAAGGTCAGCTGGACCTTGCGGGGCACCTTGGACAGGTCGACGATCTCGCGGTTGACCTTGCCGTCGCGGGCCAGGACCGTGCCGTCGCTGAACTTGTAGACGTTGCTCTGCTGCTGCGCGGCGGGGTTGCCCTCGGGGACGTCCACGTACAGGTAGAGGCCGATGAAGGCCGCGATGATCAGCAGGCACGTCCCGAAGAACGCGCCGAGGATCTTCTTCCAGGTGAACATCCTGCGTATGAGGCTCTTGGCGGGCTTGCCGCCGGCCGGGGAGCCGGTGCCCGCGGACCGGTTGCCTGCGGAACCGGTGTCCGCGGGGCCCGCCGCGGGGGTGGAACGGCGGCGCTTGGGCGCCGCGCGGTGGCCACCGCGCTGTCGCGCTCGTCTCTCATCCGCTCGTCCCATGAGTCCCTACGCTCGCTTCCGTCTCGGGGTCAGCTCCGAAAACTAACACCCGTCTATATGACAAAGAGCGTCCGATCCGCTCTTTTACGGACGTGACAATCAGCACCCGCCCCGAAGAAACCGACGGGTAACAGCGTCAAAAGGTTGCTCGACACGATAAAGTGCTATCACTTAGTTAGCACAAGGCTAGACGCGTCACGTCCGAGCGTCACCGAGAACGGGGGGTTCCCATGTCCACATCCGATCCGGCCGCCACCGCCGACGTACCCGAGATGCCCGCCCCGCGGGTGCGGGAGTTCACGGCCCACAGCATCGGCGGCGGGCTCGCCCTGCTGCTCGGACTGCTCGGGCTCGGGGGCGCCGCCGCGCTGTTCGCCGGCGCCGCCGCGGTCTCCGCCTCCGGCGCCAAGGCCGGTCTCGTCGTCGCCGGCATCCTCGTCTTCCTCGCCTCGGTCATCGCGATGCGCGGCCTGAACACGGTCGCGCCCGGCGAGGCGCGGGTCGTCCAGCTCTTCGGGCGCTACCGGGGCACCATCCGGCAGGACGGCCTGCGCTGGGTGAACCCCTTCACCTCGCGGACCCGTGTCTCCACCCGGGTGCGCAATCACGAGACGGCCGTGCTGAAGGTCAACGACGCCTACGGCAACCCGATCGAACTGGCGGCGGTGGTGGTGTGGAAGGTCCAGGACACCGCCCAGGCCACCTTCGAGGTGGACGACTTCGCCGAGTTCGTCGCCACGCAGACCGAGACGGCCGTGCGCCACATCGCGATCGAGTACCCCTACGACGCACACGAGGAGGACGGCCTGTCGCTGCGCGGCAATGCCGAGGAGATCACCGAGAAGCTCGCCGTCGAACTGCAGGCACGGGTGGAGGCGGCAGGCGTGCGGGTCATCGAGTCACGCTTCACGCACCTCGCGTACGCCCCCGAGATCGCCTCGGCGATGCTGCAGCGGCAGCAGGCGGGCGCGGTCGTCGCGGCCCGGCGGCAGATCGTGGACGGCGCCGTGGGGATGGTCGAGGCGGCGCTCGCCCGGATCGCGGAGCGGGACATCGTGGAGCTGGACGAGGAGCGCAAGGCGGCGATGGTGTCGAACCTGATGGTGGTGCTGTGCGGCGACCGGGCCCCGCAGCCGGTCCTCAACACCGGGACGCTCTACCAGTGACGGACCCTTCGGACACCCCGAAGCGGCGGCCGCAGCAGCGCAAGCAGGTGCTGCTGCGGCTGGACCCGTCGGTGTACGAGGCGCTCGCCCGGTGGGCCGGGGACGAGCTGCGGTCGGCCAACGCGCAGATCGAGTTCCTGCTGCGCAAGGCGCTGGCGGACGCCGGTCGCCTGCCGAAGGAGACGGGCCCGCTGCCGCGCAGAGGGCGCCCCCCTGTGTCAGAACCGTGACAATCGGCCCCCACCTGCGGGGCCGCACCCCCCGCCATGATCTGCACACTCCGCGTATACATCCCGCGTATACACCGTGTGTAGAGTGCTTCTCATGTCCATCGGTCACACCCTCCTAGGGCTCCTTGAGTCCGGCCCGCGCCACGGTTACGACCTGAAGCGGGCCTTCGACGAGAAGTTCGGTCACGACCGGCCGCTGCACTACGGCCAGGTCTACTCCACGATGTCCCGGCTGCTGAAGCACGGCCTGGTGGAGGTCGACGGGATCGAGGCGGGCGGCGGGCCCGAGCGCAAGCGGTACGCCATCACCGACGCCGGCGTCACCGACGTCGACCAGTGGCTCGCCACTCCGGAGAAGCCGGAGGAGTACCTCCAGTCGACCCTCTACACCAAGGTCGTCCTCGCGCTCCTCACCGACCGGAACGCGGCCGACATCCTCGACACCCAGCGTGCCGAGCACCTGCGCAGCATGCGGATCCTGACCGACCGCAAGCGCAAGGGCGACCTCGCCGACCAGCTCATCTGCGACCACGCGCTGTTCCACCTGGAGGCCGACCTGCGCTGGCTGGAGCTGACCGCGGCACGCCTGGACAAGCTCCGTGCGGTGGTGGCCGAATGACTCCTCCCCCCGGCTCGCTGCTCGCCGCCGCCGACCTGCGCAAGGCCTACGGCCCGACCGTCGCCCTCGACGGCGCCGAGTTCTCCATCCACCCCGGCGAGGTCGTCGCCGTGATGGGCCCCTCCGGCTCCGGCAAGTCGACGCTGCTGCACTGCCTCGCCGGCATCGTGCCGCCCGACTCCGGCTCGATCACCTACGCCGGCCGCGAGCTGGCGACGATGAGCGACACCGAACGCAGCGCGCTGCGCCGCAGCGAGTTCGGCTTCGTCTTCCAGTTCGGCCAGCTCGTCCCCGAGCTGACCTGCGTGGAGAACGTGGCCCTGCCGCTCCGGCTGAACGGCAGCCCCCGCAAGGAGGCCGAGCGGGCCGCGCTCACCTGGATGCAGCGCCTGGAGGTGGACGACCTCAGGGGCAAGCGGCCCGGCGAGGTCTCCGGCGGCCAGGGGCAACGCGTCGCGGTGGCGCGGGCGCTGGTCACCGGACCGCGGGTGCTGTTCGCCGACGAGCCGACCGGCGCGCTGGACTCCCTCAACGGCGAACGCGTGATGGAGCTGCTGACCGACGCGGCCCGCTCGACCAACGCCGCCGTCGTGCTGGTCACGCACGAGGCCCGGGTGGCCGCCTACTCCGACCGGGAGATCGTCGTACGCGACGGCAGGTCCCGGGACATGGAGCGGGCCGTATGAACGTCAGGCAGTGGTCCAGGGATCTGGGCATGGGCGTCCGGTTCGCCTTCACCGGCGGGCGCGAGGGCTGGATCCGCGTACTGCTGACGGCGGTCGGCGTCGGGCTCGGCGTCGCGCTGCTGCTGCTGACGACCGCGATCCCGAACGCGCTGTCGGTACGGCACGACCGTGACGCGGCACGCCTGGACTACACCTACGGCGCCACGCGGCCGAAGGCCGCCGACACCCTGCTGATCTCCGACACCGACACGCAGTACCACGGCGAGGACGTCCGCGGCCGGATGGTGGAGCCCGAGGGACCGCGTGCCCCGGTCGCACCGGGCCTGGCGAAGTACCCGGCGCCGGGCGACATGGTCGTGTCCCCCGCCCTGAAGGAGCTGCTGGATTCCGCTTCCGGGAAGCTGCTGCGCGAGCGGTTGCCGTACCGGATCGTCGGGACGATCGGGGAGACCGGACTGGTCGGCTCCCAGGAGCTGGCCTACTACGCCGGTGCGAAGAACCTGGCCCAGCGCATCGACGGCTCCCGGACGGCACGCATCAGCGAGTTCGGGCGCCCGGCGGACTCGTCGTCGGAGACGATGGACCCGGTCCTGATCCTGCTGGTGGTGGTCATCTTCGTGGTGCTGCTGATGCCGGTCGCCGTGTTCATCGCCACGGCCGTGCGGTTCGGCGGTGAGCGGCGCGACCGCAGGCTGGCGGCGCTGCGGCTGGTGGGCTCCGACAGCCGGATGACCCGGCGGATAGCGGCGGGCGAGGCGCTCGCCGGGTCCCTGGTCGGTCTGCTCTTCGGCACGGTGTTCTTTCTGCTGGGCCGGCAGCTCGTCGGGTCGGTCGAGGCCCTGGGCGTGAGTGTGTTCCCCAGCTACCTCGACCCCTCGCCCGCGCTGGCCGCCCTGGTCGCGGTCGCCGTTCCGGCGGCCGCGGTGCTGGTCACCCTGTTCGCGCTGCGTGCGGTGGTCATCGAGCCGCTCGGCGTGGTGCGGACGGCCAGGGCCCGGCGCCGCCGGCTGTGGTGGCGACTGCTGCTGCCGCTGGGCGGACTGGCCTGCCTCGCGCCGATGATCGGGCAGGGCCGCGACAACGGCGCCTTCAACGAGTACCTGGTGATCGGCGGAGTCCTGCTGCTGCTCGCCGGCGTGACCGCGCTGCTGCCGTGGGTCGTCGAGGCCGTGGTGGCCCGGCTCGGGAACGGCGGTGTGGCCTGGCAACTCGCCGTACGACGGCTGCAGTTGAGCAGTGGTTCGGCAGCCCGGATGGTGAACGGCATCGCGGTCGCGGTGGCCGGGGCGATCGCGATGCAGATGCTCTTCGCGGGTGTCGAGGGCGACTACACCAAGGTCACCGAGCAGGATCCCAGCCGCATCCAGATGCAGGTCAGCCTGTCGCACGGCATCCCCTTCGTCCCGGCCGCCGAGAAGTTCGCCTCGACCAGGGGCGTACGGAAGGCCACCGCGCTGGGCGGCACCGATCTGGCCGCCCGCACCGGCGACGGATCCGACAGCACGGCGAGCCTCACCGTCGGCACCTGCGACTCCCTGCGTGAGGTGGCCCGGCTGACGTCCTGCCACGACGGGGACACGTTCGTGGCCACGGGCGGTGGCGACGACGCCGACCTGCACAAGCTCCTCCGGCCGGGCCGCGCCCTCCACGCCGACACGGCGAGCCCCGGCGGCCGGGGGCCGGACGTCGTCTGGACCGTGCCGAGCGGACTGAAGCAGGTGCGCACGCTGGACAGCCCGATCATGGGCAGGATGAGCGGCGTGCTGATGACGCCGGGCGCCCTGCCGGGCGACTTGGGCCGTCTGCTCAGCGGATCGGTGTACCTCTCGCTCGACGAGTCGGCGACGGACGAGCAGGAGTACGTGCGCAACACGGCGGCGCGGATCGACCCGCTGGCGGACACGATGGTGTGGGCGTCGACCGAGAGGTCGTCGCAGTTCACCTCCATCCGCACCGGTCTGTTCGTCGGGGCCATCGCCGTCCTGGCCCTGATCGGCGCGAGCCTGCTGGTGTCCCAGCTGGAGCAGTTGCGCGAGCGCCGGAAGCTGTTGTCGGCGCTGCTCGCCTTCGGCACCCGCCGGCGCACCCTGAGCATGTCGGTGCTGTGGCAGACGGCGATCCCGATCGTGCTGGGCCTGCTGCTCGCCATGGGTGTGGGGCTGACGCTCGGCGCGGTGCTGCTGAAGATGGCGGGCGCGACGGTCGGTGTGGACTGGCCGGGCGTGCTGGCGATGACCGGCGCCGGTGCGGTCGTGGTCCTCGTGGTCACCCTGCTCAGCCTGCCGCCGTTGCTGCGGCTGATGCGCCCGGACGGCCTGCGGACCGAGTAGGTCCGGCTGTCAGGCCGTCCCGCGCGGGCTTCCCCCGATGCCGAGGGGTAGCCCGCGCCGCGTTCCGGGTCCCGGCCCGCGTGACGTCACGCCCGCGCGTCCAGGAGCCGCACGGGCAGCGTGCCCAGTGCCTCCCGCAGGGCGGCCGCCAGTTCCTCGTACTCCGCGCCGCGGGCCGCACCGGCCCGCATCGCCAGGGCGACCCGGCGGCTGGGGGCGGGTTCGGCGAAGTAGCCGGTGAGGAGCTGACTGCTGCGGGTCGTCTCCAGTTTGAGCGCGGTGCGCGGGAGCAGGGTGCACCCGAGGCCGCCGGCGACCAGCTGCACGAGCGTGGACAGCCCGGCGGCCGTCGTGGTGACCGGCGCGTCCTCGCGGCCGGCCTCCCGGCAGATGTCCAGGGCCTGGTCGCGCAGACAGTGGCCCTCGTCCAGGAGCAGCAGGTTCAGCTCCTTCAGCGCCTCGCGCGGAATCCCCTCGCGGCCGCCGAGCCAGTGGTCGAGCGGGGTGACGAGCACGAAGTCCTCGTCGAAAAGCGGGAGTTCGGCGACCCCGGGGACGCCGAGCGGGACGGCCAGCAACAACAGGTCGAGGCGGCCGGAGTGCAGGCCGTCGAGCAGACTCGCCGTCTGCTCCTCGTGCACCTGGAGGTCGAGCTGCGGGTAGCGCTCGTGGACGAGCCGCAGCACGGTGGGCAGCAGGTACGGCGCGACCGTGGGGATCACGCCGAGGCGCAGGGCCCCGGTGAAGGGCGCCCGGACCGCCTCGGCCTCCTCCAGCAGCGCCCCGACCGCGTCGAGCACCGCCTTGGCCCGCACGGCCAGCCGCTCCCCCGCGGGAGAGAGCAGCACCTTGCGCGTCGTACGCTCGACGAGGGTCACGCCGAGGGTCTCCTCCAGCGCCGAGACCGCGCCGGACAGGGCGGGCTGGCTCATCCCGATGGCGGCCGCCGCGTCCCGGAAGTGCAGATGCTCGGCCACGGCGGCGAAGGCCCGGAGCTGGGCGAGGCTGGGCTGCCGTCGTTTGCCGTTACTGATGGTCACTGATAGCTACCTCCGATCAACACGACCGAGTGTAGCTATTTCACTAATCAATGCACCCTGTGCCAACATCGATAACGTCCAACCCACGGGAAAGATCCTCAAAAGGGGTGTTTCCTAGCTACAAGGAGAGTTTGTGCTCACTGTCGGTGACAAGTTCCCCGAGTTCGAACTGACCGCCTGTGTCTCGCTGGAGAAGGGCTCGGAGTTCGAGCAGATCCACCACAAGTCCTACGAGGGCAAGTGGCTCGTGGTGTTCGCCTGGCCCAAGGACTTCACGTTCGTGTGCCCGACCGAGATCGCCGCGTTCGGGAAGCTGAACGACGAGTTCGCCGACCGCGACGCCCAGATCCTCGGCTTCTCCGGTGACTCCGAGTTCGTCCACCACGCCTGGCGCAAGGACCACCCGGACCTGACCGACCTGCCGTTCCCGATGCTGGCGGACTCCAAGCACGAGCTGATGCGCGACCTCGGCATCGAGGGCGAGGACGGCTTCGCGCAGCGCGCCGTCTTCGTCGTGGACCCGAACCGCGAGATCCAGTTCACCATGGTCACCGCCGGTTCCGTGGGCCGTAACCCCAAGGAGGTCCTGCGGGTCCTGGACGCCCTGCAGACCGACGAGCTGTGCCCGTGCAACTGGAGCAAGGGCGACGAGACCCTGGACCCGGTCGCGCTGCTGGCTGGTGAGTGACCCATGTCGCTCGACTCCCTGAAGTCCCGCGTCCCGGACTACGCCAAGGACCTGAAGCTCAACCTGGGCTCGGTCATCGGCAACTCGGACCTTCCGGCCCAGCAGCTGTGGGGCACGGTGCTGGCGACCGCCATCGCCTCCCGTTCCCCGATCGTGCTGCGTGAGCTGGAGCCCGAGGCGAAGGCGAACCTGACGCCGGAGGCGTACACGGCCGCCAAGGCCGCCGCCGCGGTGATGGCGATGAACAACGTCTTCTACCGCACCCGCCACCTGCTGTCCGACCACGAGTACGGCACCCTGCGCGCGGGTCTGCGGATGAACGTCATCGGCAACCCGGGCGTGGAGAAGGTCGACTTCGAACTGTGGTCGTTCGCGGTCTCCGCGATCAACGGCTGCGGCATGTGCCTGGACTCGCACGAGCAGGTGCTGCGCAAGGCCGGCGTGGAGCGCGAGGTGATCCAGGAGGCGTTCAAGATCGCGTCCGTGGTCCAGGCGGTCGGCGTCACCCTCGACACCGAGGCGGTCCTGGCCGAGTCGGCCGAGTAACCCGCCCCCGGCATACGACGGCCCCCGCCCACCTGCTGGTGGGCGGGGGCCGTCGTATGCCGCCGCTCGTCCGGTTGCGTGCCGGGCGGGGCCGGTCAGGCTTCCGGCTGCGTAACCGCCGGGGCCGGTTCCTCAGTGCTCGCGGGCGGGGTCTCGGGCTCCGCCGGGGGCACGCTCTGCTTCGCGGCCATCTCCTCGGAGTACACGCGCAGATACCCCACCACCGTGTTCGTCACCGCCACCAGCGGTACGGCCACCACCGCGCCGCCGATGCCGGCCACCATGCCGCCGGCCGCGACCGTCAGTACGACCGCCAGCGGGTGGACCCGCACCGCGCGGCCGAGGATGAACGGCTGCAGGACGTGGCCCTCGATCTGCTGGACGGCGAGGACGACCACGAGGGTCATGAGCGCCGTGAACACGCCCTGGGTGACGAGCGCCACGATCACCGCGAGCGCTCCGGAGGCGACCGCGCCGACCAGGGGGATGAAGGAGAACAGGAAGATGAACACGGCCAGCGGGACGGCCATCGGCACGTCGAGGAAGTAGATGCCGATACCGATGAAGATCGCGTCGATGAGGGCGACCAGGACCGTGCCGCGCACGTAGGCGGTCAGCGTGCGCCAGGCGCGCGGGCCGGCACCGGCCACGCCCGGCCGGGCGGCGGAGGGCACCAGCTTCAGGAACCACTGCCAGATGCGCACGCCGTCGTAGAGCAGGAACAGCGTCGAGAAGAACACCAGCAGGAGGCCGGTGAACGCCTCGACGATGACCTGAACGCCCTCGAGGCCCGCGGACGTTATCTGATCGGTGTTGGCGCCGATCGCCTCGCGCAGGTTCTTGGCTATCTGGTTGATCTGCTTGTCGGTGACGTGGAAGGGGCTCTTCAGCAGCCAGTTGCGCAGGTCGTCGATGCCGTTCTGGATCTGGTTGGAGAGCGTGTCGATGTTCTCCATGACCTGCCAGGTCACGAACCAGCCCATCAGGCCGATGACGACGAAGCCGCTGATGGCGGTGAGCGCCGTGGCCGGTCCGCGTGGCACCCCGCGCCGGGTGAGCCGGGCGACGGTCGGCTGCAGCAGCGCGGTGACCAGCAGGGCGATGACGAAGGCGAACACCACCAGCTGGACGGCGCTGATGACCCGCATCAGCACCCAGAGGGTGCCGGCCAGGACGAGCAGACGCCACCCCGCCTCGGCCGCGACCCGGACGCCCCAGGGCACCGCCTCGGCGGGGTCGGGACGGGGGCCGGCCGGCGGCGCGGGCCGGCGGACGGGCGGGGCCGGCTCGCCGGTGGCAGGCTGCTCGGCCCGTTCGGGCTCGGCGCTCTCCTTCTCCACCTCCGCGCGGCGCTCGTTGAGGCGCTCGCTCATTTCGGTGAGGCCGGCTCCCAGCCGGCCCAGCCACCCTGGCACTCGCGACATCATCCGTCCTCTTTCCCCGCGTCCCCGGGTACTTGCCACCACTCCCCCCTGGAGTCGTTCGAGTACGACCGTACAGGGCGAAAGCCCCTCCCCCTATGACGGGGAGGGGCTGCGCTGGGGTTGAGTGGGACCGGTCGTGTTCCGTACCGGTGGCCGGTCTAGTACCAGTGGTTGGCCTGCCAGAACGACCAGGCGGCACACGGACTGCCGTACCGGGCGCTGTTCATGTAGCCGAGGCCCCACTTGATCTGGGTGGCCGGGTTGGTCTGCCAGTCGGCGCCGACCGACGACATCTTGGACCCGGGCAGCGCCTGGAAGAGACCGTAGGCGCCGGAGCCGGCGTTGACCGCGCGGTAGTTCCAGCTGGACTCGTGGTCCACGATGTTGCTGAAGCACTGGAACTGGTCGGCGGGCACCATCTGACGCGCCATCGCCTGGATCTGCGCGACGGTGTAGCTGCCCTGTACCGGGAAGCTGGAGGAGTCGCGGGTCGAGCGGGTGGTGGCCTCGGACTTCGCCTCGGCGCGCTCCTTGGCCTCCTTGGCCGCCTTCTCCGCGTCCGCCTTCTTCGCGATGGCGGTCTCGGCCGCGGCCTTGCGAGCCGATTCCTCGGCGTCCTTCTTGGCGCTCGCGTCCGCGGCGATGGCCTGGACGTCGGCCTGGTGCGTCAGGGACGCGGTCTGCACCTGCGCCTGCTGACCCGCGGGTATGTCCGCGAGGAGCGTGGCGTCGGAAGCCGTCGGCTCGGCGTCGTTGTTCTGCGCGACGCTGCCCGAGGCAACTCCGACGACGCTTCCGACGGCGGTGACCGCGGTGGCCGAGGCCACTGCGAATCCCCGGACCGAAATCCGGCTCACACGGTTTCCTTCCAGCATCGCCCGCTTCGGTGACCCTGGCGGACGCAATCGTGCCCCTGAACACTGGCCTCCCAACTGCGGGGTCACGGGAGGCACGGGCCCGGTGGGCAACTCCCCGGAGGGGAGCGCCGCGTGGTGCTCGGGCGGCATACGGCGGCGCTATGGAGTTGGTGGTGTTGCTGTGGTGCCGTACCGCTGGGGGTACACGTGTGCCGTATGCGAGGCCTGACAGGACTGAGACTCTGCCGTAACCCGACGCCGGCCCGCAATTCCGAGTTGCGTGTGAAAGCTCACATCCCGTTTCGGCCCGGCGGTTTCAGGAAACCGCCACACGCGAAGGCGCCGCCCGGCTAGGCTCCTGTGCCTTTGCCGGACGGCGCCAACTGACCTGCTCCGATATCCCCTTGGACACCCGCGGATGGTCTCGGATCCGCTCGGATGCGCCTGGATACCCCCGGATGCCCTTAGATATGGCCTTCTTCGAGCATTTCGGTCACCAGGGCGGCGATCTGGGACCTCTCCGATCGGGTGAGCGTGACGTGCGCGAAGAGCGGATGCCCCTTCAGCTTCTCCACGACGGCCACGACGCCGTCGTAGCGACCGACGCGCAGATTGTCCCGCTGTGCCACGTCGTGGGTCAGAACGACCCGCGAGTTGGCGCCGATCCGGGAGAGGACGGTCAGCAGGACGTTCCGTTCGAGGGACTGCGCCTCGTCCACGATCACGAACGCGTCGTGCAGCGAGCGGCCGCGGATGTGGGTCAGCGGCAGGACCTCCAGCATCCCGCGCGCGGTGACCTCCTCGATGACCTCGCGGCTGGTGACCGCCGAGAGCGTGTCGAAGACGGCCTGGGCCCACGGGCTCATCTTCTCCGCCTCGGAGCCCGGCAGATAGCCCAGTTCCTGCCCGCCGACCGCGTACAGCGGGCGGAAGACCATCACCTTCTGGTGCTGACGGCGCTCCAGGACCGCTTCCAGGCCCGCGCACAGCGCCAGTGCCGACTTGCCGGTGCCGGCCCGGCCGCCCATCGAGAGGATGCCGACGTCCGGGTCGAGCAGCAGGTCGAGCGCGATGCGCTGCTCGGCACTGCGGCCCTTGATGCCGAACGCCTCCCGGTCACCGCGCACCAGGCGGACGTTGCCCTCGGCGGATACCCTGCCGAGCGCCTTGCCGCGCTCGGACTGGATGGTCAGGCCGGTGTGCACGGGGAGGCCGGCGGCCTCCGGGACGTACACATGCCCTTCCTCGAAGAGGATGTCCACCTGTTCGCCGGAGAGTGTCAGTTCCGACATCCCGGTCCAGCCGGAATTCTCCGTGATGGCGAGTTCGGCCCGGTACTCCTCGGCCAGCAGGCCGACGGACGAGGCCTTGATCCGCAGCGGCAGATCCTTCGACACGACGGTGACGTCGAACCCCTCGGCCTGCAGGTTGCGGGCCACCGCGAGGATGCGGGAGTCGTTGTCCCCCAGGCGATAGCCGGTGGGCAGCACGCTGGGGTCCGAGTGATTGAGCTCGACACGGATGGTGCCGCCGAGTTCCCCGATCGGGATGGGCGCGTCGAGGCGACCGAACTTCACCCGGTAGTCGTCCAGCAGGCGCAGGGCCTGACGGGCGAAGTAGCCGAGCTCCGGATGGTGCCTCTTGGCCTCCAGTTCCGTGACCACGACGATGGGGAGCACGACCTCGTGCTCGTCGAATCGGGTCAGGGCGTTCGGGTCGGCCAGCAGGACGCTGGTGTCGAGAACATAGGTGCGCCGGTCTGGCTTGTGGCGCTTTGTGCTGGTCACCACGGAAGGACGTACCCCCTCGGATGAGGTCGGGGAGCGACGAAGTGGAAGCCGGGCCGGGAGGATGGGATCAGTGCGGCCGGTTTCCGGCCCCCGCGCAGGGCGGGCCGGATACCGGCCCTCCGCGGCTGCTTCCGTGCAGTGACCACACGATCGGGCTGGTGCAAAGGGCCTCCCGGGCGGACGGCCCCGTGCCGTCCGCTGAGATACGACGCCCGTGGTTCGGGTGTCGACCTGCTTGGCTTATGCCCTCGAACATGCGCTGCCATGCAGATACAGCCAACAGCGCGACGGTGAATACCTTGTTACTTCCTGCCGAACTGGGGTATACGGGTGAATCCCGTCAGCGTCGGCGAGGGGTGCGGCGGCCCGGTGCGGCGTGGCGGGTGCTCAGCCGCCGTAGCGGCGATGACGTGCGGCGTAGTCGCGCAGGGCGCGCAGGAAGTCGACCTTGCGGAAGGCCGGCCAGAAGACCTCGCAGAAGTAGTACTCCGAGTGCGCGGTCTGCCAGAGCATGAATCCGGACAACCGCTGTTCGCCGCTGGTGCGGATCACCAGGTCCGGGTCGGGCTGGTCACCCGTGTAGAGGTGACGGCCGATCATGTCGATGTCCACGGTCTCGGCGAGCCGGAGCATCGGTACGCCCTTGTCGTGGGCGTCGAGCAGCATGGAGCGCACGGCGTCGGCGATCTCCTGCCGCCCGCCGTAACCGATGGCCACGTTGACCACTATCCCGTCCACGTGGGCGGTGGCGTCCTCGGCCTCCTTCAGCGCCGTCTGCATCTGCGCGGGCAGCAGGTCGCGGTTGCCGGCGTGGCGCACCCGCCAGCGGCCGTCGGCGCCGAGGGCGCGGACGACGTCCTCGATGATGCCCAGCAGCGGGACCAGCTCCTCCTGCGGACGCTCGAAGTTGTCCGTGGACAGCAGCCACAGGGTGACGACCTCGACCTCGGTCTCGCTGCACCAGCCGAGGAACTCCTCGATCTTCTCGGCACCGGCCCGGTGGCCGTGCACGGCACTGGAGCCGGACGCCTTCGCCCAGCGGCGGTTGCCGTCCATGATGACGCCGATGTGCTTGGGCACCTGAGCGTGGTCCAGGTGGCCTTCCACCCGGTGCGCGTAGAGCCTGACGAGCAGGCCGCGCAGCTTGTCGCGCAGGTTCACGTGGCCCTCCGGGGTTTGGTGCGGGGTGCGTACGGGGTGCCGGAGCCGTTGAGCCTACCTCTGCTGAGGGCCTGATTCCGGTTCGGGGTTTTCGGTTGTGGGCGGGTGCGGCCGCGCCGTCCTGCGCGGGTCCGCCGGGGCTGGTCGCGGGTCCACGCGGGGCTCGCCGCGGGTGCGTGTCGGCGCCGGGCTCGCCGCGGGTCTGCGCCGGGCCGGGCCCGCCGCCTCCGCCTGCCCGCACGTCCGGCCGCGTGCCGTGGCCCGCGCGTCCGTCACCGCGCCACTTCCGCGGCGCGAGGGGCTTGCCTCTCATGGAGGACGCCTTCCCGGCGCCCGGCGGTTCCCCACAAAAAACGGGCCGGTCCGTGGGGGGGAGACGGACCGGCCCGAGGGGGGGTTTCCACCATAACCCTTTGTGAGGGATGGCGGGTGCATCGACGGGCCACAACTACTCTCCGAAATCGCCCGGCGACGCCACGGTGGGGGCGGGGCACTGGAATCGAGGGTGTTTCACGGCCGATTCACAGCGGAATCACAGGGGAATTCGGGCGGTTGCGAACACATTCCGAGGTTTTCCGTCGCCTTGAGGACACTTATGCGAGTTGTCCCGAGGTCCCTCCGATGGGCTACCCCGTCGCGAATGGTGACTTGACCATTCCGCTACGCCAGACAGGGTGCGTCGCCCGACTTTTCGGCACCGCGCAGCCCCCTCCGCTGCGCGGTACCGCCCACGCAGCTTTGCTGGCGCGAATTTCCTTGGTCTGAACCTACGTGACGCGTGTGGCGGATGTGAACCCGGCTCGATAACGATGTGGAAACCCCGGGAGAACCAGGCGTGAACGACACCCGCTTTCTCCCGAAACGCCCTTGCGCGTCAGCGGGCCGGCTACGGACGCACGGCCTTGCGCGTCAGCGGGCCGGCTTACGGGCGTCGAAGAGGTGCCGGCTGCTGTGGGCGACGAAAGAGCCCTCCCGCCGGATGCGCTCGTGGAGCGCCCGGAGTTGCGGCTCGTACGACTCGACCGTGAAGCCGGGGACCATCCAGACGACCTTGCGCAGGAAGTGGACCACCGCGCCGACGTCGTGGAACTCCATCCGCAGGCGCTCGGCCCGCAGGTCGGCCACCTCGAGGCCCGCCGCCTCGGCGTCGGCCCGCTCCCGCCCGGGGTCACGGCCCGCGCGCACCTCGTCCGGCTGCGGTCCAAGGAAGTACTCGACCAGCTCGAAGACGCTGGCCGGCCCGACGTGCTGCGCGAAGTACGTGCCGCCTGGCCGCAGCACCCGGGCGATCTCGTCCCAGTACGGGCGCACCGGGTGCCGGCTGAGCACCAGGTCGAACGCCTCGTCGGCGAACGGCAGCGGTGCGTCGTCCGGGGCGGCGACGACCACCACACCGCGGGGCCGCAGCAGTGACGTGGCCTTGGCGACGTTCGGCGGCCAGCCCTCCGTGGCGGCGACCGCCGGCGGCCGGGCGGGCTCCGCGCCGCTCAGCGCGAAGTCGAGCACCTCGCCACCGCCGGTCTGGATGTCCAGGGCGGCCTGCGCCTGGACCAGCCGCTCCCCCGCCGACCGGGCGTACCCCCACGAGGGCCGCGCCTCGGTGGCCCGCCCCTCGAACCAGGAGAAGTCCCACCCTTCGGTGGGCTCGGCGGCACCCTCGGCCACGAGGTCTTCGAAGGACCGGTTCGCTGTCATGGCGGCCATGATCGCAGGCCGACGGCGGCGGGTCCTGCTACTTTCCGCCTGCATGACGACCTACTTCGCCGGAGAGAAGGACACACTGCACGCCGGCCTGGACCGGCACCGGGACGCCGTGCTCCGCAAGCTCCAGGGCCTCGACGACGAGCAGTTGCGCCGCCCGATGACGCCGACCGGCACGAACCTGCTGGGCCTCGTCAAGCACCTGGCCGCCGTCGAGTACGGCTGGTTCGTGGAGGCGTTCGGCGGCACGGCCGAGCCGCTCTGGTTCGACCCGTACGACGACATGCGGGTGGCCGCCGACGAGACGACGCAGCGGATCGTCGCGTTCTACGGGCGCGCCCGCGCCGCCGCCGACCGTACGATCGCCGCGCTGCCCCTGGACACGGCGGGCCGCCCGTCCTGGCGGGACGGCAAGGTCTCGCTGCGCTGGACGCTGGTCCACATGGTCGAGGAGACCGCCCGGCACGCCGGGCACATGGACATCCTCCGCGAACTGATCGACGGAACGACAGGCGACGGCCCACCGGCGGGAGAGGGCGACGGCGACCCACGGGCGAGAGAGGGCGGCTGATGGAGTCAGGGGCGGGAGAGGGCGGCTGACGGAATCAGGGGCCGCGGCGGATGTGGCGGCTCCCGCCCCCTGACCCCGGCCCCGTTCGCCAGGTCACCCGTTCGTCAGGTCACCCGTTCGTCTCGTCACCCGTTCATCTCGTCGCCCGTTCGCCCCTTCACCCGTTCGCCTCGTCCAGGACGAGCAGGAGGTGTTCGTTCTCCCCGTACCGGACGGTGCCCGCGCGTCGGAAGCCGTGTCTCTCCAGGAGGCGGACGGAGGCGGTGTTGCCGGCGAAGGGGTCGGCGTGGAGGGGCCGGGCGTGCTCCTCACGGAGGAAGAGGGCCAGGGCGGCGGTGCCGATGCCCCGGCCCCAGTACGGCCTGCCGAGCCAGTACCCGAGGAACCGCCGGCCGTCCTGGGTCCAGGAGACGATGCTCCCCGCCACTGCCCCCGCCACGGTGACGGTCCGCACGAGGTTGTCGGGCTCGCCGAGCACTCGCCCCCGCCAGTGCGCGAGGAAGGCCTCCCGCGGCCGGGGAGGGAACCTCGACCGCCGGACGGCCTCCGGATCGTGCTCGTAGGCGAGAAACAGTTCGAGGTCCGCCTCGACCACGGCCCGCAGCCGCACGTCATGGCGCCCGCCTCGGTCGCCGTCCCCGCTCCGCGCCTGTTCGGTCATACGCAGAAGTGTGGCAGCGGCCACTGACAACGGCTGGGCGTCGTCGGCTACTACGGCACCAGAGGCCGCGCTTCCTCCGCGGTGAACCGCACGACGGCCTCCGGGCCCGGCTCGTCCCCGGATCTGCCGGCGGTCCTTCGAGTCCTGCGAGTCCGCGGTCCGGACGAGGGCCCGCAGCCGTTCGGGAGGAAGCTGGGGGCGGAACACTGCACCGAGTCGCGTCATTTCCTCCTCTCCCGGCGGGGAGGACGGGATGAGGACAACGTGTCCACGGATGCGCCGCGTTGGCGGTGGGGCGAAGAGGGAGGCCGGGTCATGGGACGGCGAGGGCGCTGGCGGGACGGACACGGAAAGCTGATCGTGCGGGAGGCCGAGGGGGACGCGGCGGTCGTGACCGTCCCCCTGGAGGTCGCGACGTCCTATCGGGCCCGGACCCGGGGGCTGCTGGGCCGTGACTCGGTCGAGGGGGCGATGCTGCTGTCGCCGGCGAGCGGGGTGCATACGTTCCGGATGCGGATTCCGATCGATGTCGCCTATCTGGACCGGCGGCTGACCGTCGTCGCCGTCCGCACGATGAAGCCGGGCCGACTGGGTCTGCCCCGCCCCCGCGCCCGCCATGTGCTGGAGGCGGAGGCCGGGGCGATGGAGGAGTGGGGGATGCGGGTGGGGATGCGGGTGGAGGTACTGGTGCAGGAACGGGTGGAGGGAGGTGGGGGGAAGTAGGGGCTCGGATGGCGGGACCGGGCCGGTGCACGTGGGGCGTTGTGGTGTGGGGCTGAGCATGGCCTCCGTGGGACGGCCCCGGGGACTGTCCCCGGGGGGACGACTCACGGGGCGGTCTCCGGGGGACGACTCACGGGGGCGGTCTCCGGGGGGGGGGACGGATCACTCGCGGGTCACGGCTCAGCCCTGGGTCCGGGGGACGGATCACTCGCGGGTCACGGCTCAGCCCTGGGTCCGCGGGACGGATGACTCGCGGGTCACGGCTCAGCCCTGGGTCCGGGGGAAGGAGACCTCCACCCGGCGGTTCTTCTTCCGGCCCGCCTCGGTGGAGTTGTCGGCGATCGGGTACTGCTCGCCGTAGCCGCGGACGTCGAAGGTGATGTCGGGGTCGTTCAGGTCCTGGTCGAGGACGGCCTGGACGGCATTGGCGCGCTGTCTGGACAGCACGTCGCCGTGGGCGGAGGAGCCGAGGTCGTCGGTGAAGCCGAAGACGCGGACCCGGGCCGAGTTCTGCTTCTTGATCTCCTGGGCGATGACCTCGATACGGGCCTTCGCCGCCGCGCCGAGTTCGGCACTGTCCTTGCCGAACAGCACCTCGGCCTGGAGCGCGAAGGTGACGTCGGCGTTGGTGTCCTCCCGGCGCTCGTCCCCGCTCTGGTCCTCCACGACCGACTTGATGTCGAGCACCTTGGGCTCCGCGAGGGTGGCGCCCTCGGGCAGCTTCAGGTCCGGGTCGGTGGGGTCGACCCGCACCGGGGCCGTGGCGGAGGGTTCGGTACCGGGGGGTTCGCTGGGATCGGTGTCGTCGGCGCGCGCCGGGGCGGCGGCCTGGATATTCGCCGCGAGCAGCAGGGCGGCCGCCGAGAGGATGAGAGCGAGGCGCGGGGTGGTGGTCACGTCGGCCTCACCCGGAGATCTTGATGCCGGCGGAGGCGAATGTCGGCAACTGGAACTCCACCTCGCTCGTGCTGGCGAGGGGCGCCGGGAACTGCATGAAGACGGCCAGGCTGTCACCGGCCTTGAGTGTCGAGAAGCCGGTGGTGGTCAAGGGGCGGCCCTCTGTGTCCCGCAGCACGTAGTACCGCTTCTTGCCTTGCGGATCGACCAGTGTGGCTCCGCCCAGGGACGTTCCGTTCCTGATGATCTCGGTCTCGTTACCGCTCAAGGCCGACGGGATGAGGAGACTCTTGGCTCCATCGTTCTTCAGGGCGCCGTTCACGGTGAGGAAGCCACCGGAATCACGTTGTACAGAGGTGATCTGGAGGAGTAGGCCCTCGGAACCCTTCAGTTCGGCCAGAGGTGCGTCCGACTGGCCCTCCTGCGCACTGGGCTCCGAGTGGCCGACCGTGGAAGCGGAACCGTGCGGCTTCTTGTCGTCGCCGGCACCTCCGCCACAGCCAGCCACACCGATGGCCAGACCAACCGCAACGGTCAAAGCGACCATCCCCCCGCGGGCCTTCGCAGTGATCCGAATGCTCATTGCTCTGCTTCCCTTTTCCATGGCGTTCGCTTGTCAGTCGGCCAGATGGACGTCGAAGAGGTCACTGGGTGTCGGGAGCTCCGACGGATCGTCCGGCTCAAGGTCCCACACCTTGTCTCGGCAATGGAGGCGCGGCAGCGAGTCGTCCGCAATGCCTTCGGCAGGAGGCTTGCAGAGCGGCTCGATCACGGCACGGGCATGGGCCGTCGACCGGACGCCCTCGGTACCGGGGACAACGGAGTCTCCGACCGTCTTGTTGGTCCTGACATCGACGCTGTAAGCGAGCATGTCCGGGCTGCACCTACGAACTTCAGCATCGTTCTGGGCGGCTAGCTCATCGGCGCGCCAGCAGAAGCTACCGGCCCCGGCTCCGTCGAATATGGCTCGCCATCTGGCCGGGTCGCGTACGACTGCCACCCACATCCCCGCCAGTTGATCCCGGGTGTCCTGAGCCGCCGCTAGCGCCGCCGCATCTGCAGCTGTCTGGGCTCCACCCCTGTTCACCGCAGCCTGGCCGACGGCCAGGTAGGCCAACGCAAGGAAGAGCAGGCCCGCCACCACGGTGATGTAGATGGGGAAGGCCTGCCCCGCGTCGCGCGGTGGAGCTATCAGCCGCCCGTAACCTCGGTGATCTTCGTCCTGATCGCATCGAAGATCGTCTGGCCGATACTCGTACCTGTGATCGCCAGCACGATCGCCACGACCACCGCGATGATGCCGAGGTACTCCACCGCGGTCTGCCCCCGGTCGCTCCGGGCGGCACGGGCCTGCAGATACGCCACGGTGGTGTTGAACCACTTGCTCATGGTCTTCCCCTCCAGCTTCGCCTCGGATCCGGGAAATGTACGGCGCCGGGCGCTGCCCGCCCAAGGGCCCAAGGGCCCAACTCCGGACCCATACGCGGGTGTCGGTGCGTGTCCCGGTCGTCATCTCAGGCCACCCCCAACCACTTCGCGGTCGCCTGGGATCTCGTCGTGCTGTGGAGCTTGGCGAAGATGCGGTTGATGTGGTTCTTGACCGTCTTCTCGCTGATGAAGCAGGTGGCGGCGATCTGCCGGTTGGTCATGCCGGATGCGATGAGGTCCATGATCTCCGCCTCCCTCGCACTCAGCCGGAACCGTGAACGGAGTGATTCTCGCACAGGAGATTGCAATTGCGAAAGGGACTGGACGGCACTTTCCGTTGCAGATAAAGGGAGTTCGGGGCTCGCGTGTGCAGGTGCAGCGATCTCCGGTTCAGGCAGTAGTGCCTTCGCCGCACCCGGTGTCACGTGCGGCCGGCCCTCCCGGACGTCCCGTACCGCCCGTACCAGCTGTTCCGTCGTGAACTCGCCGTGCACCAGGTATCCCCCCGCCCCCAGCCGCAGTGCCTCCCGCACCGTCTCCGTCTCATGGCTGTAGGTGAGCATCATGACCGGGGCGAGCCGCACCAGGTGCGGCAATGCCGAGATTCCGTCGACGCCGGGCATGCGGACGTCGAGGAGGATGACGTCGGGCCGGTGTGCGAGTGCCGCTTCGTAGGCCTCGCGGCCATCCGCCGCCTCGGCCACCACCGTGGTGTCGGCGCGGTCCGAGAGCAGGGCGGTCAGGCCCGCCCGGACCACGGGGTTGTCGTCGGCGACGAGCAGCCGCAGGGGCGGGGCGGCGGGCGTGGGCGGCGGGAAGTCCGGCCGGGATCGGGTGTGCCGCATGGTTGCCTCCTCTCAGGCTTCCCGGACAAGCGAGTCCGTGGGTCCGGTGGGCGAGTTCGTCGGCCCCGTACGCGGGTTCGGGGAGCCGGTACGTGAGTTCGGGGCGCCGGTGCGCGGGCTCGGGGTGCCGGTACGTGAGTTCGGGGAGTCGGTGCGTGAGTTCGGGGCGCCGGTGCGCGGGTTCGGGGGGCCGAAACGTGGGTTCGTGGGGGCTGCGGGCGGCATGGTGCCCGGGGTGTGCGGGGTGGCCGGTGGGAGTTCCAGCCGCACCTCCGTCCCCCGGGCGTGGCCGCCCCGGCCCACCCGGATGCGGGCGCCGGCCTGTGCGGCTCGTTCGACCATGCCGAGGAGGCCGAAGTGGCCCGACGAGCGGAGCTGTTCGAGCGTGGTGGCCGGTGGAAGGCCGGTGCCGTCGTCGCGGATCGTGAGGCGGAGCAGGCCGTCGTGGACCGCGGCGCGTACGTCCACGCGGGTCGCGGACGCGTGACGGTGGGCGTTCTCCAGCGCCTCCGCGGCGATGGCCAGGACGTGCCGGGTCACGGGTGCGGGCAGCGGTGGGAGGTCGGCGGGGTCCGGCCAGTGGCAGGTGACCGGCAGGCCGGTGCGGGCGGTGAATTCTCCCGCAAGAAGCGGCAGTCGGCGCCACGGTTGCGTTTCCTCCGTCGTGGCGGTCCGCTCCTGCCGCAGGTCCGTCAGCAGTTCCCGGGACTCCGCCGCCGCTCTGCGGGCCGAACGGGACACCAGTTCCGCCTGCCGCCTTATGCGGTGGGGGTCCGGATCGTCGGTGGACGCGGTCGCCGCCAGGCCGTCCGCCGCGAGGGCCACGCCGTACAGCGTCTTGGCCACCGAGTCGTGCATCTCGCGGGCCAGCCTGGCCCGTTCCGCGCTCACCGCCTCCGCGGCCGCGAGGCGCGCCTGGACCGCCGTCAGGGCCTGGGTCGCGGCGCCGAACCGGAGCATCAGGTTGCGCAGGGTCGACCCCATGGCGCCGGCGACGACGCACAGGCCGGGCAGCAGCAGGGCCTCGGCGACCGGCGCGTGCCGGTCTGCCTTCAGGGTGGTGTGGACGAGGAGCAGGATCAGGGACTGCAGGGAGGCGAAGCAGGCCGCGCCGCGCCAGCTGTAGACCAGGCCGGCCAGGAGCGGGGTGCAGACGCTGACGTAGGCGAGGGTGGTGTCCGGGCCCGCCGAGACCAGCAGGAAGGATCCGAAGAGGGTGTCGGCGGCGAGCAGGCTGGGGTGGCGCAGGAGCAGCGGGCCGAAGCGTTCCCAGTCGCGGAACAGGACGTAGGACGCCATGAAGGTGACGACCACGGCACCGCCGACCAGGCGGGCGCCGAGGCCGGGAGCGGCGTTGAGCAGGGCGGCGGGGGCGGCAACGGCGATCATGGCGAGCCGGAAACCGAAGACCTGCCGGCACATCGCCTGCAGCGCACGGACCTGGATCTTCTCCGAGGGCTCGTCCGGGGCCACCTCCCCGCCCGCTGCGCCCTCGGCGTGGCACACCGCCCGCTGCCCCTCGGGCCCGGCCCCGCTCCCCGCCGCCCGCTGCACCCCGGCCCCGGTTCCGCTCCCGTCCGCCGGCGCCCCCCGCCGGTCCTTCCCCGCCCCGCCCCCCTCGACCCCGGCGCCGGAGAGGCGTAGCAGCCACGCCGTGGCCGTTCTCAGCAGGCGTGCCCCCGGGGACACGCCCGTGACGCGAGCCCCACGGCCCGTCAGCCCTGTCACCGTCATACCCGCCTCACTCCCCCGTGAGTGAGCCGAAGTCCACCCCGGAGCCCAGCAGCAGGCCCGCGCCCAGGAGGAGCATCGTCGCCGGGACCATGAACGTGGTGATCATCAGCGTGGCCTTGGGCACCGCGCGCGCCGCCTTGCGGCGGGCGTTCTGGGCGTCCGTGCGACGCATGTCCTTGGCCAGGGAGACCAGGGTGTCCACGATCGGGGCGCCCAGTTCCTCGCCCTGCTGCAGTGCCGTCACGAACATGGCCACCTGCTCGGAGTCGTTGCGCCGGCGCAGTTCCGCGAAGGCCTCGCGACGGCTCATGCCCAGGTCCATCTGGCGCAGCGTGATGCGCAGTTCGTCGGCCCAGGGTCCCTCGTAGCGGGAGGCGACCCGGTCCAGGGCCTGGCGGAAGCCGAGGCCCGCGCTGACCACCACCGCCAGCACGTCCAGGAAGTCGGGCAGGGTGCGCTCGATGACGTCCTTGCGGACGCGGATCGCCGACCAGATGCCGACCTCCGTCCAGAACGCGCCGAAGAGCAGCAGGATCAGCGCCACGAACCACTGGCCACGCAGCAGGAAGACGAGAGCGCCCACGCCGCCCAGGGCGCCGTAGACCGCGCGCCGGGCCGCGTAGCGGTCGATGGTCAGGCCGCCGGGGTTGCCCGCCAGGTCGATCCTGCGCCGGTACTTGGCGACCAGCCGCGGGCCCATCAGCCGCAGGACGGCCGGGGCGTAGCGCATGCCCATGCGGTCGACGAGCGAGCCGACCGCGCCGGTTCGGGAGGCGCCGACCTCCAGGGCGACCGCGAGATCGCCGGGGAGCCTGGCGTCCGCGCGGTACATGCGGACGCCGGCGAAGACGCCCCATCCACCGGCGCCCATCAGCAGTGCGAGCAGGAATCCGAGTCCCATGGGGTACGCGCCCTCCTCACACGTCGATCCGGCTCATGCGCCGGATGAGGACGAAGCCGACGGCGTACAGGGCGAAGGCGATGACCACGCAGGCCTGGCCGACCGGCGAGCCGGTCATCCGGGCCAGGGCGCCGTCCTTGACGCCGTTCATCAGGAACAGGGCGCCGATACCGAGGACGGGCACGGCGTACGACGTCATGGTCACCTGGGAGAGCTGGGTGCGGATCTCGCGCCGGGTCTCCTTGCGCTCCTCCAGGGTCTCGGTCAGGTTCCGCAGCGCGGACACCACCTGGCCGCCCGCCCGGTTGGAGAGGACGAGGGTGGTCACCAGCACGACCAGTTCGCGGGAGGGGAGGCGGTCGGCGAGTTCACCGAGTGCGTCGTCCAGTGAGTGACCGATCGCCAACCGGTCCGCGACCCGGCTGAGTTCCTCACCGGCCGGCGCCTCCAGCTCCTCGGCCGCCATGCCGATCGCGGTGCGCAGGGCGAGGCCGGCCTGGGTGGCGTTGGCCAGGATGCGGGCGAGTTCGGGGAGCTGGTTGATGAAGCGCTCGATGCGTTTCTGCCGCTGCCAGTTGAGGAACTGCATCGCCGCCCAGACACCGAGCAGCCCCGCGATGGGCCCGAAGAAGGGCGCGAGGGCGGCCTGGCCGATCAGCCAGAGCGCGGCGACCGCGGCGAGCATGTAGACGAAGAACTCGCCCGGCGTGACGTCCAGGCCGGTCGTCGCCAGCCGGAGTTCGAGCCAGCGGCCGAAGCGGGTGCGGCGCAGTCGCCGGTCGAGGTCGCGGAAGCGGCGCCGGCGGCCGGTCACCGGCGCCGCGCCGGTCAGTGCGAGGCGGTCGACCAGGGCGGCGCGCTGGGCCCGGCCCGAGGCGTAGGCGTGCACGCCGGTCACCGCCAGGACGCAGGTCAGCAGCGTCACACCGGTGGTGAGCTGGACGAGGGTGTGCAGTTCCATGGGGTGGCCTACCTGGCTTCTCGGGTGGCGAGCTGGTCCGCGGAGTGGGCGACGCCGAAGGCCTGCGGAATGGGCTGGCTCGCCATGTAGAGGCGGTCGGCGGTACGGCGGGGCAACGGAAAGTACTGGAAGGCGCCGTACACCCGGCCGTCCGCCGTCATGGGCCGCGCGTCGAAGCGGGCCACGGTCGCCAGCCGGTACGGCTCGCCCCCGTGGCTGTCGAGCAGCGCGATCTCGGTGATGCGGCGGGCGCCGTCGGCGAACCGGGTCAGCTGGACGATGACGTCGACCGCGCTGTTGATCTGGTCGTGCAGCGCCACGAAGGGCACCTCGACGTCGGACATGGAGGCGAGGGTCTGCAACCGGGTGAGGGCGTCCTCCGCGCTGTTGGCGTGCACGGTGGCGAGGGAGCCGTCGTGACCGGTGGACATGGCCTGGAGCATGTCGAGGGACTCGCCGCCGCGGACCTCGCCGACCACGATCCGGTCGGGTCGCATCCGCAGGGAGTTGCGGACGAGGTCCCGGATGGTGACCTGCCCCTTGCCCTCCACGTTCGGCGGGCGCGACTCCAGGCGGACCACGTGGGTCTGCTGGAGCTGGAGTTCGGCGGAGTCCTCGATGGTGATGATGCGCTCGTGCGACGGGATCAGCCCGGACAGGGCGTTCAGCAGGGTCGTCTTGCCGGTGCCGGTCGCGCCGGAGACGATGATGTTGAACTTCGCCTGCACCAGGCCTGCCAGCAGATACACCATGTGCTCGTCGAGCGAGCCGAAGCCGATCAGCTCCTGGAGCGTGAAGGAGCGCGGGAAGCGGCGGATGGTCAGGATGGGGCCGGTCAGGGACAGCGGCGGGATGATGACGTTGACACGCTCACCGGACGGGAGGCGGGCGTCCACCATCGGGTTCGACTCGTCGACCCTGCGGTTCACCGTGGAGACGATCCGCTCGATGGTCTGCATCAGCTGGTCGGCGGAGGCGAAGCGGAGCGGCAGCTGCTCGACCCGGCCGCCGCGTTCCACGAAGATCGCGTCGGCGCCGTTCACCATGATCTCGGTGATCGACGCGTCCTCCAGGAGAGGTTCCAGGATGCCGAGGCCGAGTGCCTCGTCCACCACCCGGCGGATCAGCTGGGAGCGCTCCGCCGTCGACAGCACCGGGCCCTCGCGGCTGATGATGTGCCCGAGCACCCGCTCCAGCCGGGCCCGGCGCTCGGCGGCGGCGAGCGAACTCATCTCCGCGAGGTCGATCTCCTCCAGCAGCTTGGCCCGGTAGGAGGCGACCAGAAGCCCGTCCTCGCCGCGGCCGGCGTGCTCCTCCGGAGCGTTGATACGTGCCCGCAGGCTCATGGTGCGCTGCTCCTCGCTCGGTCGTCGCGCGGCATGGTGGCGGTCTTCCGGGCGGGGTCGAAGGACCAGCCGGGGACGATCTGCGGGATGGTCACGGTGGCGGTGACGGTGACCGAGTCGCCGCCGCCGCTCTCCGCGCAGGACACGCTGAGGGCTCCGCTGACCGCCTGTGCACACGCCTGCTGGGCCCCCTGCCCCAGGGACGCCGCCCGCGCCCCGGCCCGGGCGGCCGTACCGGCCTGCTCGGCGGCGTAGGCCACCGCGCCGATCTGGATGCCCGCCATGGCCACGATCAGCAGGATCGGGACGAACCCGAGGTACTCGATGGCCACTTGCCCGGCGTCGCGCCGCACCGGCCGTACGCGCCGGGAGCCTCGTAGGCGTTGTGGGCCTCGTAAGCACCGGGAGCCTCGTGGACATCGCAGTCCTCGCAGACGTTGCAGTCCTCGCAGACATTGCAGTCCTCGTAGGCGTTGCAGTCCTCGTAGGCGTTGCAGACGTCGTAGGCGTGGCAGACGTCGTAGGCGTCGTGTGCGCAGCGTCCGCCGTGTGCGCTGTACGCGCTGTGTGCGCCGGTACGGCATCTCAGCGCTTCACCTCCTCGACGGCGCCGGCGTGGCCGGTCACCCGGGCCGGGAAGTCGATCAGACCGGGGAAGAGAACGGGCACGTGCAGCGTCACCTCGGCCGTCACGTAACCGCTCTGGCTGCAGTTCACTTCGGCACTACCTCTCCAGGCCGCCGACAGATGCCTCAGCCCCGCCGCCGAGCAGGCGGCCTGCCGCGCACCCCCCGGCGGCACCGCCGTACCGGCCCGCGCCGCCTCGTCCGCGGCGTTCCCGGCGAGCGTGAAGGTGTACCCCACGAGCACGGCCTGCCACACGAGCACCAGCGTCAGGACGATCACCGGTGTCATCCCCAGGAACTCGATGCTGACCTGCCCGCGGTCCCCACCCCGTCGCCCGAGCCGCTTCACGGGCCGCTTCTTTGGGTGCTCCACGGGCCGCTTCATGGGCTGCTTCATGGACGCTCACTCCTTCCGCCGGCGGAAGCCCACCGCGGGCCGGCCCGCGCCCCGGTGCGAGCCCTCGCCCGCGTTCGCCAGCCCCAGCTCCGCGGCGAGCGCCCACAGCGCCTGCTTCACCGCGCTCCGGCCGTCGAGTTCGTGCACCCGTCCGGCGTCCACGACCCCCTGCAGCTCCTTGAAGTTCGCGGGGATCGCGGTGCGTGCGACGGCCGTACCGGTGATGCGCTGCACCAGGGCCGGCTGGATCTCCGTGTGCCGGGTGTGCCGGTTGACGACCACGGTCGTCTCCTCGGCCTTGCGGATCTGCAGCCGGTCCCACATCCGTACGGTCCGCTTGGCGGCGCGTACGGCGATCACGTCCGGGGTGGTGACCAGCAGGGCGGTGTCCGCCATCTCCACGGCTGCCGCGCTCGCGCCGCTCAGCTGGGCGCCGCAGTCCACCACGACCACCTCGTAGCGGGACCGCAGGGCGCCGAGGACCTGCCGGGCGGCGCGGTCGGTGACCTCCTCGCCGCGTTCGCCCTCGCCGGGCGCGAGGAGCAGGGCGAGCCCGGTGTCGTGGCGGAAGACGGCGTCGGCGAGGACGCGGGGCGAGATGTCGGTGATGGTGGCCAGGTCGACCACGGAGCGACGGAACTGGATGTCCAGGTAGGAGGCGATGTCACCGGTCTGCAGGTCGAGGTCGACCAGGGCGGTGGCCCGGCCGGAGGCCTGCGCGGCGAGGGCCAGCTGGACGGCGGTCAGAGTGGCGCCGGTGCCGCCCTTGGCGCCGCTGACCGTGACGACCGTACCGCCGGCGCCGCCGAGGACGTCGGCGCCGTGCCCGAGGTGCCGTCGTACGCCGGTGGACCACTGGGCGACGGCCTGGACGCGGCCGGCGAGTTCCTCGTACGACAGCGGGAGCGCGACCAGGCCGCGGGCGCCGGAGTCCATGGCGGCGGCGAACAGGCCGGGGCTCGCGTCGGTGGTGACGAGGACGACGCCGACGGCCGGGAAGCGCAGGGCGACCTCGCGGATCAGCTCCAGGGCCGGGACGGGGCCGATGCGTTCATGGACGACGACCACTTCCGGCAGTTCGTCGATCGATTCGGCGGCGAGCCGGGCGAGGGTGTCGAGCAACTGGGTGGAGTCGGTCGCCGGTGGCTGCGGTTCGGCGTCGGGGAGCTGGCTGAGCAGGGTGACGAGGGAGCGGACGGCGTCCGGGTCCGCGCCGGCCGGGAGGATCCTGGTGGGCATGCGGGCCGCCTCTCACTTGTCCGTCGCGAGTTCGTAGGTGCGGTCCTTGTCGGGGACGCTGGTCTCGCTGCCGGGGGCGACGAGCGCGAGCCGGACGCGCTGGGCGAAGGACTCGGCGTAGGTGATCCGCTGCGCGTCGAGGGTGGACAGCGCGAAGGTGATGGGGACGGCCTCGGTGGGCTGCTGCTGGTTCTTGCTGCGGTCCGGGTCGAGGGCGGTGATGTGCCCGACGTCGAGGACGCGCGCGTTGGTGACGATGATCTTCGACTGCTCGGGGTCGCCCTCCTTCCGTCCCTCGAAGGTGGCGTAGACGTTGACGCGCGAACCCGGGGTGATCTTCCCCGCCACGCCCGTCGCCGCGTCGATCATGATGGCGACCTCCTGCTGGCCGGGCTGGAGGGCCGGCTGGTCGACGACCATGTCGGTCTGGAGGAGGGAGCCGGCCTGCAGGGTGGTCACGGCGATCTTGCCGCGGATCTGGCGGAGATCGGTGACGGCGTTGCCGGACAGCCACCGCTTCGGCATCTCGATCTTCTCGAACTGGCCCGTTTCCAGCGTGGTGTACGGCTCGACCTTGGATTTCACCCGGTAGGCGGTGACCTCGGGACCGACCTTGGAATTCACGTCATGGACGACGGAGAGCACGCCGGCGAACGCGCCCAGAGCGCACAGGGCCGACAGGATCAGGAGTATCACGCCGCGGCGCTGACGGGAGTTCATGAACCGTGCAACCTCATTGGGGGAATCGGTCGAGCGGGATGTGAAGGTGTCCGGGTCGGGCCGATCCGGCCGGGCCGGCGGGCGGGTCGGTCTGGCGGGTCGGGTTGGCGGGTCGGGTTGGCGGGTCGGGTTGGGTGCCGCCGGTCAGGCGGGCGTGCGCCGTTCCAGGGCGCGGGGTACGGGCGGTTCGAGGGCGGGCAGGGTGGCCGAACAGAAGACGCAGTGGTCGCCGATGACGTCGAGGCCGCACCAGTGGCAGCTCGTCCGGCGTACCGAGGTGACGAGTTGGTACAGCACGGAGAGGTCGGCGAGGTAGCTGCAGAACTCGACCATCCGGCCGGTGCCCCACCACACCGGGGATTCGGCGGGCAGCGGGGTCTCCCGCAGGCCGTGCACGTTCCACTCCGTGCCGAGGGCGGCGGCCCAGTCGCTCGGCAACTGCCCCTTGGCGACGATCATCCAGGTACTGAACTCGGGCCCTTTGAGCGTGGCGCCGGGCCCGATCCGCACGAGTTGCGGTTCGGGGTGGGCGAGGACCGCGAACTGGCTGCCGGGCATCCAGGACTTGGCGTGCGCCTTGAGCCCCACCGGAACGCGGTCCAGTTTCGCGACGGAGCCGAGGACGGCGCCGGCGTGGACGTAGTGGGTGAGCAGACGGCCCGCGGAGGCGAGCACGCCCGGGCTCAGGTCGCAGGAGGCGAGCTGCCGCAGCTGCCGGGCCAGGACGGCGACGCCGAGCGGCGGCAGCTCCGGCCGGAAGAAGGCGATCCGGTCGCTCTCCAGCAGCGAGCGCAGCGTCTGCAGCCTTCGTAGGACGGGTTCCGGGGCGACCGGGGAGCAGACGACGAGCAGATACCCGTACTGCTCGGTGTGGGTGTGGAGTTCGGTCAGGACGTGGTCGAGCGGCCGCTGATCGATGTCGTGCAGCACGACGGCGGGCACGGTCCGTTCGTCCTGCGCCGGCAGCGCCATGTCGGCGCTGGTCACGGCAATGGCAGTTGGCACGCGCAGCTCCCCGCTCTTCACACCCGCCGGCCCACCGGGGTAACTCCAATGCGCCAGAACGACTTCATTGCGTGACTACCTGAGCACTGTATCCACGCCTGTATGACCGGAGAACAGCGTTTGTGAAGCTCGCGGGTAACTCTCTGGACGCAACTCAGGCCAAATCCGGACAGGTTGCGTCGGCGAGCCGGGGCGGTTTCGGTCTGGACCTCTTGACACCCCGATTGGTCTGGACCAACTTGTAGGCCAGCGGTGGCCACCGTCCCTCACCCCCTCTCCCCGCCGAACTCCCCACCGGAGGCTCCAGTGGACCGCGTACCAGGCATACCCAGATCCCGCAGACGGCGGCTCGCGACGTGGTCCGCCGCCACCGCCCTCGCCCTCTCCGTCGCCGGCCTCGCCGCCGCCTCCCCCGCGTTCGCGGCGGACGTCAACAACGCCAGGAACGCCGGTTTCGAGTCGGGCCTGGCCAACTGGACCTGTTCGGCGGGCAGCGGCGCGACCGTCTCCTCCCCGGTGCACGGCGGCTCCTCCGCCCTGAAGGCGACGCCGGCCGGCCAGGACAACGCCAAGTGCACCCAGACGGTGGCCGTCAAGCCCAACTCGACGTACACGCTGGGCGCCTGGGTCCAGGGCGGCTACGCCTACCTGGGTGTGACCGGCACGGGCACGACGGACGTCTCGACCTGGACGCCCGACTCGGCGTCCTGGAAGCAGCTGTCGACGACCTTCACCACCGGTGCCTCCACCACGTCCGTCACCCTCTACACCCACGGCTGGTACGGCCAGGCCGCCTACTACGCCGACGACGTCTCGGTCTACGGCCCCGACGGCGGCGGGGGCGGCGACCCGGCCCCCACCGTCCCCGCCGCTCCGGCCGGCTTGTCGGTCTCGGGCACGACCTCCTCGTCGGTCTCCCTGTCCTGGTCACCGGTGTCGGGCGCGACCGGCTACAACGTCTATCGCAACGGTACGAAGGTGACGGCGGTGACCGGCACCTCGGCGACCGTGACCGGCCTGAGCGCCGCCACCTCGTACACCTTCCAGGTCACCGCGGCCAACGCGGCGGGCGAGTCGGCGAAGTCGGCGGCGGTGACGGGCACGACGGCCTCCGGGAGCGGGGGCGGCGGCACCCTCCCCAGGCACGCGGTGACGGGCTACTGGCAGAACTTCAACAACGGCGCCAAGGTCCAGAAGATCTCGGACGTCCCCTCCGCCTACGACATCATCGCGGTGGCCTTCGCGGACGCCACCCCGACGCCGGGCGCGGTGACCTTCAACCTCGACTCGGCCGGCCTCGGCGGCTACACGGCCGACCAGTTCAAGGCGGACATCCGGGCGAAGCAGGCGGCCGGCAAGAAGGTCATCGTCTCCATCGGCGGCCAGAACGGCACGGTGTCGATCAGCGACTCGGCCTCGGCGGCGAACTTCGCGAACTCCGTGTACTCGCTGATGCAGACGTACGGCTTCGACGGAGTCGACATCGACCTGGAGAACGGCCTCAACGCCACCTACATGACGCAGGCGCTGCGCTCGCTCTCCGCGAAGGCCGGCTCGTCCCTGATCATCACGATGGCCCCGCAGACGATCGACATGCAGTCGACGTCGAACTCCTACTTCCAGACGGCCCTGAACATCAAGGACATCCTCACGGTCGTCAACATGCAGTACTACAACAGCGGTTCGATGCTCGGCTGCGACGGCAAGGTCTACAGTCAGGGATCGGTGGACTTCCTCACCGCGCTCGCCTGCATCCAGCTGGAGGGCGGTCTCGCCCCGTCCCAGGTGGGCCTCGGCCTCCCGGCCTCCACGAGCGGGGCGGGCAGCGGCTACGTCTCCCCCACCGTGGTCAACAACGCCCTCGACTGCCTGGCCAAGGGCACGGGCTGCGGCACCTTCAAGCCCTCCAGGACCTACCCCGACCTGCGCGGCGCGATGACCTGGTCCACGAACTGGGACGCGTCCGCGGGCAACGCGTGGTCGAACTCGGTGGGAGCGCACGTGCATGCGCTGCCGTAGCGTGAGCGCCCCCTGAACACCGGCGCCCGGACCTCACCGGTCCGGGCGCTGCCGTGTACGGGGACGCGGGGAGCCGGTAAGGGGGGACGCCGCTGTGCGGGACCTCGGGGCCCCGGGACGCCGGGCGGCGATATCCGGTCAGCGGTTCCTGTACCGCGTTCCTGCCCTCGGCACCGCCGCAGTCCGCCATCTGAGCGCAGTACGGACAGCAGGCTCCAGCCAGGAAGCCGTCGATGCGGCTGCGCACCCTCCGCATCGGTGGGCCCCTGCACGGTTCCGTCGCCCACGGCCTCGCCTGCGGCGCGCTCCTGTGCGTCCACATCGGCTCCTTCTGGAACGCCATGGCCTGGCACGGAACGGGATGTCCGGGCGAGCGGAAGCGGCTCCGGGAATGGTGGGGGATCACCAGCCGTGAGGAGTGGCAGTACTACCTGCATGACGTCATTGTCTGCGAGCAGCACAGTTCCGTCTGGGATTTCGCCCTCCGTCTGCGTCGCACCATCGCCCGGGACTTCGGCGGGCACGTCGACACGGGGTACTGGCGGCAGGCTGCCACCACTGGTCATCCGCGCCAACTCCGACGGTTCGATCCTCATGTCCGAGTACGGTGTCACCAAGACCGAGCCCCGGCCCGAGTCCGAGGCCGAGGCCCGTGTCGAAGGGGTACACCGGCTCATCGGACGTATCACCCGCTACGAGGCCCGGATGCGGGCCGACGGGGTGCTCGATGAGAACCGATACGTCTCGTCCGTCGACGCCTGGGACCTCGGCCGCGCCTCGAAGATGGCCCGGTGGGGACTCGGCGCCCGGTTCGGCACACTCAAGGAAGCCGAGTCCATCTGCCGGCGACGCATGCGCTCACGCTGTTGACCCGTCTAGCAAGTTGGACGTGGGGACTGCGGGTCAGGAGTGCATGCTGCTTCCTGGGCGGCCATAACCTCATCGCCGTACTCGAAGGCCCATGCGCCGACGGCGTCGATGGGCGCCAGCAAGGTCCTTCCCAGATCGGTGAGTTGGTACTCGACCCGTGATGGCGCGTCGGGGTCTGCCTGCCGGTCGACCAGTCCGTTGAACTGCAGCCGGCGCAGAGTCTCGGTGAGGACCTTGGAACTGATGCCCCCGATCCGCTCGCGTAATTCAACCGGTCGCATGGGACCGTCGCGCAGTGCCCAGAGCACCACGGCGTTCCAGGTGTTGGAGAGCAGGTCGAAGGCGAGGCGGGCGCGGCAGTCGGCGAGGAAAGCGTCGGTCGTCACGTACCAAATGGTGCCCGAACGGCCTTCTAGCGTCGGTGTGAACGGTCGAAGCAGGCACGGAGAGGGACCACGTGATGAGAATCGGCGTACTGGGCACGGGCAACATGGCCGACGCGCTCGCCACCCACTGGGTGCGGGCCGGGCACGACGTGACCATCGGGGGGCGGGACGCACACAAGACGGAGCGGCTCGCGACGCGCATCGGAGGCAGCGCGAAGCCTGGCAGTCTGCGCGCGGCGGCCGAGTCCGGCCAGGTGGTTTTGGCCGCGCTGCCCTTCGGGGCCGGAGTAGGAGTGGCACGGGACCTGCACGCGGCCCTGGAGGGCAAGGTGCTGCTCGACTGCTCCAACCCGGTCGGGCCGGGCTTCCGGCTGCTGACGGAAGGAGGCCCCTCAGCCGCGCAGCAACTGGCTGCGGCAGCACCGGGAGCCCACGTGGTCAAAGCTTTCAACCTCTGCCACGAGGGCGTGTGGCGGATGCGGCCGCCTGTCTTCGATGGGCGACCACTGGCCGTTCCGGTCTGCGGGGACGACGAGACGGCTCTCGTGCGTGTACGCGAGTTGGTGCGGGACGCGGGCTGTGAACCCGTGGCTGGCGGCGGTCTCGAACGTGCGGGACTGCTGGAAGCGACCGCCGCGCTGTTCATCGCGCTGTGGGTCGGCGAGGGAGCGGATGCCCAGGCAATCGCCCCTCCGCTGGCATACGCGGCCGGACCGAGCCGCCAGGAAGCGGAGGGTGGCACGACGACCTTCCGTTAGGGGTTCTTAGTCCCTTCTGGAAGATTCGGTGCAACGCCTCGTGCGACGAGCCGACCATCAGCTCTCCTTTCGCAGGACGTGATCAACGAGCTGGACCGGAGGAAGTTCGCACCACACGTACTTGCCTCGATCGCCGAACCTGGCCGAGGGGCGCCAGCCCCACACCTCGGTGCAGGCCCGGACCAGCGCGAGGCCCCGCCCGTCCTCCAGCTCGGTGACCTGGTCCAACGCTCGTGGTGGCTCGGGGGGCGCCGGATCCGTGTCCCACGCCCCGATCCACACCACCCCCTCCGGAGTGCGGCGCACCCTCAGCGCCGCCGGGCCCTTGGTGTGCCGTACGGCGTTCGAGACCAGCTCGGTCGCCAGCAGCTCGGCGGTGTCCACCAGCCCGATCAGCCCGTGCATCGTCAGGATCAGGCGCAGGGTGCGGCGGCAGACGGTGACGGCTCTGAGGTCGTTGGGGATGTAGAGGGTGTAGTCCCAGGTCTCGATTTCGGGCATGCGTCATCGACTCCCGTGAGTGAGTGGGGATTCCGCACGCGGTGGCATTGCCGCGGCCGTCATGGCACGACGGTGCGGTGCACTTCCGCTGTGTGTGCGACGTAACTGAAAGTAGGGCATAAATTTCATTCACAGCAAGTGGATCGCATAACCTTGCCCCGAACGAGCTGACTCACCAGGGCCGTTGAGGAAAGAGGACGCCGTGCCAGCACGACGGAACCCGACTGCACGCCAAGTTCGCCTGGGAAGAGAGCTGCGGAGACTGCGCGAGGCCGCAGGGCTGAAGGCGACCGAGGCGGCGGCCCTGCTCGGTACGAACTCCGTACAGATGAGTCAGATGGAGTCTGGGATCGCGGGAGTCAGTGAGCAGCGCGTGCGTCGGCTCGCCGCCAACTACGCCTGTTCGGACGCCGACCTGATCGACGCCCTGGCGGCCATGGCAGCGGACCGCACGCGTGGCTGGTGGGAGGAGTACCGGGGCGCCCTCCCTGCCGCCTACCAGGACCTCGCCGAGCTGGATCATCATGCGAGGTTCCGCAAGGACGTGGCGGTCATCCACGTACCGGGGCTGCTACAGACGGAGGATTACGCCCGCGCCCTCTTCGCCTACATGAACCCGGAGTTCCCCGCCAACGAGGTCAACCTGCGAGTGGAGCACCGAATGCGGCGGAGGGTCGTCATCGACAGCCCCGACCCCACCCCCTACGAGACACTCATCCACGAGGCGGCGCTTCGAATCCGGGTGGCTGGGCGCGCCGCTTCCCGGGCCCAGCTCAGCACCATCCTGGAGGCGTCCGAGGCCGACCATGTCACCGTGCGGGTCATCCCCTTCGCACTGGACGACTTCGCAGGGGCCGGAAGCACCATGGTGCACCTGGGCGGAGCCGTCCCTCGGCTGGACACCGTCGTGCGGGACGCTCCGCACGGCACCGCCTTCGTCGATTCCGAAGCCCAGCTGGAGCACTTTCGAAGGCTCTTCCGTAAGGTGAGAGCAGAGGCGCTGTCGCCCGAACAATCGCGCGACCTCATCCACCGGCTGGCGAAGGAGTCGTGAGGACCGGCATGACCACCCCCACCTCATGGAAGAAGTCGTCCTTCTCCGGCGGAGGTGAGGGCAACGACTGCGTCGAAGTCGCCCACCTGGACACGCACATAGCCGTCCGCGACTCGAAGGCCCCCGCCCGAGCCACCCTCACCTTCCCGGCCGTCTCCTTCACCCGCTTCGTCGAAGCCCTCAAGGAAGCGGACCGGTAGGGCCTGCGGCCGGCCGGCGACGCGGTCAGGCCGTTTCCCTGCTCGCGCCAGGCGCCGGCCGGACGACCCCGGGCAGCCGCCGGCCATGCCGCGGTCAGGGCGCGTACACCTGCCGCAGGCTGTGGATCGCGCCGTCGTCGCCCGTCTCGTACTTGAACACCAGGCCCGCGTCGGGGTGGGCGTCGAGCCAGTCGATCAGTTCCTGGACGCCGATGTGCTGATTCTTGCTGCCGCTGGTGATGGGGTTGGTGGCGGTGACGTACGCGGCCTGGTCGAGGGCCCAGCGGCTGTCCTCGCCGTCGGTGAGGAAGGGCCTGCCGTCGGTCTCCTTGCCGGGGCAGCCCCAGGCCCCGTGCTGGATGACGAGATTCACCTTGCCGGTGCCGGCTGGGAGTTCCTCGACGCGGTTGACGACGATCTCGTCGGGGTCGGCGTGGTCCGGGTCCGGCGCCTTCGTGGCACAGTCGGCGGCCGGGGCCGTGGTACCGGCCGGCCCGGTGGTCTTCGGCGCGGGCTTCGCCGTAGACGTTCCGGCGCCCCCCGAGCCCGAGCTCCCCGAGCCCGGGCTCCGCGTGCCCGGCGCCGCCGTCGCCGTGGACCCGCCCTTGCCGCCGCCGGACGTGCCCGCCGTCGAGCCGGCCTTCGCCGAGGCGCTCTGCGCGGCGCCGGCACCGGTGGTGGAGTCTTCGCCCTGGCATGCGGTGAGCGCCGCGGCCAGTGCGACGGCCGCACAGGCGATGACGGCAGGTCTGAGGCGGTTGGCGTTCATGTGGGTCGTCCCCCCTGGTCGTGTGCGGCCCGGACGGCCGCGTCGGACGGGACCGTAGCAACGGCCCGCCGGCACCGCACTACTGGAACGTTCCTCGTCACCGACTGCGGACACGGCCGTCACGAGGCACGGATCATGTGACGCGGTCGGGGGGAGAACGGGCGGTGACCGCGGGCCGCCGGTGTGCGCGGGCGGCGAACGGTTCGCGCCAACAGTCGCCTCCGGTGTTGACCCGTTCATGCCAGCGGCCCACCATGACGCCAACCCCGCACAGCGGGCCCACAGGGAGCCCCACGAAACGGTCCCGGCGGGTCCGCACCCCGCACGTCGCACTGGAACACCCCCACCTCCACCCACAAGGAGCGTTCATGCGACTTCGCATCCGCGGCTCAGGCGCGCGCGGCGGCAGACGTACCGCCGCCCTCGGTGCGCTGCTGGCCCTCGCCCTCGCCGCCCCCGTCTCGGCCACCGTCGGACAGGCCAGCGCCGACAGTTCCCGCAGGGTCGCGCCCTCCGGGGACGACATCCGGCAGTACGAGATCCACCAGAGCACCACCCCCGTGACCCGTACGGCCATCCAGGCGACCGGCGTCACCGTGGACGAGGCCGACGAGGAGACCGTCGTCGTGTCCGGGCGGCCCGGGCAGATCCGGGAGCTGCGGCGGCTCGGCTACGAGGTCAGCCCGCTGGGGGCCACCCCGCAGCGGCCCGGGCAGCGGCTGCTCGACTTCCCGTCCTCCGACGCGAAGTACCACAACTACGCCGAGATGAACGCCGAGATCGACCAGCGGATCGCCGCCTACCCGGGCATCATGAACAAGCGGGTGATCGGGAAGTCGTACCAGGGGCGGGACATCGTCGCCATCAAGGTCAGTGACAACGTCGGCACCGACGAGGACGAGCCCGAGGTGCTGTTCACCGCCCACCAGCACGCCCGTGAGCACCTGACCGTGGAGATGGCGCTGTATCTGCTGCGCGAGCTCGGCGCGGGATACGGCACCGACTCCCGGATCACGAACGTCGTCAACAGCCGCGAGATATGGATCGTGCCGGATCTGAACCCGGACGGCGGCGAGTACGACATCGCCACCGGGTCCTACCGGTCGTGGCGGAAGAACCGGCAGCCCAACTCCGGTTCCTCGTACGTCGGGACCGACCTGAACCGGAACTGGGACTACAAGTGGGGCTGCTGCGGCGGGTCCTCGGGCAGCAAGTCGTCCGAGACCTACCGCGGTGCCTCCCCCGAGTCCGCGCCCGAGGTGAAGGTCGTCGCCGACTTCGTCCGCGGCCGGGTCGTCGGGGGCAAGCAGCAGATCAAGGCGGGCATCGACTTCCACACCTACAGCGAGCTGGTGCTGTGGCCGTTCGGGTGGACGTACGACGACACCGCCCCCGGGATGACCGCGGACGACGCGGCCGCGTTCAAGGCCGTGGGGCAGAAGATGGCCGCCAGCAACGGGTACACGGCGGAGCAGTCCAGCGACCTGTACATCACCGACGGGTCCATCGACGACTACCTGTGGGGTACGCAGAAGATCTTCGACTACACCTTCGAGATGTATCCGACGTCCGCCTGGAACGGAGGGTTCTACCCGCCCGACGAGGTCATCGAGCGGGAGACCTCCCGTGACAGGGACGCCGTGCTGCAGCTGCTGGAGAACGCGGACTGCATGTACCGGTCGATCGGCAAGGCCGGCCAGTACTGCGGTTGACGGCTGCTCCGGCCTGTGGGCCAGGCCGGTTGGAACGGGAGCCCCCGGTTCTGCGAAGATCACGCCGCAGGCAACTTCACATCTGAACGGGGATCAACGTGACGACACGACTGGCTACACGCATCGCGGTCGCGACGGGTGCCGCCGCCCTGGCCGTCACCACGGCCACGGGCTCCGCATCGGCGGCCTCCTACGTCGACAAGGACACGCGGGGCTGCTCCACCACGCACGGTTGTGCGTACGGCATCGCGATCCACTACTGGTACAAGAAGGGCTCCAACAGCCGAGGCGTCTCGTGGGTCGACGCGACCAAGGAGACCAAGTCGAACAAGGCCTTCTACGCCCGCTGGCTGTACCAGAAGCCCGGCGGCAGGCAGCACGTCGGCAAGAGCTGGAAGAAGGCCAAGGACTTCGGCTACTTCATGGAGGCCGACTGGAACGCCGCCAAGCACAAGGGCCCCGTGTTCCCCAGGAACACCAAGATCTGCATCCAGTTCAAGGGCTACTCGACGCAGCTCTGCAAGACGCTCAAGTAGCAAGGGACGAAGGCGGGGAGCGACGGTGTGTGGCTCCCCGCCCGTCTAGGCGGCGTCGCCGTCCTCGAAGTAGGCGTCCAGCACGGCGTCCAGCTCCGACTCCCAGTCCGCGAAGCGCGCCCTGGCCGGCGCCTCGATCTCGATCGGGTACCAGCGCCGCTCAGGCGTGTACACGGTGATCGTGAAGCGCTTGCCGAAGCGGGGCGACTCCGTTTCGACCGCGGCGATCTCGTCCCAGCGGAACTCGCAGGACTCCTCGTCGAGGCTGAGGCGGACGCCCTTGCGGTCGGCCACAATCCTCGCGCGGCGGTCGGCGGCCTCGAAGACGGGTCCGCCGGCCGCCTCCTCGTCGGCCGCCGGTCCCTCCCGCTCCGCCGGTTCGGCGTCTTCCGGTGCCCCGGCATCCGCCGGCTCGGTCGCCGTGTCCGCGTCCGCGTCCGGCGCTGCTTCCCGCACCGCGTCCTGCGGCTCGGCCTGCGCCGGAACCGCGGCCGCCGCGACCGGAGCCGTGATGCCGGGGATGAAGGCCGGGTCGAAGCCGGCCCCCGTCACGGGCTCGGCCTTCACGGACCCGGTCTTCACCGAACCGGCCTCGGCACCGGCGGGGACCGGCTCGGCCTTCACCGAACCGGCCTTCGCGGGCTCGGCCTTCACCGGCTCGGCCCTCGCCGAACCAGGCTCAGCCGACTCGGCGTTCGCCGGACCAGCCTCCGTCGGCTCGCCCTCGGACGGCTTGCTGTTCGATCCTATGCGCTGCTCCACGGCGGCAGTATGGACGACTTCCCTGTGCCGGAACCAGTCAGCCCGCCCATCACTTCGGCAACACCGGCCCGCCGCCTACACGAACAGGCTCACCACCGCCGCCACCGCGAACCCCGCCACCGACAGCACCGACTCCAGGACCGTCCACGTCTTCAGGGTGTCCCGTTCACTGATGCCGAAGTACTTCGCCACCATCCAGAAGCCGCCGTCGTTGACGTGCGAGGCGAAGATGGAGCCGGCCGAGATCGCCATGATGACGAGGGCGACGAAGGCCTGGGAGTGGTGGCCCTCGGCCAGGAGCGGGGCGACGATGCCCGCCGTCGTCACGATCGCGACCGTCGCCGAGCCCTGGGCGATCCGCAGGACCAGGGAGATCAGGTACGAGAGGACGATCACCGGCAGGCCCACGCCGTCGAAGGTGTCCGAGAGCGCCTGGGCCACCCCGCTCGCCTTCAGTACGGCGCCGAAGATGCCGCCCGCGCCCACCACCAGCAGGATGTTGCCGACCGGCTTGAGGGAGGAAGTGGACACCGCCTCCAGGGACTTGCGCGACCAGCCCCGCCGGATGCCGAGCAGGTAGTAGGCGAGGAGCAGGGCGATGGTGAGGGCGACGAAGGGGTGGCCGAAGAACTCCAGCACCGAGCGGCCGGGGGACGGGTCCAGGGCGATCGAGGAGAAGGTCGCGGCGAGGATCAGGATCAGGGGCGTACCGATGATCGTGAGCACCGTGCCGAGCGGTACCGGCTTCTCCTGCGGTGCCACGCCCTGGGCGCGCTGTTCCTCCACCACCGCCCGCCTGGCCTCCTCCGCGGCCTCGACCATGTCCTGCGGTACGGCGACGAAGATCCGCTTGCCGATCCAGGCGGCGTACGCCCACGCGGCCAGCACGGCCGGGATGCCGCAGACGATGCCCATGAGGATGACCCAGCCGAGCTGGACGTGCAGCAGTCCGGCGGCGGCGACCGGGCCGGGATGCGGCGGCAGGAAGGCGTGGGTCATGGACAGGCCCGCGAGGAGCGGCAGGCAGTAGAGGAGGATCGACTTTCCGCCGCGCTTGGCGGCCGCGTAGACGATCGGGGCGAGGACGAAGATGCCCACGTCGAAGAAGACCGGGATGCCGAAGATCAGACCGGTCAGGCCCATGGCGAGGGGGGCGCGGCGTTCGCCGAAGAGGTTCAGCAGGCGTGAGGCGAGGACCTCCGCGCCGCCGCTGACCTCGAGGATCGCGCCGAGCATGGTGCCAAGGCCGATGATGATCGCGACGTGGCCGAGGATGCCGCCCATGCCGGACTCGATGGTGGAGACGGCGTCGGAGCGCTGGACGGTGCCGAAGAGTTCGGTGACCGACAGGCCGGCCAGCAGGCCGACGGCTATGGAGACGGTGAGCAGGGCCACGAAGGGCTGGAGTCTGACCTTGATGATCAGGAAGAGCAGCAGGGCCATGCCGAGCCCGGCGACGGTGAGCAGTCCGGGTGTGCCGTCGATCAGGAGGAGCAGACCGCCGGTGTGGGGCGGGGCGGCGGGGGCGGCCGCGGCGAGCGGGAGGGACATACGGGGGGCCTCTTTGTAAGTGCATCGTGCTTTCGGGCAGGGGGGAGCGCGGCACGGCGCCCCGGAGGGTGCCGTGCCGTGTGCGTGGTACGGGTGGAGAGAGGGGCCGGCGGCTCAGCCGAGTACGGCGAGCGCGTCGATCTCGATGAGGAGGCCGGCCGGCAGTCCGACGTAGACCGTCGTGCGGGCGGCGGGGGGCTGGGTGAGGCCCTGCTCCTCGAAGTAGGTGTTGTAGACGTCGTTCATCTCGGCGAAGTGGTCCACGTCGGTCAGGTAGACGCGGATCATCATCACGTCGTCCCAGCCGGCGCCGCCCTCTTCGAGGATCGCCTTGACGTTGGCGAGGGTCTGCAGGGTCTGCTCGCGCAGGGTGGGTCCGGCCGGCGTCGGGGGCTTGCCCTCCTCGGCGGGCAGGAAGCCGACCTGGCCGGCGACCTGGAGGATGTTGCCCTTGCGCACCCCGTGGGAGAACCTCGCGGGCGGAGTGGTGTGGGTCTTCGGGGTGAGCGCGGTCTTGTCCGTCATGCGGGGTCCCTTACTGGTGTTCTGCCGGAGTACTCGCCGCTGATCGCGTCCGCCGTACGGCGCACCAGCGGGAGCAGGGTGAGGAGTTCCTCGGTGGTGACGACGACGTTGGGCGCGGACACCGACATCGCGGCGACCACCCGGCCGTCGGCGCCGCGGATGGGGGCCGCGACGCAGTTGATGGACTCCTCGTGGCCACCGAGGTCGGTGGCCCAGCCCTGTTCGCGCACCTGCTCGAGCTCCCGCAGGAAGGCGGGGGCGCCGGCGGTGGAACGGGCCGTGTAGAGGGGGTAGTCGAGCTTGTCCGCGAGGGCGCGGCGCTCGGCTTCGGGCAGGTCGGCGAGGAGGAGCTTGGCCACGGCGGCGACGGTGATCGCCACCGGCTTGCCGATGCGCGAGTACATGCGCACGGGGTAGCGGCTCTCCACCTTGTCGATGTAGAGCACCTCGCCCTCCTCGTACACCGCGAGGTGCACGGTGTGTCCGCACTGCTCGTTCAGGCGGACCAGGTGCGGGTGGGCGATCTCGCGGATGTCGAGGTTCTCCATCGCCTCCTGGGCGAGGGCGAAGAGACGGGCGCCGAGGCGGTAGCGCTGGTCGGACTGGCGGTAGACCAGGCCGTGCTCGTGCAGGGTGCGCAGGAGGCGCAGCGCCGTGGACTTGTGCACGCCCAGGCGGTCGGCGACCTGCCCGAGGTCGGCGGGGCCCTCGGCGAGCAGCGGCAGGATGCTCAGGGCGCGGTCGACGGTCTGACTCATGGGGTGTTCGCCTCCTCGGTGGCCCGCTCGGCTTGCGTCCAGCCGGGGCCGAGTCGAAGTCTCCCCCATGCCGTGTCGTCCAGGGCGGCCAGGCGGTCGGCGTGGCCGCGGGTGGGGGGTGCGGCCAGGTCTCCGGGGGTGGTGAGCGCGGCGGCGGCGAAGAGGTGGCCGTGCCGGAGGCGGTCCCGGGCGGGCAGGCCGCGCAGTGTTGCGGAGAGGAATCCGGCGGCGAAGGCGTCCCCGGCGCCGATGTGGGCGACGACGTCCACCCGCGGGGGACGGACGAACGTCGCGTCGCCGCCGGAGTCCTCCGTCGGCCGGGCGTCCCGGGTGAAGACGGTCGCTCCGTCCCCGCCCTGCTTGACGACGACGATCCCCGGCTCGGGCAGTGCTTCCACGATGGCGCGTGGGCCGTGCAAACCCCAGGCGTCGCGCGCCTCGTCGTCGCCGACGAACACGATGTCGGCGCGCCGCGCCAGTTCCAGCAGGACACGGGGTCCGTCGGCGTCGCGCCACAGCGCGGGCCGGTGGTTGACGTCGAAGGAGACCAGCGGACGGCCGGGCCTGGGTGCGGTCAGTTCGCCCATCAGCTCCAGGCAGGGCGCCGACAGCGCCGCCGTGATGCCGGACAGGTGCAGGACGCGTCCCGCCCGTGCCGCGGCCAGGTCCACGGTGTCCACGGCCATCGCGGAGGCCGCGGAGCCGGACCGGTAGTAGGCCACCTCGTGGGCGTCGGTGGCCCGGTCGGCCGCCGTGCGGAAGTAGATGCCGGTGGGCCGGTCCGGGTCGGTGCGTACCGCGCCCGTGTCGACTCCGTACCCGGCGATCCGCTCCACCAGGTGCTGTCCGAACCCGTCGGCGCCCACCCGGCTCACCCAGCGGGCCGTGTGTCCGGCCGCCGCCAGCACGCAGGCCACGTTCGACTCGGCTCCGCCGATGGCCCGGTCGAAGGAGGGCACATCGGCGAGGCGTCCGGGGCGGCTGGGCAGGAAGGTGACCATGGACTCGCCGAGCGCGACGACGTCGACGACCTCGGGGGCGGCGCTCGGATGGCCTTCGGCGGTCACGATGGCGGGGGCTCCTCGTCGGTTCCGGGATGGGGTCCCCGGCGGTTTCGTCGACCCCGTGTCGGGTGGGGTCCCGCCGGGCGGCGGTTTCGTCGACCCCGTGTCGGGTGGGATCCCGCCGGGCGGCGGTTTCATTGACCCTGTGCGGGGTGGGGTCCCGCCGGGCGGCGGTTTCATTGACCCCGTGTTGGCCGAGATGTTAGACAGCTGTGAGCGACATACGCAATGGGTGTTGCAATATTTGCAACGCACCTGATCAGGAGGCTGAGATGGCTCTGGACACCGGCACCGAGGCGCTTGACCGCCTCGCCGAGGAACGGGTCGACCACCGCTTCAAGGGCCTCCCGCCGGACTCCTGGGGCCTGACCGTCGCCGAGCTGGCCGGGCTGCGCCGCAACCTGTTCACGGACGGCTTCACCACCCCCGTCCTCGCCCTGTCCGCCGAGCGCCTGGAGCACAATCTGGCGCTGATGGAGACGTACACCGTCCGGCACGGCCTCGCCTTCGCCCCGCACGGCAAGACCTCCATGGCCCCGCAGCTCTTCCGGCGCCAGATGGAGCACGGCGCCTGGGGCATCACCCTGGCGGTGCCCCATCAGGTGCGCGTCGCCCGGGCCTTCGGCGTCCAGCGGGTCTTCCTCGCGAACGAGCTGGTGGACGCCTCCGCGCTGCGCTGGATCGCCGGCGAGCTGGCCGCCGATCCGGAGTTCCGCTTCGTCTGTTACGTCGACTCGGTGCGTGGCGTCGAGCTGATGGACGCGGCCCTGCGCGGCGCGAGCCGTCCGGTGGACGTGGTCGTGGAGCTCGCGGCGGGCGACGGAGCCCGTACCGGGGTGCGCACCGAGGCCGAGTGCGCCGCCGTCGCCGGCGCCGTGGCCGCCGTACCGACGCTGCGGCTCGTCGGGGTCGCGGGATACGAGGGCGAGGTGCCGCAGCCCGATCCGGAGCGCGTGCGGTCGTATCTGCGGCGGCTGGTGGCGCTGGCCGCCGACCTCGACGAGAACGGCCGGTTCGATGCGGCGGAGGAGATCGTGGTGAGCGCGGGCGGCAGCGCCTGGTTCGACACGGTGGCCGACGTGTTCGCGGAGATCCCCGGACTGTCCCTGCCCGTGCTGAAGCTGCTGCGCTCGGGCGCGTACGTCTCGCACGACGACGGGCACTACCGCCGCCTCACCCCGTTCGCCCGCGTCCCCGAGGAGGGCGCCCTGGAACCCGCCTTCCGGCTGTGGACGCAGGTGATCTCCCGACCCTCGCCCGACCAGGCCTTCGCCAACGCGGGCAAGCGTGACGCGGCCTACGACCTGGACCTGCCCGACGCCCAGGTGATCCGCAGGGACGGCGTCGAGCGGCCGGCCACCGGCGTCACCGTGACCGGCCTGTCCGACCAGCACGCCTGGCTGGGCACGACGGCCGAGGCGGACCTGGAGGTGGGCGACTGGATCGGTCTCGGCCTGTCCCACCCGTGCACGTCCTTCGACAAGTGGCAGCTGATCCCGGTGGCCGAGGCGGACGGCACGGTCGTCGACTACATCCGCACGTTCTTCTAGGAGGCCCCGCGTGGAGGACCTGGTCATCCGGGACGCCGACGTCGTCGACGGCAGCGGCGCGGACTCCTACCGCGCCGACGTCGTGCTCGACGGCGGCCGGATCGTCTCGATCGTCAAGGAAGCCGCCGGCGCGGGCTGCCAGCGGCCGCGCGCCGTGCGGGAGCTGGACGCGGAGGGCCTGGTCCTCTCCCCCGGCTTCATCGACATGCACGCCCACTCCGACCTCGCCCTGCTGCGCGACCCGGACCACAGCGCGAAGGCCGCGCAGGGGGTCACGCTGGAGGTGCTCGGCCAGGACGGGTTGTCGTACGCCCCGGTGGACGACCGCACCCTGGAGGAGGTGCGGCGGGCGATCACCGGCTGGAACGGGTACGGCGACGACATCGACTTCGGCTGGCGGACCGTCGGCGAGTACCTGGACCGGCTGGACCACGGGTTCGACGGCCGCGGCATCGCCGTGAACGCCGCCTACCTCGTCCCGCAGGGCACCGTCCGCGCCCTCGCCGTGGGCTGGGAGGACCGCGAGGCCACGCCCGAGGAGGTCGACCGGATGCGGCGGCTGGTCGCGGAGGGGATGGAACAGGGAGCGGTCGGCCTGTCCTCCGGGCTCACCTACACCCCGGGCATGTACGCCGAGGACGCCGAACTGGCCGAACTGTGCCGGGTGGTGGCCCGGTACGGCGGCTACTACTGCCCGCACCACCGCTCCTACGGCGCCGGCGCCCTGGAGGCCTACGCCGAGATGGTCGCCCTGACCCGCGAGGCCGGCTGCCCGCTGCACCTGGCCCACGCCACGATGAACTTCGGCGTGAACGAGGGCCGATCGCCCGAGCTGCTCGCGCTGCTCGACCAGGCCCTGGACGCGGGCGCGGACATCACGCTGGACACCTATCCCTACACCCCCGGCTGCACCACCCTGGCCGCGCTGCTGCCGAGCTGGGCGAGCGAGGGCGGCCCGGAGGCGATCCTGGCGCGGCTCTCCGACCCGGTGACGGCCGAGCGCATCCGGCACGACCTGGAGGTGACCGGTTCCGACGGCTGCCACGGTGTGCCCGTGGAGTGGGAGACGATCGAGATCTCCGGCGTCGGCGATCCGGCACTCGGCGACCTCGTCGGCCGTACCGTCCGCGAGTCGGCGGCGCTGCGCGGCGAGAGCCCCTGGACGACGGCCCGCCGTCTGCTGGTCGACGACCGGCTCGGTACGACGATCCTGCAGCACGTCGGCCACGAGGAGAACGTCCGCACGATCATGCGGCACCGGACCCACACCGGCGGCTCCGACGGCATTCTGCGGGGCGCGAAGCCGCACCCGCGCGCCTACGGCACCTTTCCGCGCTACCTCGGCCGGTACGTACGGGAGTCGGGAGTGCTGACGCTGGAGGAGTGCGTCGCACATCTCACCGGCCGGCCCGCGGCCCGGCTGCGACTGCCGGACCGCGGACTGGTGCGCGAGGGCTACCGGGCCGACCTTGTGCTCTTCGACCCGGAGACGGTGTCGGCCGGCGCCACCTTCGCCGAGCCCCGCACCCTGCCGACCGGCATCCCGCACGTCCTGATCGACGGCCGGTTCGTCATCGAGGACGGCAAGCGGACGGACGTGCTGGCGGGCCGGGCGGTCCGCCGGACTCCGGCATGACCGCCCGGCCACCGGCACCCGCGACCAGGGCCGGAGCCACGGCCGAGGCTACGGCTCCGGCTCCGGCTCCGGCTCCGGCTCCGGCTCCGGCTCCGGCTCCGGCTCCGGCTCCGGCTCCGGCTCCGGCTCCGGCTCCGGCTGCAACTCCAGCCCGGACTTCGGTTACGGCTACGGCTACGGCTTGGGCAGGGTGCAGCCGGTGGCGCTCAGGTTGAGCTTGTTGCCGGTGGTGAAGCAGGCCGGGATGTTGTAGGTCTCCTCGGCGTAGTTGATGCCCTGCCGGACGGTCACCGTCCCGTTGGCGTCCACCTCGCAGGGGTTGTTCTCGGTGCAGCGCTCACCGTCCTCGTTGCCGGTGTTGTTGACGGCGACGACCTTGCCGGTCGTGGTGTCGACGACGGGCGAGCCCGAGGTGCCGCCGATGGTGTTGCAGGAGGAGGTGTAGCGGAGCGAGTCCTTCCAGGTCCAGTCGCCCTCCTTCAGCCGGTACACGAAGCCGTCGACGTTGCAGCTGTAGATCCGCTTCCAGTAACCGGAGACCACCTTGATGGCCGTGCCGGCGGTCGGGTGCGTGTCCTGCACGGTGAGCGGGCTGATGCCGTACGAGCTCTTGATCGCCGCGTACGTCGTGGTGGTGCGGTAGATCGTGACGTCCGTGTCCGTCATGGTCGAGTAGACGACCTGGTTGGCGCGGAGCGTGGCGACCTTGCTGCCGGCGGAGTTCAGCAGGCCGAAGGTACGGCTGGAGGACTGGCCGGTGATGACCTCGCCCGGCTCGGGGAAGCCGGTCTCCAGGCAGTGGCCGTTGGTCAGCACGAGCGCCGGGTCGCTGTCCGCGGAGTTGGGGAAGCGGATGACGGAGCCGGAGCAGTTGCTGAGCGAGACGGTACCGGCGAAGCTCACCGTGGCCTTGACCGCCTTGGCGGATTGCGGGGCGGCGGTGTGCGACGCGGCGACCGCCGGGGTCGCGCCCAGCCCGGCTATCGCCAGGGAGGACAACGCGGCAAGGAGAGGCTTGTTCATGTGGGGGTCCCCTCTTACGACTTGGGCGACCGGACATCTTCCGGCCGCCCTTGCATCGTTTGTCATGCGCATTCTCAATGCTGAGAGGGGTGCGAACAAGACGGCGGGTCAGGTCATAGGGGTTTCCCTGTGCGGAACGGCGGCCATCTCACCCGCCACACCGCTTACTTGACGACATGTCCGGCCGGGACTCCCCCGGCGCGGCTCTCCCACGCCGGCACGGATGCGGGTGGCGGCGGCCCTGCCGGCGCTCACCGGCCGGCGGGGCCGTCCCGCGCCTCGGCCGCGGCCGTGCCCCCCGCCGGGCCGCGCCGGCGATCACCGCGGCGGTCCGGGCCACCCCGAGGCCCCGGCGACGATCGCCACCCGGCGCCGCCCACCCCCCGTGCCGCACTCACGTTCGGTGGACATGACAGCGGATTCCGGGAGTCAAGCGACTCCCGGGACGGTACGCGGTGATATCCGGGCGAACTTCCTGGTCTCACGTGTCGGAAAACACGGGCCGGCGGGCACGGCCGGCCCGTAAGCTCACGAGCATGCAGGTGATCCAGTCGACCAAGCTCGCCAACGTCTGTTACGAGATCCGGGGCCCGGTGCTCGAGGAGGCGATGCGGCTGGAGGCGGCCGGCCACCGCATCCTGAAGCTGAACACCGGCAACCCCGCCGCCTTCGGCTTCGAGTGCCCGCCGGAGATCCTGGAAGACATCCTTCGCAACGTCTCCTCCGCACACGGCTACGGCGACGCCAAGGGCCTGCTGGCCGCGCGTCGCGCGGTCGTCATGCACAACCAGACCCTCGGCATCGAGACGGACGTCGAGCACGTCTTCATCGGCAACGGCGTCTCCGAGCTGATCGTGATGGCCATGCAGGGCCTGCTGGACGACGGCGACGAGGTCCTCGTCCCCGCACCGGACTACCCGCTGTGGACGGCGGCCGTCTCCCTCTCCGGCGGCACGGCGGTGCACTACCGCTGCGACGAGCAGTCGGACTGGATGCCCGACCTCGCCGACGTCGAGCGCAAGGTCACCGACCGCACCAAGGCCATCGTCGTCATCAACCCGAACAACCCCACGGGCGCGGTCTACGACGAGGCGATGCTGAAGGGCCTGACGGACATCGCCCGCCGGCACAACCTGCTCGTCTGCTCCGACGAGATCTACGACAAGATCCTCTACGACGGCGCCACGCACACCCCGACCGCGAAGATCGCCCCGGACCTGCTCACCCTCACCTTCAACGGCATGTCGAAGGCGTACCGGGTGGCCGGATACCGGGTCGGCTGGATGGCGATCTCCGGCCCGCGCGCCCACGCCGACTCCTACATCGAGGGCCTGACGATCCTGGCGAACATGCGGCTGTGCGCCAACATGCCCGGCCAGCACGGAGTGGTCGCCGCGCTCAGCGGGCGCCAGACGATCAACGAACTGGTACTGCCGGGCGGCCGCCTGAAGGAACAGGTCGACACCGCCTACGAGCTGCTGACGCAGATTCCCGGCGTGAGCTGCGTACGGCCCAAGGGCGCGCTGTACCTCTTCCCGCGCCTGGACCCGCAGGTGTTCAAGATCAAGGACGACCGGCGGATGGTTCTGGACCTGCTGCGCCAGGAAAAGATCATGGTCGTCCAGGGCACGGGCTTCAACTGGCCCGAGCCGGACCACTTCCGGGTGGTGACCCTGCCGTCGGTCGGGGACCTCCGGGACGCGGTGACCCGCATCGGGAACTTCCTGGACGGATACGGCCAGTCGTAGCGGACGGAGACCGCCGGACCGCAGTCCGTGACCCGACTCAACTTTAGACGAAATCCAAGCTAGGATGGTTTCCTGTCAGCGCACAGGAGGCCATCCCCCATGTACGAGCCGATCCGCACCAAGTCGATCCACAGCACGATGGCCGGCACCCCCTCGGACTTCCCCCACCGGACGCGCGAGGAGGAACTGGACATCCAGCTCGCCGGCCACCTCGCCGCCCTGCTCGCGGTCACCGACGAGCTGCGCGCCCTGACGCCCTTGCCCGGCCTGGACACGGCCGCGGAACGCCTCGCCGGCGAGATCGGCCGACTGCGGGGAGGGCGCGCGCCGTTGCGCGCCACACCGGCCGCGGCCGGAGACCCTGTCGCCCTGCACCGGCGCGCACACACCCTCGCCGGCCGCGCGCTCGTGGTCGCCGCCTCGCGCGCGGACACCTCGGCGGCGATCCTCGCGGCCGAACGGATGGACGCGCACACGGCCGCCCTGGCCGACCCCAAGGAACTCAGCACCGCCCACTGACCCTCCGGGGTCCCTCGATCGGCCCCGGTCCGCGTGCACCCGAAGCGACGCGCGGACCGGGCGCCACACACCGCACCGGCTCCTGCTCCTGCTCCGGCTCCGGCTCCGGCTCCGGCTCCGGCGGGCATCCCGGACCCGGCCGGGCCGGGAAAGCCAGGGGCCCCGCACATCCCTGTGCGGGGCCCCTCGGGTTGTGCCACGGCCGGTCGTGACGATCGCTGGTCAGGGCACATCCTGGCCGGCCGTGGGGTCTTCAGCGGCTGTTCAGCCCAGGCGTTCCACCAGCGCGCGGTACTGGTCCCACAGCTCCTTGGGGGTGTGGTCGCCGAAGGTGTCGAGATGCTCGGGGACGAGGGCCGCCTCCTCGCGCCAGATCTCCTTGTCGACCGTGAGCAGGAAGTCCAGGTCGGAGTCGGCCAGTTCGAGGCCGTTCGTGTCCAGCGCGTCCCGCGTCGGCAGGACGCCGATCGGGGTCTCGACGCCCTCGGCCTCGCCGTTCAGACGCTCCACGATCCACTTCAGCACGCGGCTGTTCTCGCCGAAGCCGGGCCAGACGAACTTGCCGGCGTCGTTCTTGCGGAACCAGTTGACGTAGTAGATCTTCGGCAGCTTGGCCTGGTCCTTGTCCTTGGCGACGTCGACCCAGTGGGCCATGTAGTCACCCATGTTGTAGCCGCAGAAGGGCAGCATCGCGAAGGGGTCGCGGCGCAGCTCGCCGACCTTGCCCTCGGCGGCGGCGGTCTTCTCGGAGGCCACGTTGGCGCCGAGGAAGACGCCGTGGTTCCAGTCGAAGGACTCGGTCACCAGCGGCACCGCGGTGGCGCGGCGGCCGCCGAAGAGGATCGCCGAGATCGGCACGCCCCTGGGGTCCTCCCACTCCGGCGCGATGATCGGGCACTGCGACGCGGGCACGGTGAAGCGGGCGTTGGGGTGCGCGGCCGGGGTCTCGGAGGCCGGCGTCCAGTCGTTGCCCTTCCAGTCCGTCAGGTGGGCGGGCGACTCCTCGGTCATGCCCTCCCACCAGACGTCGCCGTCGTCGGTGAGCGCCACGTTCGTGAAGACCGCGTTGCCCCACAGCGTCTTCATCGCGTTGGCGTTGGTGTGCTCACCGGTGCCGGGCGCGACGCCGAAGAAGCCGGCCTCGGGGTTGATCGCGTAGAGGCGGCCGTCCTCGCCGAAGCGCATCCAGGCGATGTCGTCGCCGATGGTCTCCACGGTCCAGCCGGAGATCGTGGGCTCCAGCATGGCGAGGTTGGTCTTGCCGCAGGCGCTCGGGAAGGCGGCGGCCACGTACTTCGACTCGCCGTGCGGCGGGGTGAGCTTGAGGATCAGCATGTGCTCGGCCAGCCAGCCCTCGTCGCGGGCCATGACGGAGGCGATGCGCAGGGCGTAGCACTTCTTGCCCAGCAGGGCGTTGCCGCCGTAGCCGGAGCCGTAGGACCAGATCTCGCGGTCCTCCGGGAAGTGCGAGATGTACTTGGTGGAGTTGCAGGGCCACGGCACGTCGTCCTGGCCCTGCTCCAGCGGGGCGCCGAGGGTGTGGACGGCCTTGACGAAGAAGCCCTCGTCGCCCAGCTCGTCCAGGACGGCCTGGCCCATGCGCGTCATGGTGCGCATGGAGACGGCGACGTAGGCGGAGTCGGTGATCTCCACGCCGAGCGCGGACAGCGGGGAGCCGAGGGGGCCCATGCAGAAGGGCACGACGTACATCGTGCGGCCGCGCATGGAGCCGCGGAACAGGCCCTTGTCACCGGAGAAGATCTCCCGCATCTCGGCGGGGGCCTTCCAGTGGTTGGTGGGACCCGCGTCCTCCTCCTTCTCGGAGCAGATGAAGGTCCGGTCCTCGACGCGCGCGACGTCGGTCGGGTCGGAGGCGGCGTAGTAGGAGTGCGGGCGCTTGACCGGGTCGAGCTTCTTGAAGGTGCCCTTGGCCACCAGCTCCTCGCACAGCCGCTCGTACTCGGCCTCGGAACCGTCGCACCAGACCACACTGTCCGGCTGGGTCAGTTCGACGATCTCGTCGACCCACGAGATCAGTTCCTGGTGGTTGGTGGGGACGCCGGTGGGAGCCGCGTTGTCGCGCGCCACGATCGCTCCTAAAAGAGGGGTTTATGTCTTTGTTCGCCCCGTGGGGGCCGCGGCCCGGATGCTTCGTAGCCGCTCATCCGGTGCCGACCGCACTCATTTGATCATCCGAGTTTAGTGCCCATCTGTCCAGAGGGCATCACAGGTGAGCAGCGTGAGGAATCCCACGGTTTCCGTGATTCTTTGCGTCCACGTTGGGTTCAGCTGAAGGACTTTTTGCCAGGCGGCGCTCCGGGGCCTTTCATGACCCCTCATTGACGACCGGCCTACGGTGGCGTAGGTACGATGCGGCCCATGACTGCGTCCGCCTCCGACGCGCCCACGGACCCGCCGGCCGCCGGCCGCGGTCCCGTCGCGCTCTCCTTGCCGCATCCGGTGAAGCCCAGGCTCCGGGGCTGGCTGCATCTCGGCATGTTCCCGGCCGTACTCATCGCGGGACTCGTGCTCACCGCCCTCGCCGACTCCTCCAGAGGCCGCATCGCCTGCGGCGTCTACGTCCTGACGGCCTGTCTGCTCTTCGGCGTCAGCGCGCTGTACCACCGGGGCAACTGGAGCCCCCGCATGGACGGCGTCCTGCGTCGCCTCGACCACGCCAACATCTTCCTGATCATCGCGGGCACCTACACCCCGCTGACCGCGCTGCTCCTGCCCGGCGGCAAGGGCCGCTGGCTGCTGTGGGGGATCTGGGGCGCCGCCGCGGCCGGCATCGTCTTCCGCGTCTTCTGGGTCGGCGCCCCGCGCTGGCTCTACACGCCGTGCTACATCGCGATGGGCTGGGCCGCCGTCTTCTTCCTGCCCGACTTCATGCGCGCCGGCGGCGTCGCCGTCCTGGTCCTGGTCGTCGTCGGCGGCCTGCTCTACAGCGCCGGAGGCGTCGTCTACGGCATCAAGCGGCCGAACCCGTCACCGCGCTGGTTCGGCTTCCACGAGGTCTTCCACTCCCTCACCCTCGCCGCGTTCGTCGTCCACTACGTCGGCATCTCACTGGTGGCCTACCAGCACGCGTGACCCCCCCCGCCCCCACCGGCCACGGCTCCCCGCCGTGGCCTTCTTCATGCCCTGGGGCCGGTGTCTACTGACGGTCACACGGCTTCGAAAGCTGCTTTCCTTTGATATTCGCTCCCACCGAGGTCCGGAACGCGGGTCCCGACATCGTCGTGCCCGCGGCCCTGATGCCCCGCGGGACCGGCCCACGCGCCGAAGCGCGCCCCGGAGCTGGCCGCCTCCGCGACCGATGGCGGACAATGACCCGCATGACGGCCGCACGACCCCCCTACTCCCCCGCCGACGCCACCCGCCCCGGACTGCGGGAGCGCAAGAAGATCAAGACCCGGGAGGCGATCCGCGCCGCGACGTACTCACTGATCGAGGAACAGGGGTACGACGCGACGACGATCGAGCAGATCGCCGACCGGGCCGAGGTGTCGCCGTCCACCGTCTTCCGCTACTTCCCGACCAAGGAGGACATCGTCCTCACCGACGAGTACGACCCCCTGATGCTGGGTGAGTTGCGCGCGCGGCCGGCGGGCGAGCCGTGGATGGACTCGCTGCGGTACGTGATGGGCAAGGCCCTGGAGCTGAGCGAGGAGGAGCCGGAGGTGCTCCGGCTACGGGCGCGGCTCGGGGTCCAGGTCCCCGCCGTCCGCTCCCGGATGTTCGAGAGCATGTCGGAGACCGGGCGCCTGCTCCGCCAGGCCATCGCGGACCGCACGGGCCGCAATCCGGAGAGCCTCGAAGTGCGCGTCCACGCGATGGGGCTCATCGGCTCGATGATGGAAGTCTCCATGTACTGGGCGGAGAACGGTTTCGAGGGCGATCTGCGGGAGCTCATGGGCCGGGCCCTGGACGTCATGGAGCACGGCCTGCCCGCCGAGAACCCCTGAGACCGACGGCGGCCCCCGTGGCATCCTGACGGGGTGAACGGACCCGAGATCCACGTCGAAGTCGCCCCCGCCCTGCACGTGTTCGTGCCGCCCGCCCGGCGCTCGGCCGCCACCGCGCTCACCACGGACGGCGTCTCGACCCTCGGCCACGTCGTCGAGTCCCTCGGCGTCCCGCTCACCGAGGTCGGCGCACTGGTGGTGAACGGCCACGAGGTACCGCCCTCGCACGTCCCGCGGGCCGGCGAACGCGTCGGCGTCCGCCCGGTCCGGCGCCCCCAGCGGGTACCCGGCGCCCCCCTCCGCTTCCTCCTCGACGTCCACCTCGGCACCCTCGCGCGCCGGCTGCGCCTCCTCGGCGTCGACACCGCCTACGAGTCGACCGACATCGGCGATCCGGCGCTGGCCGCCCGCTCGGCCGCCGAGAAGCGGGTGATGCTCAGCCGCGACCGGGGCCTGCTGCACCGCCGCGAGCTGTGGGCCGGCGCCTTCGTCTACAGCACCCGCCCCGAGGACCAGCTGCACGACGTCCTCGAACGCTTCGCCCCCGACCTGCACCCGTGGACCCGCTGCACCGCCTGCAACGGCCTGCTCGCGGCGGCGACCAAGGAGGAGGTCGCCGACCAGCTCAAGGGCGGCACCCAGCGCGGCTACGACGTCTTCGCCCGGTGCACGTCCTGCGGGCGCGCCTACTGGAAGGGCGCCCACCACGAGCAGTTGGAGGCGGTCGTGGAGCGGGCGTTGAGCATGCGTACCCAGCGGGATTGAGTACGGGAGCCGATCGCCCGGGGCCGGGCGGCGTGCAGTGGGGCGCCCAGCTCACGCTGGCGGCGCTGATCCTCGGCGGCGCCTGACGCCTGCGTCGGCGCGTGCCACACCGCCCCGGCCCCAGGCGGCCCACAGGCCGGCGAGGCGGGGTCCGGGCCGGCCGCTCGGCACGCCGGGCCACTCCCGCGCGCTCCGCCGGTCCGATCCGGCATCCGCCGTCCCGCGGGCGGACCGCGGGAAGGCGGGACGGCGGTCCGCCCGCGGGACGGCGGCGGACCGCGGCTCAGCCGTTCAGTGCCGTGCGCAGGCGGTCCGGGTCGGTCGTCGGGGCGTCACACGTGAAATCGCGGCAGACGTACGCCGTCGGTTCACCGCCCACGAGCGGCCGGCCGGCCAGGAGCGGAAACTCGTCGCCGCCCGGGACCCCGTAGGCCACGACGGCGCCCGGCGCGGTCGCCAGCAGGGCCGTGCGGTGCAGGGCGACCGACGCCTCACCGGTCGGATCCGCGCCGACGATCGCCACCTCCCGCGGCCCGTCGAGCAGCGCCTCCGCGACGGCCAGCCCCCAGCCGACGAACCGCGGCACGCGCGGCCCGAGGGCCTGGACGACGCCCAACGCCCGCTCCGCGGCGGTCCGGTGGGGCTCGGAGCCGGTGTGCGCCGCATAGCTCAGCAGGGCACCGGCCGCCGCGCTCCAGCCGGAGGGGGTGGCGTTGTCGGTGGGGTCCTGGGGCCGGCGGATGAGCGCCTCGGCGTCGGAGGCGGTGTCGTACAGGGCGCCGCTCTCCGGGTCGGTGAAGCGGGCCAGCACGTGGTCGAGGAGGAGCCCGGCGAAGTCCAGCCAGACGCCCTCCCCGGTCACGGACGCGAGTGCGAGGAAGCCCTCGGCGACGTCGGCGTAGTCCTCCAGGACGCCCGCGTTGGGCCCGACCCTGCCGTCCTTGCTGGTCCGGGCGAGGCGGCCGTGTTCGTCAAGATGCACACGGACGAGGAGGTCGGCCGCGCCGAGAGCGGCCTCGGTCAGGTCGGGCCGGTCGAAGTAGGCGCCGGTCTCGGCGAGCGCGGCGATCGCGAGGCCGTTCCAGGCGGCGACGACCTTGTCGTCCCGGCCGGGCGCGGGACGCCCGGCCCGCTCGCGCAGCAGCCGGCTCCGTACGGACGCGATCCTCTCGGTGTCGAACACCTCGTCGGTGTGCGGGAGTTGCAGGACCGACTGCCCGTGCTCGAAGGTGCCCTCGTCGGTCACCCCGAAGTACCGCGCCGCGAGCCGGCCGTCGTCCTCGCCGAGGACGGTGCCGAGCTGCTCGGACGTCCAGACGTAGTACGCGCCCTCGACGTTCCTGCCCGTGCCGTCGTCGCTGTCGGCGTCGAGCGCCGAGGCGAACCCGCCCTCGTCCGTGTGCAGTTCGCGCACCAGGAAGTCGGCGGTCTCCAGGGCGACCCGGCGGGCGAGGCCGGAGCCGGTGGCCCGCCACAGGTGCGCGTAGACGCGGCAGAGCAGGGCGTTGTCGTAGAGCATCTTCTCGAAGTGCGGCACCACCCAGTCACGGTCGACGGAGTAGCGGGCGAAACCGCCGCCGAGCTGGTCGTACATGCCGCCCCGGGCCATACGCTCGCAGGTGTCCCGGGCCATCTGCAGAGCGCCCTCGGCACCGGTGCGGGCGTGGTGGCGCAGCAGGAACTCCAGGACCATGGACGGCGGGAACTTGGGCGCGCCGCCGAACCCGCCGCGCTGCGGATCGTACTCACGGGTGAGTCCGAGCAGGGCCTGGGCGAGTTCCTGCTCGCCGGGCGGCCGGGTGCCCTGGTGGCTGATCTCCCGCTGGGAGAGATCCCGCACGATCTTCCCGGCGACCTCGCCGACCTCGTCGCGCCGGGTGCTCCAGGCCTGCTGGACGCCCTCCAGCACCTGCCGGAAGGAGGGCATGCCGTGTCGCGGGGCGGGCGGGAAGTAGGTGCCGAAGTAGAAGGGCTCGGCGTCCGGGGTGAGGAAGACGGTCATCGGCCAGCCGCCCTGCCCGGTGGCCGCCTGCACGGCCTCCATGTAGACGGCGTCGACGTCGGGGCGCTCCTCGCGGTCCACCTTGATGTTGACGAAGTGCTCGTTGAGGTAGTCGGCGGTGGCCTGGTCCTCGAACGATTCGTGAGCCATCACGTGACACCAGTGGCAGCTGCTGTAGCCGACGCTCAGCAGTACGGGTCTGCCGGCCTCGCGGGCCGCGGTGAAGGCCTCGGCCGACCAGGGCCACCAGTCGACGGGGTTGTCGGCGTGCTGGAGCAGATACGGGGACGTCTCATGGGCCAGTCGGTTCACCGTTCCACTCTCCCACGGGCTCCGGTACCACGGAGAGGGACGCCGGGCACCGGGCGTGCCGCCGTACGGGCCCGGCGGATCCGAGGGCGCCGGGGCGGCGGGGCGGCCGGTCGGCGGCTCCTTCCGCACAAGCGGGGAGTACGGCTTCTCCGGCACGGCGGCACACCGGTGCCACGCCCGGGCTACGGCTTCTCCGCACAAGCCTGGGGTACGGCTTCTCCGCACAAGCGGGGGGAACGGCTTCTCCGCGCACGACGGCACACCGGTGCCACGCCCGGGGTGCGGCCTCTCCACCCACCCGTGAGGCGTCTCCACTCACCCGGGGGGGGTGCGGCCTCTCCGCCCACCCGCGCGGCCTCTCCACCCACCCGGGGTGCGGCCTCTCCACCCACCCGGGGTGCGCCCTCTCCGCCCGCCCGGGGTGCGGCTTCTCCACCCGCCCGGGGTGCGGCTTCTCGCATTACCTTCCGATCACCACCCCTCGCGCTCCCGCCGTCCGCGAAGGACACTCGTGGGCAAGGGAGTTGCCGCCGGAGGGGGACGGGACATGCGGGACAACCATCGGGCGGAAGCCGAGCGGCTGCTGGCGCGGGCCGTGGAGGAGGAGGTACGGCGCTCGGGCGGCCGGATCGACGGTCAGCTGCTGCTGTCGCGGGCACGCGGCGCGCTGGACGTGATCGCGGGCCCGGCCGGCGAGGAGTACGAGGCCTACACGCGCGCACTGGACGAAGCCGAGGCGGGCCGGCTGACCTTCGGCCGGCGCTTCGCCCGCCAGGGCGCCGGAACCGCCCTGCTCGCGGCGGCCGTCGCCGCGCTCGCCGCCGCGGTGGCCGACGTGTCCCTCGGCACCGGGGCCGGCACGGCCGTCGGTGCCGGTGCCGTCGCGGGCGCGGCGGGCGCCGCCGCCACGGTGGTGAGGGTGACCGGGTCGCATCTGCCGGCCGCCCACCACCGCGCGGGCCGGGCCGGTCAGCCCGGCGGTCCGGAGCAGCTGCGGCTGCAGTGGCTGACCGCGCTGGAGGTGCGGGGTATCCGCCCGTTCCTGGACCAGCAGCGGGTGCTCACCGCCTCCACCGGCCCGAAGAAGGCGGGTGGGCCGGCCCTGCGCGGCACGGACAAGAGCGCGGCGGCCCGCAGGCGCACCGTGCTGGAGCAGTCGTTCGGCCAACTGCCGGATTCGGAGGGCCCGTTCGCCGGGCGGCGGCAGGAGCTGGGGCGGATCCGGCAGTGGGCACAGGCGGCCCGGGCGGCCACCGAGACCCGGCCGACGGTGGTCGTCCTGCACGGCGAGCCCGGCTCGGGCCGGACCACGCTCGCGGTGCGCGCGGCGCACGAGCTGCGGGACCACTTCCGGGGCGCGGTGGTGGTCGACCTGCGCGGCGGCAGCCGTGAGGAGGCCCCCCTGTCCACCCGGGACGCGCTGCTGCACCTGCTCAACCGCCTGGGCGCGCCCCGCGAGCAACTGCTGTTCCGGGAGCGCTCCTCCCCCGACCAGCAGGTGAAGCGGCTCGGCGAGCTGTACCACCAGCAGCTGACGGGACTGCCGGTGACGATCGTGCTGGACGACGCGTCCGACCCGGAGCAGGTGCGGGCCCTGGTGCCGGAACGCTCCGACAGCCTCGTCCTGGTCACCGCCCGTGCGGCCCTGGACCTGCCGGCGGACCTGCCGGCATGGGTGCACCACCTGCCGGTGCAACCGCTGGACGCGGCGGGCGCCGAGGAGCTGCTGAGCGCGGCCGCCGAGGACGCGTCGGGCCCGTACGACGCCGACTCCGCCGACCGGGTCCACGCGCTGTGCGGGGGCCTGCCGCTGGCGCTTCGGATCGCGGGCTCCGCGCTCGGCCCGCGCTCACCCCGGCAGCTGGCCACCGACCTGGACGCGTACGGCCCGGTGGAGCCGGTGGAGCGCGTGCTGTGGCTGCGCTACACCGACCAGCCGGAGCCCGCCCGCCGACTGCTGCGGAGGCTCTCCCTCGCGGGCCGCGCCTCGCTCGGCGGGGCGGCCGCCGCCGCGCTGCTCGCCACGGACGAGGCCGAGGCCGGCCGGCAGCTGGCGGCGCTCGCGCGGGCCGGACTCATCGACCACGTGCGCGGCAGCCGGTACCGGCTGCACGACCTGGTGCGCGCCTTCGCCCAGGCCCGGCTGGCGGACGAGGAGGATCCGGCCGAGCGCACGGCGGCGCAGGAGCGGCTGATCGTGAACTACGCCGAACTGGCCGACTCGGTGCTCCGCCTGGTCGACGGCAACATGTCGACCCGCTCGAACCGGTTCGGCTCGCACGGCTTCACCTCCCTCGACGAGGCGCTGCGCTGGCTGGACGACGAGTCCAGCTTCATCACCGCGGCCCTGCGGCACGCGGAGGGGGTGAACCAGGCGCCCGTGCTCAACCTGCTCGGCGCGCTGTGCGACTACTGCCTGCTGCGCGGCGACCTGTACCGCCTCGGTGAGATCAGCGAGCTGGCCCAGTCGGTGGACCAGGGGCTGCTGGTGCGCTCGGTGCAGTGGCGCACCGGTATCGCGGCCCGGCAACTGGGCGAGCTGGACAAGGCCCGCACCACGCTGGCCTCGGTCGTGGACCTGTACCGGGAGGCCCACCACGACGCCGGCGCGGCCCGCGCGCTGTGCTCGCTGGGGATCACGCTGCACCACCAGGGCAACCTCACGGAGGCTGCTGCCAAGCTCCAGGAGGCGCTGGATCTCCAGGAGGCGCCGGAGCTGGCGACGGACCGGGCCTGGACGATGCACGCGCTGGCGGCGGTCCAGCGGGACCGGGCCCGGCCGGCCCAGGCTCTGGACCTGCTCACCCGGTCCCTGGTCCTGCACCGCGAGGGCGGCTCACTGCACGGCGAGGCGTGGGCCCACTTCCAGCTCGGCCAGGTGGTGCTGCGCCTCGGTGACGTACCGCGCGCCGAGACGGAGCTGCGGGCCGCCCTGGAGCGGTACGGCCGTACCCGCGACGCCCGCGGGGAGGCCTGGGCGCTGACCCAGCTGGCCCGGGCCCGGCTGGTGGACGGCGACACCTCGGCCGCCGTCCAGGGGCTGCGGCAGGCGGCCGTCCGGCACCGGGAGAACGAGGACGCGCGCGGCGAGGCGTGGACGCTGTACTACCTCGGGCAGGCGCTGGAGGAGGCCGGGGACCTGGATCAGGCGGTGCGCGACCTGGAGCGGTCCCGCACGATGTTCTCCCGGATGCGGGACGTCTACGGCCTGGCCTGCGCCCGGCACCACTCGGCGCGGGTCACCCGGGACCAGCGGGCCGCGCAGACCGGCTCGCTGCGCAACTCCGGCTTCGCCCGCCAGCTGCTCGTGGACGCCCGCGCCGACTTCCAGCGCATCGGTGTCGCCGACGGCGAGGCCTGGACCTGCCTGGAGCTGGCGGTGGTCGACGCGGGCAACGCCCGCACCCAGCAGGCGCTGGCCCTGTGCGACGAGGCGCTGGCCCTGTTCACGTCCTACGGCGACCGGCGCGGCGAGGACTGGGCGCGTTTCCTGCGCTGCACGCTGCTGCCGTACGCGGCGCCGGGCGGGGTGGAGGTGGGCACGGCGGTCGCCCAGGAGGAGCTGGCCGAGCTGGCCCGCGCCACGCATCCGCTGCGCGACGGGAAACTGACCGACTACACCGCGGCATACGCGCTACTGCTGGAACGCGGCATCCAGCTCGAATCGGGCTGGCAGGCCTGGCAGCTCGGCCTCACCCCGGCCCGCCAGGCCCGGGAGGTCATGGGCGTACAGGTCGCGGTGACACCGTGAGGGGGGTGGGGCGAGGGCGTGCCGGAGCCGGGGGCAGAGGGCGTGTCGGAGCCGGGGCAGAGGGCGGGGCGACGGCGGAGGGCAGACTTCCGGAACCGGCGAGCCGGTGGCCGGCCGGATGCCGGGCCCGAGAGCGGATCCCCGGGCCGTGAGCCCGGTGTCGGGGGGCCGGTTGCCCGGGGCCGATCGCCGGGGCTGGGGGCCAGGTGCGGGGGGCCGATTGCCGGGGCCGGGGCGGACCGGCCGCCCCGCCGCCGGGCCTGGCCGCCGCCTCGGCCTGGGCCGCGCCTCGGCCCTGCCCGCCGCCTCAGCCGCGTCCTGGCTTGGTCCCGCCGACGGTCTCGGCCTTGCCGCTGTGCTCGGCCGTCTCCTCGCCGGGGGCGTCCGCCTCCTTGAAGTCGACCTTCTGCATGTGCTTGCTCATCGACTTCATCAGCCCCCACACCGCCAGGGCCATCACCGCGAACACGATGAAGCCGAGGACACCGGGGGTGACCTTGTTCTTGTCGTACTGGTCGGCCAGGGAGACAAGATGCGTCGTTGCCAGGCTTGCGCTCATGTCAGGCATTGTCCCGGATGCCCGCGAAGAGGTCGTCCTCGGGGAGGGAAGTATCGACGAGGGACTTCGCCAGCTCGTACTCCTCCGTCGGCCAGACCTCCTTCTGCAGCTCCATCGGGACCCTGAACCAGCCGCCGTCGGGGTCGATCTGCGTGGCGTGGGCGATCAGCGCCTTGTCGCGGATCTCGTAGAAGTCCGCGCACGGCACGTGCGTGGTCAGGGTCCGCTCCTTGCGCTCGAACTCGCTCCAGCGCTTGAGCCAGTCCCCGTACGGCGACTCCAGGCCGCGGTCGAGCATCGCGTGGTGCAGCGCCTCGGTGCGGGGGCGGTTGAAGCCCTGGTTGTAGTAGAGCTTCTGCGGCTGGTAGGCGGGCCCGAACTCGCTCTCGGGGTATTTCTCGGTGTCCGCCGCCCCCTCGAACGCCACCATGGAGATCTTGTGGGTCATGATGTGGTCGGGGTGCGGGTAGCCGCCGTTCTCGTCATAGGTGGTGATCACCTGGGGACGGAAGGAGCGGATCTGCTTCACCAGCTCACCGGCCGCCTTGTCGACGTCCTCGAGGGCGAAGCAGCCGTCGGGCAGCGGAGGCAGCGGATCGCCCTCGGGCAGACCCGAGTCGACGAAGCCGAGCCACTCCTGCTTGACGCCGAGGATCTCCCGGGCCTCGTCCATCTCCTTCTTGCGTACCTCGTGGATGTGCTCCTCGATGTACTTGTCGCCCTGCAGCTTGGGATTGAGGATGGACCCGCGCTCTCCGCCGGTGCAGGTCACCACCAGCACGTCCACCCCCTCGGACACGTACTTCGCCATGGTGGCCGCGCCCTTGCTCGACTCGTCGTCGGGGTGCGCGTGAACGGCCATCAGTCGCAGCTGGTCAGTCAAGACTCAATCCTCGGTAAGTCGGCGCCCCGGTGTCTTCGGGTGCGATCGGCGGCTTCTATAGTGACCGAATCGGGGCACGAATAATTCCAGGGACCTGCCTCAAGGCCCCTTTCGGGACATACGTCCCCCTTTGCCGAGAGGACGATCATGAGTACGGCTAGCACGCGGCTGCCCGAGGGCCGCTACGGCCGCTCCTCGGACGAGCGCGCCGACCGCAGGCTCAAGATCGCCGGCACCGTACTCGGCGCGGCCCTGCTCGCCCTGGTGGGCTACTTCGCCTATCACTACATCGCGCAGACCGAGATCAGCGCCCAGGTGATCACCTTCGAGTCCTCCGGCGAGGCGGTCAAGGTGCATCTGGAGGTCCACAAGGACGCCGGCGCCGAGGGCTACTGCACCCTGCGCTCCCAGGCCGCGGACGGCTCCGAGGTCGGCCGGGCGGACTTCCGCTTCACCGGCTCGGCCACCCGGATCGATCAGGTCGTCACGCTCCGTACGACGGCCAAGGGGACGACGGCCGAGCTGCTCGGCTGTCACGGGGCCTGACTCCCGTCGAACACTCCCCGGTCTCACCCGGAGCGTGTAGACGCTGACCTGCGTTGATGTGATTCTGACGGCTTATGTCCTCCCCCTTACGCCGTTGAATTGTTAGGCTCGTGGTTTCGCCCATCCAAGAGGGAACATTCTTCTGGGTAGGGCGATGCTTTGTTATTCCCAGTACCGACGAGGAGCACCCTGTGACCCAGACCAGCGAGAACGTCACCTGGCTGACCCAGGAGGCGTACAACAAGCTCAGGGACGAGCTTGAGTACCTTACTGGTCCTGCGCGCACGGAGATCGCCGCCAAGATCGCGGCCGCGCGCGAGGAGGGCGACCTGCGCGAGAACGGCGGGTACCACGCGGCCAAGGAGGAGCAGGGCAAGCAGGAGCTTCGTGTGCGCCAGCTGACCCAGCTCCTCGAGAACGCCAAGGTCGGTGAGGCCCTGGCGTCCGCTGACGGTGCGGTCGCGCCCGGCATGGTCGTCACGATCGCCTTCGACGGTGACGAGGACGACACCATGACGTTCCTGCTCGCCTCCCGCGAGTACGCGAGCGCCGACATCGAGACGTACTCCCCGCAGTCCCCGCTCGGCTCGGGCGTGATCGGCCACAAGGTCGGCGAGGACGCGGAGTACGAGCTGCCGAACGGCAAGAAAGCCGTGGTGAAGATCCTGAAGGCTGAGCCGTACTCCGACTGAGCTGAAGGCGAGCCGTACTCCGGCCGCCCCGGTCCCTTGTGACATCGAGCCCCCGGCGTCCCCCGTGACGCCGGGGGCTCCGTCACTCCGACGGCTCCGTCATGGCGGGGGCTCCGTCATGGCGGGGGCTCCGTCATGGCGGGGGCTCCGTCATGGATGGGGCTCCGTCACGCCGTCACGCGGTGGCCGAGCGGTACTTGCGGACCGCCAGGGTGCGGAATATCGCGGTGATCAGGACGGAGTAGATCAGCGAGGCCCAGACCGGATGCTGCATCGGCCAGGCCGCGGAGGTGGACTGGCCCGGGTTGGCGAACAGCACGCGACAGGCCTGCGCGGTGGCGCTGAAGGGGTTCCACTCGGCGATGTGACGCAGCCACGGGGTCATGTGGCTGGGGTCCACGAAGGCGTTGGAGATGAACGTGACCGGGAACAGCCAGATCAGTCCGCTGGAGGTGGCCGCCTCGGGGGTGCGGACGGACATGCCGATCAGAGCGCCGATCCAGGTGAACGCGTAGCCGAGCAGGAGCAGCAGTCCGAAGGCGCCGAGGACCTTGCCGGCGTTCGTCTCACCGTCCGAGCCGACGCGCCAGCCGACCAGCACGGCGACCACGGCGAGCACGACCAGGGTCACCGCCGTCTGCACGAGGTCGGCGAGCGTGCGCCCGGTCAGCACCGCGCCGCGCGCCATCGGCAGGGAGCGGAAACGATCGATGAGGCCCTTGTGCATGTCGTCGGCGATGCCGGCACCGGAACTCGCGGTCGCGAACGTGACGGTCTGCGCGAAGATCCCCGCCATCAGGAAGTTCTTGTAGTCGCCCGCGCTGGTGCTTCCCCCGATCTGCATGGAGCCGCCGAAGACGTAGGTGAACAGCACCACGAACATGATCGGCTGGACGAGGCCGTAGATGATCATCTCCGGAATTCTGGACATGCGGATCAGATTGCGTTTCGCGACCACCATGGAGTCGCGGACCGACCGGCTGACGGCGTTGCCCTGCGGTGCCACGCGCACGGTGTCGGTGACGGTACTCACTTCACGGCCTCCTTGCGGCTGTCCTTGCGGCCCCGCTGAACGTGCTTCCCGTCCCTGTCGGCGTCCCCGTCCGAGCCGCCGGCCTCGGCCTCGGCCACGTGTCCCGTCAGGGACAGGAAGACGTCGTCGAGGGTGGGGCGGCGCAGGCCGATGTCGTCGATCTCGATCCCACGGGAGTCCAGCTCCCTGATGACCTCGGCGAGCAGCTTGGCGCCGCCGGTGACAGGCACCGTGAGCTTGCGGGTGTGCTCCTCGACCGCGGTGTCACCCTTGCCGAAGCCGCGCAGCACCTCCGCGGCGCTCGCGATGTGCTCCCGCGCGTGCACCACGACCTCCACGCGCTCACCACCGGTGCGGCCCTTGAGCTGGTCGGAGGTGCCCTTGGCGATGACCCGGCCCTGGTCGACCACCGCGATGTCGTGCGCGAGATGGTCGGCCTCCTCCAGATACTGCGTGGTCAGCAGCAGGGTCGTACCACCGGAGACGAGCTGCTTGATGACTTCCCACAGCTGCTGGCGGTTGCGTGGGTCGAGTCCCGTCGTCGGCTCGTCCATGAACATCACCGGCGGTGAGACCACCAGGGCCGCGGCCAGGTCGAGGCGCCGGCGCATGCCGCCGGAGTAGGTCTTCGCGGGGCGGTCGGCGGCGTCGGCGAGGTGGAACTGCTCCAGCAGCTCCCCCGCGCGTGTCTTGGCCGCCTTGGCCCTCATCTGGTAGAGCTGCCCGACCATCTGCAGGTTCTCCCGCCCGGTCAGGTACTCGTCGACCGCGGCGAACTGGCCGGACAGGCCTATCGAGCGGCGTACGGCGTCGGGATGCTTCAGCACGTCCACGCCGGCGACGACGGCCTTGCCGCTGTCGGGGCGCAGCAGTGTCGTGAGGCAGCGGACTGCGGTCGTCTTGCCGGCGCCGTTCGGCCCGAGCAGGCCGAGGACCGTGCCCTCGGGCACGTCCAGGTCGACGCCGTCCAGTGCCCTTACGTCGCCGAAGGTCTTCACCAAGCCTTCGGCATAGATGGCACCTGGCATGTCTGTCTCCACGTCGTCGGGGATGCTGCGGAAAGGCTAGATTTACGCGCCCGAATCCGCCTGTTCTTTTCGCGAGGACAGACGTTCGACGGCCACGCGATCGAACATAACGCGTTGTATCGCGTCTCCTCAAGAGGGTCCGGACCGAATGGACACGAACGAGTGATCCCCCGGCCCCCCGGTGGCACGTGGCCCGAGCCGGTGCCCGCGAACCGACCGGGGCCGGGTTCAGCCAGGGCCGGCGACCGACGGGCCCAGGCTCGGCGATGCCCGCGAACCGGCCGGACCCGGCTTCGGCCGATGCCCCGCGCCGCTCGACGAGCCTGTGGCCGCGCGACCTCAGGACCTCGCGAGCAGCTCAACCGATCACCGCGCAACGCGCAACCGCCTCAGTGGACGGCCTGCGACCGCCCGGACGCGTCAGTCCATGACCGTGTAACCCGCGTCCCGCAGGGCCTGCTCGACCTCGACGCAGTGCTCCGGACCCTTGGTCTCGAGGTGCAGCTCCACCTCCGCCTCCGTGAAGCCGAGCCGGGGGGCGGTTCGTACGTGACTCACGTCCAGCACGTTGGCGTCCACCGTCGACATCACCCCGAGCAGCGTGGCCAGAGCGCCCGGCCGGTCCGTCAGGCGCAGCCGGACCGCCAGATAGCGGCCCTGCGCGGCCATGCCGTGGCGCAGCACGCGCTGCATCAGCACCGGGTCGACGTTGCCGCCGGACAGCACCGCGACGACCGGGCCCTCGAAGGCGTCCGGTGCCGACAGCAGCGCCGCGACCGGGCTCGCCCCGGCCGGTTCCACGACCAGCTTGGCCCGCTCCAGGCACAGCAGCAGCGCGGCCGACAGCCGGTCCTCGCTGACCGTGCGCACCTCGTCGACCAGCTCGCCGACGATCCCGAACGGCACCACGCCCGGCCGCCCCACCTTGATGCCGTCGGCCATCGTCGCCGGGTTCTTCAGCGACACCGGGCGGCCGGCCGAGAGCGAGGGCGGATAGCAGGCGGCACCCTCGGCCTGCACGCCGACGATCCTGACGTCCGGCCGGAGCGTCTTCACCCCCACCGCGATGCCGGCCGCGAGCCCGCCACCGCCCATGCCGACGACGATCGTGCGCACCTCCGGGCACTGCTCCAGGATCTCCAGGCCGACCGTGCCCTGCCCGGAGATGATGTCCGGGTGGTCGAAGGGATGGATGAACACCGCGCCCGTCTCGGCCGCGTACTCCTCGGCGGCCGCCAGCGTCTCGTCGACCACCTGCCCGTGCAGGCGCACCTCGGCGCCGTACTCCCGGGTCGCGCTGATCTTCGGCAGCGGGGCGCCCTTCGGCATGAACACCGTGGCGTGCACGCCCAGCAGGGAGGAGGCCAGGGCCACACCCTGCGCGTGGTTCCCGGCGCTCGCCGCCACCACACCGGCGGCCCGCTCCTCCGGCAGCAGCCCGGCGATCCGGATGTAGGCGCCGCGCAGCTTGAACGAGCCGGTCCGCTGGAGGTTCTCGCACTTCAGGTGCACCGGTGCGCCGACCAGCTGGGACAGGTGCCGGCTGCCTTCCATCGCGGTCACCCGTGCGACGCCCGAGAGCATCTTCTGCGCTCCGCGCACATCGTCGAGGGTGACGGAACGCAAGGAGTCAGCCGTACCGTAGCTCATGACTCCAGCATCGCAGTTCACAGTCGCGTACGACGGGTGTGACCAAGCTCCGAGACCGGTTTGCGCAGCGCCGGTACGGCCCGGCGCCCGGCCGCGTACCCTGTCCCCCAACCCAGCAGCCCTCCATGAAGCGAGCCTCCGGCCATGCCCACAACACCTGAAATGTCGATGGACATGACGACCGTCGGTGACACCGGCCTCCTCGACACCCTCCAGCACGAGGTGGCGGTGTTCGCCCGGCGTGCCGAACAGACCCGCCTCGGCGGTGTCGGGCAGGTGCGCAACTCCATGGACCGCGCCGCCTATCTGCTGCTCAACCGTCTGGACAACGAAGGGCCGATGGGCGTCAAGGCACTCGCCGCGAGCATGGGCATCGACTCCTCCACGGTCACCCGGCAGGTGGCCCCCCTGGTCGACACCGGGCTCGTCAAGCGCACCTCGCACCCGGAGGACGGCCGCGCGGTGGTGCTCCAGCTGTCCCCGCGCGGGGCCGCCCGCCTGGAGGAGGTGCGCTCGTCTCGGCGTCAGCTCATGGCCGAGCTGACCCAGGACTGGGCGCCGGAGGAGCGCGAGGAGTTCTGCACGCTGCTGACCCGCTTCAACAGCGCGCTCTCCGCACGCATGGCGGTGCCGGGAGTGGCGCCGGGGGAGCAGTCGCCGGCCTCCTGAGGCCTGCTCACCGCCTCGGCCGGTAACGGTGGGCTCCGGCCCCTTGACCCCGGGCCGCCGCTGGCCTCATATGAGACCGGGCCCTGTGTCGTACGCGGTGCCGCCTGTCCCGTACCGGAGGGTGCCCCGTCAAGGGGGGAGGCGTGGTGCGTGATCGTCAGCTGTCCCGCGGTGCCCGCCGGGCCCGCGAGTTCGAGGCGTTCGTCGCGGGCGCGGCCGGGCGCCTGCTGCACACCGCCACGCTGCTCACCGCGGAGGCGCCGGCCGCCAATCCGCGCGCGCGCCGCCTGCTGACCCTGTCACTGGCCCACACCTACGCGCGCTGGGACCGGCTGCTCGCGGAGGATCCGTACGACAGCGCGCGCCAGTACCTCGCCACGCGCTTCGCGCGTGCGACGTGGCACCAGCACGGCGTCCTCGCCCGTGCCCGGCGCCCGGATCCGCGCAGTCCGCTCGCCACGCTCACGCCGCAGGAGCGGCTGGTCCTGGTGCTCCGGCTCTACGAAGGTGTCGCCGAGGAGCAGACGGCTGCCCTGCTGGGCCTGCCCGCGGAACGCGTCCGGACCATCTGCGACCGAGCGGCGGCCACCCTGCTGCACCCGGTACGACCGCCCGCCACGCGCGCGATGAACACGAAGGTGGCCCCGTCATGAGGCGACGGGGCCCATTCCTGGCACCGTGCGACGCCGGCCCCGGCTCCGGATTCGGCCTCAGCTCCGGATGCGGCTTCAGCTCCGGATTCCACTTCGGCTCCAGCTTCGGCTCTGGCTCCGGCGCTGGCTCCGGCCTTGGCCGACGGCTGACGGAGTGGCGGCCACGGCGGACGGGGCTTCCGCGGTGAACCGGGCCGAGCGGGAGGCGGCCGTGCGGCGGATCATGGAGCGGACTCCGCCGCCGGTGCCGGTGGACGTGCACGCGGAGGCGGTGCACCGCGGCGAGCGGCTGCTGCGGCGCCGGCGAGTGGCCCGCCGCGTGCTGTGGCTGCTGGCCTGCGCCGCGGCCGTGGCGTTCACCGTGTGGGCCTCGCGCGCGCACCCGTGGGTGGAGCCGCCCTCGCAGACGACTCCACCGGTCACCGGCTGGTGACCGTCCCCACCGATCGCCTCCTGGTGCCCGTCCCCACCGACACCCGCGACGACCGTCCCCACCGATCACCGGCTGGTGACCGGGTGGAGACGATCAACAGCCGGTAATGGATGCCGGAGCGCCCGCACACGGCGGCCGGCGCACTCGCCGGCCGCCGTCCGCACGCCCCGGACCGGCCGCTAGCCGAGGGCCTGCTGCAGGTCCGCCAGCAGGTCGTCGACGTTCTCGATGCCCACGGACAGGCGCACCAGGTCGGCGGGGACCTCGAGGGCGGAACCGGCCGCCGAGGCGTGCGTCATCCGGCCGGGGTGCTCGATCAGGGACTCCACGCCGCCGAGCGACTCGCCAAGGGTGAAGATCTTGGCGCGATTGCACACCTCGACGGCGGCCTCCTCGCCGCCCTCGACCCGGAAGGACACCATGCCGCCGAACGCCTTCATCTGCTTGGCGGCGACCTCGTGGCCGGGGTGCTCGGGCAGGCCCGGGTAGAGCACGCTCGTCACGCGCGCGTGCCGGGTCAGCATGTCGGCGATCTTCGTGGCGTTCTCGCTGTGCCGGTCCATGCGCACCGCGAGGGTCTTGGCACCGCGCAGCACCAGCCAGGAGTCGAACGGGCCGGCGACCCCGCCCATCGCGTTCTGGTGGTAGGTCAGCTCCTCGCCCAGCGCCTGGTCGGAGACGATCAGCGCGCCGCCGACCACGTCCGAGTGCCCGCCCATGTACTTGGTCAGGGAGTGCACGACGACGTCCGCCCCGAGCGCCAGCGGCTGCTGGAGGTAGGGCGTGGCGAAGGTGTTGTCGACGACGAGCTTCGCGCCCGCGTCGTGGGCGACCTGAGCGACGGCGGCGATGTCGGTGATGCCGAGCAGCGGGTTGGAGGGGGTCTCCACCCAGACGGCCTTGGTCTTCGAGGTGATCGCGGCGCGGACCGCGGCCGGGTCGCTGCTGTCGGCGACGGACCACTCCACGCCCCAGCGGGTGGCGACCTTGGCGAAGAGGCGGAAGGTGCCGCCGTAGGCGTCGTTCGGGATGACCACGTGGTCGCCGGGCCTGAGCAGCGTGCGCAGCAGGGTGTCCTCGGCCGCCAGGCCGGACGCGAAGGCGAGGCCGCGGCGGCCACCCTCCAGCGCGGCGAGGTTCTCCTCCAGGGCGGTCCGGGTCGGGTTGGCGCTACGGCTGTACTCGTAGCCGCCGCGCAGCCCGCCGACGCCGTCCTGCTTGTAGGTCGAGACCTGGTAGATCGGCGGGACGACCGCGCCGGTGAGGGGATCCGCGGTGTTGCCCGCGTGGATCGCGAGGGTCTCGAAGTGCTGACTGATGTGCCTGTCGCTCATGTGCACCGAGCGTAGTGCGCTCGGCCGGATGCTGACGCCCGCCCGGCTCACGGAGCGCCGACCGAAGGGTTTTCCCTAGGCGCACGGGGGGACGGGGCACGGGGTGCGAGGCGGGGCGGGACGGCTGGGGTGCGCGAGCGGCGTCGAGGCGGGGCGGGACGGCGGGGGTGCGCGAGCGGCGTCGAGGCGGGGCGGGACGGCGGGGCGGGGTGCGCGAGCGGCGTCGAGGCGGGGCGGGGGCGGACCACACCGGCCCCGGCTCTCACTTTCTGCCGCTCTCTGCCACACCCGCCCCGGGGACCGGCTGACCTGTCATGAGCCGGACGGCGGGGTTGGCCAATTGTCGGCGGCGTCTGGTTCGCTTGGGGCATGGCGATTCTCTGGCTGCTGATGGCACTGCTCCTGATGAGCTTCGCCCTGCTCACGGTCATGCGACGTAGGCGCGGGGCGATCGAGCAGGTGCACCCGGGTCACCCGGACGCCGCCGACCCGGCGGACTACGGCTTCGTGCTCCAGGAGGAGCTGGACATACGCATGCCGGGCCCGGACCAGGATCTGCTGGACGTCCTGGAGCTGGTGCAGCGCACCCAGGACTACCGGGCCGCCGCACAGTTGCTGGCCGGCACCGAGGCCGGGGGCGAGACCCGCTGGCAGCGGGTGCAGGCCTTCGCGGGCGCCGCCGCGCTGGAGCTGCAGCAGCGGCCCGGCGGGGTGCACGAGACGCCGGGCGGCCAGTGGCTGCGGGTCTGGCGTGCCGAGCAGCCCAAGGACGCGGGCGGTGCCGCCGTGCACGCGGAGTTCCTGGTACAGCAGGCCTGGCGTACGTCGACACCGGGCACCGACGACTTCCGGATCATCATGGAGGAGGCCCGGGACGCCTGCGCACAGGCGGCCCTGCTGGCCCCCGGCGACCCGGTGCCGTACATCATCGAGCTGTCCATCGGCCGTGGACTCGGTTATCCGCAGGCCGAGTTCGAGCAGCTGTGGCTGAAGATCCTCGACCGCGCCCCGCACCACATGGGCGCGCATCTGGCCGCGCTGCACTACTGGTGCGAGAAGTGGCACGGCTCGCGCGCGCAGGCGTACTCCTTCGCCGAGGCGGCGGCCGCCCGCGCCCCGCAGGGCTCGCTGCTCGCCGCGCTGCCGCTCTTCGCGGTCTTCGAGCACCTCCCGGAGGTGAACCTGGTCGCCGGCTTCTACCGGAGCGAGGTCGTCACCAAGGCGATGCACGGCGCGCTGCACGCGGTGCACGCGGCCCGGCCCGACGACCCGATGCTGGCGCACGTCCGCCATCTGCTGATCTTCTTCCTGGTCCGTGCCGAGCGCTGGGCGGAGGCCATGCAGCAGCTGATCCACGTCGACGGTCACGTGGGCGCGCTGCCCTGGACTCTGTCCGCCGACCCGGCCGCCGAGTTCGCCGTCTACCGCGCACTGGCCGTGGCCGGCTACGAGGCCAACGGCGGCAACCCGGCAACCCTCCCCGGCTGACCGCCCCCACCCGCCCGAAAACCAGTTGGCCGTCCGACCGGCCGGCCCCAGGCTGTACACCATGGAAGAACCACGGCGCGAGATCCGTGCGGTCCACACGGAATCAACCGTCACCGTCTATCAGGCCTACTCCCCGGACATAGGCCTGCCCGCCGTCCGCGAAGGCCGCTTCCCCTCCACGTGGAAGCGGGACAGGATGACGTGGATCAAGCCGTCGTTCCTGTGGATGATGTATCGCTGCGGCTGGGGGGCGAAGGCGGGGCAGGAAATCGTCCTCGCCGTCGAGATCAGCCGTGCCGGGTTCGACTGGGCGCTGCGTCAGGCGTGTCTGTCGAGCTATGCCCGGGAAGTGCACCCCGACCGGGCCACCTGGCAGCGCGACGTGAAGCGTGCGCCCACGCGCGTGCAGTGGGACCCCGAGCGTGACCTGCGTCTGCGACCCCTGCCGCACCGGTCTCTGCAACTCGGCCTCTCCGGCGAGGCCGCACGACGCTACGCAGACGAGTGGACCGTCGCCATCCGTGACACGACCCCGTTGGCCCACGAGATCCACGGCCTAGTCAGTTCCGGTGACCTGGACTCGGCGGCGCGGTTGCTGCCGCCGGAACGCCCGTACACCGTCACCGGCGAGCCCCTCGCCCATCTGGAGGGGTGACGGGGTGGGCGTCACCGGGGCCGCGTGGAGACGAGCCTCCCCCACACCACCATCCGGTAGCGCGAGGTGAATTCGGGGGTGCAGGTGGTCAGGGTGATGTAGTAGCCGGGCTCGTCGTATCCGTGGCCGGGGCGGACGAGGGAGCGCGGCACGGCCCGGAGAACACCCGAGTCCGCCGCCGAGGTCCGCGGCAGCACCTTGTCGACGTCGTACGTGTAGGTCGCGGTCCGTGTCTCCACCTCGATGTCGTCCCCCGGCCGCAGCCGGGGAAGGTACCGGAAGGGCTCCCCGTGCGTGTTCCGGTGCCCCGCGAGCGCGAAGTTCCCGGCCTGCCCGGGCTGTTGAGTGCCGCGGTAATGCCCCACATACCCCTTGTCGAGGACGCCCGCCCTGCTCACGCCCTCGGCGACGGGGACGCGCAGGTGCAGCCGCGGCACGGTGAGCACGGCGTACGCCTGGGACCGTCGCGGCAGCGTCACCGGGGTGTGCGACCGCTGCCGTGTCGAGGCGCCTGAGCCGGCCGTCGGCGCGGGTGCCGTACCCGGGTCGCCTCCGGTGCCGCCACGGCCGGGGCCGTCACCCTCGGTGTCACGGCTGCCGTCGCTGCCGGCGCGGTCGCTCCGCCACTCCCGTTCCAGCGCCGCCACCTTCCGCTCGGCTCCGCGCCGCGCCTCCCGGTTGGTCCACCACAGCTGGTGCACCACCAGCAGCATGAGCAGCACCCCCACGGTGACGAGCACCTCGCCGCCACCCCACAGCACCCGCCGTCGCCGTGCGCGTCTGCGCCGATCCGCGTGCCCCACGACCCGCACGCGCGACGAAGTCCGCATCCGAACCCACCTCCCCGGCGCGCACCCGCAGCCGAAGCCGAAGCCGAAGCCGGACGCAAGATAGGCGCACCGGCTTCAACTGGCCATAGCGGCAGGGCGAGGCCCGGCTCTCACCCCGGGGGCAGGGCGTCCTGGTAGCCGTTCGAAGGCCGGGCGACCTTGGTGACCGGGCCGTGTGGCCCTTGCGGTGGCCCGCGCGGTCCTCGGTGACCGGCTGACCTGTCCTGCGCATGCCGAGTCCGTATGCCGACGTCCGCACAGAAGGCATCCGTACGGCGGCCCGCGTCCGCCGCCCGGGGACGGCACGGGAGTGCCTCTCCCTCACGTTTGTCATCGACCGGCAGTACGGTGTCCCCCATGCGCCCCGACACGCCTGCCGAGAACGTCGACCACACCGCCGAGGCCGCACGCCTGGAGCGGACCGCCGGACTGTATCCGGAGGACGCCGAGGCCCTGCTGCTGCGAGCGGCGGCCCACCTGGAACTGTCCGGCGACCGCCCCGCGGCCACCACGCTCTACGACCGCCTGCTCTCGTCGGCCGGGGAACTGGACGACCCGGCCCTGATCCGCGCCCTGAAGGCATCGAATCTCTGGGAGTACGGCCATGAGGCCGAGGCGCGGGCGATCATCGACGGCGTCCGCGCCGCCGCGCCCCATGACCCGGCCCCCTGGGTGATCGTGGCCGAGGCCCTCGAGTCCCACGACGAACTGGAGGCGGCGGCGGAGACGTTCACGGAGGGAGCGCGTCTGCTGCTGGCGGACGAGACCGAGCCCCCTTCCGGCACGCACCCGCTCCTCTACGGCCGCCACCGCGTCCGCCGTATGCAGGGCCTGCCGCACGACGACTGGGACGCCCTGGCGGACGCCCTCCACACGTCCGCGTCCGCGTCCTCGGTCTCCCTCGACGAACTCCACGACCCGAATCGCGTGTGGTCCCTCGGCTCGGAGAACCCGGCGGAACTCGAGGCGGAGATCACCCGCCTCCGAGCGGAGCTGGGTGCCTACCGCGAGGCCCTCTCCCGCCCCTTCCCGGTGGCGATCCTCCACTGGCCGGCGCCTGAGCTGGCGGAGCTCCTGTCGGCGTACCCCGCGCTGTCGACCGAGTACCCCTCCCACGAGGAGCACCTGTCGACCATAGAGTCCTCGCTGCGCGAACTGTCCTCCTCGGGCACCCCCAACCTCGGCATCGTCACCGGCACGGTCCCCTCCTACGAGGCCTTCGCGGCATCGGAGGGCTCCTCCCCGGCCGACCCGGCCCTGCTGCCCCAGTACGCGACGACGCTGGCAGCCCGAGGCCGCGCCACGGCCTGGCCGCCGCAGCGGGGCGTGGGGTGCTGGTGCGGGACCGGCCTGGGTTATGAGGAGTGCCATGGCGCGACTGTCTGACGTCACGCGCTGGTAGCGAAAGCCCTCCGCTTCGCTCGGGTGTCAGTGCTTGCTGTTAGAACAGAGGCACATTGATGTACCTACGAGGGGGTCGTAGTGACGGGAGCGGGGGGTCCGCCACAGCCGGTCGCCGGGGTGTACGAGAAGCTGATCACTCAGCGCGTGCGCGATGACTTGGGCCAGCTCGAGGCCATGGGGTGGAAGGCGATCGACGCAGAGATCAGCGTCGAGTCCTCACCCCATGTCCTGGCCCGACACGTCAGTGAGGTCGTCACCCGCAGGCTCCAGCAGCTCCCACCCGACCAGCACGTACCGTTCGTCAATCGGGTACTCGAGTCCCTGACGACTGGTGCGACCGGGCAGGACGCCGCCGACCCCCCGGGTACCGTCGTCGAGGGCCCGCGACAGCTGCTTGCCCTGGCCAAGCAGGAGGCACCGGGGGCCTACGCCGTCCGACCGCTTACTCCGCTCTCCGAGACAGCCCTGCTCACGAACTCACCGGAGGACGTCAGCCTGGGGGCGGAGTTGCGTGCCGAACTGGCGACCTCAGACCGCGTCGACCTGCTCTGCGCATTCGTGAAGTGGTACGGCATACGGGTTTTGGAGGACGCGCTCCGCGCCGCGAAAGACCGGGGTGTGGAGATCCGCGTCATCACCACCACCTACATGGGTGCCACCGACCGCCACGCCCTTGACCGTCTCGTTCGCGACTTCGGTGCCACCGTCAAGGTCAACTACGAGACCCGTTCGACGCGTCTCCACGCCAAGGCCTGGTTGTTCCGCCGCGAAACCGGCTTCGACACCGCTTACGTCGGTAGTTCGAACCTTTCGAAGGCCGCCCTGCTCGACGGCCTGGAGTGGAACGTACGGCTGTCGTCCGTCGCCACACCGGCTGTCCTGAACAAATTCGAGGCGACCTTCGAGGCGTACTGGAACGACAGCGCCTTCGAGACGTACGATCCCGGTCTCCACGGTGAGCGCCTCGATACAGCTCTCGCCCAGGCCGGCGGCACTACCGCGACTGCCGATCTCAAGATCAATCTTTCGGGTCTCGAAGTGCGCCCGTTCCCGCACCAGCGGGACATGCTGGAGCGACTCGACGTCGAGCGGGAGATTCGCGGACGGCACCGGAATCTGCTCGTTGCGGCCACTGGCACCGGGAAGACCGTGATGGCTGCGCTGGACTACCGCAGCCTGTGCCATAAATCGGCCGACCGGCGGCCCACTTTGCTGTTCGTGGCCCACCGGAAGGAAATCCTCAACCAGTCTCTGCGTACGTACCGAGAGGTGTTGGACGACGCCTCGTTCGGTGAGCTGCTGCACGCGGGGCAGGATCCCCGCGAGTGGAACCACGTCTTCGCCAGCGTTCAGTCGCTCAACGTGCGGCGGCTGGAGCAGCTCTCCCCCGGCCATTTCGACATCATCGTCATCGATGAGTTCCATCACGCCACCGCCGCGACGTATCGCCGGATAGTCGGCCACTTCGCTCCAGAGGAGCTGCTGGGCCTGACGGCGACCCCCGAGCGGATGGATGGGCTCAACGTCCAGGACGAGTTCTTCGAGGGGCGCATCGCTGCCGAGATGCGACTGTGGGAAGCCCTGGAGAACGACTTGTTGTGCCCGTTCCACTACTTCGGCATTCCGGATGGTACCGACCTGCGGAACGTGGGCTGGCAGAAGGGCGCATACGCCGATCAAGACCTTGACACCCTCTACACCGGGAACGACGCCCGGGCCCGGATCGTGGTGAAGCAGGTCCAGGACAAGATCTCCCACCCTGGCGCGATGCGGGCTCTGGGCTTCTGCGTGAGCAAGAAGCACGCTCACTTCATGGCGGGCTTCTTCACCAAGGCCGGGTTCCGGGCGAAGGCGCTCGACAGCAGTTCGCCCAGCCGTGTGCGGGCCCAGGCGCTGGATGATCTGCGTCATGGCAGGCTTCAGGTGATCTTCTCCGTCGACCTGTTCAACGAAGGACTCGACATCCCCGATGTCGACACCTTGCTACTCCTCCGCCCCACCAGCAGTGCGACCGTCTTCCTTCAGCAGTTGGGCCGCGGCCTGAGGCGCACCGAGAAGAAGCCCGTACTCACGGTCCTCGACTTCATCGGACAGCACCGCGCGGAGTTCCGCTTCGAGGAACGGTTCCGCGCGCTGACGAACCTGTCGCGCAACCGGCTTGTCGACCACATCGAGCATGACTTCCCCCAGCTGCCTTCCGGCTGCCAGATCCTTCTGGAAGGCAAGTCCAAGGAGCTCGTACTCGACAACATCCGGACCCAACTGGGTGCGACGATCAAAACGCTGGCGAACGAAGTCCGGGGGTACGGCACTCTCCGCCTCGCGGACTACCTGCGCGAGAGTCGCCGGGAGATCAAGGAGCTGTACAAGAGCGATAACTCCTGGACGACCGTCCTGCGCCGAGCCGGGCTGCTCGTGGGGGACGCACCGGCAGGTGAAGCATCGCTGTTGAAGCGGATCCATTCCTTTCTCCACGTAGACGACGTGGAGCGCGCCGAAGCCTACCTGCGGATCCTGGGAGACGACGCCCCACCATACGAGGAACTCAGTCCCACCGATCAACCGTACGCCCGCATGCTGTTCTTCAATGTCTGGGATAATGCCGGTGGCTTCCCGGAATTCCGGGAGGGCCTGGATTCACTGGCCCCTCAAAGAGCGTTTCGAGACGAACTGAGGCAGGTGTTGTCGCATGTCGTCGAACAGGCAGACCACTTTCCCGTTCCTCTCACGGGTCGCCTCCGGAATGTTCCATTGAAGGTCCACAGTTCATACAACCGCTCTGAGATCCTCGCCGCTCTCGGCGTGGCACGGTTCGGCGGTCAGATGCCTCGCTCCTTCGCACAGGGCGTTCAGTGGGTGGAGGATCTGCAGACGGATGCTCTACTCATCACCTTGGAGAAGAACGAGAAAGACTTCTCGCCCACAATTCGCTACAAGGATTACGCGCTGAGCCCAACACTCTTCCACTGGGAGTCCCAGAACGCGACGGCCGCCGACTCCCGCACCGGCCTACGCTACCGGGAGCATGTCCAACGCGACAGTGAGGTGCTGTTGTTCGTTCGACGTTACAAGAACACGGACATAGGTAAGTCTCAGCCGTGGATGCTCCTTGGCCCCGCGACCTACGAAACCCACACCGGCAGCAAGCCGATGGCGATCACCTGGCGCCTGAAACACGCCCTACCGGCCGACGTGTGGACGTACTCCGCGATCACTGCGAGCTAACCGGGCAAGGACCGACGCCGACCAAGGTGCGCCCTGCCCCACTGCCCCGGCAAGACGGGCGCCGCAGGGTGTGCGGCGCCCGGTGGGGCGGGGTCAGGCTGCTCGGGAGAGTTCTGCGCGGCCGAACAGCAGGGCGTAGCCCGGGGGGAGTTGGGCGAGGACTCGGGTCGTCAGGGGCTCGCCCAGCTGGTCGGACAGCACGCTCAGTACCGAGCTGACGTCCCAGCGGGCCGTCGCCGGGGTCGAACCCTCGATGCGGGCCGCCACCGACTCGACGAACTCACGGGCCGGCAGCGGCTGGGGCGCCGGGATCTGGGACGCGATCATCCGTCCCGCCTCCCGGGGGAGGGCCTGGGCCAGGGCCACCCGTTCGTCGCCGGTCACGTGGCCGCCCAGGGCCGAGAGGACGATGCGGGCGACCCGCTCGGCCTCGGCGCTCGTCGCGTACCGGCCCGCCTCGCGCACCGCGTCCGTCAGCTTCAGCCAGCCGGCGTCCTCGGCCGCCCCCTGAACACCGGGGACCACGGGCCGCAGGGGCGTGGACGAAGCGGGGATGGTCCTTCTCGGCTGCGGGGTCGTCACGGTCATCGCGCTGGCTCCTCCTCCAGAACACTTCGGGACACCGAGAAGCCCAGTACCCCGTAATGCGGCGTGCATGAGCGGTAGTTCGGCCAATGTGCGGCATGTGGCGTCATGACGCGTGTGGGGTGACCCGTGCCGGTGCGCGGTGTGCGACGCCCGACCCGCCCCCTGCGTCCGTGCGCCCGTCCGTCGGAAATCCGCCCGTCGGCAACCTGACAAGCCTCGACTCAGGTTCGACCGGCCTCCTCGCCTGCGCGTTAGCCTCAGGGCATACCTCGGGGTCGATACAGGGACATAGGAGGCAGTCATGGCCAGGGTTCCCAGCGCGGTCGTCGCCGCGAGCGGACTCGTCGGTGGTTACGGCGTCGCCCGCTGGACGAAGAAGCGGCCGCTCGGCGGGGCGGTACTGGCCGTCGCCGGGGCCGCCGCGGCGCAGCAGTGGCGTTCTCGGGCCGGCGGGAAAGCCGCGGGCGCACTGACCGCCGCGTACGTAACCGCGTTCGCCGGGTCCCATCCGCTGGCCAAGAAGGTCGGCGCCTGGCCGGCGGTCCTGGGCGTCGCCGGCGCCGTCGCCCTCGCCTCCTGGGCCGTCGCCGACCGGCAGGGCTGACGCAACCAGGCTGACGCGACCGGGCCTGCCGACGAGACAGGGCCGACGCAACCGGGCCTGCCGACGAGACAGGGCCGACGCAACCGGGCCTGCCGACGAGACAGGGCCGACGCAACCGGGGCGGCTGACACGCCGGCCAGTGCAGCAGCGGCTCCACGGGCGCACCGGCCGGGGGCGGGGGCGGGTCGTGGACGATGAGCCGTGCCTGACCGCTCTCCCGTTCCAGCGGCATCACCGACATCCGGGCCGCGTGCGCGGCGACCGCCGAGGCGGACGGCGGCTCTCGCCGCCGTCCCGTCCTCACGGCGTGCTCGCCGCCGGCGGAATCGTCGGGCCCTGGCCCTTGCCCGTCGACGGGCGGGGCGGACGGGCGTTCTTCGTCGCCGCCTTGGCCCGGCTCGCCGCCGCGGTGAGCGGGCGCGCGATGTCCTCCAGGGAGCGGCGCTCGGCGTTCACCGCGAGGAAGGCCGCGACCAGGCCCGCCGCGCACATCAGGGCCGCGCCGATGGAGAAGGCGAGGACCGTGTCGCGAACCTTGCCCGTGCCCGTGAGGTCGGCGAACAGCAGCGGGCCGCTGATGCCGCCGGCCGCGGTGCCGAGGGCGTAGAAGAAGGCGATGGACATCGCCCGCGTCTCCATCGGGAAGATCTCCGACACCGTCAGATACGCGCTGGAGGCACCTGCCGAGGCGAAGAACAGCACCACGCACCAGCAGGCCGTGAGTGTGCTCGCGCTCAGCGAGCCCTGGCCGAACAGCCAGGCCGTGCCGAACAGCAGCAGGCCGGAGAGCAGGTACGTCGAGGAGATCATCACCCGCCGGCCGACCGTGTCGAACAGCTTGCCCAGCAGCAGCGGACCGCAGAAGTTGCCGACCGCGATCACCGCGAAGTAGTAGCCGGTGTGGTCGGACGGCACGTCGTAGAACTTGGTCAGGATCGCGCCGAAGCCGAAGGTGATCGCGTTGTACAGGAACGCCTGGCCGATGAAGAGGGAGAAACCGAGTACCGCGCGCCTGCGGTACTGACCGAAGACGGTGCCGGCGATCTCCCTGAAGCTCACGCTCTTGCGCTGGTGGATCTCCAGTTCGCCCTGCGGCTCGGGGAGCGGTTCGCGCCTCTCCTCCTCGATCTGCCGTTCGATGCCGCGGACGATCTCCTCCGCCTCTCGGTCCCTGCCGTGGATCAGCAGCCAGCGTGGGCTCTCGGGGACGTGCCGGCGCACCAGCAGGATGACCAGGGCCAGTACGGTGCCCAGGGCGAAGGTGAGGCGCCAGCCGACGTTGGCGGCCAGCAGGTCGGTGTCGAGCGCGACGATCGACAGCAGGGAACCGCCGACCGCGCCCAGCCAGAAGCTGCCGTTGATGATCAGGTCGACCCGGCCGCGGTAGTTCGCCGGGATCAGCTCGTCGATCGCGGAGTTGATCGCCGCGTACTCGCCGCCGATGCCGAAGCCCGTCAGGAAGCGGAACAGGAAGAACCACCAGGCTTCCCATGAGACGGCCGTCATGGCGGTCGCCGCCAGGTACACCGCCAGGGTGATCATGAAGAGCTTCTTGCGGCCGTACCGGTCGGTCAGCCGTCCCCAGAACAGGGCACCGACGCAGGCGCCCGCGACGTACAGGGCGGCGGCCACCCCGGTGACCTGGCCTGAGGAGATGGACAGGCCGCTGCCGGGCTCGGACAGCCGGCTGGCGATGTTGCCGACGACCGTGACCTCCAGGCCGTCGAGGATCCACACGGTGCCGAGACCGATCACGATCGTCCAGTGCCAGTGGGACCAGGGCAGACGATCGAGTCGGGCGGGAATGTTGGTGGTGATGGTTCGGCCGGTCTCCGGCGACGGCGCTTCGGCTGCTGTGCTCATGGGCTCCCTCCTCCGCGAAGGACCGCTATCGGGTGCCCGGGCCTCACCGGAATAGGCCGGCCGACCTCCCAGCCCTCGCGAAACGCTCCCGGTCAGGCGCCCCGCACCGCGCCGAACAGTCCCGGTCAGCCGCCCCGCACCGCGCCGAACAGTCCCGGTCAGCCGCCCAGGCTGCGCGAGACGGTGTAGATCAGCAGCCCCGCCAGGGATCCGACCACCGTGCCGTTGATCCGGATGAACTGCAGGTCGCGGCCGATGTGCGCCTCGATCTTGCGTGTCGTGTGCTCGGCGTCCCAGCCCGCCACCGTGTCCGTGATCAGGGAGGTGATCTCCTTGCGGTAGGTCGTCACGACGTGCACCGCCACGCCCTCCACCCAGCTGTCGACCTTCTCCTGCACCTTGGGCTCGGTGGCCATCCGCGAACCCAGGGACAGCAGCGCTGCCCGCACCCGCAGCCGCAGCTCGCTGCGCTCGTCGTCGGCCGCCGCCACGATCATGGACCGTACGGACGTCCACGCGGACGCGATCAGGTCCTGCACCTCGCCCCGGCCCAGCACCTCGCCCTTGAGCCGCTCCACCCGCGCCCGGGTGTCCGTGTCGGACTGCAGATCGGTGGCGAAGTCGGAGAGGAACCGGTCCAGCGCGCCGCGCGCCGGATGGGACGGCATGTCCCGCATCTCGGTGACGAACCGCAGCAGCTCCCGGTAGACCCGCTCACCGACCTTCTTGTCGACGAACCGGGGGGTCCAGCCGGGCGCGCCACCCTCCACGGCGACCATCACGTCGTCCCGGTGCAGCACGAGCCAGTCGTGCGCGCGGCCCACCACCAGATCGACCACGCGCCGGTGCCCGCCGTTCGCCACGACCTTGTCCAGCATCTTGCCGATGCCCGGGGCGATCTCCTGCGCGTCGGCGCGGCGCGTGATCGCCTCACCCACGACCGCCTGCACGTCGGAGTCCCGCAGGACCGTCAGCGCGCCCCGCAGGGCGGTCGCCAGTTCCGCCGTCACCCGGTCGGCGTGCTCCGGTTCCGCCAGCCAGGCACCCAGCCGGCTGCCGATGCCGACCGAGCGCAGCCGCTCCCGTACGACGTCCTCGGACAGGAAGTTCTCCCCGACGAACTCGCCCAGGGAGACCCCCAGCTGATCCTTCTTGGTGGGGATGATCGCGGTGTGCGGGATGGGCAGTCCGAGCGGGTGCCGGAAGAGGGCCGTCACCGCGAACCAGTCCGCGAGCGCGCCGACCATGCCCGCCTCAGCGGCCGCGGCCACATAGCCCGCCCAGGTTCCGGCGCCCTCGTGGGCCGCCAGCTCGGCCAGGGCGTAGACCACCGCCACGAACAGCAGCATCCCGGTCGCCGTGAGCTTCATGCGCCGCACGCCCGCCTGGCGCTCCTCGTCCGCCGGGGTGAAGGCCGTCATGGTCCGGTACGACGTCGCCCGCGCCGGTGCGCCCGCTCCCCCGGCGTCGGCCGCGGCCCCGGAAGCACCGGCCGCCCCCGAAGCACCCGCTACCCCGGAGGCACCGGCACCCGCCGCCCCCGAAGCACCCGCTACCCCGGAGGCACCGGCACCCGCCGCCCCCGAAGCACCCGCTACCCCGGAGGCACCGGCACCGGCCGCCCCGGAGGTGTCCGCGGCACCCGGCGAGGTGTCCGCGCCCGCGCCCCCCGGGGCACCCGTCTCCGGCGCACCCGGCCCCCGGGCACCCGTCCTCGGCGCTTCGGAGTCCCGTGCCCCGGAGTCCCGTGCCGCGGTCTCCCGCGCCCCGGGCTCCGGTGTTCCCGTCTCGGTAGGTTCCATCAGCTCCACCCGTTCGGTGATCCCGCACACAATTGTCCCTTCCCGACCGACTCCCGGAACGGATCAGGAGTTCCCGGCGTCTGTCTGGACGGGGGATTTTGGGCAGGGCCCTGTCAGGCCCGCCCGGCCCATGACGCATCATGGGCTCATCTGATCGGAGCCCCGGGCTCCCATCTGCCGAGGAGAACAACAAAAGCGTGACCAGGCGTCATGACGCAGGCGCGGGGGTGTCCCCCGCAGGACACGGTGTGGTGCTGGGCGCGCTCGTCGCACTCGTGATCGCACTGTCCGCCACCATCTACGTCACCGTGGCCGCCGGTGACGGCCTCCCTCGCGGGGCCCTCTCCGACAACCGCCCCCATCGCAACTCCTCCGCCGCCCCCGCCTCCACCGGCAGCTGGGTCGGCGCCTGGGCCACCGCCCCCGTCGGCGGTGAACCGGGCACCGAGACGGAGGGCCTGGCGGGCCGGTCGGTCCGCAACGTCGTCCACGCGGCCGTCGGTGGTACGAGTGCCCGGATCACGCTGTCCAATCTCTACGGCCAGTCCCCGCTGATCATCGCGCACGCCTCCCTCGCCCTCGCGGCGGGGGACGGCACCCCCGCGGCCGACGCGGAATCGATGCGGCGCCTCAGCTTCGACGGCAGCGCCCGGGTGGTCATACCCGCCGGGGGGCAGGCCGTCAGCGACGCGGTGCGCGTGAACGTGCCGCGCGGCGGCGACATACTGGTCACCACCTACTCCCCCACCCCGTCCGGGCCGGTCACCTACCACCCGCGCGCGCGGCAGATCTCCTACGTCGCCGACGGCGACCGCACGGAGGACGCCACCGGCGAGCCGTACACCCGGCAGACCCCGTACTGGCGCTATCTGACGGCCCTGGACGTCCTCAGCAACGAGGCCGACGGCACCGTGGTGGCCTTCGGCGACTCCCTCACCGACGGCGTCACCTCCACCGTCGGCGCCAACCGCCGCTGGCCCGACGTCCTCGCCGGGCGGCTGCGCACCGCGCTCGAAGACGGCCGGCAACTGCCGCGCTACAGCGTCGTGAACGAGGGCATCAGCGGCAACCAGCTCCTCGCGGACGGTCTCGGCCGGCCCGCGGAGAACCAGAGCGGCCTCGGCCGCTTCGGCCGCGACGCGCTGTCCCGCACCGACGTCAGGGCCGTCGTCATCGACCTCGGCATCAACGACATCCTGCGCAACCCGAAGCTCGCCGACCCCGACCGGATCACCGCCGGTCTGCGCACCCTCGTCCGCCAGGCGCACGCCCGCGGCCTGACCGCCGTCGGCGCCACCCTGATGCCCTTCGAGGGGCGCCGCGGCTACACCCCGGCCCGGGAGGCCGTACGGCAGGAGGTCAACGCGCAGATCAGGGCGGGCGGGGTGTACGACGCGGTCGTCGACTTCGACAAGGCGCTGCGCGACCCCTACGACCCCCGCCGGCTGCGCCCCGAGTACGACTCCGGGGACCATCTGCACCCCAGCGACCTGGGCTTCGCCAAGATGGCCGAGATCTTCGACCTGAACCTGCTGAAGGGCGCGGGCCAGGCACAGCTGTGACCCAACCGGCCGGAAGCGCGGGGCGGCCCGGGCACAGCTGTGACCCAACCGGCCCGGCCCGATGCGGGGAGGCGGGGCGGGGCCGGCGGGGGTGCGCGGGCAGGAATACTGGGCGCATGACGCGCTTGATCCTCGCCACCCGCAACGCCGGAAAGATCACCGAGCTGAGGGCGATCCTCGCCGAAGCAGGCCTGCCGCACGAGCTGATCGGTGCCGACGCCTACCCGGACATCCCCGACGTCAGGGAAACCGGCGTCACCTTCGCCGAGAACGCGCTCCTGAAGGCCCACGCGCTCGCCCGGGCGACGGGCCTCCCGGCGGTCGCCGACGACTCCGGCCTCTGCGTCGACGTCCTGAACGGCGCCCCCGGCATCTTCTCCGCCCGCTGGGCGGGCCGCCACGGTGACGACAAGGCGAACCTCGACCTGCTGCTCGCCCAGCTCTCCGACATCGCGGACGAACACCGCGGCGCCCACTTCGCCTGCGCGGCCGCCCTGGCCCTGCCGGACGGCACGGAACGGGTGGTCGAGGGCCGGCTGCCGGGTCTCCTGCGGCACACTCCTGCCGGCACGAACGGCTTCGGCTACGACCCGGTCCTGCAGCCGGAGGGCGAGAGCCGGACCTGCGCCGAGCTGACGCCCGAGGAGAAGAACGCGATCAGCCACCGGGGCAAGGCGTTCCGGGCGCTGGTACCGGTGGTGCGGGAACTGATCGGCTGAACTCTGGTGCGGCCGGAGGGACTCGAACCCTCACGGGAGTTACCCCACTGGGACCTAAACCCAGCGTGACTGCCAATTCCACCACGGCCGCCTGATGCTGCCCGGCCATGCTAGCGGCCGGGCAGCGGGTTCAGATGCCCAGATCCTTGATGATCTTGGCCACGTGACCGGTGGCGCGGACGTTGTACAGAGCCCGTTCGACCTTGCCCTCCTCGTCCACGACGACCGTGGAGCGGATGACGCCCAGATACGTCTTGCCGTAGTTCTTCTTCTCGCCGTACGCGGCGTACGCCTCCGTGACCTTCTTGTCCGGGTCGGCGAGCAGCGTGATCTTCAGGGACTCCTGCTCACGGAACTTCGCCAGCTTCTCCGGGGCGTCCGGGGAGATGCCGATGACGTCGTAACCGGCGCCGGACAGGAGGGTGAGGTTGTCCGTGAAGTCGCAGGCCTGCTTGGTGCAGCCCGGGGTGAGGGCGGCGGGGTAGAAGTAGACGATGACCTTGCGGCCCTTGTGGTCCGCCAGGGAGACCTCGTTGCCGTCGGCGTCGGGGAGTGTGAAGGCGGGGGCCACGTCCCCCGGCTGAAGTCGCTCGCTCATCGGGCCAGCGTAACCGGGGGCCCTTGCGGTGCGGTGCGGCCATGAGCTGACAGACTGTCCGGAACAGCATCAGCAGACTTCGGAGGCCGAACGGTGGCGGACACGTCGGACACGAGAACCCCGGCGCAGATCGAGGCGGACATCAGGCGCCGCCGTGAAGTGCTGGCCGAGACGCTCGACGAGATCGGGGTGCGGGTGCACCCGAAGACGATCGTCGGAGACGCCAAGGCAAAGGTCGTCGCCAATGTCGATCACACGGTCGGACGGGCGTATGTACAGGTCAACCGGGCGGTGAGCGAGGTCCGCGCGCAGTTCGTCGACGAAGAGGGGGCGCTGCGGATGGAACGGGTCGTACCGGTCGCGCTGCTCGCCGTCGGCGTCCTCGGGCTGCTCGCCGTGGGCAGCCGGCGGCGCAAGGGCTGACCCGGACACGGACGGGCGGCGCGAGGACAGGTAGGTTCGAGGCGTGAGCGCCAACAGAAACCAGCACAGCACCCCTCAGCACGACAAGCTCCCCATCCGGATGCTGCACGACCGGGTTCTGGTCAAGCAGGAGACCGGTGAGGGCGAGCGGCGGTCGGGGGGCGGCATCCTGATTCCCGCCACCGCGGCGGTGGGGCGGCGGCTGGCCTGGGCCGAGGTCGTAGCCGTCGGCCAGAACGTGCGGACGGTGGAGCCCGGCGACCGGGTCCTGTTCGACCCGGAGGACCGGGCCGAGGTCGAGGTGCGGGGTGTGGCGTACGTACTGATGCGCGAGCGGGATCTGCACGCGGTGGCAGCGGACCGTTTCGAGGGGTCGGAGGACTCCACGGGGCTGTATCTCTGACCCGGTACCGCGGCCCTGGATCTCCGACCCGGTGCCGCGGCCTGGCTCGGGGCCGTGCCTCTGCATCAGGGACGGGTCGCCGCGTCAGGGGCCGCCGTGCTGATCAGGGGCCGCTGATTCGATGGCCGAGAGGGCCGGTGACCGTCGTCACCGGCCCTCTCGGCCGTTCCTTTGCTATGTTCGAAAGGAGCCCGACGAGACGCGCCGTACCGGGTAGAAGGCAAAGACGACGCACCCCCGTCCGCAGGAAGTCTCGGAGGTGCTCCTCATGGCCTGGGTTCTGCTCGTCGTCGCCGGTCTGCTGGAAGTCGGCTGGTCGATCGGGATGAAATACAGCGAGGGCTTCACCCGGCCGGTGCCCAGTCTGTTCACCGGGGCCGGAATCGTCGCGAGCATGGTGCTGCTGTCGTACGCCGCGAAGTCACTGCCCATCGGCACCGCCTACGGCGTGTGGGTGGGCATCGGGGCGGCCGGCGCGGCCGTGCTCGGCATGCTGGTGCTGGGCGAGCCGGTGACCGCCGCCCGTATCTTCTTCGTCTGCCTGCTGCTGATCGCCGTGGTGGGCCTGAAGGCGACCTCGGGTCACTGAGGAGCCGACGAGATCACGGCCGGCGGGCGAGGTGACACCCCGCCCGCCGGCCGGTCACTGTCTGCGCGGCGTGAACTGCGGGCCACCTGCGCCCGCGGCCGTTCCCGCGGGGCCGCCGTCGGCGCCGCCCGCGGGGTCCGTGCCCCCGCCGTCCGTGGCGGCGCCGCCCGCGTCGGCACCCGTGTCGGCACCGCCGGTCGCCGGGTCCCCGCCCGTCGCGCCACCGTCGGTCGCGGTGCCACCGTCGGTCGCGGTGCCGCCGTCGGCGGTGCCGGTGCCGCCGTCGGTGGCCGCACCGCCGTCGGTGGGGGTGCCGGTGGTGCCGCCGTCGGTCGGGCTCGCGGTCGTACCCCCGTCGTCCTGGCCGCCTTCGGTCGATCCGTCGGTCGCCTGACCGCCATCGGTGCCGGGCGTCGCCGTGCTCGTGGCGGGCGGCTCCTGGACCCGGTCGGCGCCCGGTTGCAGCTCCAGGTCGAAGTCGCTGACCGGCTTGCCCTCCAGCGCCGCGCGCGTGTACTGGGCCCAGATCTGGGTGGGCGGCCCGCCACCGTTCATACGGACCTGGCCGAGGGTGTTGTACAGCGGCTTCTGCGCGGCCGTCACCGGGTCCTGGCCCATGACGGCGACCACCGTGGCGAGGTCGGGGGTGTAGCCCGCGAACCAGGCGGCCTTGTCGCTCTCGGCGGTACCGGTCTTGCCGGCCGCCGGACGGCCCGCGGCCTGCGCGGCCGTGGCCGTGCCGTTGTCGACCACGCTCTTCAGCATGGACGTGGTGGTGTCGGCGGCCTCCCGGCTGACGGCCTGCTCGGCCGGCTCGTCGGGCAGCTTCAGGTCCGAGCCGCCCTTGGCGATCCTCTCGATCATCGTGTACGTGCCGTGCTTGCCGTGGTTGGCGAGCGTGGCGTACGACTCGGCCATGTCCAGCACACTGGCGGTGGCGGTGCCGAGGGCCATGGACGGGGAGGGGTAGAGGTCCGGGGTGCCGGAGGGGATGCCCAGGTTCACCGCGGTCTGCTTGACCTTGGCCGGGCCCACGTCGGCGGCCATCTGCGCGTAGACGGAGTTCACCGACAGGTCGGTGGCCTTGCGCACGGTGATCGGGCCGTACGAGCGCTGGTCCTCGTTCTCCGGGTTGTACGGCGTCCCGCTCCAGCCCTGGACGACCCGCTTGTTGGTGCCGTCGTAGACGGTGTTCGGGGTGATCGTCCGGCCGTCCTGGGTGGTCGAGCCGTTCTCCACGGCGGAGGTGAACACGAACGGCTTGAACGTGGAGCCGACCTGGTAGTCACCGCGGGTCGCGCCGTTGGTGTACTGCTTCACGTAGTCGATGCCGCCGTACATGGCGACGATCTTGCCGGTCTTGGGGTCGACGGAGGCGCCGCCGGCCCGGACGTAGGTGTCGGCCTTGCGGTTCTTCTTGTCCAGCTTGGAGATCAGCTGGTCGTCGACGGCCTTGACGAAGGCGTCCTGCCGCTTCTTCTGGATGGTGGTGGTGATGCGGTAACCACCCGCCTCGAGCTGGTCGCTGTCGACGATGTGGTTGCCGGTCAGGTACTGCTTGACCGCGTTGACGAGGTAGCCGCGCTGCCCGGACAGGCCGGTGGAGGTCGTCTGCTCCTTGGGCATGGGGAACTTCAGTCCGCTGCGCTCGGACTCGGCGAGCCAGCCCTTCTTGACCATGCCGTCCAGGACGTAGTTCCAGCGGGCGAGGGCCGCCTTCCTGTTCTCGGGGTGGGCGACGACGTCGTACTCGCTGGGCGCGTTGACGAGCGCGGCGAGGTAGGCGGCGCGGGCCGGGTCGAGGTCGGCGGCGTCCCTGCCGTAGTAGGCCTGGGCGGCGGCCTGGATGCCGTAGGCGTTGCGGCCGAAGAAGCTGGTGTTGAGGTAGCCCTCGAGGATCTCGTCCTTGGTCTTCTGCCGGTCCAGCTTGATCGAGATGAAGAACTCCTTGGCCTTACGGGTGACCGTCTGCTCCTGGGCCAGGTAGTAGTTCTTCACGTACTGCTGGGTGATCGTGGAGCCGGACTGCTTGCCCTTGCCGGTCGCCGTGTTCCAGCCGGCGCGCATCATCGCCTTGAGGTCGACGGCGGACTCGGTGTAGAAGTCACGGTCCTCGGCGGCCAGCACGGCGTGCTGGGCGGGCTTCGAGATCTGGGCGAGGTCCACGCTCTCGCGGTTGATGTCGCCGTCGCGGGCCAGCTGGGAGCCGTCGGCGTAGAGGAAGACGTTGCCCTGCTTCATCGCGAGGGCGTTGGCCGGCGGGATCTTGACCATCGAGTAGCCGACGAAGAACAGGCCGATGAGCAGAAGTATGCCGATCACGAAGGTGCCGAGCACCATGCGCCAGGTGGGGAAGAGCCGTCGCCAGCCCTTGCGCTTGGGGCGCTTGGGCTTCTTGCCCTTTCCGCCGGCCGCGGGGGCCGGGCCGGCCGCGTCGTTCGGGGCGGCGGCGAGGGCGGCGGTCTCGTCCTGCGGGGACCGCCCCGGCTCGGAGGCCTGCCGGGGCACCTTGGCCCCGGGGCCGGAACCGCCGCCACGGCCGCCGGCACCGGCACCGGCGGAGCCCGCGGCGGATGCCGAAGCTCCGCCGGCGGCACGGGACGCGCCGGCGGCAGCGGCCGCTCCGGCACCGGCGGCGCCGGCCGCCTGGGCGGTGCGGTGGGGGCCGCCCTGACGGGGGGCGGTCTTCCCCGGCGCAGGCGTGCGGCCGGTGGCGTTCGGTTCCGTGGGCGAGGAGGAGGAGGCCGGGGCGGCCTTGGCGGGGCCGGCCGGCTCGCCGGCGCGCGGGGCGCCGACCCGCCGGAGGACCTGCGTGGTCTCCGGCGCGCTCGTCTTGCCGGCGCCCGCGGAGCCCGTGCCCACCGGGCCGTCCTCCGGCCTGACGCGCCGCAGAACCTGGGTGCTCTCGGCCGACTCCGGCTTCTCGGCTCCGACGGGGCCCCGCGGCTCGCTGGAACCGGCCGGACCCTGCGGCTTCCCGTCGCCTGGGGAGCCCTGCGGCTTCCCCGCGCCTGCGGAGCCCTGCGGCTTGCCACCGGCAGGGGGCCGGGCACCGGCAGGGGGCCTGGCACCGGCACCGGAGTCCTTGGCGCCCGTGGGCCCGGTGTCAGACCCGCGTGCGGGCCCGATGTCACCCTCGCGGGCGTTCGCGGCGTCCGGGCGTCCGGCCGTCGCCCGGCGTTCTCCCCCCTCGTCCCTGCTCGTCCCCTCGTCCCTCTCGGCGGACCTCTCCGCACGGCCCCCCGGGGTCCCGGGCCCTTCAGCCGGCAGCGGCTTTTCCGGCGCAGCGCCATCCTTCGGCTGCTGCGGCTGCGGCTCGTCGCTCATGTCGTGCACGGACTCCTGTTTCGCGTCGTACGTTTCCCGTACGCCTCGTACGCCTTCTACGCCCCTGATTGAAGACTCTCGCACCCGGCGTTCCGTTCCCGGATTCCGGCACGCTTCCGCCACGGAAAATGCGTGGCCGGCTGCCGGGCCTCCGGACTAGGCTCCTGCGCTTCGGTGTCGAGCGGTCTCGAGGAGGTCGACTGTCGTGGGCGCGGGACGGTTGTACACGGCCGTCGCGGTAGGGGGATTCAGACGGTACGCGACCTATCGGGCAGCCACTGCGGCAGGGGTGTTCACGAACACCGTTTTCGGGCTGATCCTCGTCTACACCTATCGCGCGCTGTGGGACGAGAAGCCGCACCTGGGCGGGTGGGACCAGTCGCAGGTCGTGACCTACGTGTGGCTCGGGCAGGCGTTCCTGTCGACGCTCGCGATCGGGGGCGGGGGCGTCGAGGGCGAGTTGATGGAACGCATCCGTACGGGGGACGTGGCGATCGACCTGTACCGGCCCGCCGATCTGCAGCTGTGGTGGCTCGCGGCGGATCTGGGGCGGGCGTTCTTCCAGTTGCTGGGGCGGGGGCTGGTCCCCTTCGTCTTCGGCGCCCTGTGCTTCCCGGTGTACCTGCCCACGGACGCGGGGACCTGGCTCGCCTTCGGCGTCGCCGTGCTGCTGGCGATGCTCGTCGGCTTCGGGATCCGGTTCCTGCTGGCGCTCAGCGCGTTCTGGCTGCTGGACGGCACGGGTGTGTCGCAGATCTCATGGCTGGCCGGCTACTTCTGCTCGGGCATGCTGCTTCCGCTGAACGTCTTCCCCGGCGTGCTCGGAGAGGTCGTGCGGGCGCTGCCGTGGTCCTCGCTGCTGCAGGCGCCGGCGGAGATCCTGCTGGGGCACGCTGATCCGCTCGGCACGTACCTGTTCCAGGGGGCGTGGGCGGTGGTGCTGCTGGGGGCCGGGCGGCTGCTGCAGTCGGCGGCGACGCGGCGGGTGGTGGTCCAGGGTGGGTGAGCCCGGCCGGGCGGAGGGCGTGCGCGCGTACCGGATGATCGCCGCGATGTGGATCCGGTCCACGATGGCCTACCGGACCTCGTTCGCGATGACCACGCTGGGGAATTTCGCGGCGACCTTCTTCGACTTCGTCGCGATCATGCTGATGTTCTCGCGGGTGGACGCCCTCGGCGGCTGGTCGCTGCCCGAGGTGGCCTTTCTGTACGGCCTGTCCGGTACCGCGTTCGGGCTGGCAGACCTGGTGATCGGGTCGATGGAACGGCTGGGCCGGCGGGTGCGGGACGGCACCCTGGACACGCTGCTGGTGCGTCCGGCGCCGGTGCTGGCGCAGGTGGCGGCCGACCAGTTCGCGCTGCGGCGGCTGGGCCGGGTGACGCAGGGCGTGCTGGTGCTGGGCTGGGCGGTCACCCGGCTCGACGTCGACTGGACGCCGCCGAAGCTGCTGCTGATGCCGGTGACGGTGGTGAGCGGCTGCGGGATCTTCTGCGCGGTCTTCGTGGCGGGGGCGGCCTTCCAGTTCCTGGCGCAGGACGCGTCGGAGGTGCAGAACGCCTTCACCTACGGCGGTACGACGCTGCTGCAGTATCCGCCGTCGTTGTTCGCGACGGAGCTGGTGCGCGGGGTGACGTTCGTGCTGCCGCTGGCCTTCGTCAACTGGCTGCCCGCGACCTACGTGCTGGGGCGGTCGTATCCGCTGGGGCTGCCCGAGTGGGTGGCGTTCGCGCCTCCGCTGGTGGCGGTGGTGTGCTGCGCGCTGGCGGGGCTGGCCTGGCGGGCGGGACTTCGTTCGTATCGGAGCACAGGGAGCTGACGGATGGCGGACGGCGACTTCATCGCGCTGGAAGGTGTCGAGAAGGTCTTCGAGGTGCGCAGGAAAACCGGCTTCCTCAAACGGGAGCGGCGTGCGGTGCGGGCGGTGGACTCGCTCTCGTTCAGCGTGGCGCGCGGGGAGATGGTCGGCTACATCGGGCCGAACGGGGCCGGCAAGTCGACGACGATCAAGATGCTGACCGGCATCCTGACGCCGAGCGCGGGGCGAGTGAGGGTGGCGGGGATCGACCCGTCGCGGGAGCGCAGGCGGCTGGCGCACCGGATCGGGGTGGTGTTCGGGCAGCGGACCACCCTGTGGTGGGACCTGCCCCTGATCGATTCGTACCGGCTGGCGCACCGCATGTACCGCATTCCGGACGCCCGTTACCGGGAGAACCTGGACCGGCTGGTGGAACTGCTGGATCTGGGCTCTCTGCTGGACGTGCCGGTGCGGCAGCTGTCGCTGGGGCAGCGGATGCGGGGGGACGTCGCGGCGGCGTTGCTGCACGATCCGGAGGTGCTCTACCTGGACGAGCCGACGATCGGTCTGGACGTCGTGTCGAAGGCGAAGGTGCGGGGCTTCCTGCGGGAGTTGAACGTCGAGCGGCGCACCACCGTCCTGTTGACCACGCACGATCTGCAGGACATCGAGCAGTTGTGCTCACGGGTGATGGTGATCGACCACGGGCGGCTGATGTACGACGGCCCGCTCGCGGGGCTGCACGAGGTCGGGGAGAGCGAACGGACGCTGGTCGTGGACCTGGAGCGGGAGCTGCCGCCGGTGGAGGTGCCGGCGGCGCGGGTGGTGAGGGTGGAGGGGCCGCGGCAGTGGCTGGCGTTCCCGGCGGGGCAGTCGGCGGCACCGCTCGTCGCTCAGCTGGCGGCCCGGTATCCGCTGGTGGATCTGTCGGTGCGGGAGCCGGACATCGAGGCCGTCATCGCCACGATGTACGCGGAGAAGCCGGTCTCGTAGTCTGCTGTCATGACCGACGACGCAGTCCCGGATCTCCGGGCGTCCGACGCCGACCGCGAGCGGGTGGCCGAAGTCCTGCGGGACGCCGTGGCCGAGGGCCGGCTGGACATGGAGGAGTTCGAGGAGCGGCTGGAGGCCGCGTACAAGGCGCGTACGTACGGCGAGCTGGCGCCGATCACCCGCGATCTGCCGGCGGCCGGTGCGGTGCCGCCGGCTCCCGTGTCCTTCGTCAAGGGCCCGGTGGACGGCGGCGGTTGGGCGGACCGGATCGTCGGGGGCGAGGGGTCCTCGTCCGGCGGGATCGCGGTCCTGTCGGGGTTCGAGCGCAAGGGCCGCTGGACGGTGCCGAAGCGGTTCAGCTGCCTCGCCTTCATGGGCGGCGGCGACATCGATCTGCGGGAGGCGAACTTCGCCGACCGTGACGTCGAGATCAACTGCGTGGCGATCATGGGCGGGTTCCAGGTCGTCGTGCCGCCGGGGGTCGAGGTCGTCGTGCGTGGCATCGGCGTGATGGGCGGCTTCGAGCACCCCCGGGACGACGGGCCGCCCGAGCCGGGTGCTCCGCGGGTGATCATCAGCGGTTTCGCCTTCTGGGGCGGGGTCGGGGTCGAACGGAAGGTGACCCGGGCGGAGCGGCAGCGGCTGAAGGAGCAGCGCCGCGAGGAGAGGCTGGAGCGCAGGGAGTCCCGCCACGAACTGCACCGCTCGCGCCGCGGGGAGCGGCATGAGGAGTGGGAGCGGCGGCGGGGCGAGGAGTACTGAGGGGGCCTGGGGCCGTTCACCGGCTACGGGTCGCCTGTGGCCGGGCGCGCAGTTCCCCGCGCCCCTTCGGGCGCTGACCGCGTCGGCTTCGACAGGGCGGGCGAACAACCCGTCACACACCCGTCCGCCGGCCGCGGGACGCCTGTGGCCGGGTGCGCAGTTCCCCGCGCCCCTTCGGGGCGCTTTCGTCGGCGGCGTCAGAGGTGTGTGGGGCGCTAGGACGTGCAGACCTTGGTGAGTTCGCCGGCCGCGTCCGTGACGGGGCTGACGTCCGGGGTCCGGTCTCCGTTCTTGACCGCCGTACGGATCTCGTCGACCGCGTCGCCCAGGTCGTCGACCGCCTTGTTGACGTCGGCGTCGTCGGTCTTGTCGCCGATCTTCTGCAGGTTCTTCTCGATCGAGTCGAGCGAGGCGTCGGTCTGGGAGGGGTCGTTCGTGGCGTTCTCCACGGCCTGCTGGAGGTCGGTGACGCTGTCGGCGATGGCGTCGGCGGTCTGGACGCAGTCCAGCGCCTTGGTCACGGCGTCGCAGCCCGAGGTGAGGCCGACGGTGAGCGCGGCGGCGGCCACGGCGGCGGCGATGGTGGTGACACGGCGTCGGCGTCGGCTGGCGGCCATGATGGTGGGTCCCCTCCCCTGGTACGGCTGGCCGGGCGCACGGCGATGATCCGTGCACCCGTACCCCTAGGACGCCGGAGAAGGGCGGGTGGGTTGCCCGCGCGTGCCAAGAGGTTTGGCCGTCCCTTTACCTCCCGTCACTTCCCGGCAGCGGCTTCCAGGGCCGCGCGCTGGAAGGCGGCCAGCTCGGTGCAGCCGGTGACGGCCAGGTCGAGCAGGGCGTTGAGTTCCTCGCGGGCGAAGGGCTCGGCCTCGGCGGTGCCCTGGACCTCGACGAAGCGGCCGTCGCCGGTGCAGACGACGTTCATGTCGGTCTCGGCGCGCACGTCCTCCTCGTAGCAGAGGTCGAGCAGGGGCACGCCGCCCACGATGCCGACCGAGACGGCGGACACGGTGCCGGTGAGCGGCTGCCGGCCGGCCTTGATCAGCTTCTTGCCCTGCGCCCAGGCGACGGCGTCGGCCAGAGCCACGTAGGCGCCGGTGATCGCCGCGGTGCGGGTGCCGCCGTCGGCCTGCAGGACGTCGCAGTCGAGGACGATGGTGTTCTCGCCGAGCGCCTTGTAGTCGATGACGGCGCGCAGCGAGCGGCCGATCAGCCGGGAGATCTCGTGCGTGCGGCCGCCGATCCTGCCCTTGACGGACTCGCGGTCGCCGCGGGTGTTGGTGGCGCGGGGCAGCATGGCGTACTCCGCGGTGACCCAGCCCTCGCCGCTGCCCTTGCGCCAGCGCGGGACGCCCTCGGTGACGGAGGCGGTGCAGAAGACCTTGGTGTCGCCGAAGGAGACGAGGACGGAGCCCTCGGCGTGCTTGCTCCATCCCCGTTCGATGGTGACCGGGCGGAGCTGTTCGGGGGTACGGCCGTCGATGCGAGACATGGCGACGAGCCTATCCGGAGTAGCGGAAGGGGCTCCTCCCGCGGCGGGAAGAGCCCCTTACAGGTGAACCACGCGAGCCACGGCGGGTGGCCCGGCGGTCTCACATGAGGTCTTCGATCTCCGCGGCGATCGGGTCCGCGTCGGTGCCGATGACGACCTGGATCGCGGTTCCCATCTTGACGACACCGTGGGCACCGGCGGCCTTCAGGGCGGCCTCGTCGACCAGCGAGGGGTCGGACACCTCGGTGCGGAGCCGGGTGATGCAGCCCTCGATCTCCTCGATGTTGTCGATGCCGCCGAGCCCGGCGACGATCTTCTCAGCCTTGGTGGCCATGTTCCTTCTCCCTGATCCGAACCGCTTTGTCGCAGTAACCCACAGTTGGCCCATCTTCGCGAGCGGTCATGCCGTCCTTGCCGAATGATGGCGATCACGACAGCGGAACCGTCCGCCAACTGGTCTACACCACCGTGGGGACGGTCGCCAAACCGCGTGCGCGCCGAGTCGCCGGAGGATGCCCATGAGCGCCGAGAGCGCAGGCAGCGCCGAGAACACGGCCGGCCCGGCCCGCGAGCGCTGGAACCGGTTGTTCCAGGGTCTGCAGAAGATGGGCCGGAGCCTCCAGCTGCCGATCGCGGTGCTGCCGGCGGCGGGCCTGCTGATCGGGCTGGCCCAGCCGGGGGTGATCGGGCAGGACGGCCTGGGCTGGACCACCGTGTCCAAGGTGATGCTGGGCGCGGGCGGCGCCCTGCTCGACGGCTCCCTCGGACTGCCGCTGCTGTTCTGCGTGGGTGTCGCGATCGGCATGGCCAAGAAGTCCGACGGCTCCACGGCGCTCGCGGCGGTGGCGGGCTTCCTCGTCTACTACGGCGTACTGCACCAGTTCCCGGAGGACTGCCCCGGCGGCTCGAAGGCGGTGGCGAACGTCGGCTGCCAGGTGACGGACGGGACGGTGACGGCGTTCACCTTCCAGAACCCCGGCGTCTTCGGCGGCATCGTGATGGGTTTGCTGACCGCGTTCTTCTGGGCCCGCTTCCATCGCACCAGGCTGGTGGACTGGCTCGGCTTCTTCAACGGCCGCCGGCTGGTCCCGATCATCATGTCGTTCGTCGCCATCCTCTTCGCGGCGCTGTGCCTGTGGATCTGGCCCCCCATCGGCAGCGCGCTGGAGAGCTTCAGCCACTGGCTGCGCGACACGGGGTCCTGGGGTGCCGGCATCTTCGGCGTCGCCAACCGGGCCCTGCTCGTCATCGGCCTGCACCAGTTCCTGAACGTGCCCATCTGGTTCCAGTTCGGCACCTACACACCGCCGGGCGGCAAGCCCGTGCACGGCGACATCAACATGTTCCTCGCGGGCGATCCGAACGCCGGGCAGTTCACCTCGGGCTTCTTCCCGATCATGATGTTCGCGCTGCCGGCGGCGGCGCTGGCGATCACGCACTGCGCGCGGCCGGAGCGCCGCAAGGAGGTCGGCGGCCTGATGCTGTCGGTGGCGCTGACCTCGTTCGTGACCGGCATCACCGAGCCGCTGGAGTACTCGTTCCTGTTCATCGCCCCGTTCCTCTACGCGATCCACGCGGTGCTCACGGGCGTGTCGATGGCGGTGACCTGGGCGCTCGGGGTGCACGACGGCTTCGGCTTCTCGGCGGGCCTGATCGACTACGTCATCAACTGGCACCTGGCGACGAAGCCCTGGGCGATCATCCCGATCGGGCTGTGCTTCGCGGCCGTCTATTACGCCGTCTTCCGGTTCGCGATCACCAAGTTCGACCTGAAGACACCGGGACGGGAGCCGGCGGAGGAAGTCGAGGACGTCACAAAGGTCTGACGCCACCGGGCGGTCGAGGCCCTCGGACCACCGGGTCCGGGGGCCTTCGCCGCGTTCTCGGCGGGACCTTCGCCGCGTTCCCGCCGGGACCTTCGCCGCGTTCTCGCCGGGGCCTTCGCCAGGTGCGCACGGGGCACTTCGGGCGGGCACTGCGCGTAGTGCCGCGGTAGCGGATCTCGTGGTTCCTTATCCGGCCTTCATCGTGCTACAACAGGTCTACACCACTGAGTGGTGTAGACCAGAGACGCTGCCGTCCCTTTCCTCGGTTCCCGGGCGGCGCCTTGCCCATTGGAGGACCTTGTGACCACGGCCAGCGCCGCTCCCGCGGCCGACCAGAAGAAGAAGGGCGCCGGCGCGATGGCCGTCCTTCAGCGTATCGGCCGCAGTCTGATGCTGCCGGTGGCCGTGCTGCCGGCCGCCGCCCTCCTGGTGCGCCTCGGCAACACCGACATGCTGGGCCGCCCCTCCTTCCCGGCGTTCCTCACGAAGATCGCGTCCTTCATGGCCGCCGGCGGCAACGCGATCCTCGACAACATGCCGCTGCTGTTCGCGGTCGGCATCGCGATCGGCTTCGCGAAGAAGTCGGACGGCTCCACCGCGCTCGCCGCGGTCGTCGGCTACCTGGTCTTCAAGAACGTCCTCGGCACGTTCACCGACAAGAACCTGCCCAAGGTGGCGACCGTCGTCGACGGCAAGATAGTCATGCTCGACGCCCCGGCGGACGCCAAGGTCCTCGGCGGTGTCGTGATGGGCCTCGCCGTCGCCCTGCTCTACCAGCGGTTCTACCGCACCAAGCTGCCCGACTGGGCGGGCTTCTTCGGCGGCCGCCGGCTGGTCCCGATCCTGTCCGCCCTCGCCGGCCTGATCCTCGGCATCGTCTTCGGCTACATCTGGCCGGTCCTCGGCAGCGGTCTGCACAACTTCGGTGAGTGGCTGGTCAAGTCGGGTGCCGTCGGCGCCGGCATCTTCGGTGTCGCCAACCGCGCGCTGATCCCGATCGGCATGCACCACCTGCTGAACTCCTTCCCGTGGCTGCAGGCCGGTGAGTACCACGGCAAGAGCGGTGACATCGCGCGCTTCCTGGCCGGCGACCCGACCGCGGGCCAGTTCATGACCGGCTTCTTCCCGATCATGATGTTCGGCCTGCCGGCCGCCTGCCTCGCCATCGTGCACTGCGCCCGCCCGGAGCGCCGCAAGGTGGTCGGCGGCATGATGCTCTCGCTCGCGCTGACCTCGTTCGTCACCGGCGTCACCGAGCCGATCGAGTTCACGTTCATGTTCATCGCGCCGGTCCTGTACGCCATCCACGCGGTGCTCACCGGCGTCTCCCTGGCGCTGACCTGGGCGCTGGGCATGAAGGACGGCTTCGGCTTCTCCGCCGGCGGCATCGACTTCGCCCTGAACCTGGGCATCGCGAGCAACCCGTGGGGACTGGCCCTGGTCGGCCTGTGCTTCGGCGCCGTCTACTACGCCGTCTTCCGGTTCGCGATCACCAGGTTCAACCTGCCCACCCCGGGCCGGGAGTCGGACGAGGAACTCGCGGAACTCCAGAAGGCCGAGGCCAAGTAGGACACCGCAGGGCACGAGGAGGCCCCCGGAGCCGTCGCTCCGGGGGCCTCGTCCGTGCGCGGGGGCGTCAGATCTCGTAGACCTGCCGCGGGGCCGCCAGGTGGACCGGGCCGGTGAAGACCTCGCGGGCGTCGCGGAGGTTGACCTCGCGCTCGGTCCAGGGCGGGATGTGGGTGAGGACCAGGCGCCGGGCGCTCGCGCGGGCCGCGGTCTCGCCCGCCTCACGACCGTTGAGGTGCAGGTCGGGAATGCGCTCCTTGCCGTGCGTGAACGCGGCCTCGCACAGGAACAGGTCGGTGTCCCGGGCCAGCTCGTCCAGCACCCCGGTGACACCCGTGTCGCCCGAGTAGGTGAGGGACTTCCCGCCGTGCTCGACCCGGATGGCGTAGGCCTCCACGGGGTGGCGGACCCGGTCGGTGTGCACCGTGAACGGGCCGATCTCGAACGTGGACGGCTTGACCGTGTGGAAGTCGAAGACCTCGCTCATGGAGGAGGCCGACGGGGTGTCCGCATAGGCCGTGGTCAGCCGGTGCTCGGTGCCCTCCGGCCCGTAGACGGGTATCGGAGCGCAGCGGCCGCCCTCGTGGCGGTAGTAGCGCGCCACGAAATAGGCGAGCATGTCGATGCAGTGGTCGGCGTGCAGATGACTCAGGAAGATCGCGTCGAGGTCGTAGAGACCGCAGTGGCGCTGCAGCTCGCCGAGGGCGCCGTTGCCCATGTCGAGGAGCAGCCGGAAGCCGTCGGCCTCGACGAGATAGCTCGAGCAGGCCGAATCCGCGGACGGGAACGACCCTGAGCAGCCGACGACGGTGAGCTTCATGAAGCAGAAACCTCCGTTGGCGGAAAAGCCGGTGGGCGGAAAGAGGGCCTCGGGACGGGGCCTCGTGGTGGGGCTGACGGGGGTCGTGCGGTGCGTCGAGCGTAAGGCGCGAAAGGGCGGGTCGCTCCTCCGCCAGGGGCTGTTGTGGGCGAACTCACCTGTGCTGTCACCGGTTCGGCTGGACCTAGGGCGCATCCGTATCGCAAGAGGGCGCGCGATGTCCGGCGCGCGCCGGTAACGTCGTCGTATGGACACGTCCTGGTGGCTGGCGCTCGCCGCGGTGGTACTGCTCGCGCTCGTCGCCACGCTCGTCGACGGCTGGGGGCGGGGCCGCCGGCCCGGCGGACGGCGGCTGCGGCCACCGGGCCGGGCGGGCACGCGTGCCGCGCACTCCGCACGCCCGGCCCCGGGCGACATCTGGTGGGCCGACGTCCCCTACGAGGACCGGCCCGAGGCGAAGGACCGGCCCTGTCTCGTGCTGGCCGTGCGCGGGAACCGGGCGACGGTCGCGAAGATCACCAGCAAGTACCACGACGAGCGCGCCGGGGTCATCCCGCTGCCGCCCGGCTCCGTCGGCGACGCCCGTGGCCGCCCCAGCTTCGTGCAGACCGACGAGCTGCGCGAGGTCCCGGTGAACGACTTCCGGCGCCGGGTGGGCGTGGTCGACCCGGTCCTGTGGGACCAGGTACGGCATCTCGCCGGCTAGGCCTGGCGCACCCGCACGGTGACCGTCCATTCCTGGATGCCCTTGCAGGAGACCTGGCCGGCGGCGGTGGGCTCGGCGCACAGGGGGCGGGACGACGACAGCCGGACGGTTCCGGCGGCCACCGCCTGGTAGGCGGCCGTGGCGTCACCCGGCTGGACGACGAAGCCCGCGTTGATGCCCTTGAGCCCGCCTCCGCTCGCGGTGACCGGCTTCCACGGGCGGGACTTGGTGCCGTCCAGGGTGAGCCGGACCTCTCCGCCGCTGGTCACGCAGACGGTACGGCGGTCGTCGCCCGCCTTCAGCTCCACGTGGTCCGCGCATTTTCCGGTGGTCGGCTCCGGCGAGCTTGTGGCGGGCGCCGGTGAGACCTTGCCGTTGCTGCCCGTGTCCTCGCTGCCGCCGTCCTCGCCGTTTTGGGAGCCGCAGCCGGCGAGGAGCAGCGTCGTGGCCGCGAGGGCGATGAGGGTCGTACGGCGCATGGGGGGGGGTCCGCCTTTCCGTCCTTCCGACTCGGCCCGGCCGGCCGGCCGCCTGGTGCAGGTGTGACGTACCACCGGCGTGAACGGATCCCCCCACCCGAGAATTCACGCGGACCGTCTGGCCCCTCGGATACGCCTCAGGCCCAGAGCTGGCCCTGCAGCGTCTCGATGGCCTCCTCGGTGGTGGCCGCCGTGTAGACGCCGGTGGACAGGTACTTCCAGCCGCCGTCGGCCACGACGAAGACGATGTCGGCGCTCTCGCCCGCCGCGACCGCCTTCCTGCCGACGCCGATCGCCGCGTGCAGGGCGGCGCCGGTGGACACGCCCGCGAAGATGCCCTCCTGCTGCAGGAGTTCACGGGTGCGGGTGACCGCGTCGGCCGAGCCGACGGAGAAGCGGGTGGTGAGGACGGAGGCGTCGTACAGCTCCGGGACGAAGCCCTCGTCGAGGTTGCGCAGGCCGTAGACCAGGTCGTCGTAGCGCGGTTCGGCGGCGACGATCCGGACGTCCGGCTTGTGCTCGCGCAGGAAGCGGCCGACGCCCATGAGCGTGCCGGTGGTGCCGAGACCCGCCACGAAGTGGGTGACGGAGGGCAGGTCGGCGAGGATCTCCGGCCCGGTCGTGGCGTAGTGGGCGCCCGCGTTGTCCGGGTTGCCGTACTGGTAGAGCATCACCCAGTCGGGGTGCTCGGCGGACAGCTCCTTGGCCACGCGAACGGCGGTGTTGGAGCCGCCCGCGGCCGGCGAGGAGATGATCTCGGCACCCCACATGCCGAGCAGGTCGCGGCGCTCCTGCGAGGTGTTCTCCGGCATCACGCACACCATGCGGTAGCCCTTGAGCTTGGCCGCCATGGCGAGGGAGATGCCGGTGTTGCCGGAGGTGGGCTCCAGGATCGTGCAGCCCGGGGTCAGCCGGCCGTCCTTCTCCGCCTGCTCGATCATGTGCAGGGCGGGACGGTCCTTGACCGAGCCCGTGGGGTTGCGGTCCTCCAGCTTGGCCCAGATCCGGACGTCGGCGGACGGCGACAGCCGCGGCAGGCGCACCAAGGGGGTGTTGCCCACCGCGGCCAGCGGGGAGTCGTAGCGCATCGCTGCTCAGCGGCCGATCAGCGCATACCGCCGGCGACGGCCGGCAGGATCGTCACGCTGTCGCCGTCGGTCAGCTTGGTGTTGATGCCGTCCAGGAAGCGGACGTCCTCGTCGTTCAGGTACACGTTGACGAAGCGGCGCAGCTGCTCACCGTCCACGATGCGGGCCTGGATGCCCGAGTGCCGGGCCTCGAGGTCGGCGAACAGCTCGGCGAGGGTGGCCCCGGTGCCTTCGACCGCCTTCTGACCGTCGGTGTAGGTGCGAAGGATGGTGGGGATGCGGACCTCGATGGCCATGGCTCAGGGCTCCTGTCGGAAGGGTTCGTCGATTCGATGTGCGTGCCTGGGGTCCCCCCGGGCCGGTGGCACCGAGGGAGCGCCGCGGCCCACGGCCGTACGGCGGCTGGGGACGTCAACAGATGGCGCTGTTCAGCCTGCACAGGTCGACGTGCAGCCGCGCCACGAGCAGCATGCCCGGCGCCTTGTCGCTCACGTCGTTCAGAACCATGGGCTCATCGTAACGATTCCCGGTGCGGCCTCCGGAGTGTGATCTCGCATGCTGGACCGATTCTGACCGAACTGTGGTCACGGCAGGTCAGTACGCGCCCACGACGTCGACCTCCTCCTCGCTGACCTCGCCGTCGAGGATGCGGAAGGAGCGGAACTGGAAGTCGCCGAGGCCGTCGCCGTCCGCGGTGGAGACCAGGACGTAGTGGGCGCCGGGCTCGTTGGCGTAGCCGATGTCGGTACGGGAGGGGTAGGCCTCGGTCGCGGTGTGGGAGTGGTAGATGATCACCGGCTCCTCGTCGCGGTCGTCCATCTCCCGGTAGAGCTTGAGCAGGTCCTGCGAGTCGAACTCGTAGAAGGTGGGCGAGCGGGCCGCGTTCAGCATCGGGATGAAGCGCTCCGGGCGGCCGGTGCCCGCCGGACCGGCGACCACGCCGCACGCCTCGTCGGGGTGGTCCTCGCGCGCGTGGGCGACGATCTGGTCGTACAGGGCCTGGGTGATGGTCAGCATGGGGGTCAGGATAGACAGAGGGGCCGTCCCGTACCGAGGTGTGGTACGGGACGGCCCACATGGTGGACGTCCTGAGCGGCGGCCACCGGGAGTGCCACGAGTACTCCCGGCGGCCGGACGTCCGGAGGGGGTGTCCGGCGAGGCGTCAGCGCTTGCGGAAGGCCGCGGCCTCCGGGTTGCGGCGCTTGAGCACCCAGTAGGCGACGCCGAGGATCACGGCCCACAGCGGCGCACAGTACAGCGAGACGCGGGCGTCCTTGTCGATGCCCATCAGCACGATCACCATGAGGATGAAGGCGAGCGCGAACAGGCTGGTGTACGGAGCCCCCGGCGCACGGAACTCGCTCTGCGGCAGCTCGCCCCGGTCGGCCTTCCTCCGGTAGCGGATCTGGCAGACCAGGATGACGATCCAGGCCCACATGCCGGAGATCGTCGCGAAGGACACCACGTAGTCGAACGCCTTGCCCGGCCACTGGTAGTTGATCCAGACGCCGACCAGCATGAGCGCGGCGGAGACCGTGGTGCCGGCGAGCGGGGTCCCGCTGCGCGTCAGCTTGGTGAAGAACTTCGGCCCCTGGCTGTTGAGCGCGAGGTCACGCAGCATGCGGCCGGTGGAGTACATGCCGGAGTTGCAGGAGGACAGCGCGGCCGTGAGGACGACGAAGTTGACGATGCCCGCGCCCGCGGCCAGGCCCATCTTCTGGAACGCGGCCACGAAGGGGCTCACGCCCGGGTGGAAGTTGGTCCACGGCACGACCGACAGAATCATGATCAGCGCGCCGACGTAGAAGACGGCGATACGCCACGGCACGGTGTTGATCGCCTTGGGCAGGACGGTCTTGGGGTCCTTGGACTCACCGGCGGTCACACCGACCAGCTCGACGGCGAGGAAGGCGAACATCACCATCTGCAGGGTCATCAGCGTGCTGCCGACACCGTGCGGGAAGAATCCGCCGTCGCTCCACAGGTGGCTCACGGAGGCGGTGTCGCCGGCGTCGGAGAAGCCGATCGTCAGGATGCCGGCGCAGATCAGGATCATGCCGATGATCGCGGTGACCTTGACCATGGAGAACCAGAACTCCAGCTCACCGAAGAGCTTCACGGAGATCAGGTTGGCGCCGTAGAGGACGAACGTGAAGATCAGGGCCGAGACCCACTGCGGGATGTCGAACCAGTACGTCATGTAGGCGGCCGCGGCGGTCACCTCGGTGATACCCGTGACCACCCAGAACAGCCAGTACGTCCACCCGGTCACGAACCCCGCGAAGGGACCGATGAACTCGCGCGCGTACTCCGAGAAGGAACCCGACACCGGGCGGTACATCAGCAGTTCGCCGAGCGCGCGCATGATGAAGAAGATGACGAGGCCCGCGATGGCGTACGCCAGGATCAGGCTGGGTCCGGCCTTGGAGATGCCCTTGCCGGCACCGAGGAACAGGCCGGTGCCGATGGCACCGCCGATGGCGATCATCTGGATCTGCCGGGCACCGAGCCCGCGCTGATACCCCTCGCCGCCCTCGGCCTCCACGGCCTCGTTGCCGTCGCGATGCTGGTCGACCTGCGCTGAGGTCATGTGTGGTGCGCCTTTCTCCATGCCGACCCGGGCCTTTCGTCGGCCGCGGATCGGGTTTCGATCCCCCCGGATGATGGAGCTGAGCGGCTCCAGCGAGCCCGCTCGTGCCTGGCCGGCGGTCGCCGGCTCGGTGGCGCACCCGGCCGAACATGGGTGGTGTTGGCCGGGCGGTCGTGAAGATTTATCACGGCCGCAATACTGATCACAGAGGCGCGTTGTGGCGCATCACACAGGTAAAAGCGGACAAAGAGCGCCCAAATGCGGCAAAACAGGCCGCAACGGTGACGGGATCGTTATCCGGATTTGAGCGTCCTCTGAGCGGACGATCAAGGACTGCCAAACCGCCCGTGTTACGACATAAGGGTCGAGACGAGCGTCTCCTGGAGGCCGCCGAGCCACAGATAGGCCATCACCATCGGCTTGCGCGGGTCCTCGTCCGGCAGCCGGTAGAGCAGATCGGTGTCGTCCTCGGCGGCGATCTCCAGCCGGGCGCCGATCGCCAGCCGGAGGTCGTTGAGGGCGCCGAGCCACTGCCGCGACTCCCCCGGGGCCAGTTTCAGCACCGCCCCGCCGTCGTCCACCGGCGCGAGCGCGTCCAGTGTGCGGATCACCGCGAGGGCGTTCTCCCGCTTGCCGGCCCGCAGGTCGTTCTCGGTGTAGCGGCGGAACTCGGCGGAGTGCGCCCGCCGCTCCTCGGCCTGGCCCGGCGAGTCCGGGGCCTTCTCCGGGTCGCTGTAGGCGTCCGGGAAGAGGCGGCGCAGCACGGGATCGGCGGGCGGCTCGCTCGGGCCCTCCGCGAACAGCTCGGCGAGCGGGTCGTCGGGCGCGTCGGCACCGGGGCCGGGACCGATGAGCTCCAGGAGCTGGACGGCCAGCGACCGGATGATGGAGATCTCGACGTCGTCGAGCGCGACGGCCGCGCCGCCGCCGGGGAGCGGTTCGAAATGTCCGGGCATCAAGTGGGTTCGCTACTTCCGGTCCTGCTGCAGGGTGGCCCACAGACCGTAACCGTGCATCGCCTGCACGTCGCGTTCCATCTCCTCGCGGGATCCGCTGGAGACGACCGCCCGGCCCTTGTGGTGGACGTCGAGCATGAGCTTGGTGGCCTTGTCCTTGGGGTAGCCGAAGTACGACTGGAAGACGTACGTCACATAGCTCATGAGGTTGACCGGGTCGTTGTGCACGATCGTGACCCAGGGGACGTCGGGCTCGGGTACGGCGAAGACCTCCTCCGCCGGCTCGGTGCGTTCGATCTCTACGGGCGCGGGTGACGTCACACAGCCCATGCTGCCACGGCCGCCTTAAATCGTCACACTGACGAGATGGGGTTACTATCCTTGCCATGAACACAGCGGACCTTGGGCTGCCCGTGGACGTTCCCTCGACGGCGCTCTTCACGGACCAGTACGAGCTGACGATGTTGCAGGCCGCGCTGAAGGCCGGTACGGCCGAACGGCGGAGCGTGTTCGAGGTCTTCACCCGGCGGCTGCCGGACGGGCGCCGCTACGGCGTGCTGGCCGGCACCGGGCGCGTCCTGGACGCGGTGGAGAACTTCCGCTTCGACGCGGACGTCCTCGCCTTCCTGGGCGAGCAGAAGATCGTCGACGAGCAGACCCTGCGGTGGCTCGCCGGCTACCGCTTCAGCGGCGACATCTGGGGCTACCCCGAGGGCGAGGTGTACTTCCCGGGCTCGCCGGTGATGCGGGTCGAGGGCACGTTCGCCGAGTGCGTGCTGCTGGAGACCGTCGTCCTGTCCATCCTGAACCACGACTCCGCGATCGCGGCCGCCGCCTCCCGGATGGCCTCCGCCGCCGCCGGCCGCCCGCTGATCGAGATGGGCGCCCGCCGCACCCACGAGCTGGCCGCCGTGGCCGCCGCCCGGGCCGCCTACGTCGGCGGCTTCGCGACCACCTCGGACCTGGCCGCCGGCTTCCGCTACGGCATCCCGACGGTCGGCACCTCCGCGCACGCCTTCACCCTGCTCCACGACCGGGAGCGGGACGCCTTCCAGGCCCAGGTGGACACGCTCGGCCGGGGCACCACCCTGCTGGTGGACACCTACGACGTCACCGAGGCCGTCCGTACGGCGGTGGAGGTGGCCGGCCCCGACCTGGGCGCGGTCCGCATCGACTCCGGGGACCTGCTGCTGGTGGCACACCGGGTGCGGCAGCAGCTGGACGACCTGGGCGCGACGAACACCAGGATCGTCGTGACCTCCGACCTGGACGAGTACGCCATCGCCTCGCTGGCCGCCGCGCCCGTGGACGCGTACGGCGTCGGCACCCAGCTGGTGACGGGCTCCGGGCATCCGACCGCCTCCATGGTCTACAAGCTGGTCGCCCGCGCCGAGACCGCCGGGCCCACGGCTCCGCTGGTTCCGGTCGCGAAGAAGTCCAGCGGCGGCAAGACGTCGGTCGGGGGTCGCAAGTGGGCGGCTCGACGGCTGGACGAGGAGGGGTTCGCGGAGGCCGAGGTCGTCGGCACCGGGCCGGTCCCGGACGGGCTGGCCGGCCGGCAGCTGCTGGTGCAGCTGGTGAAGGGCGGCGAGGTGGTCGCCCGGGAGCCGCTGGACGTGCCGCGGGACCGCCACATCGCCGCGCGGGCCCAGCTGCCCCTGTCCGCGACCCAGCTGTCCCGGGGAGAACCCGTCATCCCGACGGAGTACGTCACCGGACGCTCGGGTAGCTAGAGCGCGACCGCCGTCCGCCCCTCGACGCCCCCTCCCGTACGGGCGCGTAAGTCTCTAGGCTCAGTTACTTAACCCTCAGTCGAAGGACACCCACCATGCGCCGCGCCTTGATCGTCGTAGACGTGCAGAACGACTTCTGCGAGGGGGGCGCCCTCGCCGTGGCCGGCGGTGCCGACGTGGCCGCCGCCATCACCGAGCTGATCGGCCAGGCGGCGGGCACCGGATACCGCCACGTGGTGGCCACCCGCGACCACCACATCGCACCCGGCGGCCACTTCGCGGACAACCCCGACTACGTCCACTCCTGGCCGGCCCACTGCGTCGCGGGCACGGAGGGGGTGGGCTTCCACCCGAACTTCGCTCCCGCCGTCGCCTCCGGCGCGGTCGACGCGGTGTTCGACAAGGGGGCGTACTCGGCGGCCTACAGCGGCTTCGAGGGCGCCGACGAGAACGGGGTTCCGCTGGCCGACTGGCTCCGGGCCCGGGAGATCGACGAGGTCGACGTCGTGGGCATCGCCACGGACCACTGCGTACGGGCCACGGCACTGGACGCGGCCCGCGAGGGCTTCCGGACCCAGGTGCTCCTGGACCTGACGGCCGGCGTCGCCCCGGAAACCACGGACCGGGCCCTGGAGGACCTCCACCGGGCCGACGTCACCCTCACGGGCAAGCCGGTCGTCAGCGGCTAGCCCGGAACCGGGAGGCGGACGGCACGGCGGCCGGCCGAAGGGGCGCGGGGAACCGCGCGACCAGCCACCACGGACCCGCAGCGGTCCACCCGGACCGGCCCCCCCGTCCGGCGCGGCGGCGTTCAGCCCCGCACCACCGCCGAGCCGCGCAGCAGTGCTCGTATCGGGTGCCACAGCTCGGTCACGGTGACACCGTTGTCCGGGGCCGTTCGCCATATCAGGCCGTCGGGATGGTGCAGCACGGCCGTGATCTCGTCCGGGCTGGGCGGGGCGGCGTTGCCGCGGAGGTAGATCGCGCGCAGGCCCAGGTTGCGCAGCCTGGTCAGGGCCCGGGCGCGGTTCTGGGCGTGCACCAGCACCCGCACCCCGACGGTACCCCCGGCAGGACCCGGGCTGGGCAGGTTGAGCGCCACCACCACCGTGCCGTTCGGCAGCTTGCAAAAGCCTCCTGCGGCCATGCGGTCACATCCCCGTTCCGGTCGGCGTCAATAAGCGAGTCACAGGACGCACCTAAACACGATCGGCGGCAACCCGCCAAGGGGGCTGCCGCCGATACGCTTCTGACCTGCGGAAATGTCCGCTACTTCACCGCGGGGCCGACTTCGAGCTCGATCGTCGAGCCATCCTTGGCCTGCTTGGTGATCTTGATCTTCGTGTTGGTGTCAGTGATCTTGACACCACCGGTCGGGTTCGACGGGTCGTAGTAGGTGCCGGTGTGGTCGTTGAAGACCGACACCCCCTTCTGCGACTTGATCTTGGTGGCCTTGTCGGCCTTGTGCAGCGTGAAGCCGTCCGTGCGGTCCAGGCTGAACGGCGAGTCGTAGGCCTGGATGCGGTTGCGCAGCAGCGTGCCGTCGGAGTACTTCAGCGCCTTCCAGTGGGCGTCGACCGGAAGGATCTGGCCGGTGCCCGGGTGGCCGTTGGCGGCGTTCGTGTTGTTGTCCGCCTGGGAGGTGTCCCACTTCCAGATCAGCAGGCCGTTCTGGTACGGGTAGTGCTCGACCCAGTCGGGACGCTTGGCCGAACCGAAGTTGTACGGGCCGACCTTGAGCGTCTTGTCGTACGACACGTACTGCCGGTTCTCGGCGATGTAGTACTGCTTGTAGTCCTTGGTGAAGGACGCGCCGATCCGCGAGAAGCCGGTGGCGGTCCAGCCGGCGTCGGCGCTCTCGGCGTTGTCCGAGAACACCGCGGAACCGTCCGCGGTGACCGCGATCTCGTCGGCCGCGAAGCCCTTCTGCGCCACACCGCCGTCGGTCAGGTAGCGGAAGCGGAGGTCGATCTTCTTGCCCGCGTAGGCGTCCAGCGAGTACGACAGCTTCTTGTAGCCGTCGACCGTGCCGGTCAGGGCCGGCTTGCCGGAGCCGTCGCGCGGGATGGCCTGACCGTCCACCGTGCCGTCCAGCGCGGTCCAGTTGGCGCCGCCGTCGGTCGACACCTCGGTGTAGAGGTAGTCGTAGCCGTTCTCGATGTCGTACCAGCCGTCCAGGCTCAGCGCGGCCGAGGACTTGCCGGTGAGGTCCACCGAACGGGTCAGCGTGTTCTTGAGGTTGTCACCGCTGCCGCTCCACCACTGGGCCGAGCCCTGGGCCGGGGTGACGATCTCGGTCTTGACCGCCTTGTCCGGCAGCGAGACCACCAGCGCCTGGCGGTACTTGGTGTTGTACTCGGCGAGGCCCAGCTTGTGCCAGGAGGAGACACCGGCCTTGCCGCTGTCGTAGGTCAGCCAGCCCAGCTGCAGCTTGTCCCAGGCGTTCATGTCGCCCGGCAGGTCGCCGATGGCCTCCTTGCCGGTGCCCAGCCAGGAACCGGAGGACATCAGGGTCCAGAAGCCGGTGGAGTTGTCGCCGCCGGCGGTGTCGTACTCGTCCGGCAGACCGAGGTCGTGGCCGTACTCGTGGGCGAAGACGCCGAGGCCGCCGTTCTCCGGCTGGATGGTGTAGTCGCCGACCCAGACACCGGTGTCGCCGACCTGGGCGCCGCCGAGCTTGTTGCCGGAGGGGCCGGTGGCGCCGGCGTCGGTGCCGAAGGCGTACCAGCGGTGGGCCCAGATCGCGTCGGTGCCCTGGGCGCCGCCGCCCGCGGACTCGTCCTCACCGGCGTGCACGATCTGGAAGTGGTCGACGTAGCCGTCGGGCTCGTTGAAGTTGCCGTCGCCGTCGAAGTCGTAGCGGTCCCACTGGTCGTACTTGGCCAGGTCCGCCCGGATGTCGGCGTCGGTCCTGCCGGCCGCCTTCTGCTGGGCGACCCAGGCGCTCAGACCGTCGCTGACGACGTTCCACACGCTCGAGCAGTTGGTCTGACCGCAGGCGTTGTTGCCGTAGCGGGCCTCGTTGTACGGGACCTTGACCCAGTCCGTGACCTCACCGTCGACCGAGTAGCGGCCCGAGGACTGCTTCTCGTAGTACTTCTTCAGCGACTCGCTGTTCTTGCCGGTGCCGAAGTAGAGGTCCTGGTAGTGCTTCTGGTTGTAGTCCTTCTGCCAGGCCGTCGAGTTGTCCTTCTTGCGGTCCGGCGCGGCGATCTGGTTGTGCCGGGGACCCGCGGTGCCGCCGGCCTTGGGGTCCGTCTGGTCCCCGAACTCCACCAGGATGGTGAAGATCTTGTCGGTCTTCTCGCGGCTCAGCTCGACGTACTTGCTGTCGCCCTTCTTGCCCTTGAGCTGGACGACCTTCGAGCCGTTGCGCTCCGTCGCCTTCGCCTTGCCCGATATGAGCTGGTTCAGGGCCTCCTGGCGCTGAGCCTTCTGGGTCTTGCTCATCGGGCCGTCGAGGTCGTGCGACTTCTGCTTCACCGGGGCCGGGTCATGGCGGTTCGCGGTGGCCGGCCGGGCGGTCGTGCTCGCCTCGGCGACGGCGAACGTCGCGAACGTGGCGGACGCCGCCGCGAGCGTCACGCCGATCGCGGCAGCTCTGAACGTCCAGGATCTACTGGTCACTTGAGTTCCTCCCCCGCGCCGCGCACACGGACAGGGGGTCCCGAGTCATGGAGGATTCCATGTGCGCACGATCAACGCGTGTAATCAAGTGACGACATTTGACTAGAGGTTTAGGAGAAAAGACAGACCTTGACTTGAGCAGGACAAGTGCACTATGCGGAGTGGACGTTCGTTTTGCGAACGTCCCGAGACCGGTCCGTGAAGGACGGGAGTCCCCTCGACGGGCGCGGAGGACCGCCTGGTTGCCGGGCCCATGACTCCGTGCGCCCCCTGTGCACCGGTACCGTGGGTTAGGTCACGCTTACCGGGCGTTCGACTCGGGCATGCAGGCGAAGAGAGTCGAACGGCACCCTCCCGAAGCCCCGAAGACTGCCGAGGACACGATTGCCATGCCTCGTCCGACCGCCGCACAGCTCGCCTACGGTTCCTGCACCCTGATCCTGTCCACGCTCGCCATGCTGCTGCTGTCGCAGACGAGTTCGGGCCTCGGGATCACCGTCATCGCGCTCGCCGCGCTGGCCCTCGGGCTGCTCGTGGCGATGACGGTGCCGCTGCCCAGGACGCGTACGGCCCCGGCGCCGGCCGAGTCCGCTCAGCCGGCGCACGAGGAAGAGCCTGTGCTCAACGGGCGCTGACCACCACCGTCTTGGCCGCCTTGTCGTGCAGGCCCTGCTTGTAGGGCTTGTCGAAGAAGCTCCAGCCACCGCAGATCGCCGTCCAGATGCAGGCGCAGCAGAAGGCGAACGGCACCCACAGCACCAGGGCTCGGATCAGCGAGGTCTGCACGGAGGGGGTGGCTCCGTTGTCCAGGTTGGCCAGCCGCAGGCCGAGCCACTTCTTGCCGAGGGTCTGCCCCGACCGGCTCATCATGAAGGTGTCGTAGGCGACGTAGAGGACGGCCGCGATCACCGACTGTGCGATCGACCTGCCGACCTCGATGCGGTCTCCGTCGACCGAGTACTCGCGCACGCCGAACGCCCAGGTGAGCAGCCAGACGACGATACCGACGAGGATCATGTCGATGATCCTCGCGAGGGTCCGCTTGCCGCTGTCCGCGAGCGGGGGCATACCGGCCAGCGGGTCGGCCGGATACCCGCCGGCACCGGCTCCGTACGGGTCGCCGCCGTAGGGGCTGCCGGTGTAGGGGGGTGGCTGCTGACCGCCGTAGGGAGGCGGTTGCCCACCGCCGTAGGGGGGTGGTTCCCCTTCCCCGTACGGCGGTGGCTGCCCGCCGCCCGGCGGCGGGGGCTGCCGGGCGCCGCCGTACGGGGTGTCGTACGGCGAGCCCGAACCCTGGTCCGACGGGGGCCGCTTCCTGAACGGGTCGTCCTCGGGGGGCTGCTCTCCGGAGCCGGGGGGCGGTTCGCTGCTCATGGCCCGAGTGGAACCCGAAGATCGCGGCTCTGCATCCGGCGGGCGGCCGTACGGAGTAGGCGGGCGCCGCGGTCAGCCGGCGACGAAGGTGTGGGCCGCCTTGTCGTGCCAGCACTGGCGCCAGGGCCGGTCGAACAGGCACCACAGCACACCCAGGATCCCGATGCCGAGCAGTCCGGGCACGCTGTAGACCAGCCAGCGGCGCAGCGCCGCGCCGAACGACGGAGGCTCGTGCGCCTCGATGTCGCGCACCTCGATCCGGCACAGCTTCTTGCCGAGGGTGCGGCCCCACTTGGTGGTGGGCAGCACCTCGTACGCCACGCCGAACAGGAGGAGGACGCCGAGGACGACGCCGAGGCTGGTGCCGGTCGTGCCGTCGAGCAGCCAGACGGTGACGGTACGGCCGGAGAGCCGGGCCTCGTCGATCTTCTGCTGGATGTGGTCGGCGGCCCGGAGGCCGAGGGGAACGGCCGCCGCGGCCGTCGCGGCGCCGATGACCAGAGTGTCGATCAGCCGGGCGGCGAGCCGCCTGCCGAGTCCGGCGGGCCGGGCCGCGGCCTGGCGGCGCGCGGCCGCCTGGAAGAGGTCCTCCACCGGCGGCTTCCACGGCGCCACGGGCTGCTCGTCCGCGCCACCGGCCAGCTGGTGCACCTGCTGCGCCCAGGAGGCCTGCCCGCCGCCGGGGCCCGGGGTCAGCGGGGTGCCGGCCCCGCCCTGCTGCGGCACCGAGGGCGCCGCGGCGGCGGGGGCGGCCGGCGCCTGCCGGGCCGCGGACGCCGGGAAGCCGGGGGACGGCTGCCCCTGCCGGGGCACCGGCGACGCCTGACCGGGCGGTGCGGTGTGCGACGCCTGGCCGGGCTGCGCCGCGGGGCCGGGCTGCGCTGGCTGCGCCGCCTGTCCGGGTGCCGCGGCCTGGGGTGCCTGGCCGGGTGGTGCCGGTTGCGGTGTCTGGGCGGCGCGGGCCACGGCGGCCTTTCCGGCGCCGAAACCGGGTCCGGCGGCGGAAGAAGTGCCGGGGGGCGAGCCGGCGGACGACGGAGCCGCGGCGGACGGGGGCGCGCCGACCGGCCCCTGCGTGCCGAAGCCGGGACCGCCGGCCGGGCCCGTGCCGGCCGCCGCTCCAGGGCCCGCCGCGGCAGCGCCGTGGCCGGCGGGTCCGAACCCGCCCTCGCCGTGGCCGGCCGGTCCGAACCCGCCGGCCGCGCCGCCCTGGGCCCGCGGGTCCTCCTGACCGCTCGGCCGGCCCTGCCCGGGTACCGGGCGGAACGTCATCGTGCCGTCGTCCTGGACGGCCGCGGGACCGGGGACCGGGCGGCGGAAGATGAACGTGCCGCCGGGGTCGGGCGTCTCCTCCCGTGACTGCGGGACCGAGGCCGTGCCGCCGGCGCGGGCGGCGTGGCCGGCGTGGCCGGCCGGGTCGGCCGGGCGGTCCGCGGGAATCCTCGGGTCGGCGGGCCAACCGGCCTCATCGGAGCCGGCGTTGCCCGGAGCGGCGTGACCGGGACCGGCGTGACCCGGGGCCGCGTGGCCCGCGGCGGCGTGACCCGGGGTCGCGGAGTGCGGGGACGCGGAGTGCGGTCGGGGGTCCTCGTCGAAGAAGTGGGGGCCCGTCTCCTCCACGGCCGGAGCCGCCGGGCGGACGCCGGGCGGCGGACTGAGCGGCTCGCCGTCCTTCGGCGCCGGCCGGCTGGTGCCGGGCACCCAGGAGGCGCCGTTCCAGTACCGGACGTAGCCGGGGATGGACGGGTCCGGGTAGTAGCCCTCGCGGGGCCTGTCGTCACCTGGGGCCGGGGTTGGGGCGCTCATGTCCGTCGTCCCGTATCTGCTCGGGGGTGGGTTGGGAGCCCCCACATCTATCAGACGCGGGCACCGCCCACCGCCAGTCCCGCCGTACCCACTCCTTTCCGGGCAACGCCGTAGCAGGCTCACCGCATCCACGGAAAAAACTTCTCCGAACCCGCGTAACGGCCGGCCCCCCGCCTCCTCTCCCCTGGCACGGGCCCCTGCCGGGCGGCCCGGGGTACAACCCGACGAGGAAAGGAAACGCAGGTCATGCAGCACACCGTGGTGGAGCGCGAGCTGGAGCTGAAACTCATCCTGTCGCCGGAGCGCAGCATCCCGGTACCGGCCCGGCTCGGCTACCGCTCCGAGGACCCGTACGCCGTCCACATCACCTTCCACATCAACTCCGAGCATCCCGTCGACTGGACGTTCGCCCGCGACCTGCTGGTGGAGGGGGTGTTCCGGCCGTGCGGGCACGGCGACGTGCGGGTGTGGCCGACCAAGGCCGGCGGTCGCAGTGTCGTGCTGATGTCGCTCAGTTCACCCGACGGAGACGCCCTGCTGGAGGCGCCGGTCCCGCAGGTGTCGGCCTGGCTGGAGCGGACGCTGCGGGTGGTGCCGCCGGGGGCGGAGGGCGGGCGGCTGGGCCTTGACGACGAGCTCGACCAGCTGCTCGCCCAGTGAGGGCGCCGCGGCGGGCCGCGGTCCGTGCGGGGTCAGAACAGCTTGCCCGGGTTGAGGATGCCCAGCGGGTCGAAGACCTGCTTCACGGCCCGCTGCATCTCCACCCCGACCGGGCCGATCTCCCGGGCCAGCCACTCCTTCTTCAGCACGCCGACGCCGTGTTCGCCGGTGATCGTGCCGCCCAGCTCCAGGCCGAGGGCCATGATCTCGTCGAAGGACTCCCGGGCCCGCCGGGACTCCTCGGGGTCCCGCGCGTCGAAGCAGACGGTGGGGTGTGTGTTGCCGTCGCCGGCGTGCGCGCAGACGCCGATGGTCAGGTCGTACTTCCCGGCGATCCGCTCCACCCCGTCGAGCAGCGCGCCCAGCCGGGAGCGGGGCACGCACACGTCGTCGATCATCGTCGTGCCCTTGACCGCCTCCAGCGCGGTCAGCGAGAGCCGCCGGGCCTGCAGCAGCATCTCGGACTCGGTGACGTCCTCGGCGGGGACGACCTGGGTGGCGCCGGCCGCCTCGCACAGGGCGCCGACGGCGGCCAGGTCTGCGGCCGGGTCGGGGGTGTCGAAGGCGGCCAGCAGCAGTGCCTCGGTGGTCTCCGGCAGCCCCATGTGGGCGAGGTCGTTGACGGCCTTGACGGTCGTACGGTCCATCAGTTCGAGGAGGGAGGGGAGGTGACCGCCCGCCATGATCCGGCAGACGGCGTCGCAGGCGGCCGTGGCGGAGGGGAACTCCGCGGCCAGCACCAGCTGCGCGGGCGGCTTGGGCCGCAGGCCGAGGACCGCCCGGACGACGATTCCGAGCGAGCCCTCGGAACCGACGAAGAGACGGGTGAGGTCGTAGCCCGCGACGCCCTTCGCCGTGCGGCGGCCGGTGGACATCAGCCGGCCGTCGGCGAGGACGACGTCCAGGCCCAGCACGTACTCGGCGGTCACGCCGTACTTGACGCAGCACAGGCCCCCCGACGCCGTGCCGATGTTGCCGCCGATCGTGCACATCTCCCAGCTGGAGGGGTCCGGCGGGTAGTACAGGCCGTGTTCCTCGACGGCGCGGGAGAGCACCGCGTTGATCACGCCCGGTTCGACCACGGCGATCCGGTCGACGGGGCTGACCTCGAGGATGCGGTCCATCTTGGTGAGGGACAGCGCGATGCAGCCCTCGGTGGCGTTGGCGCCGCCGGACAGGCCGGTGCGCGCGCCCTGCGGGACGACCGGGACGCGCAGTTCGGTGGCGGTGCGCATGACGTGCTGCACCTCCTCCACCGTGCGGGGCAGCACGACCACGGCCGGGGCGCCCGCGGGGCAGAAGCTGGCCATGTCGTTGGCGTAGGAGGCCGTGACATCGGGGTCGGTCAGGACGGCCTCGGGCGGCAGGCCGGCCAGGAGCCGGTCGGTGAGGTCGCCGGTTGCCGCGGTGTCATCGTGGGGGGCTTCGATGCGGCTCATGATCAAAGGGTCGCACTCGCGGCCATCGGTGTGAACCCCGCACGCCCGTTCCTTGGGCCGCCCGGATGTGTTCGTCGTATTGACGCACAGTGAGCGCCATGGACAACCGACTGAGCCTGCCGGGTACGTCCCCGACCACCGGGCCGCCGGCGCCGCGCCGCGGTCTGCGGTGGCTGCGCCGGGTGCTCGTCGCCGCGCTGGCGGGGGGTGTCGTCGCGGGCGCGGTGCTGGTGGCGCTGCCCGAGGACCGGCAGCGGCCCGAGGTGGTCCGGCCGCCGGCCGCGGGGCCGCAGGCGCACGTGCCGGCGGCGGTGACGTTCGGGGTGCCGGCCGCGCTGCCCCAGCTGACGGCGTTCATCGGGCAGCAGGAACGGCGGGTCCGGGAGCAGCCGCAGGACGCCCGGGCCTGGGCGGCGCTGGGCTCCGCGTACGTGGAGCGGGGGCGCACGGCCGCCGACGCGGCTGACTACCCGAAGGCGCAACAGGCGCTGCAGACCTCGCTGCGGGTGCGCGGCACCCGGAACACCGAGGCACTGGACGGCCTGGCGGCGCTGGCGCTCGCACGGCGGGACTTCCCGGCGGCGAAGCAGTACGCCGAGCAGGCGCTGAAGGCCACGCCCAAGCGGTGGGCGGCGTATCCGCCGATGATCGACGCCTACGACGGGCTCGGCGACTACGAGGCGGCCCACAAGACCCTGGACAAGCTGCTGGAGCTGCACAGCGGTGCGGTCGCGCGGCCCGCCGTGATGGCGCGGGCCTCGGCGGTGTACCGGGACCGGGGCTGGCGGGAGGACGCGGTGGCCCAGCTGACCGACGCGGCGGCCGGCGCCCGTACACCCGCCGAGCAGGCCGCCTACCTGACCGGGCTCGGGCAGCTGGCCTTCGAGCGCGGCGACCTGAAGGACGCGCTCCGGCATTTCGAGGCGGCCGCTCGGCTCGAGCCCGGGCGCCGGGCGGCGCTCGTCGGGCGGGGGCGGACGCTGGCCGCACTGGGCCGCACGCCGGAGGCGCTGGCCGCGTACCGGACGGCCCTGGCCCGGCAGCCGAGCCCGCAGGACACCCTGGAGCTGGGCGAGCTGTACGAGTCGCTGGGGCAGAGCCGGGCCGCCGCCGCGCAGTACGAGCAGCTGAAGACGCGGGTGCGGCAGTCGGTGGCGGGCGGGGTCGACGAGGAGCTGCTGATCGGGCAGTTCGAGGCGGACCACGGGGATCCGTGGGAGGCGGTGGAGCGGCTGGAGGAGGAGTGGCGGCGTCAGCCGGGGACCGAGGTGGCGGACGCGCTCGGCTGGGCGCTGCACCGCACCGGTGAGGACGAGGAGGCGCTGACCTACGCGTCCGCCGCCACGGACAAGACGAAGGGGGGCGGGGTGCGCAGCGCGCTCTACGCGTTCCACCGGGGCATGATCGAACTGGAGCTGGAGCTGGCCGGTCCGGCCCGGCGGCATCTGCAGGAGGCGCTGCGGATCAACCCCTACTTCTCGCCGCTGCGGGCGCCCGTGGCGCGGGCCGCGTTGCAGGGGCTCGGTGAGGTCCCGGACGAGCCCCTGCCCGGCGACGCGCCCTAGCCGGCCGACACGCCCTGGCCGGCCGACACGCCCTGGCCGGGCGACAGGTCCTGGCCGGGCGCTTCCTTGTCAGCCGCCCGGACCCTGGCCGGCCGGTGGCGTCCTGCCCGGCCGACCGATCGCGCGGCCGACCGATCGCGGCCGGCCGGGTGCGAGCGGCCGGGTGCGGGCGGCCCGGTGCGGGCGGCCCGGTGCGGGCGGGCGGGCGGCGTGTCCCGCTACAGGTTGCCGCGCTTTTCCTGCTCGCGCTCGATCGCCTCGAAGAGCGCCTTGAAGTTGCCCTTGCCGAAGCCCATGGAGCCGTGCCGCTCGATGAGTTCGAAGAAGACGGTCGGCCGGTCCTGGACGGGCTTGGTGAAGATCTGCAGCAGGTAGCCGTCCTCGTCGCGGTCGGCGAGGATCTTCAGCTCGCGCAGGGTCTCGACCGGGACGCGCGTGTCGCCCACCCACTCGCCGAGGGTGTCGTAGTACGAGTCGGGGGTGTCGAGGAACTCGACGCCGGCCGCGCGCATCGTCCGGACCGTCTGCACGATGTCGTTGGTGTTGAGCGCGATGTGCTGGACGCCCGGGCCGCCGTAGAACTCCAGGTACTCGTCGATCTGGGACTTCTTCTTGGCGATCGCGGGCTCGTTGAGCGGGAACTTCACCTTGAGGGTGCCGTCCGCGACGACCTTCGACATCAGCGCGCTGTACTCGGTGGCGATGTCGTCGCCCACGAACTCCTTCATGTTCGTGAAGCCCATGACGTTGTTGTAGAACCCGACCCACTCGTTCATCTTGCCGAGTTCCACGTTGCCGACGCAGTGGTCGATGGCCTGGAAGGTGCGCTGGGCGGGCGGCGCGACCATCGGCTCGGCCGCCACGTAACCCGGCAGGTAGGGGCCGTCGTAGCCGGTGCGCTCGACCAGGGTGTGGCGGGTCTCGCCGTAGGTGGCGATGGCGGCGAGGACGACCGTGCCGTGCTCGTCCTTGACCTCGTACGGCTCGGCGACGGACCGGGCACCGTGCTCGATCGCGTACGCGTACGCGGCACGCGCGTCCGGGACCTCGATGGCGAGGTCGATGACACCGTCACCGTGCTCGGCCACGTGCTGGGCGAGGAAGTGGCCCCAGGTGCTGCTCGGCTTGATCACCGAGGTGAAGACGAAGCGGGCGGAGCCGTTCTCCAGCACGTAGCCGGCGGTCTCACGACTGCCGTTCTCCGGTCCGCAGTAGGCGACCAGCTTCATGCCGAAGGCGGAGGAGTAGTAGTGCGCCGCCTGCTTGGCGTTGCCCACGGCGAAGACGACCGCGTCCATTCCCTTGACCGGGAAGGGGTCGGCCTGCCGTGCGGTGTCGGGAGTGTGGTGTGTGGTCTGCGTCATAGCGGAAGCCTGACCCGGCCCTGCAAGGTGCGCAATAGTTGGCGTATTCGTTGGGCAATCTGTTCAGCAGAACGCCGGCTATGGCGCACTTTCTGTACAGGATGACCACCTCGGGAGGGCTCGGATGGCGATCGACCGGCTGGACGGGCGGATCATCGTGCTGCTGGCCCAGGAGCCGCGCATCGGGGTCCTGGAGATGTCCCGGCGGCTCGGGGTGGCGCGCGGCACCGTCCAGGCCCGCCTGGACCGGCTTCAGTCGAATGGAGTCATCCGCGGATTCGGCCCGCAGGTGGATCCGGCGGCCCTCGGCTACCCGGTCACCGCGTTCGCCACGCTCCAGATCCGGCAGGGTCAAGGGGCCGACGTGCGGGCGTACTTGGCGACCGTGCCCGAGGTGCTGGAGCTGCTGACCACGACCGGCGGCGGGGACATGCTGTGCCGTCTGGTGGCCCGCTCGAACGCCGATCTCCAGCGGGTGATCGACCGCGTCGTCGGCTTTGATGGCATCGTCCGGGCCTCCACGGCGATCGTCATGGAGAACCCCGTCCCGCTGCGGGTCATCCCGCTGGTGGAACAGGCGGCCGCGGACAGCGAAGGGACACAGCCGACCCGGGGGTGAGCGCGGGTGAACTTCTGGGAGTACCTGGGCAGCCGCCACCAGCAACTGCTCACGGACGCCCTCCAGCACGCCAGCGCGGTCTTCCAGTGCATGGTCCTGGCGACCGTCATCGGGGTGCTCGTCGGGGTCGTCACCTACCGCAGCGAATGGGCCGGCCACCTCGCCACGCTCACCACCTCCACCATCCTCACCGTCCCGTCCCTGGCGCTGATCGGTCTGCTGATCCCGGTCGTGGGGCTGGGCGTCGCGCCGACGGTGATCGCACTGACCCTGTACGGCCTGCTGCCGATCGTGCGCAACGCCATCGTGGGCCTGCGCGGGGTCGATCCGGATCTGGTGGACGCGGCCCGCGGCATCGGCATGTCCCGCCCGATGCGGCTGCTGAGGGTCGAGCTGCCGCTGGCCTGGCCGCCGATCCTGACCGGCATCCGCGTCGCCACGCAGATGCTGATGGGCATCGGCGCCATCGCCGCCTACGCGTCGGGCCCCGGCCTGGGCAACGAGATCTTCCGCGGGCTGGCCTCGCTGGGCAGCAAGAACGCCCTGAACCAGGTGCTCGCGGGCACGCTCGGGATCATCATCCTCGCGCTCCTCTTCGACGCCGCCTACGTCCTGCTGGGACGGCTGACCATCCCCAGGGGGATCCGTGTCTGAGACGGCCGTCGCGGGGGCGACCATCGAACTGGAGAACCTGACCAAGCGGTACCAGGGCAGCCCGCAGCCGGCCGTGGACAACGTCAGCATGGAGATCAGGGCGGGCGAGACGGTGATCTTCGTCGGCCCTTCGGGCTGCGGAAAGTCGACCACCCTGAAGATGATCAACCGGCTGATCGAGCCGACCGGCGGGCGGATCCGCATCGGTGGCGAGGACGTCACCGACATCGACCCGGTGAAGCTGCGCCGCACGGTCGGGTACGCCATCCAGTCCTCGGGCCTGTTCCCGCACATGACCGTCGCCCAGAACATCGCGCTGGTGCCGAGGATGACCGGCTGGTCCAAGCCCCGGATCCGCGACCGGGTGGAGGAGATGCTCGACCTGGTGGGCCTGGACCCGGGCGAGTTCCACGGCCGCTATCCGCGCCAGCTCTCCGGCGGTCAGCAGCAGCGCGTCGGTGTGGCCCGGGCGCTGGCAGCCGATCCCCCGGTGCTGCTGATGGACGAACCGTTCGGCGCGGTCGACCCGATCACCCGCGACCACCTGCAGGACGAGCTGATCCGGCTCCAGCGCGAGCTGCACAAGACGATCGTGTTCGTCACGCACGACTTCGACGAGGCGATCAAGCTGGGCGACCGGATCGCGGTGCTGCGCGAGCGCTCGCACATCGCCCAGTTCGACACCCCGGAGGCGATCCTCACCAACCCGTCGGACGACTTCGTCTCCGGTTTCGTCGGCGCGGGCGCGGCCCTGAAGCGGCTGAACCTGACCCGGGTACGGGACGTGGAGATGCGGGACTACCCGACGGTGACCGTGGACACCCCGCTGCAGCAGATCTTCGGCTTCCTGCGGGGCAGCGGTACGAACGAGATCCTGCTGCTCGACAGGCGCCGCCGGCCCTACAAGTGGCTCCGGCGCGGCGACCTGATGCGGGCGCGGGGCTCGCTGGCCCGGGCGGGCACGCTGGTGCACGACACGGTGACCCGGGACGCCACCCTCCGGGACGCGCTGGAGGCGGTGCTCACCGACAACGCGGGTCGGGTGGCCGTCACCGGGCGGCGCGGGGAGTACATCGGCGTCGTCGACATGGAGACCCTGATGAACTCCGTGCACGAACTGCTGGAGGCCGACCGCCTGGAGGCCATGGAGGCGCAGGCCGACCTGGTCGAGGCGCGCGCCCAGCAGACCCATTTCGAGCAGGAGGGTCACGGAGCGGAGAAGAAGGCGTGAGCACGGCCCGGCCGCCCGGGGGCGAGCACGAGATCGACGCACCCGCCTTCGCCGACGAGGCCGAGGGCGAGGAGGAGCAGGAGGCACCGGCACCGCGCCCGCGCCCGCCCGCACGCCGTCTGACCTGGCAGCGGCTGACCATCCTGCCGGCGTTGCTGCTCCTGCTGCTGCTCGGGACCTGGCTCTGGTTCGAGCAGGCGGACCTGGACACGATCTCCAGGAACGCGCTGTCCGGCGGGCTGGTCGCCAAGGCGCTGTGGCAGCACGTGGAACTGACGGCGATCTCCACCTTCTTCGTGCTGATCATCGCGATCCCGCTGGGCATCCTGCTGACCCGGCCGGCCTGCCGCAGGGCCACTCCACTGGCGATGACGATCGCCAACATGGGGCAGGCCACCCCGGCGATCGGCCTGCTCGCCCTGCTGGTGATCTGGCTCGGCACCGGCACCAGGGCGGCCCTGATCGGCATCATCGTCTACGCCGTCCTGCCGGTCCTCGCCAACACCATCGCCGGTCTGCAGGCCAATGACCCGGCCCTGCTGGAGGCGGCCCGCGGCATCGGCATGTCCCCGCTCGGCGTCCTCGCCCGGGTCGAACTCCCCCTCGCCGTACCGCTGATCCTCGCGGGCGTGCGGACGGCCCTGGTCCTCAACGTCGGTACCGCGACCCTCGCGACGTTCGGCGGGGGCGGCGGCCTGGGCACGCTGATCACCACGGGCATCACCACCCAGCGCATGCCGGTGCTGGTGCTGGGCTCGATCCTCACCATCGCCCTCGCCCTGCTGGTGGACTGGCTGGCCTCACTGGCGGAGGCGCTGCTGCGGCCCCGAGGCCTGGAGGCGGGGTCATGAGGCGGCGTACGAGCCTGCTGCCGGCGGCGCTGCTGACCGTGGCCACCGGCTGCGGGCTGACCAGCGGCTCCCCCATGACCGACGACGTGACGCCGGGCACGATCGGCCGGGGCGAGCCGCTCCGGGGCGCCCATCTGACCGTCACCTCGAAGGAGTTCACCGAGCAGCTGATCCTCGGCGCCATCATGGGGATCGCCTTCCAGGCGGCCGGCGCGGACGTCGTGGACCGCACGGGTATCCAGGGCTCCATCGGATCGCGGGAGGCGGTGAAGAAGGGCGACGCGGACGCGCAGTTCGAGTACACGGGCACCGGCTGGATCACCTATCTGGGCAACAGCAGGCCGATCCCCGATCCGCGCAAGCAGTGGGAGGCCGTGCGCGAGGCCGACCGGAAGAACGGACTCACCTGGCTGCCGCCCTCGAAGCTGGACAACACCTACGCCCTCGCCATGAACCAGGCGAACTCCAGGAAGTACCCCACCAGGACGCTGTCCGAGGTGGCCGCGCTGTCCAGGAAGGACCCGGGAGCCGTCACCCTGTGCGTGGAGGGCGAGTTCGCCAACCGGGCCGACGGGCTGCCGGGGATGGAGAAGGCGTACGGCATGAGCGTGCCGGCGAAGAACATCACCCAGATGGACACCGGGATCATCTACACCCAGGTGGCGAAGGGCAGTTGCACCTACGGGGAGGTCTTCACCACCGACGGCCGCATCAAGTCGATGAACCTGGTGGTCATGGCCGACGACAAGAAGTTCTTCCCCAGTTACAACGCCACGCCCGTGGTCAACTCCGCGGTCCTGAAGAAGTGGCCGGCCATCGCGGGCGTCATCGAGCCCGTCACCAGGAAGCTGGACAACGCGGTGGCCCAGACGCTGAACGCCAAGGTGGACGTCGACGGGCAGGACCCGCACCAGGTGGCCCTGGACTGGATGAAGCAGGAGGGGTTCGTGAAGTAGGAGTGGTTCGTGTAAGTGGGAGGGGGTCGTGAAGTGGGAGGGGGTCGGGGTCTCCCTCTAGCAGCTCGGGACCGCGCCCTTGCCCTTCTCCAGGGCCACCAGGGAGTCGACCGCGCTCCGGAGCGTGGTCACCGGGACCAGCCTCAGCCCCTCCGGCAGATTCGACCTGGCATCGGCACACTCCGCCTTCGGCACCAGGAAGACACGGGCCCCGTCCCGCCGGGCGGCCTGCGTCTTCAGAGCCACCCCGCCGACCGCGCCGACCTTGCCGGCGGCGTCGATGGTGCCCGTGCCGGCGATGGTGCGTCCCCCGGTCAGGTCGCCGCCGCTGCCGTCGCCGTCCAGCTTGTCGACGATGCCCAGGGTGAACAGCAGCCCCGCGCTGGGCCCGCCCACGTCGGCGAGCCGGAGCGTGACCTTGACCTTGCCGGCGCTCAGGTGCAGGTACTTCAGCGCCGCCTGGGTCGCGGCGTCCTGGGACTGCCGCATCTGCGCCGTGTTGTGCTTCTCGATCTCCTTGACGTCGCCGCCGCTCGGGTAGACCGAGTCGCGTGGCATGACGGCCCGGTCGCTGCGGAACCAGTTGCCGAAGACGTCACCGAGGGACACCCGGGCGTCCGGACCGGTCGCCTCGATCGTGGTCATCCGCAGCTGCCCACTGGTCCTGCGGGTCGGCGCGCCGGAGACGGTGATCACGGGGGTGCCCTTGTTCTCCCCGAGCACGTTCGCCGTCATCCCGGGCTGCGCCACCGAGAAGGGCAGCGGCGCGAAAGCGGCGGTGGCGACGAGGGCCACGACGGGCACGGCGCAGACGGCTACGGCCTGGGGGCGTGTGAGACGTGAGAGCACAAGCTCAATCTAACCCGCCCCCTACCCCCCGCCACCTGCCCCTCACCCGGCACGGAGATCGAGCACCCGGGCCCAGGTCAGCGCAGTGCCTCCGCGACCTCCCGTGCCGCCTCCACCACCCGGGGCCCCACCCGCTCCGGTACGGCGTCGGCCAGCATCACCACACCCACGCTGCCCTCGACCCCCGTCACGCCGACCAGCGGCGCCGCGGCCCCGCTCGCCCCGGCCTCCAGCTCGCCGTGCGTGAGCGTGTATCCGGGATCGGCGGACGGCGACTGCCGTGCGGCGAGGATCGCCCGGCCTGCCGCCCCGCGGTCCAGGGGATGCCGGAAGCCGGCCCGGTAGGCCACGTGGTAGTCCGTCCACGTCGGCTCGACCACGGCGACGGCCAGCGCCTCGGTCCCGTCCACCAGTGTCAGATGGGCGGTCGCCCCTATGTCCTCGGCCAGCGATCGCAGCGCGGGCAGCGCGGCCTCCCGGACCAGCGGATGCACCTGGCGGCCGAGCCGCAGCACGCCGAGCCCGACCCGGGCTCGCCCGCCCAGGTCACGTCGTACCAGGGCGTGCTGCTCCAGCGTGGCCAGCAACCGGTACACCACGGTGCGGTTCACGCCCAGTTTGGTGGACAGCTCCGTGACGGTCAGACCGTGGTCCGTGTCGGCGAGCAGCTTGAGGACGCGCAGTCCCCGGTCGAGCGTCTGAGAGGTCTCCGCGGTCACGACGCCCACTCCTTTGGTGGTGAGGTCGGCGCCCTCTGACGGCGGATGCCTCACCGAGTCCCGTCGGCGACGCGCGCAGAGGCCGCCGATCGGCAGAACGGCCCGGCAGCTTCCGGGCCGAGTCGCTTCACGGCTGCGCTCCGCGGCGGCGCTGCCACGGGGCGTGTGCGTAGCGGGACAGTAGCGAAGCCGGTTCGCTGAGCGGAAGCCTTCGTCCAGAATCCGGGCAAGGGCAGATCCGGCCTGCCTGCATTCGTCCTGATACGCACACGCCGGACTCGCGAGAAGCCCACACCCGTCGGGCCGGGGCGGGAGCCCGGAACGGAATCGGGCTCCGCGGCGGAGCCCCGTGGCGGCCGGTATCCGGCCGACCGAGCCAGGTGGGCGGACGGGCAGGTGGGCGGACGGCAGGTGAGTGGGTGGACGGCAGGTGAGTGGGTGGACGGCAGGTGAGTGGGAAGAGAAGGTTCGGCACCCCGGCGGAGCGTCACCGCATCCGGGTGGCCCACTCCCGCACCTTGTCGATCCGCTGCCGCAACTGCCCCGCCGTGGCCTCCGCACTCGGCGGCCCCCCGCACACCCGCCGCAGCTCGGTGTGGATGACCCCGTGCGGCTTGCCGCTCTGGTGGACGTACGCGCCGACCAGGGTGTTGAGCTGCTTGCGCAGCTCCATCATCTCCTTGTGCGAGACGATCGGCCGCCGCTCGGCCGGCAGCTCCAGCAGGTCCGCCTCGCTGTCCGGCTTCTTCTTGCTGTGCGCGATCTGCCGGGCCTGCCGCTTCTGCAGCAGCATCTGCACCTGATCGGGCTCCAGCAGCCCGGGAATGCCCAGGTAGTCCTGCTCCTCCTCGCTACCGGGGTGGGCCTGCATGCCGAACTCGGCGCCGTCGTAGAGCACCCGGTCGAAGACGGCCTCGGACTCCAGCGCCTCGAAGGCGAACTGCTCCTGCTCGCCGGTGTCCTCGTCCTGCTCCTTGTTCGCCTCCTCCATCTCCTTCTCGGACTCGGCGTACGGGTCCTCCTCGCCCTCCTTCTTCGGCTTGTCGAGGGCGTGGTCCCGCTCCTTCTCCATCTCGTTGGCGAAGGTCAGCAGATCGGGCACGGTCGGCAGGAACACCGAGGCGGTCTCGCCGCGCCGCCGGGACCGCACGAAACGCCCGACGGCCTGGGCGAAGAACAGCGGGGTGGAGATCGTCGTGGCGTAGACACCCACCGCGAGGCGCGGCACGTCGACACCCTCGGACACCATCCGCACGGCGACCATCCACCGGTCGTCGCCGGCGCTGAAGTCGTCGATCCGCTTCGAGGCGCCGGCGTCGTCGGACAGCACGAGCGTCGCCTTGCTGCCGGTGATCTCACGGATCAGCTTGGCGTAGGCGCGGGCGGAGTCCTGGTCGGAGGCGATGACGAGGGCGCCGGCGTCCGGGATGGCCTTCCTGACCTCGGTCAGCCGCTGGTCGGCGGCGCGCAGCACGCTCGGCATCCATTCACCGCGCGGGTCGAGCGCGGTACGCCAGGCCTGGCTGACCGCGTCCTTGGTCATCGGCTCGCCGAGCCGGGCGGCGATCTCGTCACCGGCCTTGGTGCGCCAGCGCATGTTGCCGCTGTAGGAGAGGAAGATGACCGGCCGCACGACGTGGTCGGCGAGGGCGTTGCCGTAGCCGTAGGTGTAGTCGGCGGAGGAGCGCCGGATCCCGTCCCTCCCCTCCTCGTACGTCACGAAGGGGATGGGGTTGGTGTCGGACCGGAACGGCGTACCGGTCAGCGCGAGCCGGCGCGTGGCCGGTTCGAACGCCTCCAGACACGCCTCGCCCCAGGACTTGGAGTCACCGGCGTGGTGGATCTCGTCCAGGATCACGAGGGTCTTGCGCTGCTCCACCCGGTTGCGGTGCAGCATCGGGCGTACGCCGACACCGGCGTAGGTGACCGCGACGCCGTCGTACTCCTTGCCGAGCGGTCCCGCGCTGTACTCGGGATCGAGCTTGATCCCTATCCGTGCGGCCGCCTCCGCCCACTGCTTCTTCAGGTGCTCGGTCGGCGCGACCACGGTCACCTGCTGCACGACGTGATGGTGCAGCAGCCAGGAGGCGAGGGTCAGCGCGAAGGTCGTCTTGCCGGCACCGGGCGTGGCGACGGCGAGGAAGTCACGCGGCTGCTCCTGGAGGTACCTCTCCATCGCGCCCTGCTGCCAGGCACGCAGCTTGCTGGCGGTACCCCACGGGGCCCGGCCGGGGAAGGCGGGCGAGAGGTGGTGGGAGGGCGTGGAGGAAGCGGTGGTGGTAGTCACGGTCTCCGTGGAAAGGGGTCGGTGACGGGCGGGCGGTTCGGCTACGTATGACAACCGGGCCACCCTACCGGCGCCGCCCACCCGCCAACGCCCGGACGAGGCCGGGTCGCCCCCGGGTGGGACCCACGTCACAACTCCCGCACCCACCCCACGACCACGACACGGCCCCTCCGCTCCGGCACCGGCCCCCGCATCTCCGCATCCGCGCCCATATCCGCATCCGCGTCCGCATCCGTATCCGTATCCGCGTCCGTATCCGCGTCCGCGATCACCGGACCGGCTCACCGCTCCCGCGCCGGCTCATCCCGCCACCCACGGCACCGGCACCGGCTCACCTCTCCCAGACCCGTCGGGTCACCCAGACCCCGGCCAGGGCCACCCCCGCCATCGGCAGGAACACGGCCGCGAAGGCGGCGGGGTGGCTGCCGTCGGCCGTGCCGGCCGCACCGGCCGCCGCGCTCCCGCCGCCCAGGGCGGCGAAGGCCGCTCCGGTACCCGCCAGGAGGACGACGTTGGAGAGGGCGTCGGAGATCTGCAGCGCGGCCGAGTTGGCACCGGCCTCCTCCGGGGCGGACAGCCGCAGCAGGAGCACACTGGTGGAGGACACCACCAGCCCCATGCCCAGGCAGCCGAAGCCCCAGGCGACGGCGACGGTCCAGACGGGCACGGAGTGCACCAGCACGCCGGGCGCGGCCACGATCGCGGCGGCGACCAGCACCATCCCGATCGTCATGAGCCGCTCCCGGTACGGCGCCACGCGTGGCCGGGACTGCAGCCAGGAGCCCAGCGCCCAGGTGCCGCCGCCGGCCGCGAGCGAGAACCCGGCGAGCGTCGGCGAGAGCCCGCGCTGAGTGACCAGCATCAGCGGGACGAAGGACTCGGCGGCGATGAAGGAACCCGCGGAAAGCCCGCGCAGCAGCACGACCGAGGGCAGGCCCCGGGCCGCGCGGTAGGTGCCGCGCGGGAGGAGGCCGAGGACGGCGGGCACGAGCAGGGCGGCGCCGGCCAGACCGGGAAGCAGGGAGAGGGGCCTCAGGTCCTGGGCGGCGTACTGGAGGAGCCCGGCGCCGAGCGAGATACCGAGGGCGAGCCGGATGCGGCGGCGGTCGAAGGACCCGGCGCCCGCGGCCGCGTCGACCGGGCCGGCCGCCCGCCGCCGTATCTGCGGCAGGGCGAGAGCGAGCGGGAACACGACGAGGACCGGCATGCCGAGGAAGACCCAGCGCCAGCCGAGGTGCTCGGTGACGGCACCGGCGGCGAGGGGGCCGACGATGGACGGTACGACCCAGCCGGCCGCGAAGGCCGCCATGATCGCGGGCCGCAGCCGTTCCGGGTAGGCGCGGCCGACGACGACGTACAGGGCGACGATGACCAGCCCGCCGCCGAGACCCTGCACGGCCCGCCCGAGGATGAACACCCACATCGCCTGTGCGGTTCCGGCGACGACGAGGCCCGTGGCGAAGGCGCCGATCCCCGCGGCCAGCGCGCCGAGGGGGCCGCGCCGGTCGGACCACTGCCCGGCGAGGACCATCCCGGACAGGCTGGTCGTGAAGTACCCGGAGAAGGCGAAGGCGTACAGCGCCACGCCGTCCAGGTCCCGCGCGGCGACGGGCATCGCGGTGCCGACCGCGGTCGCCTCGAAGGCGATGAGCAGCACGACGGAGACGATCCCGACACTGAGCGCGCGGTAGGACCGGCCCAGCACGCCGCCGTCCGGTGCGACGGCTTGGTCCACGACGGCGGTGACACGGGATTCGACGGCACTCATGGCCGCCAGCGTAAGGCCCGACACCGAGTTTGACCCCTGTCAGGAGACCGGCCTTCCCTCCGCCCTTGGTCGTACGCCCGACGCGCTTCATGAACGGCGTATGGCAGCCCTGTTGCAACCCCCCGCCCACCCTTGAACCCCACCCCGGCTCCCCCATACGTTCGTCTCACGAACACGGCCGTGTGCCCGAGTGGTTCAGGGGCTCGCCTGCAAAGCGAGTTACGCGGGTTCGATTCCCGCCACGGCCTCCAGCTGCTTGAGAAGGCAGAACGAAAGGTCGGCACCCCTGGAGGGATGCCGCCCTACTACCGTCCGTCTCAGTTGCCGTCTCAGTTCGTCCGCGGTACGGCTTCCCTGCCTACTTGGACCCAAGCAGAAGCGCCACCGTCTCAACACCCTTGGCTGCCCCCCTGAACAGAGTCACCAGCACTATGACCCCAGCAACGGTAGTAAGAGGGCCGGCAACCTGTTCTGGTAGATGCAAGAGCGCGATGCCCACGGCAGCGGCCGCGACTATCAGCGCCGCGACCAACGTTCTCAGTACCTCCCGATCACGCACTGCCTCGTGGCCTTGCAGCTCAGCCTCGTCCAGCAATGCTCCTACGCGGCCCTCGGCGAGCCGATCCCCGATTCGAACCAAAAGAATCCCGAGCTCCCGCATGCCCTCGTCAGGGTCCGCATCAACTCGTGCGGCAGCAGTGCGCATGACCGACACCACCCGTCCTGCGTGATTCTTCCATTCAGACCTGCAGCGGCGGCTAGGTTTGGACCACCCCAACCTTGAAGTCTTCCAAGCGCGAAGCACCAGGCGTTCAGCCTGCGACATCTCGCGAGCCGAATTGGCCATCGACTCCCGCACCAATCCCCTCGCCGACAAAGAACGCCCACATAGAGCTGCATGGCCATACAGAATGAGCGCCGCCCTCAGACGCCTTTCGAGCACAAATAGGCTACCCTTGTGCAGGTTGGCTTCCGTGTTCCTGTCGGCGAGTATGAGACCCAACACCGCCATTGGCCTAGCAGCGTAGACAACCGCCAACATCAGAAATAAAAGTACGGACGAACCAGCAACAAGGTTGTACCACTCTGAGAAGCTAACCCCTTGAACCCGTTGCCTAGCACTCCCAAAGCCCTCATTGAAGCCTGTCACCGCCTTATAGTAGCCCTTGAAAATGGGGTGATAGCCAGGGCCAAATGCGTACAAGATAAGAGCCGCTGCAATCAACAAGCGAAGCGTCCCAACGACCAGGAAGGAAAACGCCCACCGTTCTGCAATCCTTATTCGTCGCTCTGGCTGCGCGATACCCGCATCGGAGATTTCAGCCAAGATGGACGCGGCATAGCGAGCGCCGATTCGCCGCGCTCGGCGATGCAAAAACCTGGAACGAAGAACGCGATCAGCCATGGAGACATTCTGGCAGTGAGCGGGGCGCTGTCGAGTGCTTTGGCGAACATCCGACAAGGCGCTTGCGGGGGTGACCGTTCGGCAGCCCACCCCCGCGCACATCGGCTACTTCCCGCTCGGCAAACGATGTGCTGGGGTGGACCAGATCAGTCCGTCCACTTGCCTTGCTACGTCAGCCCGAACCGCATCAACCATGTGCTGATATCACGCTGCCATGGCGGTGGTTGACCATCCCATGAGCCCCATGACAACACGCTCAGGGACTCCCAGGATGAGAAGAACTGTCGAGGCTGTGTGCCGGGCGTCGTGCAGTCGCCCGTCTCGCACGTGGGCCTCCGCCAGAAGTGCCTTCCACTCAGACCAGTCCCGGCGGTGGCACGGGCTACGGCCGTGCTCGTCCGGGAACACTAGGTCGTTCTCCTCCCATCCCTTCCCGGCCGCCTCCTTCTCCACCTCCTGCGCCGTGAGGTGAGCCCGGAGCAGGCCGACGAGCTGTTCGGGAAGACCGACCGCCCGGCGGCCGGCGCGCGACTTGGTGACGGTCAGCTCCGGGTTGGTCCGTCGCCTCTGCGGGCAGTACCCGGCGGCCTTGCGCCCACACGGCTCAGTGCATCCTGGGCGTACTGCGGCCGGTGGCGGCTACGGCGGACCATGAGGAACCCACCGTCAAGGTCAACGTCCACCCACTGCAACCCCAGCACCTCCCCCTGACGCAGACCGAGCGCGAGGGCAACGGCCCACCGTTCGGGTCCCGTCGCGGCCTCTACCGCCTGCGCGGGCGGACCGAGGGTGGCGGGCCTGCAGCGGTGCCGACCGTTTCTGTTGTTCGTCCGCGTTCTCGTCACGGTCGTTTCGGTCGGGCGGCGCCTGTTCACCGGGCCTGCTCGCCAGAAGGTTTCGCCGTCACTCGGGGATTCGGCGGGCCGTGGTTCAGAGGGATCCGTGGGGGGCGTTCCGGAGGATTTCCGTCCAGTAGTGCCAGGCGGTTTCGGGCAGGGTGGCCGTGGGGTCGAGTGTGGTCAGGGTGTGGAGCATGGCCGCGGCCAGCTGGTCGTAGGCCCGGGTGGTGAGTTCACGGCCCAGGTGCTCGTCGATGGTGCGCTCGTGGTGCAGGAGGAAGAGCGTGAAGGCGAGCGTGGAGACGTCCGTGTTGAGGGGGTGGAGCGTCGCCTCGGGTTCGCTGAAGGTGAGGACCGCGCCCGTTCTGCCGTCGATCACCAGGCTGTTCTGGTCGACCAGATGGCCGAGGCGGATCAAGTGGTCGCAGTGGGCGGGGAGTTCGTCCAAGGGGTAGTCGCCGCCGCGTTCGTCGGCGAAGTACTCGCGGAGGGTCGGCAGCGGGACGTCCGTGTCGGCGAGGAAGAGGACCGCCTCCTCCGGCAGTCCCGTCTCGCGCAGGAAGCGGCGGGTCGGCTCGTGGGTGAGCGTGCCGGGGAAGTCGACCTCTTCGAAGCGGGCCACCCTGCCGTGGCCGAACTCCTGATCCAGCACGCGGGCCGGGACGTCCAGGGTCAGGCCGGACGCCGCGCCCGGCCCGGCGACGAGGGCGAGCGGGCGGATCAGCGCGGCGGCCTTCCAGTACGGCGGGACCCTGCCGTCCGTGCCCTCCTCGAACAGGGCGAGGAGCCGGCGGGAGGCCTCGGCCACCGTCCGGGGACCGAACTGCCCGGCCGGCGTGGCCAGGCGGACGCGCAGGCCCGCCAGTTCCTCGGTGACCGCGGCGAATCTCAGGAGCGTGTCCAGGGAGGGCGCGAAGGGGCGCGGGTCGGACGGCTCGAAGAGGTACGCCGTGGTGATCTCGCCCGTGACGCCGTCGAGCAGGATCGACTCGGGGGTCATGCCCGCCGGGTTGAGCAGCTCGCCTATCACCAGACGGCTGCGCAGCTCCTCCGCCACGCGGAAGGGGCCGCCGGCCGCGTCGGCGAGTGTGCGCAGGCCGTGCGTGCGCAGCGGGGAGAAGGTCAGCAGGTCGGTCTCCGCGGGCAGTCCGGGGCCGGCGAGCAGACCGCGCGTCGGCGCGTGCGTGACGTAGCGGTCCAGCTCCGCCTCGGTCAGCGTGATCGCCGTACTCCCGGTGTCGGTCGTGCTCATCGCTCCCCCGCGGTCTTCCCCGTGCCTGCCCGTGCGAGTACGTCGCCGTGCGCGATCCTCGGTGGGCGTGGCGCCCCCACTGCTCAGCACACTACGCCGCCCCACTGACAACGGCCCTCGGTGGCAATGACGTTCGAGACGGCGGCTGCGTTCCAGGTCCGCGGCGGCCTACCTGCGGTCACGTCACGTGAAGTCGTGGCGGCCGCCCTGCGGTCACGTCATGTGAAGTAGATGCCGCCCAGCACGACGGCCAGGGCCGCTCCGAGGAACAGCAGGATCCACACCGCCAGCTTGCCGGCGCTCGGCGGAGGTTCGTAGCGCGGTTCGTCGGGCGGTGTGCTCACTGGGCCCGCGCCGCCGCCCGCGGGCGGATCGGGAGGCGGCCGGCCGGGCGGCGCCGCTCGTCGGACCGTGTGCTCACTGGGCCGTCACCGCCGCCTGCGGGCGGATCGGGAGGCGGTTGACCGGGCGGCCGGTGGCCGCGCGGACGGCGGAGGCGATCGCCGCGGGCGCCGTGACGACCGGGACCGCGCTGACCGACTTGGCACCGAAGGGGGCGACCACGTCCCGTTCCTCGACCAGCTTGACGATCCGGATGTCCGGCGCGTCGAGGGCGGTCGGCAGGGCGTACCCGGTCAGGTCGGGGTGGCGGATCAGGCCGCGCGGCGCGCGCAGGTTCTCGGTGAGCGCGATACCGACGCCCTGTGTCACGCCCGCCTCGATCCGGGCCGTCAGCTGCACCGGATTGAGGATCCGGCCCACGTCCTGGGCGACCGCCAGTTCGACGACCCGGACCGAGCCCAGCTCGATGTCGACGTCCACCACCGCGCGGATCGCGCAGAAGGCGAGGCCCACGAAGGCGTCGCCCTGCCCGGCGGCGTCCAGGGGCTCGGTGGGATGCGGGCGGCACTGGGCCGTGGCCCACAGTTCCTTGCCGTCCAGCGCCTCGGTGACGGTCGTCGACAGCACGCCGTCGTAGGAGGTGATCTTGCCGTCGGTGATCTGCAGGAGTTCGGTGGACATGCCGAACTTGTGGGCCAGGGGCTGCAGGAGCTGGGTGCGGACCATCTTCGCCGCGCGCTCCACCGCGCCGCCCGACACCCAGGTGTGCCGGCTGCGGCAACCCGCGCCGGCCGGGGGCTGGTCGGTGTCGACCGGGGCGACGTGGACTTCCTCGATGCCGAGGGTCTCCTGGACGATCTGCCGGGCCAGGGTGGTGAAGCCCTGACCGGTCTCCACGGCCGCGCACAGGACGGTCGCGACACCGTCGTGGACCTTCACCGTCGCCGTGGACACCTCGTCGGCGCCCTCCGCGCCGAGCATGTGGACCATGCCCAGCCCGTAGCCGACCCCTCGGCGCACCGCGTCCGGTTCGCCCGCGCCCTCGGGGCCGCCGGGCAGCAGCCACTCCTCCTCGGGCGTGTCCATGGGCAGCGCGGGCAGCGGGAAGTCGCGAACCGCCTGCAGGAGTTCGGCGACCGGCGCCGGGCAGGTCACCGTCTGGCCGATCGGCAGGACGTCGCCGGTCGCGAGGACGTTGCGCAGGCGCAGCTCGGCCGGGTCCAGGCCGAGTTTCTTGGCGAGCTTGTCCATCTGCGCCTCGTAGGCGGCGCACACCTGCATGGCGCCCTCGCCGCGTACGTGGCCGGACGGCGGGTTGTTGGTGCGGACCGCCCAGCCCTCGATGAAGGCGTTCGGCACGACGTACGGGCCGCACGCGAAGGAGACGGCGGCGGCCAGGGCGTCGGCGGAGGTGTCGGCGTACGCGCCCGCGTCGAGCAGGATCTGTGCCTCGACCTTGACCAGGTTGCCCTCGGCGTCGGCGTGGTGGCGGTACCTGAGCAGCGTCGGGTGTCGGTGGGCGTGGCCGAGGAAGGACTCCTCGCGGGTGGCCGTGAGCTTCACCGGGCAGCCGGTCTTGAGCGCGAGCAGGCCGAGGGGGAGCTGGAAACCCTGGTCCTCGCGGTCGGCGGTGGCTCCGGGCACCCCGGTGACGACGATTTTCACCCGATCCGGGGAAAGGCCGTAGCAGGCGGCGGCCGAGTTGCGGTCGGTGTGCGGGTCGGTGGAGGCGAGGTACAGCTCGACCCCGCCGTCGGGGCGGGGCACGGCGAGGCCGGCCTCGGCGCCGATGGGGGCCGGGTCCTGGCGGCCGATGCGGTACAGGCCCTCGACGACGACCTCGCCGGCCGTGTCCGGGTCGCCGTGGTGCAGCGGGATGTGCCGGATCAGGTTTCCGTCCGGGTGCAGCGGCTCGGCCTCGAAGGCGTGCTCGGGGTCGGTGACCGGGTCGAGCACCTCGTACTCGACGATGACGGCCGCCGCGGCCATCCGCGCGGTGTCCGGATGGTCGGCGGCGACGGCCGCGATGGGCTCGCCGTGGTGGCGTACGACCTCGGAGGCGAAGACCGGGCGGTCGGGAATGCCCCGGCCGTGCCGGGGGGTGCCGGGGATGTCCTCGTGGGTGACGACGGCCCGTACGCCGGGCATCGCGCGCGCGTGGCTGGTGTCGATGGACACGATGCGCGCGTGCGCGTGCGGGGAGCGCAGCACGGCCGCCCACAGCAGGCCCTCGGCCCACAGGTCGGCCGCGTAGGGGAAGGTGCCCTCGGTCTTGGCGCGGGCGTCGGCGTGCGGCAGGGAGGCGCCGATGCCGCGGGGCAACGACTCGGCCGCGGGGGCGGATTCCGCCGCGGTGGTCGCGATGCCGGCTTCGTTGCTCACGCCTGGCCTCCGTCCTGGCCGTAGTGCTGGTCGTGCGGCCCGGGGGTGCCGTACGGGTCGGGCGGCGCGTCCCCGTACGCGTCCGGTGCGTCCCCGTAGGTGGCGTCCGGCGCGTCCCGGTAGGCGTCCGGCGCGTCCCCGTAGGTGGCGTCCGGCGCGTCCCCGTAGGCGTCCGGTGCGTCCCCGTAAGGTCCCTGCGGTCCGGCGTAGCCGCCCTGCGGGTCGCCGTAGCGGGCGGGGGCGGTCCGGGGGACGTCGAACGCGCCCGGCGCCTCGAACGCCGACGGGTTGACGCCGCCGGAACCGGGGCCCGCCTGGTGCGGGATGCGCGCCTCGTCCGCGTCCGTCTCGGAGCCGGCGTGCGCGGCCTCGCGTTCGGCGACGACCTCCTTGACGGCCTCCAGGACACCCCGGTAGCCGGAGCAGCGGCACAGGTTGCCGCACAGGGCCTGCCGGGTCTCCAGCTCGCTGGGTGCCGGGTTGCCCTCGAGCAGGTCGTGCACGGTCATCGCCATGCCGGGCACGCAGAAGCCGCACTGCACGGCACCGCACTTGGCGAGTGCGCGCTGCACGTCGGACGGCCGCCCGTCGCCCGCCAGGCCCTCGACCGTACGCACCTCGCTGCCGGCCGCGGTGACCGCGGGGACCAGGCAGGAGGCGACCAGACGGCCGTCGACCTGCACGTTGCAGGAGCCGCACTCGCCCTGCGAGCAGCCGTCCTTGGCGCCCGCGAGGCCGAGCCGTTCACGCAGCACGTACAGCAGGGACTCGCCGATCCAGGCGTCGGTGACGGGGCGGTCGGCGCCGTTGACGCGCAGGACGTAGGAGGCGAGGGGGTGGTCGTCGTGCGGTGGGAGCGGCTCGGCGGCCGGATCCTCGGCGCCCTCCTCGCCCGTGTCGTCGGCCTCGCCCTCGGGCGTGTCGCCCGCGGCGGCCGGCGAGCTCGAGTCGGCGGCGTGCCCGGGTACGGCGCCTTCGGCCGCGTGTTCCGGTACGGATGCCCCGGCCGCGTTCTCCGGTGCGGCGGCCCCGGTCGCGTGTTCCGGTGCGGTGGTACTCGCCGGGGCGGTGCCGGGCGTCGGGTCGGTGGCCCGTCCCCGGACGGTCGTCCGTCCGTGGCCGGTCGTCCGTCCGTGGCCGGTCGTCCGTCCCGGGGCGGTGGCGGCCGCTGGGTCCGTCGTGGTCGCTGAGTCGACGGGTGCTGACGCGTCGTCCGTGTCCGCTGCCGTGGCGGCCTGCCGCCGCACCACCGGGCCTTCGGGCTCCCCGTGGTCCGCCGGGCCGTCAGCGGCCCGCTCAGACGGCTGCGCGAGCCCGTGAACGCCCGTACCCGGAACCGCGGGGCCGTGCAGGCCCGTGTCCGTGGCCGAGAGATCAAGGGAGCCCGTGTCCGCGGTCCCGGGGCCGTGCACGCCCGTGTCCGTGGCCGAGGGGCTGTGGAAACCCGCGTCCGGGACCGTGCCGGACTCCGTCCCCGCCCCCTGCACCGCGTGCGTCGCGGGCCCACCGGGCGCGGCCTGCGCGGCGGTTCCGTCGAGCCCGTCGCCCTGCCCGGCGTCCAGGCGCCCGTGCCCGGCGTGCCCGTTCGGCACACCGGCCTGTTCCACACCGGCGTGCTCCACACCGCCGTGCTCCACGTCGGTGTTCGCCGCGTCGGTGTTCGCCGCGTGGCCGTTCGCCGCGTGGCCGTTCGCCGGCTCGGCGTTCCCCGGCCGGCCGCTCGTAGGCCGGCCGTCCTCCGCGTGGCCGGCCGTGCCGTCTCCGTACCGCTCGTGCGGGGCGTAGCCGTCCGGCCCCTCCGGCGCGGGGGCCGGTGCCGGGGCCGCCGGGTGGGCGCCGGTGTGATCGGGCAGGGGCGCGGCGGGGCCGTCCGGGATCCGTGGTTCCGCCGGCTGGTCCCAGGGGCGGCCCGCGCCGTCCGTCGCCCAGGGCGCGGGGGCGCCGCCGGGCAGGGTGGCCGGTGGGGTGCCGCCCCACTGCTCGACCAGCGAGGACGTGGTGAACTCGCCCGATTCGTCCGGAAGATCACCGCCGGCGACGGGGATGGACCACTGCCCGGTGACGTCGTGCCCGGGAGCGGCCGGACCCGGGGCCGGGGGCTCCTCGAAGGTCCAGTGCTGGGTGGCGCCCGGCTGGTAGGTGAACCGGTCGCCGGCCTCCGCGGACTGTGCCGGGCCCGCGGCGTTCGGGTCGGGCCACCGGGCGCCGCCGGCGGGTGCCGTCCAGGCGCCGGTGGCCGTGGGGTCGCCGGTCCCGGGGGTGACCGCTATCTGCGGCGGCACATAGCCGTGGCCGGGTGCGGCGAGCGGGCTGTCGCCGGACAGCAGGGCGTCGATGCCGCCCTCGGGGAGCTTGACGAAGGCGGTGGCGCCGTCGTCGTAGTCGCCCTGGGGCAGCGGGTTCCAGCGTCCGCCGCCCTGGGGCGTGCCCTCTCCGTGCTGGTCGTCGCTCACGACAGCGCCCTCCCCAGTGCTCGTCGGGCCAGCGCGGCGACGGTGCGCCGCAGGTGCAGTACGGCGGGCGGAAGCGAGGCCACCGAGCCGTCCGGCTCGGGAGCCGGATCGGGGATGCAGGCCGCGGCGACGTACTCGCCGAAGGCGTTCAGGGCCTCCGGGACGAGGGCGCGGTCGTTGTCCCAGTCGATGAGTCGCGCGACCCACTGCTCGGCCTCCAGCGGCCGCAGCGGCATCGGCGCTATGGCTCCGACGGCGCACCGCACCCCGCGCCGGGCGGGGTCGAGGACGAGGGCCACGGAGGCCAGTGCGCGCCCAGGGCCGGTGCGTCCGGTGGCCTTCAGGAAGACCTGCGGGGCGTGCAGCAGGGGTACGCGCACGAAGCCGATGAGTTCGCCGCCGCCCAGCATCTCCACGCCGGCCAGCAGGTGCGACACCGGGATCTCCCGGCGGGCTCCGCCCGGGCCCGCGATGACCAGGGTCGCCTCCAGGGCGGCCAGGACCGGCAGCGCGTCCCCGGTGGGAGCGGCGGAGGCGATGTTGCCGCCCAGCGTGCCGGCGTTGCGGATGTGCGGCGGGCCCGCCGCACGTGCCGCGGCGGCGAGCGCCGGGATGAGGGCCGCGAAGTCGGGGCGGCCCATGCGGGCGTGGGTGAGGCCCGCGCCGAGCAGCGCGTGACCGTCCTGGTACTGCCAGCCGCGGATCTCGCTGATCCGCCCGAGGCCCACCAGGGCGGTGGGCCTGAGCTGGCCGGAGTTGACGGCGGCCATGAGGTCGGTGCCGCCCGCGACCGGAACCGCGGCGGGCATGGCGGCCAGGGCCGCCACGGCCTCGTCCAGCGTCGTGGGCAGCGTGACGGCCTGCGCCGCCTGCGGTGCGTGCGTGGTCAAACCGGCTGCCCCTTCCCGCTGCCCCACCTGGTCCCACCTGTGTGGCCGTACGGTACGTGCTCACAGGGCGGACGTGGCAACTCTGGCACATCTTCGCAAGGCCCGAACGCGGGGGTCCGCTAGGAGGCGTTCGCCCACCTCATCAGGGAGATGGTCCGTTTTCGCACGACATCACCGGTGCGAGCGGATTGCCACTCTTCGGTGACGCTTGCGGTCTTTTTCCATTACCTGTTCGGGGGCGGACCCTCGATCGGGCGTCCGAGCACACCCGGGCGGCGCTGCCAGGGCCGGGGGCCGGCGGGCGGCCGGTAGGCGACGCCGAGGGCGTCGAGTCGCCGGTAGTGGGTGGCCATGCGGCGCTCGAAGTCCGCGAAGTCCCGTTCCGCCGGGCCCGGCAGCCGGCTCCAGGCCACCTCGGCGAAGGCCGCGAGCCGGGGAAAGGTCTGGTAGTCGACGCGCGCGCTGTCCTCAAGCACCTCGGTCCACACGTTCGCCTGGGTGCCCAGGATGTGCCCCGCCTCGGCGTCGGTGAGGCCGGCCGGCACGGGTTCGAACCGGTAGACGTCCTCCAGGGTGCGCACGAAGCCGATCGGCACCGGCTCGTCCTCGCCCGGGGCCTGACGGTGGTCCAGGTAGACGTACTGCTCGGGGCACATGACCACGTCATGACCTGCTCGCGCGGCCGTGACGCCGCCCGCGTATCCGCGCCAGGAGGAGACCGCCGCGTTCTTCGCGAGGCCGCCCTCCAGGATCTCGTCCCAGCCGATGAGGCGCCGCCCGCGTGCGGTGAGCCAGGCGTCGAAGTGCCCGATGAACCAGGACTGCAGTTCCTCCTCGTCGGTGAGGCCGAGGTCGGCGATGCGGGTCTTGGCGGTCACCGATTCGCTCCACTGCTCCTTGCGGCATTCGTCGCCGCCGACGTGGATGTACCGCGAGGGGAACAGCTCCAGGACCTCCTCGAACACCCCCTCGTAGAAGCGCAGGGTGGTGTCGGTGGGGGCCAGTACGTTGGAGCTGATCCCCCAGGTGTCCAGGACGGAGAGGGCGGTGGTGTCGACGGCGTCGGAGTTGCCGAGTTCCGGGTACGCGGCGATGGCGGCCTGCGAGTGGCCCGGTACGTCGATCTCCGGGACGACGGTGATATGCCGTTCGGCGGCGTAGGCGACGATCTCCCGGATGTCGTCCTGGGTGTAGTAACCGCCGTGCGGCTTCTCCTCCCACAGTGGTGAGGCGCGGTGACCGAATTTCGACCGCGTCCGCCAGGAGGCGATCTCGGTCAGCTTCGGGTAGCGCTCGATCTCGATCCGCCAGCCCTGGTCGTCCGTCAGATGGAAGTGGAAGACGTTGAGTTTGTGCGCGGCCATCAGGTCCAGGTAACGCAGCACGCCCTCCTTGGGCATGAAGTGCCGGGCCACGTCGAGGAGAAGGCCGCGCCAGCCGAAGCGGGGCGAGTCCCGCAGGTGCACCAGGGGCAGCCGCCATCGCCCGCCGGGCAGCGGGGCGCGCCGGTGGGCGTCCGGGCCGAGCAGTTGCCGCAGTGTCTGGGCGCCCCAGAACAGGCCGGCCGGACCGCCTCCCACCAGGTGGACGCCGGTTCGCTCGACGGTGAGCCGGTAGCCCTCCTCGCCGAGTTCCCTGGTGACCTGAGGGTCTGTGGAGAGCCGGACGACGTCGTCGGCCCCGGCGTCCCTGGGTGCGAGGGGCAGGCCGGTGGCGGCGCCCAGGGTGCCGCGCAGCCAGCGCTCCGTTCCCGCCGCGCCCTCCCCCGCGGCGAGCCCGGTGTCCGGGCCCAGTTCGAAGGAGTCGTTCCCGTCGGCCGTCGCGTCGAGGGGCGCCGGAATCACATCCACCATGTTCAGTCCTTAACCGCTCCGCCCAGTCCCGAGACCAGGCGGCGCTGCACGAGTACGAAGAAGACCAGTACCGGAATCGTCATCACCGTGGAGGCGGCCATGACCCCGCCCCAGTCCGGCTCGTCCGGCTTGTAGAACACCAGGAGGGCCATCGGCAGGGTCGACTGCGAGGTGTCGCTGATGATGAAGGACTTGGCGAACAGGAAGTCGTTCCAGGCCGAGATGAAGGAGAACACGCTCGTGGCCACCAGGCCCGGCAGAACGAGCGGGAAAAGGATCTGCCAGAGGAACCGTCCGCGGCTCGCCCCGTCGAGACGGGCGGCCTCCTCCAGGGCCTCGGGAACCGCTTTCACGAACCCGCGCAGCATCCAGATCGCGAAGGGGAGCGAGAAGGCGATGTGCGGCAGGATCAGCGAGCCCAGGGTGTTCAACTGGCCGAAGTCCCGCATGAGGAAGAACAGCGGGATCGTGAGGGCTTCCACGGGCACCATCTGGGCCACCAGGAACATGATCAGCAGGGTGGTCCGGAAGCGGAAACGGAATCGCGTCACGGCGGTCGCCGCGAGAAAGGCGATCAGCGCCGAGGCGATCACCACACTCCCCGCCACCACCAGGCTGTTGACGAAGTACCGGCCGAATTCCTGCTGTCCGAAGACCCGCCGGAAGGCGTCCAGGGACGGTGCGAGCGTCCAGGGCCTCGGCCGGTCGGACTCGATCTCCCCGGCCGGCTTGAAGGCGCTCAGCACCATCCAGTACAGCGGGAAGGCCACCACGACGGCGACGAGCAGCGCCGTCCCCTCGGCGAGGAGCCGCCAGGGCCGCCTCACAGCTCCTCCCCCCGCCGGCGCAGCAGCCGCAGATACCCGAGCGTCACGGCCAGCAGGAGCAGCAGCATCACCACGCCGATCGCCGAGCCGAGCCCGTACTGCGAGGAGGCGAACGCCTGCTGGTAGGCGTACACGTTCAGCACCAGGTTCTGGCCCGCGATGCCGCCGCCGTTCGTCATGACGTAGATCTGGGTGAACACCTTGAAGTCCCAGATGACCGACTGGATGGTGACGACGGTGAGGATCGGCCGGAGCATCGGCGCCAGCACCGAGCGCCAGATCCGCCACTGCGAGGCGCCGTCCAGGGCGGCGGCCTCCAGCACCTCGGCCGGTACGGAGCGGATGCCGGCGTAGACGGTCACCATCACGAACGGGAAGGAGCACCAGACCACTTCGAGGAGGACGAGCAGGAAGGCGCTGTACCGGCCGTACGTCCAGGAGTGGTCCCCCAGTCCCAGCAGCCGGTCGACGGGGCCGAAGTCCGGGTCGAAGAGGAACAGCCACACGGTGGAGCCGGTGACCGCCGGGGTGGCCCAGGCGCCGAGCGCGGCCAGCATCAGGGCCAGCCGCGGTACGGCGCGCACGCGCGTGAGGAGGACGGCGAGCGCGCAGCCGACGGCGAGGGTGGAGGCGACACAGGCCGCCGCGAAGACCACGGTGGCCAGCAGCACCCGCCAGAACTGCCCGTCGGAGAACAGGTCCGTGTAGTTGCCGAAGCCTCGGAAGGCGGCCGGTTCACCGCCGCTGACCTGTGCCTGGGTGTAGTGGAAGAGGGAGATCAGCCCGAGCTGGTAGACGGGGTAGACGAGCAGTGCGCCGAGGACGACGAGAGCGGGCGCCAGGTACAGCCAGGGAGTGGAGCGGCCGCCTCGGCGGCGCGGGGAGGTGACGGTCGCGGCTCCGGCCCGCGGGCGCGCGGGGCCGGGCACGGCCCGGGCCGGCCGGCGGTCCGCCGGCACCGGCTTGCCGGGCGCCCTCATCCGGCCGACCCGAACGCGTCGTTCATCTTCGCCGCCGCCGAGCCGGCGGCGGCGTCCACGCTCTTCCTGCCGCTGATCACCTGCTGGAACATGGTCGGCAGCAGGAGCGAGGAGTCGATCTGCGACCAGGCCGCCGATGCGGGGACGAACTTCGTGCCGGCCTCGAGCGTCCGCACGAAGGGTTTCACGAACGGCTCCCGGGCCGCCGCCTGCTGTCGTGTGTCCGTGAACGTCGGCAGGAAGCCCATCGCGTCGAACAGGGCCGACTGCGTCCTCTTCGAGGCCAGCCGTTCCATCAGGTCGACGGCGAGCGTGCGGTGTGCGGTGCTCTTCAGGACGCCGATGTCGTTGCCGCCCGCGAACGCGGGGGCGATCGAGCCGGGTGCCACGCCCGGCAGTGGTACGACCGCGTACTTGCCCTTGACCTTCCCGGCCTCCACGGCCGCGTGGCTGAAGTCGCCGCCGATCGCCATGCCGGCCTTGCCCGCCGCGAACGCCGTCACGGTGTCGTTGCCGCCCATGCCGGCGCACTTGGCGGCGGGGCAGTTGGCGTCGGAGAACAGCGAGGTGTAGGCCTTGATGCCCTTGCGTGCGGCGGCGCCGTCGATCGCGGAGGCGTAGGAGCCGCTCCTGCCGGTCGCCAGCTCACCGCCGTTCGCCCAGATGAAGGGCAGGGCGCCGTAGGTGTAGGCGCCGCCGACGACCAGGCCGTACAGGTCGGGTTTCGCGGCGCGGATCGTACGGGCCGTGGTGGCCAGCTCGGCCAGGGACCTGGGCGGTTCCAGATCCAGCTGCGCGAAGACGTCGGTGCGGTAGTACAGGGCGCGGACACCGACGTAGAGGGGAGCGCCGTAGACCTTGCCGTCCACGGTGACGGACTGCCGGGCGGTCGGGTCGGTGTCCTTGGCCTCGTTCCAGGCGGCGAAATCGCCGGTGACGTCGAGGAGTCCGCCGTCGTGGACGTAGCCGGCGGTGTCGGTGTTGCCGTACTCGATGACGTCGGGGGCGGACTTCGGGTCGTTGAAGGCGGCCTTGACGCGCTGGGCGCGGGTCTCCACGGGGATGTACTCGACCTCGACCCGGGCGTCCTCGTGGGCCCTCTCGAAGGCGGTGACGACCGTGTCGACGACCTTCTTCTTCGGCTCGTTGCCGACCTCTTGGAAGAGCCACACCCGCAGGGTGCCGCTCCTGTCGTCCCGGTCGGAGGCCGGGTTGGAGGAGGACTGGGGGGCGCAGGCGGTGGCGACGACCAGGGTGAGCAGCGCGGCGAGTGGGGCGGACGGCTTCATGGAGCGTTCCTCCGGAGAGTGTGCGTTGCAACATGTGCAATGACTGTTTCGCTCTGCACAACACCAGGAGGCTAAGGACTACATGAACATGCCGACAAGAGGTCTCCACCACTTGGTGACCGGAAAACACGAAGGCCCCCGGGGGCGCGCGGGTCGCGCGCCGTGCCGGGGGCCTCGCGGAATCTCAGGCCGACGGGGAGGGCGTCACTTCTTCTTGTCGCCGCCCTTGTCGTCGCCCCCGCTGCTCATGGACTCGTAGATCTCCTTGCACATGGGGCACACGGGGTACTTCTTCGGGTCGCGCCCCGGCACCCAGACCTTGCCGCACAGCGCCACGACGGGGGTGCCGTCGAGGGCGCTCGCCATGATCTTGTCCTTCTGGACGTAGTGGGCGAAGCGCTCGTGGTCGCCGTCGCCGTGGGACACCTGTGGCGTCGGCTCTACGAGGGTCCCCGTACCAGTCCCGCGCTCGGGCTCAAGAGTGCTCATACCGCCCAGGGTACTGAAGCGCAGGGGCATCAGTTGAGTGAAGGGTCGTCCGGATAGGTGGCCACCATCGCCAGCTCGTTGCGCTGGCGGCGCAGCACCTCGCGCCAGAGTCTCTCCGGCGCCGGCGAGGAGACGTCGCCCGGTTCGGACTCGACCACGTACCAGGCGCCTTCGACCAGCTCGTCCTCCAGCTGGCCGGGCCCCCAGCCGGCGTAACCGGCGAAGATCCGCAAGCCGCCCAGGGCCGAGGCGAGCAGCTCCGGCGGGGCCTCCAGGTCGACGAGGCCGATCGCGCCGTACACCCGCCGCCAGCCGAGGGGGGCCTGGTCGCCGTTCGAACCGCCCGGGATGACCGCCACGCCGAGCGCCGAGTCCAGTGACACCGGGCCGCCCTGGAAGACCACACCGGGCTCGCCCGCGAGATCGGCCCAGCCCTCCAGGATGTCACTCACGTCCACCGGGGTGGGCCGGTTGAGGACGACGCCGAGAGAGCCCTCCTCGTCGTGGTCGAGAAGGAGCACCACCGCGCGGTCGAAGTTCGGGTCCGCCAAGGCGGGCGTGGCCACGAGCAGCCGCCCTGTGAGCGAGGACACCTCGGTCATGCCAGACATGATCCCGCATCTTCCCCCGGTGTGGGGAGCCAATCGGGCGCACCGGAGTGAACGCAGCTCAGGGCGCGGGCATGCGGCCCCGGCGCGCATCGGCGCCCGGTGACCCCTTGTGCCCGTTGGGGAACGGTTCGTGTTGTGACACACCTATGACGTGACTGAGCCGTCCTCAGGCTTACGAGCGAGGGGTGATCGGCGATTACCCTGTCTTCCCGGCCCCTGCGCACAGTGATCGGCCGGCCCCTGCCCAACTCATCGGAACGCGAGATTCATGACCGTCAACGACGATGTCCTGCTTGTCCACGGCGGAACCCCGCTGGAGGGCGAGATCCGTGTCCGCGGTGCGAAGAACCTCGTGCCGAAGGCCATGGTCGCCGCCCTGCTGGGCAGCGCGCCGAGCCGACTGCGCAACGTTCCCGACATCCGTGACGTGCGAGTCGTACGCGGCCTGCTCCAGTTGCACGGGGTGACGGTCCGTCCGGGCGAGGAGCCCGGTGAGCTGGTGCTCGACCCGACGCACGTCGAGAGCGCCAACGTGGCTGACATCGATGCCCACGCGGGTTCCAGCCGTATCCCGATCCTCTTCTGCGGTCCGCTGCTGCACCGTCTCGGCCACGCGTTCATCCCGGGTCTCGGCGGCTGTGACATCGGCGGCCGGCCCATCGACTTCCACTTCGACGTGCTGCGGCAGTTCGGCGCGACCATCGAGAAGCGCGCGGACGGGCAGTACCTGGAGGCTCCGCAGCGGCTGCGCGGTACGAAGATCCGGCTGCCGTACCCGTCCGTCGGCGCGACCGAGCAGGTGCTGCTGACGGCCGTACTCGCCGAGGGCGTCACGGAGTTGTCCAACGCGGCCGTCGAGCCGGAGATCGAGGACCTCATCTGCGTGCTGCAGAAGATGGGCGCGATCATCGCGATGGACACGGACCGCACGATCCGCATCACCGGTGTGGACCAGCTCGGCGGGTACACCCACGCGGCCCTGCCGGACCGCCTGGAGGCCGCTTCCTGGGCGTCGGCGGCGCTGGCGACCAACGGCAACATCTACATCCGCGGCGCCCAGCAGCGCTCGATGATGACGTTCCTGAACACCTACCGGAAGGTGGGCGGCGCCTTCGAGATCGACGACGAGGGCATCCGCTTCTGGCACCCCGGCGGCCAGTTGAAGTCCATCGCGCTGGAGACGGACGTGCACCCGGGCTTCCAGACCGACTGGCAGCAGCCGCTGGTGGTGGCGCTGACCCAGGCGACCGGCCTGTCCATCATCCACGAGACGGTGTACGAGTCCCGGCTGGGCTTCACCTCCGCGCTGAACCAGATGGGCGCCCACATCCAGCTCTACCGCGAGTGCCTGGGCGGCTCCGACTGCCGCTTCGGCCAGCGCAACTTCCTGCACTCCGCGGTCGTCTCCGGACCGACCAAGCTGCAGGGCGCCGACCTGGTCATCCCCGACCTGCGCGGCGGCTTCTCGTACCTCATCGCGGCCCTCGCGGCCGAGGGCACCTCGCGCGTCCACGGCATCGAGCTGATCAACCGCGGCTACGAGAACTTCATGGAGAAGCTGGTGGAACTCGGCGCCAAGGTCGAGCTCCCGGGCAAGGCGCTCGGCTGACGGACGGCCGCGCACCCCACCGGACGGACATCCCCGGCCGGGTCCAGGCACGCCCCCCGGCGGACACGGCCTGGAGAAGCCGGTCGAGCCGGGCGCCGAGGTCGGGCCACCGGGCCCGGGCGGGGCGGGGCGGCCAGAGCGCCGGCTACGCCGAATGGGCGGCCCCCCTGCATCAGGGGGGCCGCCCATTCGGCGTCTTCGGCTGAGGCGCGCCCGGAAGGGGCGCGGGAACTGCGCGGCCGGCCGCGACCGGCCCGCAGTCACCCGCGGTGCTCCAGGCGGACGGCGCTCGAAGCGGAGCGCCTACTTGCCCTTGGCGGCTTCCTTGAGCTTGCTGCCCGCGGTGACCTTCACGCTGAAGCCGGCGGGGATGTTGATGGGCTCGCCGGTCTGCGGGTTGCGCGCGGTACGAGCGGCACGGTGGGTGCGCTCGAAGGTCAGGAAGCCGGGGATGGTGACCTTCTCGTCGCCCTTGGCAACGATCTCGCCGACGGTCTCGGCGAACGCGGCCAGCACGGCGTCGGCGTCCTTGCGGGTCACCTCGGCGCGGTCGGCCAGCGCGGCCACCAGCTCACTGCGGTTCATGTTGTTACTCCCGTGTTTTTCTTGCCGTTGGGGTGTGCCACGCGGCGGAGCCGCCCGAGGCACTGCGATGCCGATGCGCTCGCGCCCAGGGACGCATCCTGCCCCTACCTGCGGCGGGAAAGCCAATCCGGCACCCGTCGGAGTCGTGAGAACACCCTGGGGAGTCACACGAAAAGCGCCTGCTCGGCCGTCACCCTAGAGCGCGCTCGGCATCAGGTGGTTCCGCGACGCGCCGGGGCCGGGGCCGCCGTGGTGATCCTCACAGCCCCGGCACGGCACGGCACGTGACCGTCAGACGGTCGCGCCGGCCGCCTTCGCGGCCTCCCGGACCGCGCCGGCCACGGCGCCCGCGACCTTGTCGTTGAAGACGCTCGGGATGATGTAGTTCGGGTTCAGCTCGTCCTCGGTCACCACGTCGGCGAGGGCCTTCGCGGCTGCGAGCATCATCTCCGTGTTGACGGTGCGGGACTGCGCGTCCAGCAGGCCGCGGAAGACACCCGGGAAGACCAGCACGTTGTTGATCTGGTTCGGGAAGTCGGAACGGCCGGTGGCCACGACGGCCGCCGTCTGGCGCGCGATCGCCGGGTCGACCTCGGGGTCGGGATTCGCGAGCGCGAACACGATGGCGCCGTCGGCCATGGCGGCCACGTCGGTGCCGTCGAGGACGTTCGGAGCGGAGACGCCGATGAAGACATCGGCGCCGCGCACGGCCTCCTTCAGGGTGCCGGTCAGGTCCTCGGGGTTGGTGTTGTCGGCGATCCAGCGCAGCGGCGAGTCGGCCGGGGCCGCCACCAGGTCCTCGCGGCCGGAGTGGACCACGCCGTGGATGTCGGCGACGACGGCGTTCTTCACACCGGCGGCGAGCAGCAGCTTCAGGATGGCCGTGCCGGCCGCGCCGGCACCGGACATCACGACCCGGATGTTCTCGATGGGCTTCTCGGCCACCCGCAGGGCGTTGGTCAGGGCGGCGAGGACGACGATCGCCGTGCCGTGCTGGTCGTCGTGGAAGACCGGGATGTCGAGGGCCTCGCGCAGGCGGGCCTCGATCTCGAAGCAGCGCGGCGCGGAGATGTCCTCGAGGTTGATACCGGCGAAGCCGGGGGCGATCGCCTTGACGATCTCCACGATCGCGTCGGTGTCCTGGGTGTCCAGACACAGCGGCCAGGCGTCGATGCCGGCGAAGCGCTTGAAGAGGGCGGCCTTGCCCTCCATGACCGGCAGGGCCGCCTTGGGGCCGATGTTGCCGAGGCCGAGCACGGCCGAGCCGTCCGTGACCACGGCGACCGAGTTGCGCTTGATGGTGAGGCGGCGGGCGTCCTCGGGGTTCTGCGCGATGGCCATGCAGACGCGGGCCACACCCGGCGTGTAGACCATGGAGAGGTCGTCACGGTTGCGGATGGGGTGCTTGGACTGCATCTCGATCTTGCCACCGAGGTGCATCAGGAACGTACGGTCCGAGACCTTGCCCAGGGTGACGCCCTCGATGCCGCGCAGCTTCTCGACGATCTCGTCGGCGTGCGCGGTGGAGGAGGCCGCGATGGTGACGTCGATGCGGAGCTTCTCGTGGCCGGACGCGGTGACGTCGAGGCCGGTGACCGAGCCTCCGGAGGACTCCACGGCGGTGGTGAGCTGCGAGACGGCGGTTCCGCTCGCGGGCACCTCCAGCCGGATGGTCATCGAGTAGGAGACGCTGGGCGCCGTTGCCATGGCCGACTTCCTCTGCTTTCACCGTGTCGCGTGTTGTGCCGTCCGATCGTCGCACCTACCGATCAGTACGTGGTAGTCGCCCTGGGTTACGGACGTTTTGTTCACGGCGGCCGACCGGTGAGGCACGCTTTCGGAAAACGACTTCCACCATACGAGAATTGATCGGGCAAAGAAAGAGGCCCACGTCAGGTGACGTGGGCCTCTCTCACGTTCATGACACCGACCCGCCATGCTCGCCTCGCGGCAAGTGGTCCCTCTGAGGGACGAAGGTTGGGCCCGGGGGCTTGGATCGGGCCGGTGCCACGTCAAGGCTAACAAACGGATGCCGGACAGCCATTCCCCTCCGCGATGTTCCCCGGAAGTCAGTCCCTGAGCAGGTCCGGGACCCCGGCCGCGTCCGGCTCGTCGCGCTCGCCGGAGACCACCGTCAGCTGCTGGGTGGCCCGGGTGAGCGCCACGTAGAGCACACGCAGCCCGGCCGGCGACTCGTCCGCGATCTCCGCGGGCGACACGACGACGGTCGCGTCGTACTCCAGGCCCTTGGCCTCCAGGCTGCCCAGCGCGACGACCCGGTCGCCGAGCCCGGCCAGCCAGCGGCGGGCCTCCTCGCGCCGGTTCATCGCGACGACCACGCCGACCGTGCCGTCCACCAGGGCGAGGAGCCGCTCGGCCGCGGCCCGCACGGTGCTCCCCAGCGAGTCCGCCACGACCGTGAAGCGCGGCTCCACCCCGGTGGACCGGACGGCGGACGGCGCCTCGGAACCGGGCATGGCGAGCGCGAGGACCCTGGCGGCCAGCGCGGCGATCTCGGCCGGGTTGCGGTAGTTCACGGTGAGCTGGAAACGGCGCCGCGGACGGGTGCCGAGCGCCTCGTCGCGGGCCTCGGCCGCCTCGTCCGGGTCCGACCAGGAGGACTGGGCCGGATCGCCGACGACCGTCCAGGTGGCGTGCCGGCCGCGGCGGCCGACCATGCGCCACTGCATCGGGGTGAGGTCCTGCGCCTCGTCCACGATGACGTGCGCGTACTCGGTGCGCTCCTGGGCGAGGCGCTCGGCCCGCTCCCGCTGGGTCTCCTCGCGCACCGGCATCAGCTCCTCCAGGCCGGAGAGCTGGTCCAGCGGGTCGAGTTCGCGTCTCTTCCGCGGGCGGGCCGGGGCGCCGAGGACCGCCTGCAACTCGTCGAGCATGGCGATGTCGTGCACGGAGTGGCCGTCCCGCTTCAGGGAGCGGGCGACCTTGCGCACCTCGCCGGGGTTCAGGATCCTGCGGGCCCAGCGGCTCAGCCGCTTCTCGTCGGCCATGGCGGCGAGTACCGCCTTCGGCGTCAGCTCGGGCCACCAGGCGTCGAGGAACGCGACGAAGGTGTCCTCGCCGGTGACGTCCTCGTCGAAGGAGGAGCGCAGCTCTGCGGCCAGCTCCGGGTCGGTGTGCCGGGTCCCGGCGCCGGACTTGGCCCACAGGGCGTCCAGGAGCAGCCTGCGGGCGCGCGGGCGCAGCAGGTTGACCGGCGCGGTGCCGCCGAGGGCGGTGCGGCGGATACGTTCCAGCTCACCGGCCTCCAGTTCGAGGCGGCGCCCGAAGGCGACGACCCGGAGCCGGGAGGGCGGGCCGGACACGGCCTGCGGGGCGGCGCCGGAACCGGTGCCAGCGCCGTTCTCGCCGCCGTCGTCCAGGGCGAGTTGTTCCGCCGGCGCGCCCGAGCCCGACTCCAGGGCGCCACGGGCCGCCTTCCGCAGCACCTTGAGCATCCGGTACGAGCCCTTGGCGCGGGCCACGGACGGGGAGTCGTACAGGGTGGCCTCGGCGCCGACGGTGTCCACGGCGAGCGAGCCGATCGCGCGGATGGCGACCTGGCCCTCCTCGCCGAGCGAGGGCAGCACGCCCTCGGTGTAGGCGACCAGCAGCGGGGTCGGGGAGACGATCAGGATGCCGCCCGCGTAGCGTCTGCGGTCCTGGTAGAGCAGGTAGGCGGCGCGGTGCAGGGCGACCGCGGTCTTGCCGGTGCCCGGACCGCCCTCCACATAGGTGACGGAAGCGGCGGGGGCGCGGATGACCAGGTCCTGCTCGGCCTGGATGGAGGAGACGATGTCCCGCATGGTGTGGCTGCGGGCCTGGCCGAGTGCGGCCATCAGCGCGCCGTCGCCGATCACGGCCAGCTCGCGGCCGTCGAGGCGGGCGGTCAGCTCGGGCCGCATCAGGTCGTCCTCCACGCCGAGGACGCGGCGGCCCTTGGAGCGGATGACCCGGCGCCGCACGACCCGGCCGGGATCGACGGGCGTGGCGCGGTAGAAGGGCGCCGCGGCCGGCGCCCGCCAGTCGATGACCAGCGGGGAGTAGTCCGCGTCGAGCACGCCGATGCGGCCGATGTGCAGGGTCTCGGCGATGTCGGCGGTGTCGTCCTCGCGGACCGCGCCCTCGGCCGGCTCCACCGCCGTGTACGCGCCGTCGGGACCCTTCTTGCCGTCCTTGCCGAGGAGCAGGTCGACGCGGCCGAAGAGGAAGTCCTCGAACTCGTTGTTGAGCCGGTTCAGGTGGATGCCTGCGCGGAAGACCTGCGCGTCCCGCTCGGCCAGTGCGCCGGGGGTGCCGACCTGGCCGCGTTTGGCGGCGTCGTTCATCAGGAACTCGGCCTCGTGGATCTTCTCCTCGAGCCGCCGGTACACCCGGTCCAGATGTTCCTGTTCGACGCTGATCTCTCGGTCACGCACGGAGTCGTGCGCGTCGCGTACCGAGCCGACCGCGGACTGCTGAACCTGAGCGGCCACCGGGCCCCCTTCTGACGTGCTGGGCAGCCGTCAACCGTACGCGAAGGGGACCCGGCAAAGCTACGGCGACTACGCGTCCACCTGGACCAGCTTCTTCCCTTCGAAGGTCACGACCTCGAAATGGTCGATCTCGTTCGGCTGGAAGGCCGCCGCACCGCCGATGTAGAGCGGCTTCTTCGACTCGGGTGTCGTGCCGTCCGGGAGGCCGTAGCCCCAGTCCGGCACGGACCACGACGACATCGTGACCCGCTGGCCGTTCTTGGCGACCAGGACCAGGGAGCACTTGAGCGGGCCCTTGACGTTCTTCAGCTCCAGGACCGCCTGGGTGCCCCAGGCCTTGTGGGACATGCCGACGGTGGCGCTGACGTGGGTCGAGGTGTCCGTCCCCGACGCCTTGTCGGACATGGTCCGGAACGTGGTCTCGGCCGGAGTGGCGGCGGCGACCTGCTTGCCGCCGTCCGAACCGCCGCCCGCCGCCATCGCGGCCAGCGGGCCGGCGATGATCAGCGCGGCCGCCGCCGCGATCATGTAGAAGCCGCGCCGGCGCTTGCGGGCGCGTTGCTCGGAGACCTCGTCGACCAGCTTCTCCACCAGCCGCGGGCCTGGCCTGGCCGACAGCGACTCGCCGATCGCCGGGGTGCTGCCGGAGCCGGGCAGGTCCGCGAGCGCGGCCAGCATGGGCTCCATTCCGGCCAGTTCGTCGAGTTGCTGGGCGCACCACTCGCAGCCGGCGAGATGGGTCTCGAAAGCGGTCGCCTCGGCGTCGTCGAGGATCCCGAGCGCGTAGGCGCCGACGGTCTCGTGCTCGCTCGGCACCGAAGATCCCTGACTGGGGCTCATGGGTCCAGACATACCCGGACCACCCGTGCCGAACCCTTGCATTCCCCCGTACCCGCTCATCACGCCGTCACCCCCCGCTCCTCCAGTGCCAGCTTCATCGATCGCAGGGCGTAGAACACCCGGGAGCGGACCGTGCCGCTCGGTATGCCCAGCGTCTCGGCCGCCTCGTTGACCGTACGCCCCTTGAAGTACGTCTCGACCAGGACCTCCCGGTGGGCCGGGGTCAGGTCGTCGAGCGCGTCCGACAGCGTCATCAGCCACAGCGCCTTGTCGATCTCGTCCTCCGCGGGGATGACCTCCAGCGGCGACGGATCGACCTCCTGCGGCCGGGCCTGCCGGCTGCGGTGGCCGTCGATGACGATGCGGCGAGCGACCGTCACCAGCCAGGGGCGTACCGATCCGGTAGCCCGATTGAGCTGACCGGCGTTCTTCCAGGCACGGATGAGCGTTTCCTGTACGACGTCCTCGGCGCGCTGCCGATCACCGGCGACCAGTCGCAGGACATACGCGAGCAAAGGTCCGGCATGCTCCCGGTACAGGGCGCGCATCAGCTCCTCGTCTGGTTCCGAGGACTGTGAGGACATGCGATGTCGGGCCCTCGATCCACGTTCATTGGCCACGGCCGCATCCTTGCGCACGCCCACCTCCGGTGTCCGGGGGTTCCCCCAGTCGGTCGCTCGCCCACCCGTACGGAAGGCAGCGGCGTGGCGTTCAAACGGAGGTGACAGTTTTCTTGGTGCCGACGTGACGAGCGGGACATGCGCACACATTCCCACCGCATGATCTTTACATTTCCGACACGGCGCCGGAAGTGGCCGGGCCGCCCGGGCAGCCTCGCCCACAAACGCGGTGTTGCGCAAATCACTTCGCACACCTCGGGGGCGCAATCCGGCGTAACGCCCGTAGCGGACGGGAAGGCCCGCGCGAGTCCGACGGCCAGGTCCGTCCTAGCCCGACGGCCAGGCCCGCGCATGAGCCGCCCGGCGCCGGTGGCGGGCGACACGCTCACGGTTTCCGCAGACCTCGCTGGAGCACCAGCGCCGGCGCCTGCCCCGGGACGTGTCCAGGTACACGAGCGGGCAGTCGTCCGCCTCGCACTCCCGCACGGCCGCCCGCGCCACGGGGTCGGTGAGCAGTTCCACGGCGTCCCGGGCGAGGACCGCGAGCAGCGCCGCGCACTGCGGCGGGCCGGCCAGCTCCCGCACCAGCGTGCCGTCCTCGCCGCACACGGCACGCGGGGCCGGCGGCGCTGCCCGGGCCGTCTCGTTGACCCGGGCGAGAGCGCGCTCGTACGGCGGCCCGACCGGCGGGTGCGGGCCTCGTACCAACTGCCCCACATGTTCCCGCAGTTCCCGGAAGGCCTCCAGCCAGGAGGCCTCGGCGTGGGTCAGCGGCGTGCCGGGCGGCACCAGTGCGGCGCCGGCGATCCAGGCGCACAACGACCCGACGCCGTCCAGCCGTTCGGCCGGGTGCGCGGTGGCGAGGAGATCCAGGCAGATCCGCCCGGCGTCGAACCGAAGCCCGTACGGGGGCGTGGCCGTACCCAGTGCCATGTGCCTGTCACCGCCTAGGCAGGATCCGCGGAGGAACCGTTTTGTCGCTCCCCTCCACAGTGCCCGCCGCGGCTATCGCCCGGAACCCCTCGTACCGAGGTCTCCGGCCCGCTCGGCTCACACGTCGGAGTACTTCGCGTCCGCCGTCGGGTCCAGCGCCAGCCGGTAGCCGCGCTTCACCACCGTCTGGATCAGCTTCGGCACCCCGAGGGCCGTGCGCAGGCGGGCCATCGCCGTCTCCACCGCGTGTTCGTCGCGGCCGGACCCCGGCAGCGCCCGCAGCAGCTCGGCCCGGGCCACGACCCACCCCGGCCGCCGCGCCAGCGCCCGCAGCAGCGACATCCCCGCCGGCGGCACCGGCTTCAGCTCGCCGTCCACCAGGACCGCGTGGCCGCGGATCTCCAGCCGGCACCCGGCCACCGGCAGCACGCGCGCGCGGCCCGGCAGTTCCCGGCAGAGCAGTTGCACGAGCGGCCCGAGCCGGTACCGCTCCGGCTGGACGGTGTCCACGCCGTGCGCCTGCAGGGGCAGCGCGGTGACCGGGCCGACGCAGACCGGCAGCACGTCGTGGCCGAGCGCCGTCAGCAGCTCGTCGAGCAGCCCGCGCTTCTCCGCCCGGCCGAGCAGGGAGGCCGCGGCGGGCGCGCTGGTGAAGGTGAGGGCGTCCAGGCCACGGGAGACGGCCGCGTCCAGCAGCCGGTCGAGCGGGCCGATGTCCTCCGGCGGCATCCAGCGGTACACCGGCACCGGCACGACCTCCGCCCCCGCGGCCCGGAGAGCCTCCACGGATCCCGGCAGCGGCTCGCCGTGCAGTTGCACGGCGACCCGGCGCCCGTCCACCCCCTCCTCCAGCAGCCGGTCGATGACCTCGGCCATCGACTCGCTGGACGGCGACCACGTCTCGGTCAGTCCGGCGGCCCGCACGGCCCCCTTGACCTTGGGGCCGCGTGCCAGCAGTTCGACGTCCCGCAGCCGCCCGAGCAGCCGCTCCCCGAGCCCCCATCCGTCCGCGGCCTCCACCCAGCCCCGGAACCCGATGGCGGTGGTGGCCACGACGACGTCCGGTACCCGCTCGATGAGTTCCTCGGTGGCGGCGAGCAGTTCGCCGTCGTCGGCGAGCGGCACGATCCGCAGGGCGGGCGCGTGCAGCACCACGGCACCACGCCGCGTCAGGAGCGCGCTCAGTTCTTCGGCGCGCCGCGCGGCGGTGACGCCCACGGTGAACCCGGCGAGGGGTCCGTGCTCGGGATGCTGCTGTTCGTCGTACATGGCTCTCCTAGCTGGCCCGCATGCCGGCGAGCCTGTCAACGACGCGTGACGGGCTCGGTTCGGCTGCGTGTCGCCGGTGTTACGTCATACCTCGGCGTAGCCGAGCCGCGGCTCGGTGTCCGTCGTCGGCGCGGCCCCGGTCCGTCCGGCCGGACGGCGAAGGTATACGGCCCAGGTGACGGCGCAGCAGGCCCCGTAGAAGGCGAGGAAGGCGACGAACGCGCCGGTGCCGGTGCCGTAGGCCAGGAAGGACTGCCGGAAGGCGAGGTTGATGCCGACGCCGCCGAGCGCGCCGACGGCCCCGATGAGTCCCATGGCGGCGCCGGACAGCCGCCGGCCGTGGCCCACCGCGTCCTCCCCCGTCAGCCCCCTGGCGAGGGCCTTCGCCTGGAAGATGCCGGGGATCATCTTGTACGTCGAGCCGTTGCCGAGCCCGCTCAGCACGAACAGCACCACGAAGACCGGTACGAACAGCGCCGGTGACTTCTGCCGGCCGGCCACGATCAGCACCGCCGCGGCGGCGGCCATGCCGACGTAGTTCCACAGGGTGATGCGGGCACCGCCGTACCGGTCGGCCAGCCACCCGCCCACGGGCCGGACCAGGGAGCCGAGCAGCGGCCCGATGAAGGTGACGTACGCGGCCTGCAGCGGCGTGCGCCCGAACTGGCTCGTCAGCACCTGGCCGAAGGCGAAGCTGTAGCCGATGAACGACCCGAACGTACCGATGTAGAGGAAGGCCATGATCCAGGTGTGGGCGTCCCGTGCGGCGTCCTTCGCCGCCCCGGTGTCGTTGCGCACGGTGGCCAGGTTGTCCATGAACCGCGCGGCGAGCACGGCGGCGACGACGATCAGCGGGATGTAGATGCCGAGCAGCACGCGGGGCCCGCCGCCCGCGCCGATGATCGCGAGGCAGATCAGCTGGATGACCGGCACGCCGATGTTGCCGCCGCCGGCGTTGATGCCGAGTGCCCACCCCTTCTTCCGCAGGGGGAAGAAGGCGTTGATGTTGGTCATGGAGGAGGCGAAGTTGCCGCCGCCGATACCGGCCAGCAGACCCACCAGCAGGAAGGTCGAGAAGGAGGTCCCCGGCTCCATCACCACGAATGCGGCGACGGTCGGCACCAGCAGCAGGGCCGCCGAGACGATGCTCCAGTTCCGCCCGCCGAAGACGGCGACGGCGAAGGTGTAGGGCACGCGCACGACGGCGCCGACGAGGGTGACGACCGAGGTCAGCAGGAACTTGTCGGCGGGGCCCAGCCCGTACTCGGGCCCCATGAAGAGCACGAGCACGGACCACAGGGTCCACACCGAGAAGCCGATGTGCTCGCAGAGCACGGAGAACCAGAGGTTCCGGCGGGCGGTCCGCTCGCCGTGCTCCTTCCAGAATGCCTCGTCCTCCGGGTCCCAGTGCTCGATCCAACGGCCACTGCGACGGGTTGGGGCTGGGGCTGTCATCACGCCTCCACGGTGCTCCGGCTGCTCGGTCTGCCGAACAAGGGACTGAGCCCGAAGGTAGGAAGACCGCGTTTCCACCCCGTGGCCCCGGGTGACCGCAAGGGAACGTTGCTCTCACTCCCCCCGAAGACGGCCGGTGAGGGAACGCGCGGGCGGCGGCCGGAGGGTGAAAGTCCGGGTGGCCGACGGTGCCGAGAGCCCGGGTGACGGGCGGGCGCCAGGGCCCGGGTGACGGCCGAGGCGGGGACGCGGCGGTCACTCACGGGTGTGGTCGGAGGGGTGGGGGGTCGGGGGGTCAGGGGGGTCGGGGGGTCAGGGGTGGGGGGTCGTGGGGGTCTGGCCGTGGGGGCTCATCGCGTCCTCGTCGATGGCCGGGAGCCAGCCGCCGGGCGGTCGGCGCAGCCAGCGGCGCGCCGCCGCGATCTCGGCCGCCGCCCGGCGCAGCTCGTCCAGGCCGGGATGGAGCAGCCCCTTGCGCCAGACCAGGGAGACGGGTGAGAGCGGGACGGGCCCGACGAGGGGCCGCCGTACCGTCCGGGGCATGTCCGGAAAGTCCACGACGGCCAGCACCGGGGTTCTGGTCTTGGCCATGATCCGGTCGAACTCCTCGTCCCCGACCGCCGGCGGAAGGGGCGCGGACAGCCGGATGCCGTGTCCCTCGAAGAGGCGCCGGGCCAGGTCGGTCCACTCCGGGGTGCGCGGGTCGCCGGCACCGGCGTACACCTCCTGCCCCGCCAGCGCGGCCGTCGGCACCTCGGGGAGACCGGCCAGCGGGTGGTCCTCCGGCAGGACGACGGCCATCGGCTCATAGCGCACCGGCTGCTGCTCCAGGCCGGAGCGCAGCGCCGGGTCCAGACCGGCGAAACGGCCGAAGGAGGCGTCCAGCCGGCCGGCCAGCAGACCGGCCGCGGCCCCGGTCAGCCCGCTCTCGTAGCGGGCCATCAGCTCGCAGTTCGGGGCGAGTTCACGGGCGCGGTGCAGCACCAGGCGACCGGTGGCCATGCCCGGCGAGTTGAGGTCCACGAGCAGCGGGCGTGCCTGCCCGAACGCGGCCAGCGCATCGTCCTGGGCGGACAGGATCCGCCGGGCGTACGGCAGCAGGCGCTCACCGTCGGCGGTCGGCGCCACCTGCCGGGTGGTCCGCACGAACAGTTCCACGCCCAACTCCCGCTCCAGCCGCCGCACATCCCGGCTGAGCGCCTGCTGGGCGACGTAGAGACGGGCCGCGGCCCGGGTGAAGTGCAGTTCCTCGGCCACCGCGACGAAGGCGCGCAGCAGGCGTGGATCGAGATGTGCGGGGGCGGGCATGGCGGTGAACTTACAACACAGGTGCGTCGATCGGCCCCGAGAAGGTGTTGGACCCCGTGCTCCGCTCCGGGCCACGGTGGAGCCATGCCGCACCCCACGACCGACGACCGACGCATACCGGCCGCCCCTGCGCACCGGACCGGCTACCGCCGGCTGTTCTCCCTCCCCGGCACCCGCGCCTTCACCGCCGGCAATCTCCTGGCCCGCCTGCCGGTCGGCATGTTCAGCGTGAGCGCCGTCGTGATGATCGCCGGTTCCCGCGGCTCGTACGCCCTGGCCGGTGCCGTCACCGCGACCGGGCTCGCCGCGACCGCGCTGGCCGGGCCGTGGATCGCCCGGCTCGTCGACCGGCACGGGCAGGCCCGGGTCGCCGTGCCGGCCACGCTCGTCTCCGTGCTCGGCAGTGTCGCCCTGCTGCTGTGCGTGCACTTCGGCGCCCCCGGCTGGACCCTGTTCGCCGCCTACGCGGCCACCGCGGCCACCCCCAACATCGGCGGCCTGTCCCGCGCCCGCTGGGCCCATCTGCTGCGCGACGATCCCGGCGCGCTGCACACCGCGAACTCCTTCGAGCAGGCCGCCGACGAACTGTGCTTCATGCTCGGGCCGGTGCTCGTGTCCTTCCTGACCGGCACGTTCTTCCCGGAGGCGGGCACCCTCGCCGGGGCGGTGCTGCTGCTGTCGGGAATGGCGCTGTTCACCGTCCAGCGGGCCACCGAGCCGCCGGCCCGGGCTCCCGCCGAGGCGCCCTCGCCGCTGCGCAGTCCCGGCATCCCGCCGCTGCTCGCCTGCTTCACGGCCACCGGCGCGGTGTTCGGCTCGATGGAGGTCGTCACGATCGCCTTCGCCGACGCGCAGGGGCACCGGGCGGCGGCCGGGGCCGTGCTGGCGCTCCAGGCGGCGGGCTCGTGTGCGGCGGGGCTGGTGTACGGGGCGCTGAAGCCGGCCGGCCTGGGCCTGACCCGGTGCCTTGCGGCGATGGCCGCGCTGATGACCCTGCCCTGGCTGTCCGCCGCGGTCGCCGGTTCCCTCCCGGTGCTGGCGGCGACGCTGCTGGTGGCGGGCATGGCGACCGCGCCGACCATGGTCACGGCGATGACGCTGGTGCAGCGGCGTACCCCGGCCGACCGGCTCAACGAGGGCATGAGTCTGATGGTGACCGGCCTGCTCGGCGGCATCGCCTGCGGCTCGGCGGCGGGCGGCTGGGCGGCCGAGCACCTCTCCCCCGCCGCCGCGTTCACGGTCCCGGCCGCCTGCGCCTGCCTCGCCCTGCTGGTCGACGCCGTGAGCGGGGAGGCTGGTGCGCCCCGCTCCTCCCGGCGCGTCCGTGAGCCGGGCCGGCGACGAGAACGGCGACCGGACGGACGGCGGACATGACGAAGGCCCCGCCGCTCGAGAGCGGCGGGGCCTTCGCCCACATGGGTTAGGGGGGCCGGAAGGCCTCCCGATCGTGGAGATGGCGGGAATCGAACCCGCGTCCACCGGTGCAGAATCAGGGCTTCTCCGTGTGCAGTTCGCTGTGATTTTCTCGGCCCCGGCGATCACGCGAACAAGTCGCCGACGGGCCCAGTCACTGTTAGATTTCCCTCTTCACCCCGTGACCGGGATCAAGGTTTAGTTCCCTAGCTGATGCCAGGATCCGGGTCGGGAACAGCCCCGGGCTGACACTTCGCAAGTCGCTACTTAGGCAGCGAGGGCGAAGGAATCGCGCTTGGTATTGGCGATTATTTTTTGCGACATATGGTTTACGAGATCATTGCCGCTTCCTCGACACGCTTCCCCTGCTTCGACAGCCGCTGTCGAAACCGATCATCCCCATGTTGTTTTTTCAATCCCCTCCGAGGAGGGGGCGCGCACCCGCTGTGGAGTGCAGTGCCATCGTACGTGACCAACGCACGCCGGTGCCAGCTTATTCCCTGCGGCCCGGTCAGACGCCCCGCTGCTTGCGCTTCGCCGCCGCGATCGCGCGGTCCGACTCCCGCCGGTCCTGCTTCTCGCGCAGGGTCTGCCGCTTGTCGTACTCCTTCTTGCCGCGGGCGAGCGCGATCTCGGCCTTCGCGCGCCCGTCCTTGAAGTACAGGGCGAGGGGCACGATCGTGTGACCCGTCTCCTGGGACTTCGACTCCAGCTTGTCGATCTCCTCGCGGTGCAGGAGCAGCTTGCGCTTGCGGCGCACGGAGTGGTTGGTCCAGGTGCCCTGGCTGTACTCGGGGATGTGGGCGTTGTGCAGCCACGCCTCGTTCCCGTCGATCTGGACGAAGCCGTCGGTCAGCGAGGCCCGCCCCTGACGCAGCGACTTCACCTCGGTGCCGGTGAGCACGATCCCGGCCTCGTAGGTGTCGATGATCGCGTAGTCGTGCCGTGCCTTCTTGTTCTGCGCGACGATCTTGCGCTTGCCGTCCTTGGCCGCCTTCGCGGCCCCTCCGCCCTGCTTGGGCTGGGACTCCTTCGGTACGTACATTCCCTTGCTCATAGTGCCGCCCATTTTCGCACCACACAGGGGGTGCGGGGGAAGCGCATTTCGGGGGACCTACGAGGGGTCGCCGAGACCGGTGAGGACCGTCTCGGCCCGTCGCAGCGCCCCGGACCCCGCCTCCAGGTCCGGAGTGACGCCCCGGCCGTCGACCGCGTGCCCCGAGGGCGTGCGGTAGTGGCCGACGGTCAGTTCGGCCACCGAGCCGTCGGGGAGCTTCGTCGGCATCTGGATGGAGCCCTTGCCGAAGGTGCGGGAGCCGATCACCACCGCGCGGCCCCGGTCCTGCAGCGCGCCGGTGAGCAGCTCGGCCGCGCTCATCGTGCCGCCGTCGACGAGGGTGACCAGGGGCCGGGCGGTGTCGCCGCCGCCGGCGGCGTGCAGGGACCGCTGGGCGCCCTCGACGTCGTAGGTGGCGACCAGGCCGCCGTCGAGGAAGGACGAGGCGGTGTCCACGGCCTCGGTGACCAGGCCGCCGGAGTTGCCCCGCAGGTCGAGGACGATCCCGGCCTGGGCCGGGGCCTCGCGCAGGGCCGCGCGGACGGCGCCGGCGGTGCCCTTGGTGAACGCGGCGATCTTGATGACGGTGACCCCGCCGGACAGCCGGCGGTCGGTCACGGAGTCGGTGGACAGCCGGGCCCGGTGCAGTTTCTCGGTCCACGCGCGCGTGCCGCGCTGCAGGCCGAGCGTGACCGTCGTACCGGCCGGGGCGTCCTCGGCGTCGCCGCGCAGTAAGGAGAGCACCTCGGTGACCGGCCGGCCGTCGACCTCGCGGCCGTCGATGCTGCGCAGCCGGTCGCCCTTGCGGATCCCGGCGTCGGCCGCCGGCGAGCCGGGCCGCACCTTCGTCACCGCGATCCGGCCGTCCGTCTCGAGCCGCGCCCACAGGCCGACGCCGGTGTAGCGGCCGTCGAGGGCCTGCTGGAACTCCTCGTACTCGCCCTCGGAGTAGACGGCGCCCCACCGGTCGCCGCTGCGGCTCACGGCACGCTCGGCGGCCTCCGTCGGGGACTTGCCGTCGGCCATCGCCTCGGCGGCGGCCTTCTGCACGGCCTCGTGCCGGGTGGCGGTGCCCACCGGTCCGGCGGCGATCTTCCGCTCGGGCTGCGCGGGCTCGGGGAAGGAGCCGGTTACGGCGCCGGCGGCCAGTACGCCGGCGAAGACCAATGTCAGGGCGGCCCCGCGGCGGATGCGACGGGGCTGACAGAACAGGTCACGGCCTGACATGGCGGTGAGTCTAGGACAACCCGAAGGCGCCGTACGGCCCGGAGCCCGTACGGCCGCCTTGGCATGCGTCACACCTTCAGGTACTTGCGCAACGCGAAGAACGCCGCCAGCGCCGGCATGAGCACACTCGTGGCGAGGATCAGCGGCAGCTTGGTCAACACCGCGTCCCAGCCCACGAAGTTGATGAGCGTGAGCTTGGTGGACAGGGCCATGCCGTGGTCGATGGTGAAGTACCGGCCGGCCACCAGGAAGAGACAGGCGAGGCCACCGCCGATGAGACCGGCGACGGCCGCCTCGGCGATGAACGGCGCCTGGATGTAGAAGCCCGAGGCACCGACCAGGCGCATGATCCCGGTCTCGCGCCGGCGGCTGAACGCCGAGACGCGCACGGTGTTGACGATCAGCAGCAGCGCCACGAGCAGCATCAGCGCCATCACGCCGAGCGCGGCCCGGTTCATCAGGTTCAGCAGCTGGAAGAGGTTGTCCAGGATGCCCTTCTGGTCCTGCACCGACTGCACGCCGCCCCGCCCGTTGAAGGCGGAGGCGATCACCTGGTACTTCTGCGGGTCCTTGAGCTTGATCCGGTACGACTCCTGCATCTGGTCCGGCGTCAGGGAACCGGCCAGCGGGGAGTCGCCGAACTGCTCCTTGTAGTGCTTGTACGCCTGGTCCTGGGACTCGTAGTCGACCTTCTCGACGACCGGCATCTTGTGCAGGTCGGCGAGGATCTGCTTCCGCTGGTCCTCGGTGACCGCTCCCTTGGCGCAGTTGACGTCGGAATCGGCGTCGTGCTTGTTGCACAGGAAGATCGAGACGTTGACCTTGTCGTACCAATAGCCCTTCATCTTGCCGACCTGGTCGCTCATCAGCAGGGAGCCGCCGAACAGCGCCAGGGACAGGGCTACGGAGACGATGACGGCGAAGGTCATCGTCAGATTGCGGCGGAGACCGACACCGATCTCCGACAGGACGAACTGGGCGCGCATGGCGTCTGGTCGAGCCTTTCCGTCGTGAACTTGCTTAGTGCTGGTAGCCGTAGACGCCGCGGGCCTGGTCGCGCACGAGGCGGCCCTTCTCCAGCTCGATGACGCGTTTGCGCATCTGGTCCACGATGTTCTGGTCGTGCGTCGCCATGATGACCGTGGTGCCCGTCCGGTTGATGCGGTCGAGCAGCTTCATGATGCCGACGGAGGTCTGCGGGTCGAGGTTGCCGGTCGGCTCGTCGGCGATGAGCAGCTTGGGCCGGTTGACGAAGGCTCGTGCGATGGCGACGCGCTGCTGTTCACCACCGGACAGCTCGCCGGGCATCCGGTCCTCCTTGCCGCCGAGCCCGACGAGGTCGAGCACCTGCGGCACGGACTTGCGGATCTCGCCGCGCGACTTGCCGATGACCTCCTGGGCGAAGGCCACGTTCTCCGCGACCGTCTTGTTCGGCAGCAGCCGGAAGTCCTGGAAGACCGTCCCCAGCTGGCGGCGCATCTGCGGCACCTTCCAGTTGGAGAGGCGCGCGAGGTCCTTGCCCAGCACGTGCACCTGGCCGTGGCTGCACCGCTCCTCTCGCAGGACGAGCCGCAGGAACGTGGACTTTCCGGAGCCGGAGGATCCCACGAGAAAGACGAACTCACCCTTCTCCAACTCGAGGGAGACATCCCTCAGGGCTGGGCGGGTCTGCTTGGGGTAGACCTTGGAGACGTTGTCGAATCGGATCACGGATGCACCACGGGTCGCCGGGGGTAGATGAGCGTGACCATACGCGAACCGGGTGTGCAAGTGCAGTCGCAGGTGCAGGTTGGGCAAGACTTGTACGTTTTGTACCGGCCCGCCGTCTCGCCCCGTTCTTCCGGGGCCCCGCGCACGCTCCGCGGGAACCTGGCACAGTGGAGGGGGAACGTTCTCGTTCCCGCGCGCGTTGTATGTGTGATGGCCGGTGCAAGGAGGGCGAGCGCATGACGTACGACCGGTTGGTGTGCGCGAACTGCGCGGCGCCCGTGAGCGAGGGCCGGTGCCCCGTGTGCCGTGCCAACCGCGAGCGGCTGCAGCAGGACGGCTTCCTCGCGGGTCTGAACCCGATGGCGCTGATCGCGCTGCTTGCGGTGCTGATCGCCGCCGTGGCGCTGCTGGCGCACCAGACCGCGTAGCGGACGGGCCGGCGAGGCCGGAACGCCGAAAGGGCCCGGAGCGGTGCTCCGGGCCCTTCGCGTAGGCCGTGCGCGCAGCGCGTGACCGTACGGCTACGGTCAGGCGACCGCGCCGCCCCGGTTTCCGGCCAGCCGCGGCAGGACGCGGAAGCCGATGCCGCCGGCGATCATCGTCGCGGCGCCGATGAGCAGGAACGCGGTCTGACCGGCACCCGTCTCGGCGAGCTGCTTGTCGCCACCCTGGGCCGCGGTGTCGGAGCCGGTGTCCGTGAGGGCCGAGGAGCCCTCCTCCTGAGCGGCGTTGTCGTTGCCGCCGTCGGGGGTCGTGTGGTTGCCACCGGAGCCGGTGGAACCGCCGTTGTCACCGGTACCACCGTTGTCGCCGGCGCCGCCGTTGTCACCGGTACCGCCATTGTCACCGGTACCGCCGTTGTCACCGGTACCGCCGTTGTCACCAGCGCCGCCGTTGTCACCGGTACCGCCGTTGTCACCAGCGCCACCGTTGTCACCGGTACCGCCGTTGTCGCCGGTACCGCCGTTGTCACCGGTACCGCCGTTGTCGGCGCCACCGTTGTCGGCGCCACCGTTGTCGGCACCACCGTTGTCGGCACCACCGTTGTCGGCACCACCGTTGTCAGCGCCACCGTTGTCAGCGCCACCGTTGTCAGCGCCACCGTTGTCAGCGCCACCGTTGTCAGCGCCACCGTTGTCGGCACCACCGTTGTCGGCACCACCGTTGTCAGCGCCACCGTTGTCAGCGCCACCGTTGTCGGCACCACCGTTGTCAGCGCCACCATTGTCGGCACCACCGTCGGTGCAGATGCCGACCGGGCAGTTGCCGCCGTCATCACCACCGTCGGCGCCACCGTCGGCACCACCGTCGGCGCCGCCGTCGGCCGGGCCGTCCGTGGTCACACCGATGCTGATCGGGCCCGCCTGGACGCCGAGGTCCAGGGCGGAGGCCGCACCGGCGGCGGTGAGTGACGCACCGGCCGCGATCACGGCGCCCGCGGCTATTCGCGCGACCCGGATCCGCGTCTTCTTCGTCATGTGGTTGCTACCCCCAGTAGCTGTTCGTCAATGAGGCGGCGCGTGGGGCTGGCCGTGATCGACGGGGGTAGCTGGGTGACGACAGAAGCGTCGACTCGATCCCCCGGTTCACATGCGCCCCTCAAATACGCATGCCGCGCATCACCCTTCCGATTTTTCAAAGCAACGTCAAGGCCGTTGCGCGCGCAATGTCCGGCGGCAGGGTGTTTGCGGGGGATTGCAGTCCGTGAGTGTGATGTAAAACCCAGACATAAGCCAACTGCCGCCTCGAGGGCGGCAGTTGGCTTGTCGACAAAGTTACTTCTCTTGCTGCTTGCGCCAGCGAATACCCGCCTCGAGGAACCCGTCGATCTCACCGTTGAAGACGGCCTCCGGGTTGCCCACCTCGTGGTCGGTGCGCAGGTCCTTGACCATCTGGTACGGGTGCAGCACGTACGAACGCATCTGGTTGCCCCAGGAGTTGCCGCCGTCGCCCTTGAGGGCGTCCATCTTGGCCTGCTCCTCCTGCCGGCGCCGCTCCAGCAGCTTGGCCTGCAGGACGTTCATCGCGGTGGCCTTGTTCTGGATCTGCGACCGCTCGTTCTGGCAGGAGACCACGATGCCGGTGGGCAGGTGGGTGATACGGACCGCGGAGTCGGTCGTGTTCACGCCCTGGCCGCCCGGCCCGGAGGACCGGTAGACGTCGATGCGCAGCTCCGACTCGTCGATCTCGACGTGGTCGGACTGCTCGACCACGGGAAGCACCTCGACGCCGGCGAAGGACGTCTGGCGGCGGCCCTGGTTGTCGTAGGGCGAGATGCGCACGAGGCGGTGGGTGCCCTGCTCGACGGAGAGGGTGCCGTAGGCGTACGGCGACTGCACGGCGAAGGTGGTCGACTTGATGCCGGCCTCTTCGGCGTACGACGTCTCGTAGACCTCGGTCTTGTAGCCCCGCTGCTCTGCCCAGCGCAGGTACATGCGCTGCAGCTTCTCCGCGAAGTCGGCGGCGTCGACGCCACCGGCCTCGGCACGGATGTTGACGAGGGCCTCACGGGAGTCGTACTCACCGCTGAGCAGCGTCCGGACCTCCATCTCGTCCAGCGCCTTCCGCACGGCGGTCAGCTCGGACTCGGCCTCGGCGCGGGTGTCCGGGTCGTCCTCCTCCTCCGCCATCTCGAAGAGGACCGCGAGATCGTCGATCCGGCCGCGCAGCGCCTCGGCCTTCCTGACCTCGGCCTGGAGGTGGGAGAGCTTGCTGGTGATCTTCTGCGCCTCGTCCGGGTTGTCCCACAGGGACGGCGCCGCCGCCTGCTCCTCGAGCACGGCGACATCTGCCCTCATCGCATCGAGGTCCAGGACGGCCTCGATCGACTCCATGGTCGAGGAGAGGGACTTCAGCTCTTCGGATACATCGACGACTGCCACGCTCTCCAGCGTAACGGTTGCGGCAACCGGTCCGGCCCGCCTCCCGGCGAAGCGGGTGCGTGCGGGGCGGGGAGACGGCGGTCCAGGGGCCGGACGCGCCTCCCGGCGTCACTCCGGGCAGGCCGCCCACCGCCGGGGCACGGGAGGGGCACGGCGGCCTTGGAGGGGCACGGCGGCCTTGGACGGGCACGGAGGGAGCCATGGCGGCTCCGGACGGGCACGGAGGGGGCTATGGGGCCCCGGACGGGCACGGAGGGGCATGGCGGCCCCTGCCGGGCACGAACAGGGGTGCGGCGACGCCCAGAGGGGCCACGAAGGGGCCGAGGCGCCCGGGGGCTACGGGGGGCGAGGCGCCCCTCGCCGGCGTCACACGGGGCAAGGCCCTTCCTCGGCGTCACACGGGGCAGGGCGACCCCCGACGGGTCACGGGGTCGAGGTGCTGTGGGTGTCCTGCGGTGGCTCCGAGTCGCCGTCCGCGGAGATCAGCCACGCGCCGACGCCCACGACGGCCGCCAGCACCACCCCGGCCACGCCCAGCGTGATCCGGCGGCGCCGCACGACCGCACGATGCCGCGCCGAGCCCGGCCGGGGCTCGCCGATGGCCCGAGGGGCGCGAGCGGTCCCGTGGGCGCCGCCCGCCAGCTCGTCCGGCCCGGGCACCCGCATCGAGGTGTGCGTGTCCCGGTTGGAGTCCGGCTTGGCACCGGGGACCAGGGAGACGGCCCCCCGCCGGCGCACCGGCTCGTCACCGGGCGGGGCGGCGGGCGCCGGCTCGTCCTCGGGCTCCTCGGAGACGTCCGGCTCGTCCACGTCCAGCTGCGGCATCCCGGCCAGCGTCGGCAGCTGCTCGCGCAGCCGCGCCGCCAGCTCCGAGGCCCGCAGCCGGGAGGCGGGCGCCTTGGCCAGGCACTGCACGATCAGCTGCCACAGCTCCTCGGGGATGCCGGGCAGCGGCACGACGGTCTCGGTGACGTGGCGGCGCAGGACCGCGCCCGGGTGCCCGCCGCCGAAGGGGGTGAAGCCGGCCAGCAGCTCGTACAGGACCGTCGCCAGCGCGTAGATGTCGACGGCGGCCCGCGGGGGCAGCCCCTCGACGATCTCCGGGGCCAGGTAGTCCGGCGTACCGATGATCTTCGTGGCGCGGGTCCGCTTCGGCGAGTCGATCAGCTTGGCGACCCCGAAGTCGGTGAGCAGCGCCGGGTGCGCTCCGCCGGGGCCGAGCGGGCCCTGCATGTCCAGCAGGACGTTCTCGGGCTTGACGTCCCGGTGGACGACCCCGGCCGCGTGGGCCGCCGCCAGCGCGTCGGCGACGTCCGCGACGATGGCCACGGCCGCCTCGGGGGCGAGCCGCCGCTCACGCTCCAGCCGGGTGCGCAGATCGGTGCCCCGGACCAGGTCCATGACCAGGGCCAGGTCGTTGCCGTCGACCACCAGATCGCGCACGGAGACGATGTGCGGGTGCTCCAGGCCGAGGAGCGCGGTGCGTTCCTGGACGAAGCGTCCGACGAGTTCCTGGTCGGAGGCGAGGTCCTCGCGCAGCAGCTTGACGGCGACGGGGCCCTCCGGCCCCTCGCCCAGCCACACCGTGCCGGCGCTGCCCCGCCCCAGAATCTGGTTCGCGGTGTACCGGCTGCCGATCTTCCGTGCCAAGACTGCTCCTACAGACGCGTGTTGTCGTGCTGCGTCATTCCGGGGGGCGACCCCCGGACCCCCAGCCGACAGACCAGGACCCCTGGTCGACAAAACTACGCGCCGGACACGCCAACCTTCACCGCGGAGACGGAAATCACCCGCCAGATGTCGACAAGTCCCTAAACCAGCGATCGATTTCCGGTACTTCCGCCCGATCGGTTTCAGCCGCCGGTGGAGCCGCCCAGGTCCTTGATCCAGCCGCCCACCTTGCCGGCCCAGTCGCTCAGCTGGTCCCAGTAGCCCTTGCCGGTGCCGATCCAGTCCTGCAGCGGGGTCAGTTCCCAGACCAGCCAGCTCGCGACGATCAGGATGACGATCGTGAACAGGCAGCCCTTGAGGCAGCCGAGCCCGGGGATCTTCATCGGGTTGGCGTTGCGCTGCCGGGGCGCCCGGGGCTCGCGCGCGGGCCGCTGCGGCTCCGGGGCGGGCGGCGCGTAGCGCTGCGGCTGCTGCTGGGGGGCGTGCGGGGGCTGCTGCTGCGGGTAGCCGTAGCCGGCCGGGGCCTGCTGCCGGCCACGCGGCTGCGGCTGCTGCGGGCGGGGCTGCGGGGCCTGGCGCGGCTGCTGCTGGGGCCGGGCCGCCTGGCGCTGCGGGCGGCGGCGCAGCGGGTCCTCGTTCGGGTCGAGGTACTGGACCTGGGTCTGCTCGTTGCGGTCGCGGGCGGCCCGCAGCTGGCTCTGCCAGGGATGCGGCTGATCGGGCTGCTGACCCTGCTGCCCCTGCTGTCCGGGCCGGCCCGGGGGCACCGGCGGCAGGACGGCCGTCGGGTCCGCCGCGCCGGTGTTCGGCAGCACGGCGGTGGGGTCGGCGGCGCCGGCCGGGCCGCCGGTGTGCGGAAGGAAGCTGGTCGCGGCGTTCGGGTCGTACGCCCCCTGCGGCGCGTTCGTCGGCAGCACCTGGGTGGGGTCGGCGGCACCCGGCACGCCGGGGACGGCGGCGGGCGCGGGGTCGGGGGCGAGCAGGGCACCGACGCCCTCGGCGGCCGCGATCTGGGCGGAGTTCGCGTGCACGCCGATGCCCTCGGCGACGACTCGCAGCCCGCGCGCGAGGTTCTCGGCGCTCGGGCGCTGGTCCGGGTTCTTGCGCAGGCAGCGCTCTATGACCGTCCACAGCGGGTCCGGGACGGTGGAGGGCCGGCGCGGTTCGGCGCTCAGGTGCTGGTGCAGGACCTCGAGGGCGCTGCCCCCGGAGAACGGCGGACGGCCGGTGACCAGCTCGTAGAGCAGGATGCCGGCGCCGTAGATGTCGACGGCGGAGGTCTGCGGGCGGCCCTCCGCGGACTCCGGCGCGACGTACGCGGGCGTGCCGACGAACTCGTGGGTGCGGGTCAGGCCCGGGGAGTCGGCGAGGCGGGCGATGCCGAAGTCGGTCAGCATCGGGTGCATCTGGCCGTCGTGCTGCCGCAGCAGCACGTTCGCGGGCTTCAGGTCGCGGTGGACGACGCCGTCGGCGTGGCTCGCCGCGAGCGCGTCGGCGATCTGGGCCGTCAGCAGGGCGGCCCCGACCGGGGTGAGGGGCCCGCTCTCGCGCAGGTAGCGGTGCAGGTCGGGGCCGTCGACGAGGTCCATGACCAGCGCCAGCAGATCGCCCTCGACGACGAGGTCGCGGACCCGGACGATGTTCGGGTGGGTGAGGCGGAGCAGGACGGAGCGCTCGCGCAGGAAGCGCATCACGATGTCCGGGTCGCTCGCCAGCTCCTCCTTGAGGACCTTGATCGCGACCGTCTCGCCCGGCTGCCCGGCCACGGCCGCCTCGGCGCCCGCGGTCTCGCGCTGGCGGGCACGCCAGACGGTGCCTGTGGCGCCGCGTCCGAGCGGCTCCTCAAGCAGGTACTTGCTGCCGACTGGCCGCACGTCACGCGCTCCCTGCTGCTTGCTGAGGCTTGCTTGCCTGCATTCCGGTGTTCCGACCCACTGTAGTGCCGTGCTTCAGAGCACTACGTATGCGTTCCCGAGCATGTTCGAAGGAAAGACGCTGCGTCCGGTCTCCCGGTTGCCGGGCCCGGACGTGACCGATCTCAACTGATCGGACGTGCGCTAGTGGTCAGGCACTTTTGCGGGCAGAGCCGACCAATCAAGATCACTTCTCTCCGGGTTCCGGGCGCGTTGTCGGTGGCAGGTGCAAGGATGCCTCCCAGTACTGGCCGACGTGCTCGTGTGGGGTGGGGGGAAGTCCGCGCCCGCGCAGACCCGCGCAGAAGGGACCGCTGACGCCGATGCAGATCCGGCTGACCGTCGTAGACCCGCTGGGCCCGCCCGCGGAGCGGGGCCGCGCCGCGAGCCGCGACGTACTGGTCACGGCGCCCACGGGCACGGACCTGGCCGCGGTCGCGTCGGCACTGGCCGGTGCGGTCGCCGCGGAGGGCGGTGCCGGCCGCGACGCCGGCGGCTCCCCCGTCGTCCTGTACGCCGGAACCGACCGCCTGGACCTTCGCCGCTGCACCCTCGGCGAGCCTCCGCTGGTCGACGGCGCCGTGCTGTCCCTCGGCGCCCCCGCGGCCGCCGAGCCGCATCCCGAGCTGGACGACGCGCCGACACAGCTGCACGTGGTCGCCGGTCCGGACGCGGGCGGGGTCCATCTGCTGCACGGCGGCCGCATCACGGTGGGCCGCTCAGCCGAGGCCGACGTCCCGCTGGACGACCCCGACGTCTCCCGTCTGCACTGCGCGGTCACGGTCGACGCCGACGGCCGCGTCGGCGTGGCCGACCTGGACTCGACGAACGGAACGGCCCTCGACGGCACGCGGGTGACGGACCGGCCGGTGCCGTTCCCGGCGGGCGCGCTGCTGAGGATCGGCGAGTCGGCCCTGCGGGTGACGCCGTCCGGGGGACCGGGGGCGCGGGTCCGGACGGTGGCCGACGGGGAGGGCTGCATACGGGTCGTCCCGGCCGGCGGGACTCCGGGGGCGGATGCGGGTACGCCGGCCGGGGGGCCGCCCGGATCCGCTGCCGGCACCGGCATCGGCCCACAGGGCGGTCAGGCGGCTCACGCACGCGTGCGGCCCGGTCCGTCCCCCGGCGCCCACGGATCCTCCGGACCGGCTCGTCCCGTCCACGACCGGGAAACCTCCGGCGGTGACACGGGGCTGCGGCCGACCGGCTTCCCGGAGCCGCCGGTGGTACCGGGACAGGCTGCCGCCCCGAGCATCGAGCGGCCCGGCGGAAGCCGGGGGGCGGCCGGCGGGGACCGCGGAGACGCCGGTGCGGACCGCTGGGCGACCGGTCCGGTCCCCGGGCACGGCGGGGCCCCCGGCGACCACGACCGGGGCCGGGCCCGGGGCCGGCGGGTGAGCGGTACGGCCTCCGGCGGGGACACGCATGCAGGACGCTTCGGCGTCACCGGTCCCGGCCGGGCACCCGGAGACCCGGGCGACGACAGGTCCGCACACGGTCGGGCGGACAGCGGCACCTCCTGGTCGCAGGGCCCTCGCGCGGACGGTGGTGCCTACCCGGCGCAGGACGGCCGGACGGACGGCGGCGCCCACCCAGCCGCGTACCCGACGCAGGACGCCCGCGCGGACGGTGGTGCCTACCCGGCGCAGGACGGCCGGACGGACGGCGGCGCCCACCCAGCCGCGTACCCGACGCAGGACGCCCGCGCGGACGGTGGCGCCTACCCGGCGGGGGGCGCTCAGGCGGGCGGGCGGGAAGGGGATCCCCTCACCGGCGGCGGCGCCCCGCAGGGTGCGCGGCGGCGCGGGCTCGGCGCGTGGGCACGACGGCTGGCCGGGGGTCGTGCGGAGCAGCCGCCCGGGCCGGAGACCTACGCCGACGGAGCGGCCCGTGCCGCCGAGTCACCGCTGCCCCAATCCCCGCGGCAGCCGGAGACCTGGCCGGACCCGGCCGCGCTGCTGCTGACGGCGCTGGGTCCGGGGCCCCGGCTGTGGGAGCGGGGGGCGAACCACCCGGAGGCGCTGACCGTGCGGCTCGGCACGGCCGACCGGAGCGCGCCGAACAGCTCGGGCCTGCTGCCCGCCGTACCGGTGACGGCGGCGCTGCGCGAAGCCGGTGCGCTGGGCCTGGCCGGTCCGCGCCCCCGGCTGTCCGGCCTGGCCCGTGCGGTGCTGGCCCAGCTCGCCGCGCTGCACTCCCCGGATCTGCTGGAGATCGTGCTGATCAGCGCGGACCGCGCCCGTGCGGTGGAGGAGCGCACGGCCGAGTGGTCCTGGCTGGGGTGGCTCCCGCATGTCCGGCCGGCCCACGGTCAGGGCTGCCGTCTGCTGCTCGCCTACGACCGCGAACAGGCGGCGGCCCGCACGCAGGAGCTGCTGCGCCGGATCGACGACCCCGCGACGACGGACAGAAGCGCGGCCCGTCCCGCCCCGGCCCGCATCCCCACCCCGTCGGCGGCCCCCGACGCCACGGGCGACCCCGCCCCGTCCCCGGGCGCCCCCGGCCGCACCGGGCACCCCGGCACTCCGGGCCACACCGCAGCCCCCGGCGGAACCGCCGCCCTCAGGACCCCCGACCACACCGCCGACCCCAGCCACACCGGGCACCCCGGCACCCCCGGCTACACCGGCCACACCGGCCACCCCGGACACCCCGGACACCCCGGACACCCCGGCAACACCAGCACCCCCGACCACACCGGCCACACCAGCACCCTCGACCACACCGGCCACCCCGGCACCCCCGGCCACACCGGCCACACGGGACACCCCGGCACCCCCGGCCACACCGGCCGTCCGGGCGCCCCCGGCGCCCACGACACCGCCCCCTCGGCCGCACCCGGCACCCCCGGCCGCGCCGCCTCGCCCGGTACGCCGCTCGCTTCCGCCGGCGGCACCGCCTCCGCCTCCACTTCCGCCCCCATCCCCGGCCGGTCGGACGGGCGTGGGGCCGTCGACCGCGGTGACGCCGGTGCCGCGCCGGGCCGTCGGCCCTCCTGGGCCAGGGACGATGCCGGGGCCGGGGCCGCCGGAGGTGGGTTCTCGGGGCCGTTCACCGTCGTCGTCGTGGACGGAGACCCCGGCGGAGCCGCCCTGCGGGACGCCGTGGCACGGCTGGCCCTGGCCGGTCCGCGGGCCGGGATCCATGTGGTGTGTCTCGCCGAGACGGAGCCGGCCTCGCCCGCCTCCCCCGTGACGCGGACGTACGAGGCCGCGTGCGAGGCGACGCCGACGTTCCGGCACTGCGGTGCCGTGGCCCTGCTCAGCGGGGACGTCGCCGCCGCCGTGCATCTGCTGCGCGTGGTGCCGAGCGGTCCCGTCGGTCCCGGCACGGTCGCCGCCGTCGACGCCGTCTCCGCCGCCTGGGCGGAGCGGTTCGCGCGGGCGATGGCGCCCCTGCGCCCGGACGGCCCCGCCGGCGAGCGGCACGCGCGCGTGGCCACGCCGTTGCCGCGATCCGCGCGGCTGCTGGACGAGTTGGGGCTGGCCCGGGCCACCCCGGCCTCGCTGATGGCGCGCTGGGCTGACGCGGCGGACGACACCGAGGCGCTGGGCGGCCGGGCCCGGGCGGTGCTCGGTGCCGGCCCGCACGGCCCGCTGACCGCCGACCTGGTGGCCGACGGTCCGCATCTGCTGATCGAGGGCCCGGCCGGCAGCGGTCGTACCGAGCTGCTGCGGGCCGTGGTCGCCTCGCTGGCCGCGGCGGAACGGCCGGACCGGCTGGGCGTGGTACTGATCGACGGCCGCGACGGGGTCGGCACGGCCACCGCGGGCGACGAGGGCCTGCGGGTCTGTACCGACATACCGCACGTCACCACTCACCTCGCCGCCAACGACCCGGTGCGGATGCGGGAGTTCGCCCAGTCGCTGAGTGCCGAGCTGAAGCGGCGGGGCGAGCTGCTCGGCCGTACGGACTTCGCCGCCTGGCACGCGGCGCACGAGGTGTCGGGGCGGATCGTCGCGCAGCGCACGGCAGCCACCGGCGACATAGAGGTGCCGCCCAGCTCCACCCTGCGGCTGCGGCCGGGCGCGGCGGCGCGCCGGCGCGCCGAGGCCGCCCCGCCGCTGCCCCGGCTCGTGGTCGTCGTGGACGACCTGGACGCACTGGTCTCCCCGCCACTCGGATCGCCGGGCCGGCCCGCCGCCGGGTCGGTGCTGCGGGCGCTGGAGGCGGTGGCCCGGGAGGGCGAGCGGCTCGGGGTGCATCTGGTGGCGGCGGCCGGCGCGGGCGGACGTACGGCGGAGACGGAACCGGCGCGCCGGGCCGCCCTGCGGATCACGCTGGCCGCCCCCGAGCCGGGTCCGGAGGAACCGGCGCCCGGACGGGGCCGGTTGGCCTGCGCGGACGGCAGGGTCACCGACTTCCAGGGCGGCCGGGTCACGGGCCGCATCCCGCGTACCGCGACCCAGCGGCCCACGGTCGTCCCGCTGGAGTGGCAGCGCATGGGCGACCCGCCGGCCCGCCGTCCGGTGCGCGAGCTGGGCAACGGCCCCACCGACCTGGCCCTGCTGGCGAGCGCGGTGGAGCGCGCGGCCCGGGAGGTCTCGGCGGCGGAGGTACCGTCGCTGCTCTAGGGCCCGTCCGGCGATTCCCGTCCGCCCCGCGACGCCGTGCACGCATACGTCCCCGATCACGAGCCGGTCACGATCAACCGTCCGACGGCGCAGGCGCTCTTGCCGCGCTCGTGCGGCCCGGCGTACACCGGACCGCACGGGACAGAGTTCTGACGTTCAACGACGTTCAACGGAGAACGACGAACGGGGAAGTGATGCACAGCGAAAGCAGCACCATCCGCACCCAACGGGCCGTCACCGCGCTCGCCGCGCTGCTCGCGGGAGCCCTCGCGCTCACCGCGTGCTCCGGCGGCGACGACAAGAAGGACAACGGCGCGGAGAGCGGCGGCACCGCCTCCGGCTCCACCCTCACCCTGCCGAAACTGAACGGCGCGCACCTGGAGGTCGCCGCCGTCTGGACCGGCACCGAACAGGCGAACTTCAAGAAGGTGCTGGCCGAGTTCGAGAAGCGCACCGGCGCGAAGGTGACCTTCGTGCCCGCCCAGGACCCGATCATCAACTTCCTCGGCTCGAAGATCGCGGGCGGCCAGCCGCCGGACGTGGCGCTGCTCCCGCAGCCGGGCGCCATCAAGCAGGCCGTGGACAAGAAGTGGGCCAAGCCCCTCGGCGCGGCGGCGCTCGACGAGCTGCGGAAGAACTACTCGCAGGGCTGGCAGGAGATCGGCCAGGTCGGCGGCAAGCAGTACGGCGTCTACTACAAGGCGGCCAACAAGTCTCTGATCTGGTACAACGCGCAGGCTTTCGAGAACGCGGGCGCCAAGGAGCCGAAGACCTGGCCGGAGCTGCTGACGTCCGCGCAGGCGGTGTACGACTCCGGTGTCACGCCGTTCTCGGTCGGCGGCGCCGACGGCTGGACGCTGACGGACTGGTTCGAGAACGTCTATCTGTCCCAGGCCGGTCCGGAGAAGTACGACCAGCTCGCCCAGCACAAGATCAAGTGGACCGATCCCTCGGTGAAGCAGGCCCTGACCACGCTCGCCCAGATCTGGGGCAGGAAGGACTTCGTGGCGGGCGGCGCGGACGGCGCGCTGCAGACCGAGTTCCCGGCCTCCGTCACGCAGACCTTCACCGGCGGCGACCAGCCGAAGGCGGCGATGGTCTACGAGGGTGACTTCGCGCAGGTCAACATCGGCGACACCAAGGCGAAGGTGGGCACCGACGCGAAGGTGTTCCCCTTCCCGGCGGTGGGCTCGTCCGCGCCGGTGGTCTCCGGTGGTGACGCGGCCGTGATCCTGAAGGACTCCAAGGCGGCGCAGGCACTGGCCACCTTCCTGGCCTCCCCGGACGCGGCGACCATCCAGGCGGAGCTGGGCGGCTATCTCTCGCCGAACAAGAACGTGCCGGCGTCGGCCTACCCGAACGAGGTGCAGCGGACGATCGCCAAGGCGCTGGTCGCGTCCGGGGACGACTTCCGCTTCGACATGTCCGACCAGGCTCCGCAGGCCTTCGGCGGCACCCCGGGCAAGGGCGAGTGGAAGGACCTGCAGGACTTCCTGAAGAACCCCAAGGACGTGGCGGGCGCCCAGGCGAAGCTGGAGAAGGACGCGGCGGCGGCCTACGGGAACGGAAGCTGATCCGGCGATGACGTCGGCAGCGGCGGCCGGGGCCCCTCCGGGCCCCGCCGCACCGAAGAACCGCAAGAGCGTGACCGGTACGCGCCGGACGGTGGCAGCCCTCTTCCTGCTGCCCGCCCTGGTGCTGCTCGGCGCGCTCGTGGTCTACCCGATCGGGTACTCGCTCGTCCGCAGCTTCTACGACACCCAGGGCGACGGCTTCGCCGGATTCGACAACTACAAGGCCCTGTTCACCGACGACGGCATCCGCACCGCGCTGAAGAACAACATCATCTGGGTGGTGTTCGCGCCGGCGGTCTCCACCGCGCTCGGACTGGTCTTCGCGGTGCTGACCGAACGGGTGCGCTGGGGAACGGCGTTCAAGCTGGTCGTCTTCATGCCGATGGCGATCTCGATGCTGGCGGCCGGGATCATCTTCCGGCTGGTGTACGACCAGGACCCCGACAAGGGAGTCGCCAACGCCGTGTGGGTGGGGGTGCACGACACCTTCGCCCCGTCGTCGGCGTTCCCGAAGGCGCATCCGGGACGCGACTCGCCGCTGGAAGCGGCGGGAGGAGGCTTCCTCACCAGGGCCACGGTGCACACCGGTCAGGCGGTCACGCTCCCGCTGGTCGGCGTCGCCCCCGACCGGCTGCCCGACGGCGCGAAGAGGGCCGTGATGGCCGAGGCGGAGCCGGGGAAGATCACCGGGACCACCTGGCAGGACTTCACGCGCGGCAAGGGCGTCGGGCGGCTGGGCGCGCCGGACCCCTCCGAGCCGGGCTATGCCGGGATGCGGATCGAGGCGGTGAAGGACGGCAAGGTCGTGGCCACCGCCGAGGCGGCCGGCGACGGCACCTTCACGCTGCCGGCGAAGGCCGACGGGGCTCGCCTCAGGCTTCCGGCCGGCAACTTCAAGGAGCCGTACAACGGCGTCGACTGGCTCGGGCCGGCGCTGGTGACCCCGGCCGTCATCGGGTCGTACGTGTGGATGTGGGCGGGCTTCGCGATGGTGCTGATCGCGGCCGGCCTCGCCGGCGTGCCCCGGGAGCTGCTGGAGGCCGCGCGGGTGGACGGCGCCGGCGAGTGGCAGGTGTTCCGCCGGATCACCGTGCCGCTGCTCGCGCCGGTCCTCGCGGTCGTCGCCGTCACCTTGATGATCAACGTGCTCAAGGTGTTCGACCTCGTCTACATCATCGCGCCGGGCTCCTCCCAGGACGACGCGAACGTGCTGGCCCTGGAGCTGTACCGCAAGGGCTTCGCGGAGGGCCGGCCGGGTGTCGCGAGCGCGATCGCGGTGTTCCTGCTGCTGCTGGTGATCCCGGTGATGCTGTTCAACATCCGCAGGCTGAGGCGGGAGGTGCGACGATGACGACCGCCGCCGAGAGCGTCGGAAAGACGGCACCCGTGGGCACGGCGGTGAGGGCCCCACGGTCGCTCGGCTCGAGGATCGCCGGGCGGCTGAGCGGCGGACTGGTCCGGGTCTTCCTCGTCCTCGTGGGCCTGTTCTGGCTGGTGCCGACCATCGGCCTGCTCATCTCCTCCCTGCGCGCGCCGGAGGCCATGAGCGCGAGCGGCTGGTGGAAGGTGTTCTCCCAGCCCTCCCAGCTGACCTTCGACAGCTACCAGAAGCTGCTGGAGAACGGCGACATCACGGACTCCCTGGTGAACACCGTGCTGATCACCGTGCCGGCCACGATCCTGGTCGTGGTCATCGGCTCGCTGGCCGGTTACGCGTTCGCGTGGATGGAGTTCCCGGGCCGGGACTGGTGGTTCCTGGGCGTGGTCAGCCTGCTGGTGGTGCCGGTGCAGGTGGCGCTGATCCCGATCGCCGAACTCTTCGGTGACATAGGCCTGTTCGGGACGATCCTCGGCGTGGTGCTGTTCCACGTGGGCTTCGGCCTGCCGTTCGCGGTGTTCCTGCTGCGGAACTTCTTCGCGGAGATCCCCCGCGAGCTGCTGGAGGCGGCCCGCCTGGACGGCGCCGGTGAACTGCGCCTGTTCGCCCGGGTGGTGATGCCCCTCGGCGGGCCCGCGATCGCGAGCCTCGGCATCTTCCAGTTCCTGTGGGTGTGGAACGACATGCTCGTGGCGCTGGTGTTCACCAAGTCCGGCTCGCAGCCGATCACGGTCGCCCTGCAGACGCAGGTACGGCAGTTCGGCAACAACATCGACGTGCTGGCGCCGGGCGCGTTCATCTCGATGGTGATCCCGCTGCTGGTGTTCTTCGCGTTCCAGCGGCAGTTCGTGTCGGGGGTGATGGCCGGCGCGGTGAAGTGACCGCGGAGGGGACGACTTCTGCGGGGCGGGCCGTCACCGGCCCGCCCCGTCGCGTTCACCGGGTGTCCCCCACATGCCGTACGGGCCCGTAACCAAGTCACTCCATCGGCCGTTCCCGGGCAGAAGCCCGTGTCGAGCGACCCATGGATGTCCCTTGCCCAGGTTCAGTGTCATCGTCCCCGCGTACAAGGTTCAGGCGTACCTGGCCCCGTGCCTGGACTCGGTGCTCTCGCAGTCCTACGGCGATCTCGAACTGATCGCCGTGGACGACTGCTCACCCGACGCCTGCGGCGCGATCATCGACGAGTTCGCGGCCCGGGACGCGCGCGTGAAGCCCGTGCACCTGGCCGAGAACCAGGGGCTCGGCCACGCCCGGAACGCGGGCATGGCCGAGGCGAGCGGCGACTACCTGGTGTTCCTGGACAGCGACGACACCCTCACCCCGGACGCGCTGCGGGCCGTCGCCGAGCGGATCGAGGAGACCGGCGGGCCGGACGTCCTGGTCTACGACTACGCGCGCACCTACTGGGACGGCCGGACGGTACGCAACCAGCTCACCGGCCCGCTCACCGAGCAGGGCCCGGCGCCGTTCCGGCTGACGGACCGGCCGGGGCTGCTCAGGGTGCTGATGGTGGCGTGGAACAAGGCGTACCGGCGCGAGTTCGTCGAGGAGCACGGCTTCACGTTCCCGCCGGGCTACTACGAGGACACTCCCTGGACCTTCCCGGTGCTGATGACGGCGGAGTCGATCGCGACGCTGGACCGGGTGTGCGTGCACTACCGGCAGCGCCGGCAGGGCAGCATCCTCGGCACCACCAGTGCCCGGCACTTCGACCTCTTCGAGCAGTACGACCGGGTGTTCGCCTATGTGGCGGAGCGGCCCGAACTCGCGCGATGGCGGCCCGAGTTGTTCCGGCGCATGATCGACCACTACGCCGTGGTGTTCACCCGGCGGGGCCGGCTGCCGCGCGGCAGCCACGGCGACTTCCTGCGCCGGGCCCGGGCCCACTGCCGCCGCCACCGGGTGCCGGGGGCCCGGGTCCGGCTGCGGCACACCCTGGTCCGGTACGGCCTGCACCGCACCTTCCGGATGCTCCAGCTGGCCTCGGCCGTCCGACGGCGCGCGGTGAAGTCGGCCGTGAAGCTGGTCCGCGCCCTGCGCACCGGCGCACTGCGGCTGCACTACCGGGTGCAGCTGCGGCTGCCGCTGCGCGGTGACCTGGCCGTGTTCGCCGCCGCCTGGGGGCGCCGCGATCCGGGGGCGCTGGAGGAGGCGTTCCGCACACACGCCCCGCACGTGCGCACCGCGTGGATCGCCCGCCCCGAGTGGCGGCACCCGCTCCCGCCGGGCCCGCGCCCGCTGCGCCCCGGCACGGCGGCCTACTGGAGCGCGCTGGCCCGCTCCAAGTACCTGGTGAGCGACGCCGGACTCGACCGCGGGCTGCACAAGCGCCCCGGCCAGGTCTTCGTCCAGACGCAGCGGGGCACCCCGCTGGGGCACATGGGCCTCGACCTGCAGGAGCGTCCGGCCGCCGCCCGGGACACCGACTTCGGGGAGCTGCTGCGGGGCGTCGACCAGTGGGACTTCGTCCTGTCCGGCAACCGGCACACCACCCTCACCTGGGAGCGGGTCTTCCCGGGCCGCTACACCACCCTGGAGTACGGCTGCCCGCGCAACGACGTCTTCCAGCGGGCGGCACCGGAGGACGTGGCCCGGCTGCGCGAGTCGCTCGGTCTCCCCGAGGGTGCGGTGGCGATCCTGTACGCGCCCACGTACCGCGACCACGTCCGCACCCAGCGCCCCCTGCTGGACCTGGAGCGGATCGTGCGCCGGCTGGGCCCGCGGTTCGTGATCCTGGCGCGCCCCCATCCCGCGTACGGCGGCTCCCTCGGCACCGGGCCCCGGATCATCGACGTCGGTGACCACCCGAGCGTGGAGTCCCTGTGCCTGGCCTCGGACGCGCTGGTCACCGACTATTCGTCGCTCATGTTCGACTACGCCGGCCTGGACCGGCCGATCGTCGTGCACGCCGAGGACCTGGAGGCGTACGAGGCCTGCCGTGGCACCTACTTCGACCTGCGCGCCTTTCCGCCCGGCGCGGTGGCGCGCGGCGAGGAGGAGCTGATCGACCTCTTCGTCACCGGTCGCTGGCGCGACTCGCGCTCGGCGCAGCTGCGGGCGGTGTTCCGGGAGCGGTTCTGCCCGTACGACGACGGACGCGCCGCCGAGCGGGTCGTACGGCGTGTGGTGCTGGGCGAGACGGAGGGGCTGCCGGGGTTCGTGCCGCTCGCCGAACGCAGGCCGGTGCCGTCGGCGTCGGCGGCGCTCCCGCGTACCCCGCAGGCCACCGTCCCGCAACCTTCCGGCCCGCGCCCCGTCACCGACAGCCACTGAACACCGTTGGTCCTTCCGGGAGTTCCCATGCCCCTCGGCTCGACGCGGCCCACCCCGAGCCGGCCGTCCACCTGGCGTCCGGCGGGACGGCCCGGCCGCGCCCGCAAGACGACAGAAAGAGCAGAATGCCCCGCTTCAGCATCATCGTCCCGTCCCACGGGGTCACCGGCCGGCTGTCCCAGGCGCTGGACTCCGTCCTCCACCAGTCCTTCGGCGACTGGCAGCTGATCCCGGTCTGCGACGCCCCCGACGCCCCGGCCGCCGAGGTGGCCGCCGGCTACGCGGAGCGGGACTCCCGGGTGACCCCGGTCCACTCACCGCCGTCCGCCGGACTGAGCGGGGCGCGCAACGCCGGGATGCGGGCGGCGACCGGCGCCCATCTGCTGTTCCTGGACGGTGACGACCTGCTGCTCCCGGGTGCGCTCGCGGCGCTGGACGCCCGGCTGACCGAGACCGCCGACGTGGACGTGCTCTACGCGGAGCACGAGCGCGCCCCCTGGTGGGAGGGCGAGCCGACGAACCCGGCCGCGCCGGTGCTCGCCCAGGCGCCCGCGGGCCCGTTCGCCCCCGCCGACCTGCCCTCGCTGACCGGCGTGCAGCTGCCGGCGTGGAGCGCCGTCTACCGCCGCGAGTTCCTCACCGACCACGAACTGACCTTTCCGGAGAGCCACTTCACCGACCTGGGCTGGGGCGGGCTGACCACGCTGGGCGCCGAGCGGATCGCGGTGCTGCGCCGGGTCGTCGTACGGCACCGGCTGCGCCGGCAGGGCAGCCGGCTCAACCTGCCGGGGCCGCACCAGCACGCGCTGCTCGACCAGGTGGACCTCGTGCTGACCCGGGCGGCCGAGCGCGAGCTGTCCGCCGAGCGGACCGGACCGCTGTTCGAGCAGCTGTTCGCCGTGGTGCTCAAGACGGCGGCCCGGCCCGACCGGCTGCTGCGCGGGCACCGGGCGTTCTTCCGCCGGGCCGGGCGGCTCTACCGGCGGCACCGGCCGGACGGCTACCGGGCGCCGGGCGGCAGCGTGGGCGTGCAGCACCGGCTGCTGGCGACGGGCGCGTACACCGCCTTCCGAACCCTGCGCGGCGTCAACCAGCTGGCGGTGCGCTCGGCCGAGAGCCTGCCGCGCCCGCGCATGCTCCGCACCCGGCTGCGCTACGCCCGCGACCTGCGCCGCCCGCTCGACCCCCACCTCGCGGTGTACTGCGCCTACTGGGGCCGCGGCTACGCGTGCAACCCGGCCGCGATCCACGCCAAGGCGCGCGAACTCGCCCCGCACGTCCGCGCGGTGTTCCTCGTCGAGGCCGACCAGGTCCACGCGATGCCGAAGGACGTCGAGTACGCGGTGATCGGCTCGCGCCGCTACTGGGAGGTGCTGGCCCGCGCCACCTTCTTCGTCAACAACGCCAACTTCGCCGAGGGTGTGGTCAAGCGGCCCGGCAGCGTGCATCTGCAGACCCAGCACGGCACCCCGCTGAAGACGATGGGCGTGGACCAGTCGACGTACCCGGTGGTGGCCGCGCGGTCCGGCAGCTTCACCAGGCTGCTGGGCCGGGTGGACCGCTGGGACTTCAACCTGTCGTCCAACCGCCACTCCACCCAGATGTGGGAGCGCGCCTTCCCCGGCTCGTACGAGCATCTGGAGTACGGCTATCCGCGCAACGACGTCTACTGCACGGCGACCGCCGAGGACGTCGCCCGCGTCCGGCGCGAGCTGGGGGTGCCGCAGGGCCGGACCGCCGTGCTGTACGCGCCGACCCACCGCGACCATCACACCGGCTTCGAGCCGGGCCTCGACCTGGAGGCGTTCTGCGAGGCGGCCGGGGAGGACGTCGTCGTGCTGCTGCGCGCCCACTACTTCTACGACCGGGGCCGCTCCCGGGGCTCCGGCCGGATCATCGACGTGACCGCGCACCGCTCCGCCGAGGACGTGTGCCTGGCCGCCGACGCGCTGGTCACGGACTACTCGTCGATCATGTTCGACTACGCCAACCTGGACCGGCCGATCGTGGTGTACGCGGACGACTGGGACGTCTACCGGGAGACCCGGGGCGTCTACTTCGACCTGCCGGCCCAGCCGCCCGGCCCGGTCGTGCGCACTCCCGGGGAACTGGCCGCAGTCTTCCGCGACGGCTCGTACGCGGGACCGGAGGCGACGGCGCTGCGGGCCGCGTTCCGCGAGCGGTTCTGCGAGTTCGACGACGGGCGGGCCGCCGAGCGCGTCGTACGGCGGGTGCTGCTCGGCGAGCCGCCGGAGGCGCTGCCGCCCGTGATCCCACTCGCGGAGCGCGTCCCCGCCCCCGCCGCCGCGACCCTCGTGAGGAGCTGACCCGCCGTGCCCCGCTTCAGTGTGATCGTGCCCTGTTTCAAGGTGCAGGGCTTCCTGCGCGAGTGCCTCGACTCGGTGCTGACGCAGTCCTTCGACGACTTCGAGCTGATCGCCGTGGACGACTGCTCCCCGGACGGCTGCGGCGCCATCCTCGACGAGTACGCCGCACGGGATCCGCGCGTACGGGTCCTGCACCTGCCGGAGAACGTGGGCCTCGGCCGGGCCCGCAACGCGGGCATGCCCCTGGCCACCGGCGACTACCTGTTCTTCCTGGACAGCGACGACACCCTCACCCCCGGCGCGCTGCGGGCCGTCGCCGACCGGCTGGCGGAGGTGCGGGAGCCGGACGTGCTGGTGTTCGACTACGCGCGCACGTACTGGTGGGGCGGCACCCGCCGCAACGTGCTCGCGCACCTGCTCGGCGAGGCCGGCCCGGACACCTTCGGCGTCGCGGAGTACCCGCGGATCCTCGACCTGCTGATGGTGGTGTGGAACAAGGTCTACCGGCGCGAATTCGTCACGGAGAACGGCTTCGAGTTCCCGCCCGGCTACTACGAGGACACCCCCTGGACCTTCCCGGTCATGCTCAGTGCCGGGCGGATCGCCACCCTGGACCGGATCTGCCTGAACTACCGGCAGCGCCGGCAGGGCAACATCCTGTCCACCACCAGCCGCAAGCACTTCGACATCCACGACCAGTACGAGCGGGTCTTCGCCTTCGTGGAGCGGCGCCCCGAGCTGGCGGCCTGGCTGCCGTACCTGCACCGCAAGATGGGCGAGCACTGCCTGGACATCCTGGCCAAGCCGGACCGGCTGCCGGCCGCCGACAAGGCGGAGTTCTTCCGGCGTACGGCACGGATGTTCCGTGAGCACCGGCCCGCGGGCGCCCTGGTGGACGGCGAGGTGGCCGTGCTGGAGGGCTCCTGGGCGGGCTACCGGCTCAAGCGGCAGGCGGCACGGGCCGGGCGGGAGGTGGCACGGCGGGCGGACCAGGCGGGCCGGGCGGCGGCCGCCCGGGCCCGCACCGGCTGGGCGTCGCTGCACGCGCACCGCCCGCTGGACGAGAACCTCGTGGTGTACTCGGCGTCCTCGCACCGGGGTGTGCTGGGCGACCCGGCGGCCGTCCACCGCAAGGCGCGGGAGATCGCCCCGCAGCTGCGCGGGGTGTGGGTGGTGCGGGACGCGGAGACCGCCGATGGGCTGCCGCCCGGCGTGGAGCACGTGATCGTGGGCTCCCGGCGCTATCTGGAGGTCACCGCGCGGGCGAAGTTCTTCGTCAACGACGTCAACTGGCCCGGCAGCCTGGCCAAGCGGCCCGGCAGCGTCCACATCCACACCCATCAGGGCACTCCGCTCAAGTACCTGGGCGCCGACCTGCTGGACAAGCCCGGCGCCCGGCTCGGCTTCGACGTGCCGCAGATGCTGCGCCGGGCCGACCGCTGGGACTACAGCCTGGTCGCCAACCGCCACTCGGAACTGGTCTGGGAGCGGGCCTACCCGTGCCACTTCGCCTCGGTGCGCACCGGCAGCCCGCGCAACGACGCCCTGGTGAACGGGTACGCCGGCGACTTCCGGCAGCGGCACGGCATCCCCGGGGACCACACGGTGGTCCTGTACGCGCCGACCCGCCGGGACTACCGCCGCAGCGGCCACGCCGACCGGTTCGACCTGGCCCGGTTCGCCGCCGATCTCGGCGCGGGGCACACCCTCGTGGTCCGGCTGCACCCCTCGCTGGCGAGCGGTCCCGCGCGGGGGATGGGCCTGTCCGAACTGGCGCGGCACGGCGTCGTGGTCGACGCGACCGACGAACCGCGCCTGGAGGAGGTGCTGCTCGCGGCGGACGTACTGGTCACCGACTACTCGGCCGTGATGTTCGACTACGCCAACCTCGACCGGCCGATCGTGGTGCACGCCGACGACCAGCCGGCGTTCACCGCGAGCCGGGGCACCTATTTCGACATCACCGCCGAGCCGCCGGGCCATGTCGCCGGCTCCTATCGGGAGCTGGCGTGGCTGTTCACCTCCGGCTCGTGGCGGGACGAGGAGTCGGCGCGGCTGCGGGCGGAGTTCCGGGCCCGGTTCTGCGAGTTCGAGGACGGCCGGGCCGCCGAGCGGGTCGTACGGACCCTGCTGCTCGGAGAGGCCATGCCCGACACCGAGATCCGGCTGCCGGGGCAGGGGGCGGGCCAGGACGTGCTGACCTCGGCGTGAGAGACGGCCGGCCGGCGCGGTGACGCCGGCCGGCCGTGGCGGTCCGGGCGCCGGGGCGATGGGGCCGGGCGCCCCGGCGTGGCGGCGGTGTTGGGGTGTCCCGCCGCCCCGACCCCCGGGTGTCACTCGACGACGAGGTCGACCTCGACGTTGCCGCGGGTGGCGTTCGAGTACGGGCAGACCTGGTGGGCGGTCTCGACCAGCTTGCGGCCGGTGGCGGTGTCCACGGAGTCGGGCAGCTCGATGCGCAGGGTGACCTTCAGCCCGAAGCCCTCGCCCTGCTTGCCTATGCCGACCTCGGCGGTGACCGCCGCGTCGCTGACGTCCACCTTCGCCTGGCGGCCGACGAGACCGAGGGCGCTGCCGAAGCACGCGGCGTAGCCGGCGGCGAAGAGCTGCTCCGGGTTGGTGCCCTCGCCGTTGCCGCCCAGCTCCACGGGCGGGGCCAGCTCGAGGTCGATCCTGCCGTCGGAGGAGACGGCACGTCCATCGCGGCCGTGGGTGGCGGTGGCGACAGCGGTGTAGAGCGCGTCCATGGAAGTCATCCCTCTCGATGTGGAGTGCGTCGCGGGGCCTTCCGTTCGGGGCCCCGTCGCGGATACAAGTAGAGCACACAATTAAGTTGTGCACAATCAAATGGCTCGCCGGGCTACCCTGGAGCCATGACCGCCTCGCCGACCCCGAAGACCGCCGCCGCGGACTGGCTCCGCCTGGACGGCCAGGTCTGCTTCGCCCTGCACGCGGCGTCCCGCGCCTTCAACGGCGTCTATCGCGTGATCCTCAAGGACCTCGGGCTCACCTACCCGCAGTACCTGGTGATGCTGGTGCTCTGGGAGCAGGGCGACCTGCCCGTCAAGCAGCTCGGTGAGCACCTGCGGCTCGACTCCGGCACGCTGTCCCCGCTGGTGAAGCGGCTGGAGGCGGCCGGTCTCGTACGGCGCGAGCGCAGCGCGCGGGACGAGCGGTCGGTGTGGGTGCGGCTCACCGAGGAGGGCGCGGGGCTGCGCGAGCGGGCCGAGGAGGTGCCACGGCGGATCGCGGCGGCGACCGGCTTCGACCCGGTGGAGATCGGCGACCTGCGGGAACGGCTCGACCGGCTCACCGCCGCCCTGGACGCGGCCGCATCGGCGCAAGCAGACGAAGCCCGCTAGTACGGCGGACGTAGAGCCGTACGGCCATCCCGTCCCGTACAGCCTGGGGGCCTTGGTCGAACTCCTGTGTCAGCACGGCGAGTTTGGCGCGTTCGACCGGGTTGCCCGGCACCCAGCGGCCGTCGAGCATCGCCCGGTCCGCGACGACCCACACCCGGTCCAGCCGGGCCAGCCCGCGGCGCAGCTCGAGGGGGCCGGCCTCCCGCCCGTACAGCGTCCCGGACTCGGCGGCGCCTTCCAGCAGAGCCACGTCCCGCACCCCCCGGAACGCCCCCGGGTAGGTGATCGCCGTGTTCCGCGTCTGCGTGGGCAGGAACAGGACCGGATCTCCCGGACCGAGCTTCCGCGCGGCGAGCCGGGAGACGGCGGCGAGGTCGTCGGGCCGGCGGTCGGGGCTGCGGTCGGCGCGCAGCAGCGGCAGCTGCTGGTGAAGGACCAGGCCGACGGCCAGCACGCCGGTCAGGGCGGCGACCACCCGGGAGCGCGCCGCGCGGGCGGAGCCGGGAGCCGGGGAGAGCGCGGATGCCCGGCGGCCACCCGGCCACCCGCGCCCCACCACGCCCGGCCACGCGCGCCCCACCACACCCGGGCGCAGGCGCACCGCCACACCCTGCCACGCGCGCCCCACCACACCCGTCAGCCGCTCCGCCCCGGCCGCGACCAGCAGCGGTGCCCCGCCCAGCGCGTACAGCACATACCGGTCGACGTACAGCGGCGAAAGCTGGGACACCAGCATCAGCGCCCCAGGCGGCACCACCATCAGGGGCAGGGCCAGCCCCGCACAGGTGACCTGCCCCCGCCGCCCGACCAGCCCCGCCAGGCCCAGCACCGCGAGCCCGAGACACACCCAGTACACGCCCGCCACCGGCCCCAGGAACGTCCGCAGCACCGCCTCCGCGGTGTCCGCCGTGGGCCTGCGCAGCCACGCGACCTGCGCCGACTGCGCCCGTGAGACGAGGATCATCGGCAGCAGCGCGAGGACGACCACGCCGGCCGCCCGCCCCCAGCCCCGCCACACCCGCGCCCCGGGCCGGGCGAGCGCCAGCGTCACCGCGTGGGCGAGCAGCAGCAGGACCGCGAACTCGTGCAGCCAGCAGGTGAATCCGAGGACGCCGCCATAGGTCCACCAGGAGCCCCCCTGCACGGCCCGTACGAACAGCAGCGTCGCGGCCGTGGCCCCCGCCGCGACCAGCGCGTAGGAGCGGCCTTCCTGGGCGTAGTGGCCGGCCATCGGCGTGACGGCGTACAGCAGCCCGGCCCACAGACCGGCACGCGCCCGGACCAGGCGGGCGCCCAGCGCGGCCACCAGTGCGGCGGTCACCGCCGCCGCGCACACGGACGGCAGCCGCAGGGCGACCTCGCCGGGGTGCACGGCGAGGACGGCGTGCATGAGCAGGTAGTACAGGCCGTGGACCGCGTCCACCTCGTGCAGCAGCCGCCAGATCTGGGGCACCGTGCGGCGTCCGACCTGGAAGGTGACGGCCTCGTCGCGCCATATCCCGCCCCGGTCGAGCCCCCACAGCCCGATCCCGAGCATCGCGAGCGCCGGTACGCCCACGGCGGCGGCGCGGCGGATCCGCCCCGGGAGGCTCCCCGGGGCGCGGCACGAGGCGCGGTCCGGCCTACGGCTCAGCGCACCATTCGGCGCCTGCGTCGTTGCACCGGTGGAAGCGGCGACCGCCGCCCCAGCCGCCCGGCGCGACTGCGTTCTCACAGGAAGCCCGACGTTCACCACGGCCCGATCTTTTGCGATTAGCCAACCTTTGCCGCGCTTTGACGGCGTATCGGCATGGATACACCATCCGCACGGCTTAGGCTCCCATGTGATGAACCGTCTCCGTGTCACCCCCGGCCCGGTCCTCGCCCTCACCGCCCTGTGGCCCGTCACCCGCGCCGTGATGCTCTGGCTCCTCCTGCACGACGACACCCCGCTGCTGGGCGGGGGTTCGGTGAGCCGCGAGGTGTCGCGGCTGTACTTCCACTGGTACGGCGTCCTCGCGCACGGCGGGTTTCCGGTACACGACGCGCTGTGGCAGTACCCGCCGGGCGCGGGCGCGGTGCTGCTGGCACCGGGCCTGGTCCCGGGACCGACCTACTTCCAGGCGTTCGTCGCGCTGACGCTGGCCGCGGACGCGCTGATCGCGGTGGCGCTGGTCCGCACGGGCACCCGGCCGGGCCGGAGCCTGCTCGGCGCCGCCCTGTGGACGGGCGGCCTGCCGCTGCTGTTGCACCTCCCGCTCGCCCGGTACGACGTGGAGGTGACCGCGCTGGCCGTCCTCTGCCTCCTGACGACGGCGCACTCACCGCGCACCGGCGGGGTGTTCGGCGCACTGGGCGCGCTGGTGAAGGTCTGGCCCGCGCTGGCGCTGCTGGGCACGCCCCCGGGCCGGCCGACCCGCACGGCGTGGGCATGGGCGGCGGCCGCCGGGACCGCCTCGCTCGCGTTGTTCGCCCTCTTCTTCACCGGCCCGCTGTCCTTCCTGCGCGAACAGGGCGGCCGCGGGGTGCAGATCGAGTCGCTCGGCGGCACGGCGCTCAACCTGGCGCGGCACGCCGGCTGGTCCGGCCGGCCCCGCTACCAGTACGGCGCGATCGAGCTGGTCGGCCCGTACGTGCACGCCGTCGCGAGCGCTTCCCTCGCCCTGACGGTGGCCGCCTTCGGGCTGCTGGTGCTGTGGCGGGTGCGGGCGCGGCACTGGAGCGAGGCCACGCCGTACGACGCGGCGCTGAGCGCGGTCCTGCTGTTCACGGTCACCAGCCGGGTCATCAGCCCGCAGTACATGATCTGGCTGCTGGGACTCGCCGCCGTGTGTCTGACCTCGCGATACACCAGCCAGCGGGCGGTGGCGGCGCTCGTCGTGGCGGCGTGTGCGCTGAGCACGGTGGCGTATCCGATGTCCTACCGCGAGGTGATCGACGGCAGCTGGACCGGCTGCCTGCTGATGCTGGCCCGCAACGCGCTGCTGACCGCCGCCGCGGTGCTGTCCCTGCTCCGGTTGTGGCGCGCCGCGCGGCCACCCGCCGGAGAGAACGCGCCGCCGAGGCAACCCCGGCCCGATTCCGACCGTCTTCCGGACCGAGCACTGAGTACCTCTTAACGGAGGATTCCCTCCCATTTCTACGCCGCCGGCCCGTGGACCTCATGCACCCAGACCCGCCTGAACCGACCGCCCCGCCTGCGCCGACCGTCCCGTCGGCGCCGGCCGTCCCGTCCGCACCGGCCGGCCCTGCGGCCCGGAGCCCCGCGGCACGGGTCGCCGTCGTCGTCATCGGGTACAACGACCGGGCCCGGGTGGGCGACGCGGTGCGTTCGGCGCTGGCGCAGGGCACCGCGGTCGCCGAGGTGATCGCCGTGGACGACTGCTCCACCGACGGCAGCGGCGAGCTGCTCGACCGGCTGGCCGCCGGCGAGCCCCGGCTGCGCGTGGTGCACCGGGAGGTGAACAGCGGCGGCTGCGGCAGCCCGCGCAACACCGGGATCGACGCGGTGACGGCACCGTACGTGATGTTCCTGGACAGCGACGACGTCCTGCCGCCGGGTGCGGTGGACACGCTGCTGGCGGCGGCGACCGGGGCGCACGCCGAGGTCGCGAGCGGACTGTGCGTGCGCCGGGAGCTGCCGTCGGGCAGCGAACGCCCCTGGCAGGCACCCCTCTACACGGCGCACGCCGTGCTCGCGCGCCCCTCCGAGCGCCCGCGCCTGGTCGACGACACGCTGTGCGTCAACAAGCTCTACCGCACGGGCTTTCTGCGCGAGCACCGGATCCGTTTCCCCGAAGGCCGCTTCCTCTACGAGGACTTCGTCTTCACCGCGCGTGTCCTGGCCGCCGGCCCGCGCATCGCGCTGGTACCCGACCCGGTGTACGTGTGGCACGTGCGCCGGTCGGCCGAGCGGCTGTCGCTCTCCCTGGACCGGGCGCGCATCGACAACTGGAAGGCCCGCCTACGGGCGTGCGCGCTGGCGCACGACATCCTGCTGGACGCCGGGCAGCAGGAGCTGGCGCGGGCGGCGCGGGCCAAGTTCCTCGACCACGAGGTCCGCATGTACGTGCGCGAACTGGGCTTGCGCGACGCGCACTACCAGCGTGCGTGGTGGACGCACACCCGCGAGTACCTCACGCGCTACGACCCCGCCGACTGGGCGCCGGCCCCCGGCGCACCCGGCCGCCTGCTCGCGCGGGTGGTCCTGGCCTCGCCCGAGCCCCGCGACCTGCCCCGGCTGCGGGAACTCGCGGCCCGCCCGGCACGCCTGCTCCCGCCCTACGCCCGCGCCGACGACGGCGAACCCGTGTGGTCGGCCGACCTCCCCGAGGTCTCCCTGGCCCCGCTGCTGACCTGCCCCGCCGGCCTGCTGCCGCTGGCGGTGGACGCGGAACTGCGCCCACGCGCACGGGCGGCGCTGCTTCGTCTGCGGCTGCACGAGCTGTACGGGCGGGTGGCCGCGGCGGGCCCGGCCGAGCTGGACGTGTACTGGCAGGCGCGGGAGGACGACCGTACGGCCGCCCGCACGACAACCACTCTCACGCCCTCCGGCACGGCCGGGTGGTCCGCGGAGGTGCCCGTCGGCCTGGCGGGGCTGGGCGCCGGCACCTGGGACCTGCGGCTGACCCTGCGATGGTCCGACGGCACGTGCCGGGACCTCACGGCGCACGCTCTGGCGGGCGCCGGCCGGCTGCGCCGGCACGCCGTCCCGAGCGCCCGGTACGGCGTGCTCCTGGTGCAGCCGTACGCGACGCACTCCGGCGCCCTGGCGCTGCGCGTGGCGACCGGCGTACGTGGAGCCCTCGCCGTGGCCCGCGGCCGGCTCCGCCGGCTGCTTCACTGAGGGACGCCGGCTGCTTTCGACCGGGACGCGAGGGACGACTGACGAGGAGACGGCCGCACATGACCTGGCTGATCACCGGCGGGGCCGGATACATCGGGGCACATGTCGTACGGGCGATGACCGAGGCCGGCGAGCGCACGATCGTCTACGACGATCTGTCCACGGGCCTGGCCGAGCGGGTACCGCCCCGGGTCCCGCTGGTGCGGGGCAGCATCCTGGACGCGGACCTGCTGGCCCGTACGCTCGCCGGTCACGAGATCACCGGGGTGGTCCACCTGGCGGCGAAGAAGCAGGTGGGCGAGTCGGTGGACCGCCCGCTGCACTACTACCGCGAGAACGTGGAAGGCCTGCGCGTGCTGCTGGAGGCGGTCACGGCGGCGAAGGTCCCGTCCTTCCTCTTCTCCTCCTCGGCCGCCGTCTACGGCATGCCGGACGTGGATCTGGTGACGGAGGAGACGGCCTGCCGGCCGCTGTCCCCCTACGGCGAGACGAAGCTGGCCGGTGAGTGGCTGGTCCGCGCCACCGGCCGGGCGACCGGGCTTGCCACCGCGTCCCTGCGCTACTTCAACGTGGCCGGCGCGGCCAGTCCCGAACTCGCCGACACCGGCGTGTTCAACCTGATCCCGATGGTCTTCGAGAAGCTGACGGAGGGCGCGTCGCCGCGCATCTTCGGCGACGACCATCCGACCCCGGACGGCACCTGCGTCCGCGACTACATCCATGTGGTGGACCTGGCCGCGGCCCATGTGGCGGTCGCCCGCGCGCTGGGCTCCGCCCCCGGCGCCGGCCTGACCCTGAACATCGGCCGCGGGGAAGGCGTCTCCGTGCGCGAGATGATCGACCGGGTCAACGCGGTCACCGGCTACGACCGCCCGCCCACCGTGACCCCGCGGCGCCCCGGCGACCCGGCACGCGTCGTCGCCTCCGCCGACCGCATCGCCACGGAGCTGGGCTGGCGGGCCGAGTACGACGTCCAGGACATGATCACGTCGGCCTGGGAGGGCTGGGTACGGCTCCACCCGCAGGCGGCCCGCTCGTAGCGGTCCGCTCATGGCGGCCTGCTCATGGCGGCCCGGTCGCGGCGGCCCGGTCGCGGCGGCCCGGTCGCGGCGGCCCGGATGCGGCGACCGCTCATGGCGTCCCGCCGGCAGCGGCCCGGTCGTGGCGGCACGCCGCGGCGGCGCGGTCGCCGGGGTTCGTCCCTGCGCGGCGCTTCACAGCGCCTTGAGCGCCCCCGCCGTGGCCCGCGCCAGCTTCTCCAGGTAGCCCTTCGGGAGTTTCGGGGAGCGGATCACCACCGAGCGCCAGTACAGCGGGCCGGAGATCAGATCCAGTGCCAGATCGGGGTCGAGGCCGGCGCGGACCTCCCCCCGCTCCTCCGCCGACGCGACGATCCTGCTGGCCACGCCCTCCTGGCCGTCCCTGAGAGCTTTCTGGAAGGCCTCGGCGATGTCGGGATTGCGGGCCGCCTCGGCCTGCAGATCGGGAATGATCTGCGAGGCGACCGGATGGCGCAGGGCCCGGGACGTGACCTCGTACAGCAGGCGCAGGTCGCCCTCCAGGGAGCCCGTGTCGGGGACCGGGAAGCCCAGCACCGCCATCGCCGAGACGACGTCCAGGACCAGGTGCAGCTTCGAACGCCAGCGCCGGTACACCGCCGTCTTCCCGACGCCGGCCCGGCGGGCGATCCCCTCGATGGACATGCGCGCGTAGCCGACGGCCGCCAGCTCCTCGAAGACGGCCGCGCGGATGGCCTCCGTCACGTCCTCACGGAGGACGGCGGCCCCGGCCGGAGCCCGGCGGCGACGCGTCGGCGGCTCGTCGGCGGACTCGTCGGCGTTCGTCGTCATGCCGGACAGCATAGGGCGTGACGACGGAACGGTTGCGTTCCGACGTTCCGGGCCCTACGCTCGCGTTGCGACGATACGGTCCCGTCCCGACGTAAGAGAACGTGAAGAGAAGCGTAAGGAAACGCCGGACGACGGGACGCGGACGCGGCGACCCCGGCGAGAGCCGGGCGCGGTACCCCCTCCCCGAGCGAAAGCAGCGGATGTGAGCCAGGTCCTCCACACACCGCCCCAGACCCGGGCCACGGCCGACGACGACCTCACGGCACTGGCGACCCGGCACGGCCTGACGGTCAGCGGCGCCCGCCCGACCCTGCCGGAGTACGTCCGCCGGCTGTGGGACCGGCGCCACTTCATCACCGCCTTCGCCACCGCCAAGCTGACCGCCCAGTACAGCCAGGCGAAGCTCGGCCAGGTCTGGCAGGTCATGACCCCGCTGCTGAACGCGGCGGTCTACTACTTCATCTTCGGCGTGCTGCTCAACACCAAGCACAATGTGCCGGACTACGTGCCCTTCCTGGTCACGGGCGTGTTCATCTGGACGTTCACGCAGAGCTCGATCATGGCCGGCACCCGGGCGATCTCCGGCAACCTCGGCCTGGTCCGCGCGCTGCACTTCCCGCGCGCCGCCCTGCCGATCTCCTTCGCGCTCCAGCAGCTGCAGCAGCTGCTGTTCTCCATGTGCGCGCTGGTCGTCATCCTGCTCTGCTTCGGCGTGCCCGTGGCCGCCTCCTGGCTGCTGGCGATCCCGGCGCTCGTGCTCCAGTTCACGTTCAACGCCGGCATCTCGATGATCATGGCGCGACTGGGCGCCAAGACCCCCGACATCGCCCAGCTGATGCCGTTCGTGCTGCGCACCTGGATGTACGTGTCCGGCGTGATGTGGAGCATCGACAAGATCACCGAGAAGGACGACCTGCCGCACATCGTCACCGTCCTGCTCCAGCTCAACCCGGCCGCCGTCTACATCGACCTGATGCGTTTCGCCCTGATCGACAGCTTCCACGCCGCGTCCCTGCCCCCGCACGTGTGGGCGGCGGCCACCGGCTGGGCCCTGATCGCCGGCGTCGGCGGCTTCGTCTACTTCTGGAAGGCTGAGGAGAGGTACGGCCGTGGCTGAGCACACCGAGAAGATCCCCACCGTCGTCGCCGACGGCGTCGACATCGTCTACCGGGTCAACGGCACCGGCGGGGGCCGCGGCTCGGCCACCGCCGCGCTGAACCGGATCCTGCGCCGCAAGCAGACCGAGAAGACCTCGGGCGTGCGCCGGGTGCACGCGGTGAAGAAGGTGTCGTTCGCCGCCTACAAGGGCGAGGCCATCGGACTCATCGGCACCAACGGCTCCGGCAAGTCGACCCTGCTCAAGGCGATCGCGGGGCTGCTCCCCGTGGAGAACGGGCACATCTACACCGACGGCCAGCCCTCCCTGCTGGGTGTCAACGCCGCGCTGATGAACGACCTGACGGGCGAGCGCAACGTCTTCCTCGGCGGGCTGGCGATGGGCATGTCCCGGGAGCAGGTCAAGGAGCGCTACCAGGACATCGTCGACTTCTCCGGGATCAACGAGAAGGGCGACTTCATCACGCTCCCGATGCGCACGTACTCCTCCGGCATGGCCGCCCGGCTGCGTTTCTCCATCGCCGCCGCCAAGGACCACGACGTCCTGCTGATCGACGAGGCCCTGGCCACCGGCGACCGCTCCTTCCAGAAGCGCTCCGAGGAAAGGATCCGCGAGCTGCGTCAGCACGCGGGCACGGTCTTCCTGGTCAGCCACAACAACAAGTCGATCCGCGACACCTGCGAGCGGGTCCTGTGGCTGGAGCGCGGCGAGCTGCGGATGGACGGGCCGACGGAGGAGGTCATGAAGGAGTACGAGGCCTTCACCGGCGACAAGAAGCCGGCGCCCGGGAAGCCGGGCGCCAAGAAGCCCGCCGCGCCGAAGGCGGAGGCGGGGGGCGCCGGGGACGCCGGGAAGCCCGTCACGCCGAAGGCTGAAGGGGGCGACGCCGCGAAGACGGATGCCGCGAAAGCGGACACGGCGCAACCGGACGCACCGAAAATGCCTCTTCCCTCCTGAGTCGGCTCTTACCTGGGCGCGGTTATCCCTTTTATCTGTTTAATGACGGTATGTTATGAAGGGAGCCCGGAGCCGACGAGCCGAAGGAGTTTCCCGCGATGCCTCAGCTCAGCGTGATCGTCTACGGGCCGAACACACAGGGGCATCTGACCGAACTGCTGGACTCCCTGGACGCCCACCCGCTGGCCGACGCCGAGGTGATCGTCGCCGCGGTCGGCGACTGGGCGCGGGAGACGGCCGGGAGCCACTCCCCGGAGACGATCGTGGTGCCGCTGCCGGACGGCACCGGCGACGCGGCGGCGCGGGCGGCGGGCGCCGCCCGCGCGTCCGGCCGCTGGCTGCACTTCGTGCACGCCAAGGACGGTCTGCCGGCCGGCGCACCTCGCCTGATCGTCGAGCGGACCGCCGAACTGGACGCCATGGACACCCCGGGTGCCCTGGCCGGCCCGGGTGCCCCGGACGCCCCGGGCGCTCCCGTCGATGTACTCCTCTTCGACCACGTCAGCACCACCTGGCAGACCACCGCCGCCCCCTCCGGCGACGGCCGCCTGCTCGCCGCCGTCGGCCGTGCGGGCCTCCCCCTGGACCGGTCCGCGAGCCTGTTGCGCACCGCTCCACTGCTCGGAAACCGCGCCCTGCGCGCCGCTTTCTGGCGAGCGCACGAGGAGGAGTTCACCACCGACGACGAGCCCTACGCCGCCTGTGCGGCCCTGCTCCGCGCCGGTCGCGTCGCCTGCCTGAACCAGGTCGCCCACGAGAAACGCGTGCTGCGCCCCGAGAGCCTGCCGCCGCTCGCCCCCGAGGACCGGCTCGCACTCATCGACCGCTACGAGTCCCTGCTCGCGCTCACCGAGGACCGCCGCGCCGCCCGCACGGTGCTCTACGACCTGATGGTGCGTGACCTGGTGCGCACCTTCGCCCGGGAGAACCTGCCCGATCCGGTCGCCCGCGAGTTCTTCCACCGCGCCTCCCTGGCGGCCGTCCGCTGGCGCCCCGAGGGACACCAGCGCCCGGCGGGCCTCGAGGGCGTCCGGCACTCCCTGCTGGAGGAGGGCGCGTACACCAGGTACCGCGCGTTCCAGGCCGCCAACCGCACCCGCCGCGCCGCCCGCAAGGCCCTGCGCTCCCGCAAGCGCCAGGTGAGCGTGAAGGTCCGCGACCACCAGTACCGCCGGGCCCTGAGCCGCCCTGTGGACCCCCACCTGGCCGTGTTCACCGCCTACTGGGACCGCGGCGTCGCCTGCAACCCGGCCGCGATCGCCGCCAAGCTCGCCGAACTCGCCCCGCACATCCGCCGGGTGTGGGTGGTGAGCAAGGAGAACGCGGCCCTGCTGCCGCCCGGCACGGACCACGTGATCCCTGGCACCCGCCGCTACTGGGAGACCCTGGCCGGCGCCAAGTACCTGACGAACAACGTCAACTTCCCGGGCGCGGTGGTCAAACGGCCCGACACGATCCACCTCCAGACCCACCACGGCACCCCGCTCAAGCGCATGGGGCTGGACCAGATGGACCACCCGGCCGCCGCCCAGGGGCTGGACTTCGCCGCACTGCTCGCCCGCATCGACAGGTGGGACTACAGCGTCAGCGCCAACAGCCACTCCACCCGCATGTGGGAGCGGGCCTACCCGGCCCGCTACACCTCCCTGGACCACGGCTATCCGCGCAACGACGTCTTCTACACGGCCACGGCCGCCGACGTCCGCGCCGCCCGCGCACGCCTCGGCATCGCGCCGGGCCGCACGGCCGTCCTCTACGCCCCCACCCACCGCGACTACGAGGCCGGCTTCACCCCCCGTCTCGACCTCGCCGCCCTCGCCGACCGCCTCGGCGAGAACACCGTCCTCCTCGTCCGCGCCCACTACTTCTACGGTGGCGCCGCCTCCCCGCTGACCGGCCTGCGCCGCTCCGGCCGGATCATCGACGTCTCCTCCTACGACCCCGTCGAGGAACTGTGCCTGGCCGCCGACGCGCTGGTCACGGACTACTCGTCGATCATGTTCGACTACGCCAACCTGGACCGGCCGATCGTCGTGTACGCCGACGACTGGGAGACCTACCGCACCACCCGGGGCGTCTACTTCGACCTGATGGCGGAACACCCCGGCAAGGTCGCCCACAGCCAGGAGGAACTGACGGAGATCTTCCTGACCGGCGCCTGGCGCGACGAGAGCGCGGCGAAGGCGCGGGCCGCGTTCCGGCGCCGGTTCTGCGAGTACGACGACGGCCGCGCCGCCGAGCGGGTCGTACGGCGGGTCTTCCTCGGCGAGCCCGAGGAGGCGCTGCCCCCGGTGCTCCCGCCGGAGGAACGCACCCCCGCCCCGACCCCCGAGGAGGCCACGGCATGAGCACGCCCGACGTCACCGTCACGGTCATCGTCTACAACGACGCCGCCCGTCTCCCCCGCGCGGTCGCCTCCCTGCGCGCGCAGACCCACGCCGCCATCGAGATCGTCATCAGCGACGACCACTCCACGGACGACACCCCAGCGGTGGCCCGCCGGCTCGCGGCGCAGGACCACCGCATCCGGTACCTGCGCCTGCCGGAGAACAGCGGCGGGTGCAGCGCCCCGCGCAACCGGGCCGTCGACATCGCCCGGGCGCCCTACCTGATGTTCCTCGACAGCGACGACGAACTCCCGCCCCGCGCCGTGGAGTCGCTGCTGGCCGCCCACCGCGAGCGCGAGGTGGACTTCACGATGGGCGCGGTCCGGCGGGTGCGGGTGGACAGCGGCCGCCGCTCCACCTGGATGCCGCACCTGGTGACCGAGCGCCGCACACTGCAGGGCATCGAGGCGGACCCGCGGCTGCTGTTCGAGCACCTGTCCACGAGCAAGATGTACGCGCGCTCCTTCCTGGACCGGCACCGGCTCCGCTTCCCCGAGGGCATCCACTACGAGGACCAGCTGTTCTCGGCGCAGGCGTACTGCCTGGCGCGGGCGTTCACGATCATCCCGGACCCGGTGTACGTCTGGTACATCGAGCCGTACGCGGCCGCGGACTCCGCCTCCATCTCCAACCAGCGGCACAAGATCTCCAACGTCCGCGACCGTGTCCACGTCCAGCGGCTGATCGACGACTTCCTCGTCACCAGCGGGCACACCGCGCTGCGGGAGGACAAGGACTACAAGTTCCTCAAGCACGACTTCCGGATGTACGCGGGCGACCTGCCCCACCGGGACGAGGAGTGGGTGCGCTCCTTCGCCGAGGTCGTGAACCCGTACCTGGACACCCTGGCGCCCGGTGCGTACGCGCGGCTGCCCCGCCCCGAGCGGGTGGTGCTGCAGCTGCTGCGGGACGGCCGCACGGCCGACGCCCGGCTGGCGGCCCGCGGCCTCGGACACGGGGTGGCGCCGCGCCAGGTCACCAGCGACGACTCCGGCGTCCCGTACTGGGGCGCGGGCGTGCCCGCATCCGAGCAGGCCCGGCGCGAACTGGACCTGACAGACCTGGAGTTGGAGACGCGCCCCTTTCCCGGCGCCCAGTTCCGCCACGAGATCACCGAGCTGACGCCGGGCGCCGGTGCCAGCCTCACCCTCGCCGTCCGCACCTACGACCCCGGACTCCGGCTGCCGGTCGGCCCTCAGCGGGCCGGTCTGCTGCTGGCCCCCGGCGGGCGCCGCATGACGGTTCCGTTCCGGCTGGACCCGGTCCGCCCCGGCGTCTTCGAAGGCACCGTCCGCCTGGACCTCGCCGCCGCCCCGCTCCCCCTGCATGGTTTCGAGGGCGTACGGCACCCGATGGTCCGCCTCCAGCAGCAGGGCCTGTCGCACTCGGGACTGCTGCTGGCCCCGCTGGACTTTCCGACCCGTACGGCCCGTGTCGACTACCACTCGGGTACCACCCCGCACGAGGTCACCGTCGAACCGGAGGGCCGCAACCCCGGGCGCCTGCAGATCCGCTGGCGCCCGGTGGGAGTGACGGCCCGGGTGGTCCGGCCCGTCGTCCGGAAGGTGGCCCGGCCGAAGATCCGCAGGGCGGCGAAGCTGATGGCGAGCGTGCTGCGCTAGGGCCCGTGCCCGCGTCTCAGGGCTCCACGCGGTACAGCCACTGCCCCCCGGGGCCGGAGGTCACCTTCCGCACCCCGGGACCGGCCAGACCGCCCGGTCCCACGACCCACCGCACCCCGTACTCCCGCAGGATCCCCCTGCGTTGCGCCGGCGGTGTTCCCGTGTCGAAGAACCGCGTCACCGCCGCCTCCCGCCGCGCGGCGTCCCGCAGGAACACGTCCGGGTATCCCGGAGCCACGGTGTACGGCCCGTACGCCGGGATCTGCCGGGCCGGCATCCGGCGTGCCATCACCACGTCCCCGTACCGCACCCCGGCCTTCATGATCCACTGGTAACCCGCCCATGGCGTCCGGTACTTCGCCGCGACCACCCCGGGCAGCGCATCCCGCCCGGTCACGTAGCCGAGCGTCCCCGCCTGTGTCCACGCGCCCACCGCCAGCGCGGCGCCCAGCACACACGCCCAGCCCGCCCGCACCGCCCGCCGTCCGGCCGACACGGTCTCGAGCGCGGCCGCCAGCTGGGCCGGGATCAGCGCGGCGGGCAGCGCCCGGCCCCAGGAGTAATGGCCGGTCAGCCCGCCCGCGGCGAACACCAGCACACCGAGCGCGAAGAACAGCACCAGGGGGTCCCTGTGGTTCCGCCGCCCGCGCAGCACCAGGGCCACGACACCGAGCAGCACCAGGCCGAACCGCCCGGCCAGGTGTGCGTACAGCGACCGGTGGATGGCCTCCAGGCCGGACCCGGCGGAGAACAGCGCGAAGAAGTCGTAGTACGGCCACAGCCACAGCACCACCAGCCCCAGGGCGAACCCGGCGCCGAGCCGCGGCAGCACCGCCCGGCCCGGACGCGCCGCGATCACCATGGCCGTCGCGCCCAGGGTCGCCACCACCCCGGTGAACTGGTGGCACAGCAGGATCAGCGCCCACAGCGCACCGAGCCCGAGCCACGCCCCCCAGCCGGCCGGCCCGCGCGCCGTGCCCGTCAGCCACGCCCAGAAGTGGAAGGCGAGCCCGAGCGCGAACACGCTCGGGTACGACACCGTCAGCGCCAGGGAGTTCAGGGAGACGAAGCCGCTCCAGTCGAACAGCAGCGGGCCCCAGAGGAGGACCAGGGCGAGGAGGGCCAGGGCGGGGGCCGCGCGGTGGGGGCTCAGTGTGCGGACGTAGCGCCATACTCCCGTGGTGAGGAGGCCGAGTGCGACGAGCGCGGCCATCCGCAGCACCACGAACACCGACAGACCGGTCAGCCGGGCCAGACAGCCGAGCACCAGCATCCACGGCGAGTAGTACGGGCTCGGTGTGTCGGCGTCGACCAGCGGATTGCCGGGATGCACCAGATCGTGCCGCAGCCGCTGCACGGTGGCCGCGTGCATGCCGAGGTCACCCGCCCACGGCAGCCGGACGACGACCAGGAGCAGCAGCACCAGGACGAGCGCGGCGGCGACCTGCGGCAGCGACCGGCCGACCCGCGCGCCACCGTGCGCGGGTGCCGGGCGGCTCACCGGCTCCAGATCAGAGGGCGGCGCGTGCATCAGACCGGGGCATCGCGGGGTGGCTGATCACTGTCACACCGCAGACCCTATCCGAATCGCCCCGAATAGCAGGAAACAGTAATTTTGCGGCAGGTTTTTCACCAAGATCCGGCAAGAACGAAGGCGCCCCGGGCCGCTGTTCGCGAACCCGGGGCGCCTGCGGTGCCGTACGGCTACGAGTGCGAGCGCAGCAGCGTCCGCATCGTGCGCATCGCCACCGACAGGTTGGCGAGGTCGAAGGAGTCCGAACCGCGGATCTCGTCCAGCGTGCTGCGCGCGCGGCCCAGGATCGCGGCGTTCTTCTGCTCCCACGCCTTGAAGCGCTGCTCGGGCGTCGAGGTGCCGTTGCCGGCCGCGAAGACGTCCGCCGTGAGCGCCGCGTGCGCCGCGTACAGGTCCTCACGGATGGAGGCGCGCGCCATGGACTGCCAGCGGTCGGCCCGGGGCAGCTCGATGATGCGGTCCATCAGCTGGGTGATGTCGAGCCGGTCGGCGAGGTCGTAGTAGATCTCGGCCACGTCCAGCGGCTCCCTGCCCATGCGGTCGGCCACCGAGACGATGTCCAGCGCCGGGAAGGCGGAGGAGAAGCCGGCCACCCGGGTGGCGACCTCGTCCGGGACACCGGCGGCGACCAGCTCGTCGTACACGTGCTGGTACCACTCCAGGTCCGCGCCCTTCAGCAGCTTCGGCAGCTGCTGCCAGACCTGCTCGACCCGCTCGGCGAAGAAATCGACCGTCTCGGCGAGCTGCAGCGGCTGCGGCCGGTTGTTGAGCAGCCAGCGGGTGCCGCGCTCGATCAGCCGGCGCGAGTGGAGCCGGATGCGGGTCTGGACATCGGCGTCGACCTTGTTGTCGAGGTCCTCGACCGCGTCCCACACCGGCGCCGAGCGGAAGATCGCGCGGGCCGCGGTCTGCGCGCGGACGATCTCCTCCAGCGAGGCACCGGTCTCCTCGCGCAGCCGGTGCAGATACGTCGTACCGCCCGTGTTGACCGTGTCGTTGACCAGCACGGTCGTGGTGATCTCACGGCGCAGCGGGTGGCTGTCGATGGCCTCGGCGAACCGCTCGCGCAGCGCCGACGGGAAGTAGGCGTACAGCAGACCGCGCAGGTACGGGTCGTCCGGCAGCGAGGTGTGCAGCAGCTCGTCGGCCACCGTGATCTTCGTGTACGCCAGGACGACGGCCGTCTCCGGGCCCGTCAGCCCCTGGCCCTGGGCGAGCCGCTCGCGAATCTGGCGGTCGGTCGGCAGGAACTCCAGCGCCCGGTCCAGGTGGCCCTCGCGCACCAGGTGGCGGATGAACCGCTGCTGGGCGTGGACCATGTCGTTGGCCTGCAGCAGCGCGTTGGCGATCGCCGTGTTCTGCGCGTAGTTGTTGCGCAGGACCAGGTCGCCGACCTCGTCGGTCATCTCGGCGAGCAGCTTGTTGCGCTGCTTGACCGTCATGTCGCCCTCGGTGACCAGACCGTTCAGCAGGATCTTGATGTTCACCTCGTGGTCGGAGGTGTCCACACCGGCGCTGTTGTCGATCGCGTCGGTGTTGATCTTCCCGCCCTGTGAGGCGAACTCGATGCGGCCGAGCTGGGTCAGGCCCAGGTTGCCGCCCTCGCCGACGACCTTGACGCGCAGGTCGGCGCCGTCGACCCGGATGGCGTCGTTGGCCTTGTCGCCGACGTCCGCGTTCGACTCCGCCGACGACTTCACGTACGTGCCGATGCCGCCGTTCCACAGGAGGTCCACCGGCGCCTGGAGGATGGCCTTCATCAGGTCGGCCGGGGTCATCTTGGCGACCTTGCCCTCGATGCCGAGGGCCTCCCGGATGTGGCTGTTGAGCGTGATCGCCTTGGCGCTGCGCGGGAAGATCCCGCCGCCCGCCGACAGCAGCTCGGTGTCGTAGTCGGCCCAGCTGGAGCGGGGCAGCTCGAACAGGCGGCGGCGCTCGGCGTAGGAGGTGGCCGCGTCCGGGGTGGGGTCGATGAAGATGTGCCGGTGGTCGAAGGCGGCGACCAGGCGGATCTGCTCGGAGAGCAGCATGCCGTTGCCGAACACGTCACCGGACATGTCGCCGATGCCGACGACCGTGAACTCCTGGCTCTGCGTGTCCACGCCCAGCTCGCGGAAGTGCCGCTTCACGGACTCCCAGGCGCCGCGCGCGGTGATGCCCATGCCCTTGTGGTCGTAACCGGCCGAGCCGCCGGAGGCGAAGGCGTCGCCGAGCCAGAAGTTGTACTGCTCGGCGACCCCGTTGGCGATGTCCGAGAACGTCGCCGTGCCCTTGTCGGCCGCGACCACCAGATAGGTGTCGTCACCGTCGTGCCGGACCACGTCCTGCGGCGGCACGACCTCACCGGCCACCATGTTGTCGGTGATGTCGAGCAGCGCCGAGATGAAGGTCTTGTAGCTGGCGATGCCCTCGGCCAGCCAGGCGTCACGGTCCGCGCTCGGGTCCGGCAGCTGCTTGGCGACGAAGCCGCCCTTGGCGCCGACCGGCACGATGACCGTGTTCTTCACCATCTGCGCCTTGACCAGGCCCAGGATCTCCGTGCGGAAGTCCTCACGCCGGTCGGACCAGCGCAGGCCGCCTCGGGCGACCTTGCCGAAGCGCAGGTGCACGCCCTCGACCCGCGGCGAGTACACCCAGATCTCGTACGCCGGGCGCGGCGCGGGCAGGTCCGGGATGGCCTGCGGGTCGAACTTCATGGAGACGTAGTCGTGCGGCGTGCCGCCGAGCGCCTCCTGGAAGAAGTTCGTCCGCAGCGTCGCCTTGATGACGGTCAGGAAGGACCGCAGGATCCGGTCCTCGTCCAGGCTCGCCACCTGGTCCAGGGCCGCGTCCAGCTCCTCCAGCAGCGCGTCGGTGATCTCCAGCCCGGCCTTCTGCCGGTCCGGGGACATCCGCGCCTCGAAGAGGGAGACGAGGAGCCGGGTGGTGTGGACGTTGTTGCGGAGGGTGTCCTCCATGTAGTCCTGCGAGAAGGTCGAGCCGGCCTGCCGCAGGTACTTGGCGTAGGCCCGCAGCACCATCGCCTGCCGCCAGGACAGCCCGGCGCTGAGCACCAGGGCGTTGAAGCCGTCGTTCTCCGCCTTGCCGGTCCAGGTCGCGGCGAACGCCTCCTGGAACCGCTCACGGCCGTCCTCGCCCAGGTAGTCGCCGTTGCCGCCGCCCAGCGACTTCGGCATGCGCAGACCGAAGTCGTAGATCCAGGCCGTGGTGCGGTCCGCGCAGCGCAGCTCGTACGGCCGCTCGTCGGTGACCTCGACGCCCAGACGGCTGAGCACCGGCAGCACCTTGGAGAGGGAGACGGTGCCCCCCTTCTGGTAGATCTTGAAGCGGCGCTCCTCGGGCGCGGCACCCACCGGCTCGTACAGGCTGAGCGAGAAGGTCTTCTCCTCGCCGAGCTGCTCCAGGTGGACGAGGTCGGCGACCGCGGCGCGCGGGGAGTGGTCGGCCTTGTACCCCTCGGGGAAGGAGTGGTTGTAGCGGCGCAGCACCTCGGCCGCGTACTCCTCGCCGCACTCGGCGGTCAGCGCCTCCGCGAACGCGTCCGCCCAGGAGCGGGCCGCCTCCACCAGGCGGACCTCGATGCGCTCCTTGTCGGCGTCCGACAGCTCGGGCAGCTCGGTGCCCGCCGGGACGCGGACGACGAAGTGCAGCCGGGACAGGATCGACTCGGTGTTCCAGGCGGTGAAGTCGACGCTGATGCCGCCGAGTTCCTCCTTCAGGATGTCGATGATCCGCAGCCGCACACCGGTGGTGTACCGGTCGCGCGGGAGGTAGACGAGGGCCGAGTAGTAGCGGCCGTACTCGTCCTGGCGCAGGTACAGCCGCAGCCGGCGGCGCTCCTGCAGGTAGAGCACGCTCGTCACGATGGACTGCAGCTCGGCGGCCGGGGTCTGGAACAGCTCGTCGCGCGGGTAGGTCTCCATGATCTGGAGCAGGTCGCGGCCGTCGTGGCTGTTGGGGGAGAACCCGGCGCGCTGCAGGACCTCGTCGACCTTGCGGCGGATCACCGGGACGCGGCGGACCGACTCGGTGTAGGCGGCCGAGGAGAACAGGCCTAGGAAGCGGCGCTCGCCGACGACGTTGCCGTCCGCGTCGAACTTCTTGACGCCGATGTAGTCCAGGTACGACGGCCGGTGCACGGTGGCCCGGCTGTTGGCCTTGGTCAGCACGAGCAGCTTGTGCTCGCGGGCCTTGGCGCGGGCGTCGGCGGGGAGACGCTCGAAGGAGGGGCTGACCGGGTGCTGGTCGTCCTCGGCGTGCTGCGGGTCCGAGCGCAGTATGCCGAGACCGGTGCCGGGCACGGCGGCGAGCGTGTCGTCGTCGCGCAGCTGGTACTCGCGGAAACCGAGGAAGGTGAAGTGGTCGGAGGACAGCCAGCGCAGCAGCTCGCGGGCCTCCGCGACCTCCGGCGCGGGCATGTCGCCGGGGACGGGCTCGCTCTCCAGGCCGTCGGCGATCCGGGTCGCCGCCTCCCGCATCTTCTCCCAGTCCTCGACGGCCTCACGCACGTCGGACAGGACGCGCAGCAGATCGAGGGAGATCTGCTTCAGGTCGGCGCGGTCGGTCTCACGGTCGATCTCGACGTGGATCCAGGACTCGATGTGCGCGTCGTGCGGCAGGTCGCCGGTCGGTGCGGTCCGCAGGATCTCGAGCAGCTTGCCGGTGACATCGCGCCGGACCACGACCTGCGGGTGGATGACGACGTGGATGCCGCGCCCCTGCCGGGTCAGCTCATTGGTGACCGAGTCGACGAGGAAGGGCATGTCGTCGGTGACGACCTCCACGACGGTGTGGCTGCAGGTCCACCCGTTCTCCTCCACGGTGGGGGTGTGCACCCGGACGTTCGCGGTGCCCTGCGGGCGGCTCTCGGCGAGACGGTAGTGCGAGACCGCGGCGCCGAAGACGTCGACCGGGTCGCGGTCGGCAAGGTCTTCCGGGGCGGTGTGCAGGTAGTAGCGCTGGAGGAACGTGAGCACGGATTCGCTGTCCGGGGTGCCGGGAGTGCCCTCGCTCGTCGTCCCGGTCGGTAGGTGCCCCCCGACCGGGCTGTTCTCAGCTACCCGGGCGGCCCGTTCGAGCAGCTCGGCCTTTGCTTCGTCCAGCTTGGTCTGCATTGTCCTCTGGCTCCTGTCGCGCGCCGTTGCGTGACGTAGAAGGAAGTACGGTCCCTCCCCCTCCGGCATGACGCCACGGCCCGGGGTGTCCGGTCCCTTCAGACGCTATGCCGCGAGGGGAGATGAGCGGGGGGAATTCGGCCATTCTCGACACGTCCGACGGGTGTGACGCTGCTCTCGGCGGCGCCGTGTCCCGGGGTGTCCTCGGCGTCCTGGAGGCGTCGGCGCCCCCGTCCCGCCCGCGAAGACCAGCGACCGCCGCCCGGTCACGGAGGTGCTCCGTGCAACCCGGGCGCAGGGCGGGGGCAGCATCGCCCCCGCGAGATATCGCGCTGATCACGCCACCAGGCTATCGCTCCTGACCCGGGACCCGTCATGAGCCGTATGTGTACAAAAGCAGGGGGGTAACTTTGACGTTCTGCACAGCGCCGGGACGCGCCCGGCTGACGTATCCCGCGGGCGAGCCGTCTCGTCGTGCGGGCGACGGGCGCGCCGTCCGGCCGGGCGTCAGCCGGTTCGCCGTGCGGGTGTCGCGCGTGCCGTCCGGCCGGCGACCCGGTCGCGTTCCGCTGTCCGCGGACGCACCCTGAAAGCGACGGGCCCCCTTGGCAGACCAGCCCGGCGGGGGCACGTTGCCCGGGACGGCGTGAACGGCGCGCCTTCCCGGAGCCCGCCCCAGAGGAGCCGACATGCCCGCGAAGATCCTCATCGTCACCGGAGACGCAGCGGAGTCCCTGGAAGTCCTCTACCCCTACCAGCGCCTGCGCGAGGAGGGCTACGAGGTCCACATCGCGGCCCCCGCCCGCAAGACCCTCCGCTTCGTCGTGCACGACTTCGAACCCGGCTACGACACCTACACCGAGAAACCCGGCTACACCTGGCCCGCCGACCTCGCCTTCTCCGAGGTCGACCCCGGTGAGTACGCGGCCCTCGTCATCCCCGGCGGCCGGGCACCGGAGTATCTGCGCAACGACCTCGAACTCCGCAAGATCCTCAAGGCGTTCTTCGACTCCGACAAGCCGGTCGCCCAGATCTGCCACGGCCCCCTGCTCACCGCCGCGATCGACAGTCTGCGCGGTCGCAGGGTCACGGCCTACCCCGCCCTGGAACTCGACATGCAGGCGGCCGGGGCGGGCTTCCAGGACGTCGAGGCGGTCGTCGACGGCACCCTGGTCTCCTCCCGGGCCTGGCCGGACCATCCGGCCTGGATGCGGGAGTTCCTCAAGGTGCTGCGCGCCAGGACACCGGCGACCTGACCGGGCCGCTACGCCGCGAGCCGCTGCGCCTCCGCCACGGCTTCCCCCAGCGTGTCCACCACCGGCACCCCGGCCCTCTCCAGGCTGGCCCGGCTGTGCGACCCCCCGGTGTACAGCACCGCCCGCGCTCCCACGTGTGCCGCGGCGACCGCGTCGTCCGCCGCGTCCCCGATCACCACCGTGCGGGCGGGCTCCGCCACCCCGGTCAGCCCCCGAAGATGCCGCACCATGTGCTCGGCCTTGCTGCCACCGGACGGCCCGGTGCGGCCCTCCACCCGGATGAAGTGCGCCTCGATGCCGAAACCGCGCACCAGGGGCACCAGCTCGTCGTGCACGTACATGCTCAGCAGCGACTGGCTGTGGCCCGCCGACCGCCAGCCGGCCAGCAGCTCGGCCGCTCCCACGGTGAGCCCGCACCGCGCCCGCCGCTCCGCGTAGTGCCGGTGGAAGACCCCGTCCATCAGCTCCCACTCGGCATCGGTCGGCAGCCGGCCGAGCAGCCGCTCGTAGAACTTCGGCACCGGTACGCAGTACAGCGACCGGTACTGCTCCAGTGTGATCGGCGCCAGCCCCAGCTCGGCGAAGGCCGCGTTCGTCGCCCCGATGATCGCGTCATTGTCGTGGAACAGCGTCCCGTTCCAGTCCCAGACGATGTGCGCGCTTGCCTGCATCCCCATGCCCAAGACCGTACCCGCCCCCACCGACAGCCCGGGCGGCCGCCCAGGTCAGCCCTGTCCGACCAGGTTCGCGATCTCCTGCGTGGCGAACCAGAGCAGCTCGTGGTCCTCGGTTGCGTCGACGGCGGACTGCGCGCCGCCGTCCCCGCCGTCGGCCGCCTCCAGCGCGTCCGCCGCCGCGGCGACGTCCGCCTGCGCGTCGTCGGCGTCGACATGCACCGCGGCCGCCTTCGCGAGCGGCACCGCCGCCGCCACGCTCACCTCGCCGAGCGTGGCCGGGTCGGCTTCGGGGCCCGGGGCGGTGGCGGCGGCGCCCTCGGGCACGTCCACGGCGACCACGACCCGGCGCCGTGCGGCACCCGGATCGGCGGCGAGCAGCCGCAGCGAGGCCAGCGCGGCCCGGCTCAGCGCCGCGTACTCCAGCTCCTCGACGTCGTCCGAGGCGTACCACTCGCGCAGGGCGGGTGTGACGGCGTACGCGGCGAAGGGGCCGGTCCCCAGCTCACCCGTCCTGTGCGCCTCGGCGAGACCGGAGAGGGTCAGGGGGACGTAGACGCGCATGACGGGCCGCTCTTTCCTGGTCGAAGGCTTCGCTGAGCCCCGGGGAGCCCGGCTGGCGCGCGTCCCGTAGGGCCTTCAGGATACGTGCGCCGTCCCCTTTCGGGTCCCCACCCGCACCCCGGCGGGCGTCCACCCGGCGCCGGAAACTCACCCGGTGCGCCCCCCTGACCGCGGGATCCTCGCCCCGCCCACCCCTCGGATAGGTGAACTTCTCCAGCCCCCGGGCGGGCTCCCCGCCTTCCTTGCCACCGCCTCGGCCCGCCCCGTACAAGATCCCCGACAGCGAGTTACCGCCCGGTATCTCCCCCGGGCCCGCCGAACGGGGATCCCCATGAACAAGGTCATGAGCCGCGCCGTCCAGCCCCGGCCGCGTCACCGGCCGCCGACCCGCCACGACACCCGCCGCCCGGCCGGCGGCCCCCCGCGCACGCCGGCGAGGTCCGCCACCGGCCGCCACACGCCGGAACAGGCCGCGCCCCGCGACCCGAGCCGCCCGGCACCCGCTCCCCGGTCCGACAGGGCCCCTACGAGGTCCGGAACGCCCGTCCTCCCGGCCGCGCAGGCCCCCGAGAGGTCCGCAACCCCCGCTCTCCAGGTCTCGAAGGCTCCCACGGACTCCCGGACGGCCACGCCTGCGACGGGGACGGCCCTCACGGACCCCGGAACGGTCGTACGGCGGCAACGGCCCACCGATCTCTTCGCGGACCGCCTGGTGGCCGTCCTGAGCGGTCATCGCCCCGTCCACTGGATGCTCCGGCACACGGCGGGCACCGCCTACGACGATCTGATCCGCCTGGCCGAACGCGGCCCCCTGCGCGGCCTCGGTTCCCGGCCGGTCGTCCGCGACATCGGGTACTACGTCCCCAGCGACGGCGCCCTGGAGGTCTTCGCCCGCATCGCCGCAGGCAACCGCCTGAGGGCCCTGGCGTTCCGCCTGGAACTGGGCAAGGACCTGCGCTGGCGCTGCACGGCGGTGGAGACGGGCCCGGCATAGGCCCCGCCCGCGAAAGCCCGCCGCGCGACGCGTGGGCCCGGCATAGGCCCCGGCTACGAAGGGCCGCCGCGCGATGCGTGGGCCCGACCCGGCACAGGGCCCCGTCCGCGAAAGCCCGCCGCGCGACGCGTGGGCCCGGCATAGGCCCCGGCCGCGAAGTGACGGCACAGAGAGACGCGGGAGGGCCGGGCTCCCCGAGGAGCCCGGCCCTTCCGCGTGCCCTGGCGCCGCAGCGCCACGGGCGACCGCTCCTTCTGGCCGGCCTTCTCGCCGACTGCTTCGCGGTCTACTTCTTGCGGCGCCGCCCGCCCTTGGCCTGCCGGCGACGCTCCGCGCGCGTCAGGCCGTCCGACTCCGACCGCACCGGCTCGTCGTCCTCCAGGTCCCGCTCGACGATGCCGCCCTCACCGTCCACCGTCGGCGCGGAGAAGTGCAGCTCGCGCCGCTGCGGCACGTCCAGCCCCTTCGCGCGGATCTCGGGTCGCGCGCCCGCCTGTGCCGGCACCGTGTCCTGGACACCCTCGCCGACCGGCTGGGCGTCCTCGACCGGGACCTCCTCGACCTGCTGCTCGACCTGGACCTCCAGGTTGAACAGGTAGCCGACGGACTCCTCCTTGATGCCCTCCATCATCGCGGTGAACATGTCGAAGCCCTCGCGCTGGTACTCGACCAGCGGGTCCTTCTGCGCCATCGCGCGCAGGCCGATGCCCTCCTGGAGGTAGTCCATCTCGTAGAGGTGCTCGCGCCACTTGCGGTCGAGGACCGACAGCACGACCCGGCGCTCCAGCTCTCGCATGATCTCGGAGCCGAGCTGCGCCTCACGGGCGGCGTACTGCTCGTGGATGTCTTCCTTGATGGACTCGGAGATGAACTCGGCGGTCAGACCGGCCCGGTCGCCGGCGGCCTCCTCCAGCTCCTCGATGACGACCTTCACCGGGTACAGCTGCCGGAAGGCGCCCCACAGCCGGTCCAGGTCCCAGTCCTCGGGGAAGCCCTCGGCGGTCTCCGCCTCGACGTACGCGTCGATCGTGTCGTCCATGAAGTGCTGGATCTGCTCGTGCAGGTCCTCGCCCTCCAGGACGCGCCGGCGCTCGCCGTAGATGACCTCGCGCTGCCGGTTGAGCACCTCGTCGTACTTCAGAACGTTCTTACGGGTCTCGAAGTTCTGCTGCTCGACCTGCGACTGCGCGGACGCGATCGCACGCGTGACCATCTTGTTCTCGATCGGCACGTCGTCCGGCACGTTCGCCATGGACATCACGCGCTCCACCATCTGGGCCTTGAACAGGCGCATCAGGTCGTCGCCGAGGGACAGGTAGAAGCGGGACTCACCCGGGTCGCCCTGACGGCCGGAACGGCCGCGCAGCTGGTTGTCGATACGGCGCGACTCGTGCCGCTCGGTACCGAGGACGTAGAGGCCGCCGAGTTCCTTGACCTCCTCGAACTCGGCCTTGACCGCCTGCTCGGCCTTCTCCAGGGCGGCGGGCAGGGCGTGCGCCCACTCCTCGATGTGCTCCTCCGGGTCGAGGCCCCTCTGCCGCAGCTCCGCCTCGGCGAGGTCGTCGGGGTTGCCACCGAGCTTGATGTCCGTACCACGGCCGGCCATGTTGGTGGCCACGGTCACCGCGCCCTTGCGGCCGGCCTGCGCGACGATCGACGCCTCACGCTCGTGGTGCTTGGCGTTCAGCACCTCGTGCTGGATGCCGCGCTTGCTGAGCTGCTGGGAGAGGTACTCCGACTTCTCGACGGAGGTCGTGCCGACGAGGATCGGCTGGCCCTGCTCGTGCTTCTCCGCGATGTCGTCGACGACCGCCTCGAACTTGGCGACCTCGGTGCGGTAGATCAGGTCCGACTGGTCCTTGCGCACCATCGGCTTGTTGGTCGGGATCGGGACGACGCCGAGCTTGTAGATCTGGTGGAACTCGGCGGCCTCGGTCATCGCCGTACCGGTCATGCCGGAGAGCTTGCCGTAGAGGCGGAAGAAGTTCTGCAGGGTGATCGTGGCGAGCGTCTGGTTCTCGTCCTTGATGTCCACCCCTTCCTTCGCCTCGATCGCCTGGTGCATGCCCTCGTTGTAGCGGCGGCCGGCGAGGATACGGCCGGTGTGCTCGTCGACGATCATGACCTCGCCGTCGATGACGACGTAGTCCTTGTCCTTCTTGAACAGTTCCTTGGCCTTGATGGCGTTGTTCAGGTAACCCACGAGCGGGGTGTTCACCGACTCGTAGAGGTTGTCGATGCCCAGCCAGTCCTCGACCTTGCTGACGCCGGACTCGTGGATGGCGACCGTGCGCTTCTTCTCGTCGACGTCGTAGTCGCCGGTCTCCTCGAGGCCCTTCAGCGGGTTGCCGGCCTCGCCGCGCTTCAGGCGGACGACCAGCTTGGCGAAGTCGCCGTACCACTTGGTGGCCTGGTCGGCCGGGCCGGAGATGATCAGCGGCGTCCGGGCCTCGTCGACCAGGATGGAGTCGACCTCGTCGACGATGGCGAAGTTGTGGCCGCGCTGCACCAGCTCGTCCTGCGACCACGCCATGTTGTCGCGCAGGTAGTCGAAGCCGAACTCGTTGTTCGTGCCGTACGTGATGTCGCACTGGTACTGCTCGCGGCGCTGCGCCGGGGTCATGTTGGCGAGGATGCAGCCGACGCTCAGGCCCAGGAACTTGTGGACGCGGCCCATCATCTCGGAGTCGCGCTCGGCCAGGTAGTCGTTGACCGTGATGAGGTGGACGCCGTCTCCGGACAGGGCGTTCAGATACGCGGGCAGCGTGCCGACGAGCGTCTTGCCCTCACCGGTCTTCATCTCGGCCACGTATCCGAGGTGGAGGGCGGCGCCGCCCATCATCTGCACGTCGTAGTGCCGCTGGCCGAGGACGCGCTTGGCGGCCTCGCGCACGGTGGCGAACGCCTCGGGGAGCAGGTCGTCCAGGGTCTCGCCATCGGCGTACCGCTGCTTGTACTCCTCGGTGAGGGCGCGCAGCTCGGCGTCGGAGAGGTCGACGAAGTCCTCTTCGATGGAGTTGACCTGGTCCGCGATGCGGTGCAGCTTGCGCAGGATCTTGCCTTCGCCTGCACGCATGATCTTCGAGAGGACGGACACGGGGGCTGGTCTCCTTGCCGGTCGGGCCTGGGACGGTCGGTTTTCCTTCTGACGTACTGAGCAACCGCCATCGTATGCGAGGACCCGGCCGCGTCGGGAGGCCTGGCGGCCCGACGGCTGCTTCAACCAGAACAACGGACGGGGAACGCGGATAGTGCCGCATCGGCCGAGGAATTGCACTGAACGTGATCAAGTGATCACTCATCGCGAAAAGCGGTGGTCCGCACCGGTGCATCCAAGCAGAATCGGCCGATGGAACCCGTCACGCTGACCACCGGCCGTCTGGAACTGCGCACCGTCGGGCCGGCCGACACCGGCGCGGTGTACGAGGCCGCCCAGGACCCCGACATCCAGCGGTGGACCACGGTCCCCTCGCCGTATCTGCCGGAGCACGCCCGGAGCTTCACGGAACAGCTGGTGCCCGACGGCTGGTCGCAGGGCTCGATGTTCACCTTCGGCGTCTTTCCGACCGGCGTCTTCCCGGACGGCGGCGGGCTGGCCGGCATGCTCGGCCTCACCATGCACTCGCTGGGCACGGCCGAGATCGGTTTCTGGGCGGCGAAGGAGCATCGCGGGCACGGCTACGTCACCGAGGCCACCACCACCGCCTGCCGCTGGATCTTCACCGAGATCGGCGTCGACCGGATCGAATGGCGCGCCGAGGTCGGCAACCACGCCTCCCGGGCGGTGGCCGAACGCGCGGGCTTCACCCTCGAGGGCACCCTGCGCTCCGGCCTCAACAACAAGGGGGTGCGGCGCGACTGCTGGGTCGGCTCCCTGCTCCCCTCCGACCTGGGCCTGCCGTCCACGGCCCCGTACCTGCCCGCACGCTCCCGGGAACCGGCGAAGGCCCAGCCCGGCGGGGAGTGCCAGGAGACGGCGAAGGCCTAGCCCACCGCCGAGTGCCGGGCGACGGCGAAAGCCCGGCTCGGCGGGGACTGCGAGGGGCGGCGAGAGCCCGGCCCGGCGGGGACTGCGAGGGGACGGCGAAAGCCCGGCCCAGCGGGCACTGTCAGTGGCACCCTCTATCGTCCGACGCATGACGACCCTTCCGCGCCCCGCCACCACTCTCACCGCGGACGACGCCCGCCGGATCGCCCTGCGGGCCCAGGGATTCCTCGGTGCCCCCGACCGGCGGGCCGGTGTCCAGGGGGTGTTGCGCCACCTCGGCGCGGTCCAGCTCGACACGATCTCGGTGCTCGCCCGGTCCCACGAGCTCGTGCCGTACGCCCGCCTCGGCGCGGTCGGGCGCAAGACGGTGGAGTCGGCGTACTGGACGGAAACGCGCGCCTTCGAGTACTGGTCGCACGCCGCCTGCATCCTCCCCATCGAGGAGTGGCCGCACTTCGCCTTCCGCCGCCGCGCCTACCGCAATCGGCCGCACTGGAACCACGAACTGCCCGCCGGCGCCTACGACCAGGTCGTCAAGCAGCTGCGCGCGGAGGGCCCGCTGACCGCCACGGAGCTGGGCGGCGCGAAGAGGACGAGCGACTGGTGGGACTGGTCGGGCACCAAGGTCGCCGTGGAGCGGGCGCTGATGTACGGCGAGGTGGTGTGCGTCGAGCGGCGCGGCTGGAAGCGGCTGTACGACCTCGCCGAGCGCGCGGTCCCGCAGGCGCTGCTGCACGACGAGCTGGACGACACCGAGTGCCTGCGCCGTCTGGTCCGGCTGGCCGGCGAGTCCCTCGGCGTCGGCACGCGCGCGGACATCGCCGACTACCACCGCCTCAAGGGCGAGCAGGTCGACGCGGTGATCGCCGACTCGGGTCTGGTACCGGTCGAGGTCGAGGGCTGGGGCAAGCCCGCCTGGGCGGCCCCGGAGGCCCTGGCGACGCCGCCGCGCGGGCGCCACCGCACCACGCTGCTGTCGCCGTTCGACTCGCTGATCTGGGAACGGGCGCGCACGGAGCGGATCTTCGGTTTCACCCACCGCCTGGAGGCCTACGTCCCCAAGCCGAAGCGGATCCACGGCTACTTCGCGATGCCGGTGCTCGCCGGCGGCAGGCTGGTCGGGCGGGTCGACCCGGCTCGCGAGGGGAGCACCCTGGTGGCCAAGCAGGTCACGCTGGACGGGCCCAGGGCGGTCCCGGCGGTCGCGCAGGCCCTGATCGAGGCGGCGACCTGGGTCGGCTGCACAGATGTGCGCGTGGAGCGCGTGGACGCACCGCACTTGCGCGAGCCCCTGGCGAGGGAGCTGGCCCGCGCCGTCGGCTAGCGCCGCCGGATCCGCTAGCGGATCTCCAGGATCTTCTCCCGCATCGCGTAGACCACGGCCTCCATCCGGGAGTGCAGCTGCAGCTTCTCCAGGATGTTGCGGACGTGGTTCTTGACGGTGTTCTCGGAGATGAACAGCTGCTTGGCGATGTCCCGGTTGTTCATCCCCGTGGCGACGAGCTTGAGGACTTCCAGCTCCCGGTCGGTCAGCCGGGGCGCCGGCACCAGCCGGCGCTCGTCGGTGCGCTGGATCATCGACTTGAACTCGGTGAGGAGTTTCGACGCCATCGAGGGACTGATCTGCGACTGCCCGTCGGCCACCGCGCGAATGGCGGTGGCCACCTCGTCCGTGGAGATCTCCTTGAGGAGGTATCCCGTCGCACCCGCCTTGATCGCCTCGTAGAGGTCGGCCTCCTCGTCGCTGATGGTCAGCATGATGATCTTCGCGCTGGGGGCGACCTCCTTGATGGAGGTGCAGGCCTCGATGCCACCGCGCCTGGGCATGCGGACGTCCATCAGCACAATGTCGGGCAGCAGGTCGGCTGCCTTGTCGACGGCCTCGGCGCCGTCGCCGGCCTCGCCGACGACCTGGATGTCCTCCTCGGCCGCGAGCACGATCTCCAGGCCGCGCCGGAAGAGGGCATGGTCGTCCACGACCAGGACCCTGATCGGCTCCTTGCGTGCAGAGCCCGCATCCGGGCCCGTGCCGGTGACACCGTCGCCGGCATCCCCGTCCCGCATCGGTCCGAAGGTGTCCGCCATCGTTCCTCCCCCTGAAGGCTGTGGCCTGTGGTCCCGTGCCATCGCCAACCCAAGGCAGCGGCCCACCGGTTGGGCCGGTGCGGCCATGATTTCATGCCCGGACGACACAGAGGTGACGTGCGAGGCGCGAAGTGGTCGCACACCGGTGCCCCTGGGGGCGCACACGCGCGCTCCAGGGGCACCGGCTCAGCTTCGACCGGGCGTCAGCCGCCCAGCATGCCACCCGCCGCGGGGGGCTGTGCCTCGGTGACCATCGGGTCCGTACTGAGGTGGATCACGCCGTAGTCGTAGGCGTGGCGCCGGTAGACGACGCTCGGCTCCTTGGTCTCGGAGTCGACGAACAAGTAGAAGTCGTGGCCGACCAGTTCCATCTCGTAGAGGGCCTGGTCGAGGCTCATCGGAGAGGCGACGTGGGTCTTCTCGCGGACGATGAGGGGGCCTTCGCCCTTGACCTCCAGCGAGCCGATCTTCTTGGTCGGCACTCCGTCCGTCTCCTCCTCGTGGACGGGGAGGCCGTTGCCGTTCAGTGTCGCCGCGTCCGGGACGTGGTCGGCGACCTCCGCCGCCGGGATCCGGCGTGCTCCTCGACGCGAGAAGCGCTTGTCGTGCTGCTTGCGCAGCCGGGCATCCAGCTTCTCCGCCGCGAGGTCGAGCGCCACGTACGGATCGCTGGCCGCTGCCTCCGCCCGGATCACCGGACCGCGGGAGCGGAGTGTGATCTCCACTCGGTCACAGCGGTCGGCCTGTCGGGGGTTGGGCTCCTTGGACACCTCGACGTCGAGGCTGATCACCTTGCCATCGAGCTTCTGGATCTTCTCCAGCTTCAGCTTCTCGGCCACGTGCTTGCGGAACCGCTCGGGCACCTCGGTCTTGCGGCCTTTGACGACGATGTCCACGCAGAACTCCGTTCCCGGATCGCTCCGCTGCCTCGGCGGAGCATCTCCCTTTTCGCACCAGGCCCGGCGATCACCGGACCTCGGACTCGGTGACTTCCACCTCCTCCCCATGGGCGAGATCTCCACCCACCGGCGCGGGTGATTGCGATAACCCGCGACACGGCATTCGGATATGCGAGGTGTGGCCTGCGCCTTTCCTCACAACCGAACATATCTCGCCCGGACGGATGTCGTCACCCTCTACTGCGGCGTACCTCCGTTCAGGTGAATTTCCCCTCTCACCACCTGCATCGATGCAGGTCCAAGGTCACGTTCCGGTTATTTCGAAAGAATCCCGAGGAGCGGCGATCACGGCCGCCCGAAGGCCAGACCCGGGGGAGTTCTCCGCCGTCTTATCCGATGCACCATGCACCCACTTTCCCCTCTCGTGCCGCGCTCCGTTCCTTCGTTCCTCCCTACCTTCCCGACATACGGGCCCGTACACGACCTTGCTCACCCCGGTTCCCCCTTCGTTCATCCGCTCGACAAGCCCTCCGGACCCCTCCCGCACGGCGCGCGCCGCCTCCGCGAGACTGGCGCCCGTCGTGATCAGATCGTCGACGAGCACGACCCGGCCCGCGCCGAGCAGCCGGCCACCGCCCGGCGTCACCTCCAGCGCGCCCGCGAGGTTCTCCAGGCGCCGCCGCGCGTCGAGCCCCGCCTGGTCCGCCACGGCGCGCCGCTGCCGCAGCACGGCCGCCACCCGGGCCGGTGTCCCGGTGCGCCGCAGCTCACCGGCGGCCGCGAGCGCCGTCCGCCGCACCGGATCGTGCCCTCGCGCCCTGACGGCCCACGGAGCTGACGGCACGGGCACGAGCAGCACGGGCCCCCGCACCTGCGCTCCCGCCGCCCCCTCGCGCCGGTGCAGCCCCGCCCGCACCGCGCCCGCCAGAGCCGTGCCCAGTGCTCCGGCCAGCGCCAGTGCGCCCCGCTCCTTGTGGGCGAGGAGCAGTGTCCGCACCTCGTCCGCGTACGGAGCCGCCGCATGCACCACCGGCAGCCCGGCCGGCTCCGGCACCGGCCGCACCCGCCGCGGCGCGGTGCCGTGCAGCGCGGCCCGGCACCGCGGGCAGAGCAGCGTACGAGGTGCCTCGCAGCCCGCGCACTGGGCCGGCAGCACCAGGTCGGTGAGGTCCTGCCACCACCCCCGCATGACAACCACTGTGCCCGCGCGGGCGACGCCCGGCCACCCCTGTGGAAAACGCCCTGTGGACAACCCGCGGCACCGCGCGTCGCGTCACCCGCACGGGGGACGGACACGTCCGGCGCGAACCTTCCCGGTGCCGTCCGTTCGGCCGGGGCAGACCGACGCCCTCGCGGTGTTCGGACCGGGGGGCCGTCGCCGACCCGTTCCTCGGGCCGGGGCAGACCCGTGCCGTACCGTCCGTTCAGCCCGGGCAGACCCGTGCCGTGCCGTCCGTTCAGCCGGGGCAGACCCGTGCCGTGCCGTCCGTTCAGCCGGGGTAGACCGGTGCCGTCCCGTCCTTGTCGACCTTCTGCCACTGCGTCCCGGCCGGCAGCCGGACGATCCCGTCGTCCGAGTACGCCACCAGCGGAACCCGCTCGTCCTCGGACGCGGCGATCGCCTTCGCCCCCGGCAGCGCCCCGGGAGCCGGTCCGTCCAGCGTGGAGCCGTCGACCTCGACGTACCGCATCTGCTGCACGCCGCCCTGCTCCCGGCCGACGACGAGCAGCCTGCTGCCCCCGGCCCAGGAGATGGCGCTGACCTGCTCCAAGCCGGGTGCGGCGGGCCGCAGTCCGTCCACCGAGATGCCCTGCCCGGTCCCGTCGTCGCGCTGGATCCGGCCGATGAGCAGCGACTGCTTGCCGTCCTTCTCCACCACGAGGGCGATGCGCACTCCGTCCGCGGCCACCCGCGCGTCCTTGATGCGTCCGGGCAGATCGGGGACGGCGACGTCCTCCGGCTCCGCGACGCCCTGCTCAAGGACCTTCAGCCGCGGACGGTGCGGATCACGGTCGGCCACCCACAGATCGCCGCGTGCGTCCCAGCTCGGTGTCGTCAGCCGGTCGGCAGGGGTCGCGCCGGTGCTGGTGGCCACCGGTTCCCCGAGCGAGCCGCCCGACGCCAGCGACGCCACGTACAGGGACCTGCCGTCGTCGCCGACCCCGGCCGCGGTGTGCTCGTCCCGCGACACCGCGACCGACTGCAGCTTCTTGTCGCCGTCGCCGAGCGGACCGGGCACCGGGGCCGCACCGGCGCCCGTACCGGTGCTTCCGGTCGCCATCCGCACCACCCGGTGCCTGCCGTCGAGGAAGTACAGATAGTCGGGGCGCTTGGCCGAGCCGTGCCAGGCGGCGGACTCGGCGCGCTCCTCGGTCAGATCGCACAGCCGCTCGCCACCGAGCCCCCGCAACTCGACGGACTCGAGCGTCGGCGTCAGGTTCCGCAGGGTGAACAGCACCTGGGTCGCCATCTCGGCGCACTTACCCGCCGCGACCCTGGACGCCCTGAGGTTCAGTGGCACCGTCAGCCTGTTCCGATCGTCCGGCGTCAGCCCCGAGGCGCCCTTCTGCAGGGCCGTTCCGGTGGGGAAGCTGGAGCGGACCACCAGGCCGAGCCAGGTACTGGGCCCGTTCAGCAGCGAGCGGACCATCTGGGTCATCGGGTCCACCTTGCTGCGCACGAACACCGGATCGGCGACAGCCACCGGCTGCGCACTCGCCCCGACCGCCGTGTTGGAGGCGAAGTAGTACTTGTCGACGGACGTGTAGTTGCGCTGGAAGTCCGACTTGCCCATGACGACGCCGTCGGGCAGCGCGTCGATGCGCCACTGCCCGCTCTTGGGACTCCGCACCAGGTGCAGCTTCTTGCGGTACGACCCGTCGGCGGGCTGGTACGCCTGCTGCGCGTCGACCGTCGCGACCCGGCTGCCGGCCAGGACGCAGGTCACGCCGTCGTCATCCTCCCGGCCGCCCGCCTGGCAGTCGGTCTCGATGCTCGGCCCGTTCGTGAGGACCGTGGTCGACCGCTCGGGCCGCCAGACACGGGCCGCGTCGGACGTGAGGTACTTGCGGGCCGTGTCGTACTGCGGGTCGTCGCTGGTCAGTGCCTCCAGGAAGCCCTGCATGATCTCGCCGGGACCGGCACCCTCGGCGGGCGGCACGGCGAAGACCCGGACCGCGGTGTCCTGCCGCGGTGTGGACTCCACGTTCCGCAGGTCGCCGCTGTCGGGCATCGAGGCGCACCCGGCCAGCAGAACGACCCCCAAGGCGGTGTACGCCACCGCGCGCCCCGGACGTCGCCGGCCGCTCCCCCTGCGGTCAGCGCCCACGAAATGCCTCCCCTGGCTCGGTCGAGTCGTGCGGTACGGCCGCGTCCGTGTCGGATGCCGGGCGCTGCGCGGACCGGTCGTCCGGCCGCCGGGCACCACCGGTGGGCCGGGGCACCACACGGGCACCGTTGCCGTTGCCGGGCAGGGCGGCCGGGTCGGCGGCGGGGGCGGAGCCGGCCAGGCGGGGCGCGCCGGAGGTGCGAGGCGGCAGCGCCGCCGACTGGGCTCCGCCGTGCTGCACGGGCACGGTCGCCCGCTTCTCCTCGCCCCCGCGGGGCAGTCCGGCGTCGTCGAGGCCGCGGTTGCGGCGCGAGTCCTTGGGCTCCAGCGGTATCGGCGAGCCCCGCAGCGGCTCGTCGGCGGTCCTGGGCAGCGTCAGCCGGAACTGCGAGCCGCCGCCGGGCTCCCCCCAGGCCTGCAGCCAGCCGCCGTGCAGCCGCGCGTCCTCCAGGGCGATCGACAGGCCGAGGCCCGTGCCGCCGGTGGTACGCGCACGTGCCGGGTCCGCCCGCCAGAAGCGGCTGAAGACCCGGGTCGCCTCGCCCGGCTTGAGTCCCACGCCGTAGTCGCGCACCGCGATGGCGACCGCGCCGCCCGCGGCGGCGAGCCTGACGACGACATCCTTGCCGTCGCCGTGCTCGACGGCGTTGACGACGAGGTTGCGCAGCACCCGCTCGACGCGCCGCGCGTCCGCCTCGGCGACGACGGGCTGCTGGTCGCCGAGCACGCGTATGTGCGTGCCCTTGCGTTCGGCGAGCGGCTCGGCGCCGCTGACCACGCGCCGGACGACCTCCCTGAGGTCTATCGGCTCGGCCTCCAGGGCCGCCGCGCCCGCGTCGAAGCGGCTGATCTCCAGCAGGTCGGCGAGCAGCGACTCGAACCGGTCCAGCTGGTCGGCGAGGAGTTCCGCCGACCGCGCGGTGATCGGGTCGAAGTCCTCGCGCGCCTCGTGGATGACGTCGGCCGCCATCCGGACGGTCGTCAGCGGGGTGCGCAGCTCGTGCGAGACGTCGGAGACGAACCGGCGCTGCATCCGCGAGAGGTCCTCCAGCTGCTGGATCTTCACCTGGAGGTTCTGCGCCATCTTGTTGAAGGCCTCGCCCAGGCGGGCGATGTCGTCCTCGCCGGTGACCTTCATCCGCTCCTGCAGCTGTCCGGCGGACAGCCGCTCCGCGATCCCGGCCGCCATCCGCACCGGCGTGACGACCTGGCGCACCACCAGCCAGGCGATGGCGCCGAGCAGGACCACGACGAACAGCCCGGCGGTCGCCAGGGTGCCCTTGACCAGGCTCAGGGACTTCTCCTCCTGCGTGAGCGGGAAGAGGTAGTACAGCTCGTAGGGACGCCCGTTGGGGTCGTTGACCTGCTTGCCGATGACCAGTGCCGGCTGCGATTCCTTGTCGTTGGAGTAGACGATCCGCGTGTAGCTCTGCGCGGCCGTCGTACCGCTGTTGACCCGCTCGCGCAGGTCACCGGGGACGCTGGAGGTGGGGTTGACGTTCCCGGAGCCGCGCGGGCTGCGGCCGCCGCCGCTGTCGTCGCCCACGGGAAGCGTGGCCACGTCGAAGGCGCCCGCGCCGCCGCTGGACAGCGACTCCACGAGGTCGCTCATCCACTGGATGACGTTCTGCGACTGCCTTCCGTCAGCGGTCGTGGTGCCGTCGGCGCTGCCGGTTCCGGCGCCCGTACCCGTCCCGGTCCCGCCGGCCGCCTCGTCGGCCTTCTGCCTGGCCACCGCGAACCCGCCCGTGGCCTGGCTCTGCGAGGCCTTCACCTTGGCGTCCAGCAGGCCGTTGCGCACCTGCCCGATCACCACGAAGCCGAGCAGCAGGACGACGCCCAGCGACATCAGCAGGGTCGTGGCGACGACCCTGAGCTGGATGTTGCGCCGCCACAGCCGCATCATCGGCAGCAGCGGCCGGCGCACCCAGCGCAGGAACAACCGCACCACGGGGCTGCCCTGGACCCCGCCCCGCAGCAGCCCGCCCTCGAAGAGGCGCCTGAGACGCGCACCGGCCGCCGCCCGGCCGACAGGCCGTCCCGGACCGGCAGCGGATCCGCCGGGAGCCGAAGCGGCACTGTCCCCGGACATGTCAGCTCGGTCCGGCCTTGTAACCGACACCGCGGACGGTCACCACGATCTCCGGCCGCTCCGGGTCCTTCTCGACCTTGGACCGCAGCCGCTGCACATGCACGTTGACGAGCCGTGTGTCGGCCGCGTGCCGATAGCCCCACACCTGCTCGAGCAGCACCTCACGGGTGAACACCTGCCACGGCTTGCGGGCGAGCGCCACCAGCAGGTCGAACTCCAGCGGGGTCAGCGCGATCGACTGCCCGTCCCGCTTCACCGAGTGCCCGGCCACATCGATCACCAGGTCGCCGATGGTCAGCTGCTCCGGCGCCGGCTCCTCGGACCGCCGCAGCCGCGCGCGGATCCGCGCGACCAGCTCCTTGGGCTTGAACGGCTTGACGATGTAGTCGTCAGCACCCGACTCCAGGCCCACAACCACGTCGACGGTGTCGCTCTTGGCCGTGAGCATCACGATCGGCACACCGGACTCCGCCCGGATCAGCCTGCACACCTCGATGCCGTCCCGGCCGGGCAGCATCAGGTCGAGCAGTACCAGGTCGGGCTTGCTCTCACGGAAAGCGGCCAGCGCCTTGTCGCCGTCGGCTACGAAAGACGGCTCAAAACCTTCACCACGCAGCACGATGCCGAGCATCTCGGCCAGTGCGGTGTCGTCGTCGACGACAAGGACTCGTCCCTTCATAAACGACATCATCCCATTCTCGTAACGACGACAGAGGCCCAGGTGAGGCACCTCACTGGCCCGTGACGATAGTCGTACGGAGCCGTCACTGTCTGCCCCGAGGGTACGGGCCCGAGGCACCGGGCCTCCCCGACGGCCCCCGGGCGGTATCCCGGGGGCCGTCGAACCCGCCGGTAGGTCCGCCCTGGCCACCGGCCTCGGCCGCCACGGCCCCTTCCCTCGTCGCCGCGCACGCTTGCGCGGATCCGTGCCGGGTGCACGGGGCACCGCGGGCGCCCGCGGTGCCTCGTGGCGCGCCGACCACGACGCGGGGCCGTCAGCCGATCACCGTCCGGCGAGCGTGCGCGACCCCCGACCCGTCAGCCGATCACCGTCCGGCGAGCGTGCGCGACCCCCGGCCCGTCAGCCGATCACCGCCCGGCGGGACCTGGCGCCCAGCTCCGCGAGAGCCTCGGCCGTCACGGGTGAGACGGCTCCCTCCTCGGTGACGATGGCCGTCACCAGCTCGGGCGGCGTCACGTCGAACGCCGGGTTGTACGCCTGCGTCCCCAGGGGAGCCACCACGATGCCGCCGCCCGCGCCCGCCACCGGCCCCTGGGGCGCCGCCAGCTCGGTCACCTCGTAGCCGGGGCGCTGCTCGACCTCGATGGACGCCCCGTCGGGAGTGTCCGGATCGACCGTCGTCAGCGGCGCCACCACGATGAACGGCACGTGGTGGTAGCGCGCGAGCACGGCGAGCGGGTAGCTCCCCACCTTGTTCGCCACCGAGCCGTCGGCCGCGATCCGGTCCGCCCCGACGAGTACCGCGTCCACCTCGCCCGCCGCGAACAGCGACCCCGCCGCGTTGTCGGTGAGCAGGGTGTACGCCATGCCGGTGCGGGCCGCCTCGTACGCCGTCAGCCGGGCGCCCTGCAGCAACGGACGCGTCTCGTCCACCCAGAGCCGCCGCAGCCGCCCTCGCCGATGTGCCGCGAGGGCCACCGCGAACGCGGTGCCGTCACCGCCCGACACCAGCGAGCCGCTGTTGCAGTGGGTGAGCACGCGGTGCCCTCCGCCGGGAAGCAGTTCGTCCAGCAGCGCCAGACCGTGCGCGGCCATCCGCGTGCTGGCCTCGGCGTCCTCCCGGTGCAGCGCCCGCGCCGCGGCCAGCGCCGCGGTCGCCGCCGCCGTGGCGTCGCCGGTCCTGGCCAGCTCCGCCTGGTGCGCGGCCTGGGCCCGGCGCACGCCGACGGACAGGTTCACCGCGGTGGGCCGGGCCTCCTCCAGCGCCCGCGCCGCCTCGGCCACGTCGAAGCCCCGCGCGGCGGCGAGCGCGACGCCGTACGCCCCCGCGATCCCGAGCAGCGGCGCCCCGCGTACGGCGAGCGCGCGGATCGCCTCCACCAGCGCCGCCGCGTCGGTGCAGACCAGCTCGGCCTCCTCGGCCGGGAGCCTCGTCTGATCGAGAAGGACCAGTACGGGACCTTCGGGTGGTTCCTCCCATCGGATCACCGGTATCTCGCTCGGACGCTTGTCCCCGCCGGTTCGCGCCTGCTGATCAGCCATGCGGTCAGTCTGCCCCGGAACAGGCGGACAATTGAAGGTGTCCAGGCCCTACCGCGGCCGATCCGCGGACGACCGCCCCATGGCACGATGGCTGCCAACCTGCCGCCGCGACCGCGGACGGGCATCGAGAAGGAGCTTCGATGACAGACACTCCGGGCTGGGCCTCGCCCGGATCCGCCCCGCCGCCCGAGGGGCGGGAGCCCGGCGCGTCCGGTCCCGCAGAGCCCGCCGACGCCGCCGGCCGTCCCGGCACCGAGCCCGCCGACCGCCCCGGCACGAGCACCACCGAGCCCGCCGAGCGCCCCGGCCCAGCCGAGCCGGCACCGGAGCCGGGCACCGACCCGCAGTCCCCGGGCGTGAAGTGGTCCAAGGAGCAGCCGCCGGCCGGACAGTGGTCCGCGCCGACCGGCGCCCCCGCCCCGCAACAGGCTCCCCCGCCCCCGCCACCCGGCCCGGGCTGGGGCGGCCCCCCGCCGGGCGCCCCGGCCCCCGGCGGCTACGGCGGCCCTCCCCCCGGCGGCGGCTACGGCGCCCCCGGTCACGGCGCCCCCGGCCCTTACCCCTCCTGGGGCGGCGGCTGGGGCGGCCCCCCGCCGGCGGCCAAGCCCGGTGTCATCCCCCTGCGTCCGCTCGGCGTCGGCGAGATCCTGGACGGCGCCGTCTCCACCATGCGCACCCACTGGCGCACGGTGCTCGGCGTCTCGCTGGCGGTCGCACTGCTCGTCGAGACGACGCTGGTCCTCGTGCAGGGCCTCGTCATGAACGACATCGGTCAGACGGCGCTGGACGACCCGAACGCCAGCCCCGACGACATCCTGCGAGCCCTGCGGGACAGCCTGATCGGCACCGGTCTCATCACCGTGATCTCCACGGTCGCCGTGATCATCGCCACCGCCCTGCTGACGACCATCACCAGCCGTGCCGTCCTCGGCAGGCCGGTCGACGCCGGTCAGGCCTGGCGCGAAGCCCGTCCGCAGATCCCCCGGCTGTTCGGCCTGCTCCTGCTGCTCGGCCTGATCTTCTTCGGCACGGTCCTCGCCGGGGCGCTCCCCGGCATCCTCGTCCTCGTCGGAGGCGGCAGCGACGGTGCGGCGGCGGCACTGCTCGTCCTCGGCGTCCTCGCGGCCATCGTCGTCGCGGGCTGGCTGATGATCCGCTTCTACCTGGCCACGCCCGCCCTGATGCTCGAACGGCAGGGCATCGTGAAGTCCATGAGCCGCTCCGCGAAGCTGGTGCGCGGCTCCTGGTGGCGCGTCTTCGGCATCGCGCTGCTCACCGGGCTGATCACCAACATCGTCGCGTCGCTCGTCGCCATCCCGTTCGCCCTCGTCGGGGCCGTCGCGAGCGGCGACGACATGAGCAACCTGTTCGGCGCCGGCAGCGGGCACCTCAGCTGGACGTTCCTGATCGTCCGCGGCATCGGCTCGCTGATCGGCACCACGATCACCCTCCCGATCAGCGCGGGTGTCACGGTCCTCCTCTACATCGACCAGCGGATCCGCCGCGAGGCCCTCGACCTCGAACTGACCCGCGCGTCCGGTGTCCAGGCCTCCGGCACGGGCGCCGCCGGCCCGGTCCCGGGGAGCTGATGCGGTGAGCCCGGCGGGGGGAGTTCTGCCGGCGGCCGTGTCCGGTACCGGCACCGGCGTCGTACGCGGACTGCTGCGGGCTGCGGACCGGGTCGCCCTGGCGGCCGGCGGCTCGGGCGACGAGCCGCCGGTGACCGTCCCGCGTGATCCCGCGCGGGAGGCCGCCCGGCGCGAGCTGTCCAAGCGGATGTACCACGAGAACGACCCCGGCCTGCTCCAGCGTGCTCTGAACGCCTTCTGGGACTGGCTCGGCAGACTCTTCGGCACGGCCGCCTCGGCGACGCCCGGCGGTGCGGTGGGCCTGGTCGTGGTGATCCTGTGCGTGGTCGCCGTGGTGGCCGCCCTGTGGTGGCGCCTGGGCGTCCCGCGCCGGCAACCCGTCTCCGCCGGCGTTCTGTTCGACGACCGCCCGCGCAGCGCCGCCGAACACCGTGCGGCCGGTGAGGCACACGCGGCGCAGGGCCACTGGAACCAGGCCGTCCGGGAACGCATGCGGGCCATCGTCCGCTCGCTGGAGGAACGGGCCCTGCTCGACGTGCGCGCCGGCCGCACCGCCGACGAAGCCGCGGCCGAGGCCGGCCGCGCCCTTCCCGCGCACACGGACCGGCTGCGCGCCGCCGCCCGGGAGTTCGACGACGTCACGTACGGCGGGCGCAGGGCGGATGAGCAGACGTACCAGCGCCTCGCCGAACTCGACCGCGACGTGGAACGCGCCCGGCCCAGCCTCGCCGACAGCGCCGCCGGCACCAGCCACAGCAGTAGCAGCAGTAGCAGTAGCAGCCGCACCCGGAGGAACGCCGAGTGACCACCGAGGCCACCCTGCCGACCACCTCCACCACGCCCACCGCGCGCCAGGTGTGGACCCGCAACCGGGGCCTCGCCCTGGCCGTCGTGCTGGTCCTGGCCGCGGCGGTCGTCATGGCCGCCGTGCGCTCCACGGCCCAGCACGGCGCCCTCGACCCGCGCTCCGTCGACCCGCACGGCAGCCGCGCCGTCGTCCGGCTCCTCGCCGACCGCGGCGTGTCCACGCGCGTGGTCACCACGCTCGACGCCGCACGCGCCGCCGCCGGCCGCGACACCACCGTCCTGGTCGCCGTCCCCGATCTGCTGACCGGCCGGCAGCAGAGCCGACTGCGCGAGGCGACCGCCGCGTCCGGCGGCCGCACCGTCCTGGTCGCGGCCGGCGGCTCCTCCGTCGAGCGGCTCGCCCCCGGTGTCACCGCGGACCCCGCGAGCAGCCTCCGCACCACGCTCGCCCCCGACTGCACCCTGCCCGAGGCCCGGCGCGCGGGCAGCGCCGACACCGGCGGCATCCGCTACACCACGACCCGCCTCGACGCCGACTCCTGCTACCCGAGCCACCGCCTGGCCACCCTGCTGCGCGTCCCCGCCGCGACCGGGGGCGGCGACACCGTCGTACTCGGCGCGCCCGACATCCTCTACAACGACCGTCTCGACGAGCAGGGCGACGCCTCGCTCGCCCTCCAGCTCCTCGGCTCCCGCCCCCATCTGGTCTGGTACCTCCCCTCGTTGGCCGACTCCTCCGCCATCGACGACGAACGCGAGAGCTTTCTCGACCTGCTCCCGCCGGGATGGCTGTGGGGCACCCTGCAGCTGTTCCTCGCGGCGGTCCTCGCCGCCTTCTGGCGGGCGCGCCGCTTCGGCCCTCTCGTGCCCGAACGGCTCCCGGTCGCGATCCGCGCCTCCGAGACCGCCGAAGGCCGCGCCCGCCTCTACCGCAAGGCCAACGCCCGGGACCGCGCGGCCGCCGCTCTTCGCTCCACCACCCGCACCCGCCTCGCCCCCCTCCTCGGCGTCCCCGTCTCCCAGGCGCACGCGCCCGAGTCCCTGCTCCCCGCACTGTCCACGCACCTGGCCGGCGAGGGACAGACCCTGCACGCTCTCCTCTTCGGGCCGCCACCCGGCGACGACAAGGCCCTCATCGCACTGACCGACCAACTCGACGCCCTCGAAAGAGAGGTACGCCGTTCATGATGGACCCGACCACTGACAACGCCGGGCAGACCGGGGAGGCGGACACCGCCCGCGCCTCCCTCGAGGCCCTGCGCGCCGAGATCGCGAAAGCCGTGGTCGGCCAGGACCCCGCCGTGACCGGCCTCGTCGTCGCCCTCCTCTGCCGCGGGCACGTCCTGCTCGAAGGGGTACCCGGCGTCGCCAAGACGCTGCTCGTGCGGACCCTCGCCTCCGCCCTCGAACTCGACACCAAGCGCGTCCAGTTCACCCCCGACCTGATGCCCAGCGACGTCACCGGCTCCCTCGTCTACGACACCCGCACCGCCGAGTTCTCCTTCCAGCCCGGCCCGGTCTTCACCAACCTCCTGCTCGCGGACGAGATCAACCGCACGCCGCCCAAGACCCAGTCGTCCCTCCTGGAGGCCATGGAGGAACGTCAGGTCACGGTCGACGGCACCCCGCGTCCGCTGCCCGAGCCGTTCCTGGTCGCCGCGACCCAGAACCCCGTCGAGTACGAGGGCACCTACCCCCTGCCCGAGGCCCAACTGGACCGCTTCCTGCTCAAACTGACGATGCCTCTGCCCTCGCGGCAGGACGAGATCGACGTCCTCACCCGGCACGCCTCGGGCTTCGACCCACGCGATCTGCACGCCGCCGGCGTACGCCCCGTCGCCGGCCCCGCCGAACTGGCGGCCGCCCGTGCCGCGGTAGCCAGGACGACGGTCTCCGCCGAGATCACCGCCTACGTCGTGGACGTCTGCCGGGCAACCCGCGAGTCGCCCTCGCTCGCCCTGGGCGTCTCGCCGCGCGGCGCCACCGCCCTGCTGGCCACGTCCCGTGCCTGGGCCTGGCTGACGGGCCGCGACTACGTCATCCCCGACGACGTGAAGGCCCTCGCCCTGCCCACTCTGCGCCATCGCGTGCAGCTGCGCCCCGAGGCCGAGATGGAGGGCGTGACGGCCGACGCCGTCATCAACTCCATCCTCGCCCACGTCCCGGTCCCCCGCTGATGGCTCTCACCGGACGCGCCGCCCTCCTCGCGGCCCTCGGCTCGATCCCCGTCGGCATCCTGGAACCCGGCTGGACGGGCATCCTCGCGGTCAACGGCCCACTGGCCCTGGCCTGCGCCTGCGACTACGCGCTCGCCGCTCCCGTCCGACGGCTGGTCCTGGCCCGCTCCGGTGACACCTCCGTCCGTCTCGGCGGGAGCGCCGACGTCACACTCACGGTCGGCAACCCCTCCCGCCGCCCCCTGCGGGCCCGGGTGCGGGACGCCTGGCCGCCCAGCAGCTGGGAGTCGGGCACGGAGGTCGAGGCCTCCCGTCACCGCCTGAACGTCCCCCCGGGCGAACGCCGGCGCGTGACGACCCGGCTGCGTCCCACCCGGCGGGGTGACCGCCGGGCCGACCGCGTGACGATCCGCTCGTACGGCCCCCTCGGCCTCTTCTCCCGCCAGGGCTCCCACCGGGTGCCCTGGACGGTGCGCGTGCTGCCACCGTTCACCAGCCGCAGGCATCTGCCGTCGAAGCTCGCCCGGCTGCGGGAGCTCGACGGCCGCACCAGCGTGCTCACCCGCGGCGAGGGAACCGAGTTCGACAGCCTGCGCGAGTACGTGGCCGGCGACGACACCCGCTCGATCGACTGGCGGGCGACCGCCCGCCAGTCCGCGGTCGCCGTCCGCACCTGGCGTCCCGAGCGCGACCGCCGCATCCTGCTGGTCCTCGACACCGGCCGCACCTCGGCCGGGCGCGTGGGCGACGCCCCACGCCTGGACGCCGCCATGGACGCGGCCCTGCTCCTCGCGGCGCTCGCGTCCCGTGCCGGCGACCGCGTGGACCTGCTCGCCTACGACCGCCGGGTGCGGGCTCTGGTCCAGGGCCGCTCGGCTGGCGACGTGCTCCCTTCCGTGGTCGGCGCGATGGCCACGCTGGAACCGGAGCTCGTCGAGACGGATGCCCGCGGTCTCACCGCCGCGGCCTTGCGGGTCGCCTCCCGGCGCTCCCTCGTCGTGCTGCTCACCACGCTCGATGCGGCACCGGTGGAGGAGGGTCTGCTGCCCGTGCTGCCACGGCTCACACAGCGCCACACCGTCCTGGTGGCCTCGGTGGCGGACCCGCACATCGAAGGCATGGCGAAGGCGCGCGGCACGGTGGAGGCGGTGTACGAGGCCGCGGCGGCGGCCCAGGCGCAGAGCGAACGCCGGCGCACGGCGGAACGACTTCGTCGTCACGGTGTGACGGTGGTGGACGCGACCCCGGACAATCTGGCGTCGGCACTGGCGGACGCGTATCTGTCCCTCAAAGCAGCGGGCCGGCTCTGAACCACCGTGTGCCGCTGCTTTCCGGGCCGGGTACACGGTCTGGACAGGTGTGCCGCTGATAAAAGCATCCAGAACGCAGAAAACCCCCGCATCTTTCGATGCGGGGGTTTCCCTAAAAATTGTTCGGCGGTGTCCTACTCTCCCACAGGGTCCCCCCTGCAGTAC
>NZ_JBICWT010000004.1:287369-656915 GCF_043199955.1 Streptomyces sp. NPDC048514 | reverse complement strand
AAACGCCCGGTTACATTTCGAACCCGGAAGCTAAGCCTCACAGCGCCGATGGTACTGCAGGGGGGACCCTGTGGGAGAGTAGGACACCGCCGAACAATTTTTAGGGAAACCCCCGCATCGAAAGATGCGGGGGTTTTCTGCGTTCTAGGGAGATTTCGGCCGTCGACAATCGGCCCGTATATCGGGTGAGCCGACCATGGGGCGCGGGCTACCGTGGCCGCATGAGCATCTCGGCCAGCGACGACTACGTCGTCCGCGCGATCCGTCCCGACGACTGGGCCGCCGTGAGGCGGCTGCGCCTCGACGCGCTGCGGGATCCGGTCGCCCATCTCGCGTTCCTTGAGACGTACGACGACGCGGTGGTCAAGCCGGACGCGTTCTGGCAGGAGCGGGCCGTCGGATCCGGGGAGAACTCGGAGTCGGCGCGTCAGATCATCGCCGAGGCGCCGGACGGGACGTGGGCCGGTACCGTCACCGTGCTCATCGAGGAGGCCGGGTCGAAGGACTGGAGCGGCAAGCTGGTCGAGCGCCGGCAGGGCCACGTGGTCGGCGTGTTCGTGCGGCCCGAGCACCGGGGGAACGGGCTGATCAAGGCTCTGTTCGACGCCGGCGTGAGCTGGGCCTGGCAGCAGGGCGCCGAGCGGGTGCGGCTCTTCGTGCACGCCGACAACGCGCGGGCGCAGGGGGCTTACCGGAGGCTCGGGTTCGAGCCGAGCGGGCTGATGGTGTCGTTCACGAAGAACGAGGCGGAGAAGGAGTGGGAGTTCGTGCTGGAGCGGTAGCTGCGGTGGTCGCGGACCGGGAGCTGCTGAAGCGGTGGCTGCGGTGGTCGCGGATCGGGAGCTGCTGGAGCGGTGGCTGCGGTGCTCACGGACCGGGCCGTTGGACTCGTAGCCCGGTGGTCGCCGATCGGGTGCCGTTAGACCGGTAGTTGCTGGTGCGGCCAGCGGGAGCGGGCCTGTTCGCGGGAGCGGAGCAGGGCCAGGGTCGGCAGGCCCTGAGCGGTGCCGGTGGCGAGGAGCCGCGGCAGCTCCGGGAAGGGGGCGACGGCCGCGATGTCGTCCAGGACCAGGGTGAGTGGTGGGTCGAGCCGACCGGAGGATGACCGTTCGGCCATGCGCCGGCCGCGCTCGACCACGCTGGAGACGAGAGCCGTCAGGAGCGGCATCGCGCCGGGGTTGCTCCGGGGGTCCTCGATGGATTCACCGACCAGATAGAGCGTGCCCCCTTCGTGGACGAAGGAATCCAGGGCGAGCGCATCGTTTCGGTTCGCGGTGCAGGCCTCGCGGATGTTGACCGTGGAGAGCGCGGACAGGGCCCGGCTGGTCAACTCGTGGGCCACGTCACGGCGTTCGGGATGTGCGGTGAGCGCTGCCTCGAGTTCTCCCGCTGCACCGGGGGCGGCCTTGGGATGCGTGCGGAGGGTGCGTACGGCGTCCTGGACCTGGGTGCCCTGGGACCAGCGCTGGACGTGGCGGACGGTGCGGTTGTCCAGCGCGGCGGCGTGGAGGTAGCTGCGCAGCAGCGTGACCGCCGTGTCGGCCACCGCCTGGTCGATCTTGGCGGTGGGCTGCACGGGGGCGAGGAGGGCCGTGGCTCTGCGCAGGGCGGTCTCTTTGTCCTCGCAGCCGCTGGCCGGGGACCAGTGGAGGCGGGCCGGGGTGTCGCAGAGATGGATCGGGTCGTAGAGGAGGGTGGGGCCGAGTTTGGCTCTGGCGTCCTTGGTGTCCTGCCAGACGGCGGGGTTCGAGGTGACCACCAGGGCGGGACCCTGCGCGTCCTGGATCGCCAGCGCCGCGGCTGAGTGGCGGGCCGCGGGCGCTCCGTAGCGCAGCGGCGCCATCGCCGCCATCGGCTCCAGCGCCGGCGCCTTGGCTTCCAGAGCCGGTGCTGTCGTCTCCGGGGCCGGTCCTGGCGTCTCCAGGGCCGGTGCTGTCGGTTCCAGGGCCGGCGCCTTCGCTTCCGGAGCCGATCCGGCCGGAGTCATGGCCGATGCCTTCGCTTGCGGAGCCGGTCCCGCCGGAGTCATGGCCGATGCCGTGGGTTCCCGGTCGGGTGCCGTCCGTTGCGAGGGGGACGGCGCTGTCGGCTCCAAGGCCGGCGGCATGGGGTCCAGGACCGGGGCGGAGGGCCCCGGGGACGGCTCCGCGCGCGGTACAGGGACCTCGTGGCGCTGTTCCGGTGTCGTGGGCCGCGGCGCCCGGGCCCGCTGTCGTTCCGCCCGGCGCCTGGTCTTACCCGCTCGCCACCGGGCCAGCGCCCCCATCGCGAACAGCGTCATGACGAGCAGGATCATCAGCTGGCCGATGAACAGGCCCCAGAACAGACCCCAGCCGGACAGCTGGGACGCCGGGGTGTCGGGCCAGGCGCCGGCGATGTCGTGCGGCCGGCCGATGAGGTGGCGCATCGCCAAGGGGGTGCGGGTGAACGTGACGCCGTCGGGCAGGCCGCCGTGTGCGAAGAGGGCTGCCAGCCCCGTGGCCGTCCACACCATCAGGGTCATGCCGAGGAGGAAGGCCAGTATCCCGACCAGGAGGCCGTCGGGAATGCCGCCCTGGCCCTCTCGCCGGTCGGTACGGTGATCGCGAGCGTCCGGTCCCACGCCGTCCCCCTACGCCACCGTCGACTCGGAGTCGCCCAGGTGCTGCTCCACGAAGGCCGCCGCCCGTTGCTCGGCCTCCAGCTCGGCGGCGCGCAGGGCGTCGTCGGCCGTGAGGTCGGCGGAGGACTCGGTCATCGCGCGGTCGGTGAAGACCAGTGGGCGTTCCGTCTCGGTGATCAGGTGTTTGACCACCTGGACGTTGCCGTTGACGTCCCAGACGGCGATGCCGGGTGTGAGGGTCGGGATGATCTCGACCGCCCATCTGGGCAGGCCGATCACCCGGCCCGTGGCCCGTGCCTCGTCCGCCTTCTGGGCGTAGATCGTCCGGGTCGACGCCATTTTCAGGATCGCCGCCGCCTCCTTCGCCGCCGCACCGTCCACCACGTCGGACAGGTGGTGGACGACGGCGACGAAGGACAGGCCCAGCCGGCGCCCGAACTTCAGCAGCCGCTGGAAGAGCTGGGCGACGAACGGGCTGTTGATGATGTGCCAGGCCTCTTCCACCAGGAAGATGCGCTTCTTGCGGTCGGGGCGGATCCAGGTGTGCTCCAGCCACACGCCGACGATCGCCATGAGGATGGGCATGGCGATGGAGTTGCGGTCGATGTGGGACAGGTCGAAGACGATCAGCGGGGCGTCCAGGTCGATGCCGACCGTGGTCGGACCGTCGAACATGCCGCGCAGGTCACCGTCGACCAGCCGGTCCAGCACCAGGGCGACGTCGAGTCCCCAGGCCCGTACGTCGTCTATGGCGACGTTCATCGCCTCGGCCGATTCCGGTTCGGGATGCCGTAGCTGCTCGACGATGTCGGTGAGCACGGGCTGGCGGTCGACGATCGTCTCGTTGACGAACGAGTGGGCGACCTTCAGCGCGAAGCCGGAGCGCTCGTCGAGGCCGTGGCCCATGGCCACCTCGATGATGGTCCGGAGCAGCGCGAGCTGGCCGGTCGTGGTGATCGCGGGGTCCAGCGGGTTGAGCCGGATCCCGTGGTTCAGGGCGGCCGTGGGGTCGAGCCGGATGGGGGTTATCCCCAGCTCCTCGGCGATGAGGTTCCACTCGCCGACCCCGTCCTCGCCCTGCGCGTCCAGGACGACGACCTGGCGGTCCTTGAACCGCAGCTGGCGCAGGACGTACGTCTTCTCCAGCGCCGACTTGCCGTTGCCGGACTCTCCGAGGACGAGCCAGTGGGGGGCCGGGAGCTGCTGGCCGTAGAGCTGGAAGGGGTCGTAGATGTACCCCTTTCCGGAGTAGACCTCACGGCCGATGATGACACCGGAGTCGCCGAGGCCGGGCGCGGCGGTGGGCAGGTAGACGGCCTGGGCCTGGCCCGTGGAGGTGCGCACCGGCAGCCGGGTGGTCTCCACCTTCCCGAAGAGGAAGGAGGTGAAGGCTTCGGTGAGGATGGACAGCGGATCCCGCATCGGTGAATCAGCCCCTACCTTCGGATGCCGGTGGCGAAGGGAAGTGTGTTCACGAAGGCGCGGTGGTGCTCGCGATCGCACCACTCCAGCTTGAGGTACGACTTGCCGGCGGAGGCCCTTATCGTGCGCTTGTCGCGGGCGAGGGCCTCCGGGGAGCGGGACGAGACGGTGATGTAGCCGACGAGGTTGACGCCCGCCGCGCCGCTGGCGAGGTCTTCGCCCCGCTGGTCGAGCCGGTTGTGGGCCGCGATGTCGCGCGGGTCCACGGTCCGGTTCATCTTGGCGGCGCGGGAGGCCTCGGCCTCGTCGTTGGTCTTCTCGGTCAGCATGCGTTCGATGGCTACCTCGGTGGGCTCGAGATCCATCGTCACGGCGACCGTTCGGATGACGTCCGGGGTGTGGACGAGGAGCGGTGCGAGGAAGTTCACCCCCACCGGGGTCATGGGCCATTCCTTCACCCAGGCCGTGGCGTGGCACCACGGGGCGCGGGTGCTGGACTCGCGGGTCTTGGCCTGGAGGTAGGTGGGCTCCATGGCGTCCAGCTCGGCCGGCCAGGCGTTGCGCTTGGTCATCGCCTGGATGTGGTCGATGGGGTGGTCCGGGTCGTACATGGAGTGGACCAGCGAGGCCAGCCGGCCCTGGCCGAGCGGCTGGCGTACGCGGATGTCGGCCTCCTGCAGCCGCGAGCAGATGTCGGTCAGCTCGCGGGCCATGACGACGGCGAGTCCGGCGTCCCGGTCGACCTTGCCGCCGTGCGCGCGTACGGCCCGGCCCATGGCATGCGCCTCGGCGGCCAGTTCGCGGTTGTAGTGCATGCAGGCGACGAGGTAGGCGCGGTGCTGCTCGCTGCTGGTGGACACCATGGACTGCAGCTGTTCGTACGACTGCCGCAGCCAGTCGGGGGAGCGTTCGTCGCCGCGCAGGCCGACGTCCTTGGCGTGTGCGTCGGGGTCGGCGGGCAGGGTGCGGGCGAGCATCTGCAGCCGGGTGACGAAGCCGTCGCCGTTGGCCACGTGCTTGAGCAGGGTGCCGAAGCGGTCGACGAGGGCTTCCTGGTCCTCGGAGTCGCGTAGGCCGACGCCGGGGCCTTCGATCTCGATGGCGGCGGTGACCGTCTTGCGGTCGGCGTGCAGCAGTACGGCGATCTCGTCGGGTCCGAAGGGGGCGGCGAGCCAGCTGATGCGGCCGATACCCGGGGGCGGTCCGATCTCGATCTCCCGGCCGTCGATCCGGGTGCCGGCCTCCATGACGCTCGACCGGTAGCCGGCACCGCGCTTGAGGGTGCGCTTGTAGCTGCGGTTGATCTCGAACCACCGGTAGAAGGTGCGCCGCTTGTACGGCACGTAGACCGCGGCGAGCGCGAGCAGCGGAAAGCCCGTCAGGAGCACGATGCGCAGGGACAGGACCGGGACGAGGAGGCCGCACATCATGCCGAGGAACGCGCCGGCGATGATCAGGGCGATCTCGCCGGATTCGCGGTTGCGGCCGACGATCGCGTTCGGCCGGGCGCGGCCGATCAGATACGTACGGCGGGGCGTGACCGGATGGGACAGGTGGGACTCGGTCGTCAACGCCCTTCACCTCCAGGGCGGTTGTTGCGGGCGTTGCCGGCGTGCGGGGTGTTGATCGGGCTGGCCGCGCGGGGCGCGGGCGCGGCGGAGGGGACGGCTCCGCCGCCCCCGGCGGGGGTGCGGCCGCTGTGGGCGGCGACACCGCCGGTGGCGGGGTTGGCCGGGCGGGGCGTGCTGCTCTGGCCGCCGCCGGTGTTGTTGTCGGCGCGGGTGCTGTGGGTCTTGATGCCCTGGGCGACGAGGGTGGCGGGGGAGCTGATGACGGCGGCGGCCTTGCCCTCGGCGCCCTGCATGATGCGGTTGCTGCGGGAGCCGGCCAGCTCGTCGCCGAAGCCGGGGACGAAGCGGTAGATCATGGCGCTGGCGAAGATGGCGAGCAGGATGATGGCGAGGCCGGAGACGACTGCGGAGAAGGCGTCGGGGCCGCTGTCGCCGGACAGGGCGCCGGCGAGCCCGAGGACGATCACGATGACCGGTTTGACGAGGATGACGGCGATCATGATCCCGGCCCAGCGGCGTACGTGGCCCCACAGGTTCTTGTCGACGAGTCCGGCGTAGACGACGGTGCCGAGGAGGGCGCCGACGTAGAGCAGGGCGGCGCGGATGACCAGTTCCAGCCAGAGGATGCCGGCGGCGAGGATGCTGACCAGGGAGACGACGATCAGCATGATCGGCCCGCCGCCGATGTCGGTGCCCTTGCCGAGGGCACCGGAGAAGGTGCCGAAGAAGGTGTCGGTCTGGTCGCCGGTGGCTTTCGCGAGGACGTCGGTGACGCCGTCGGTCGCCGACACCACCGTGTAGAGGATCAGGGGGGTGAAGGCGGAGGCCAGCACGGTGAGCCAGAGGAAGCCGACGGCTTCGGAGATGGCGGTGGTGAGGGGCACACCGCGGACGGCCCGCTTGGCGACGGCCAGCAGCCACAGCAGGAGGGTCAGGATCGTCGAGGCGGCGAACACGACGGCGTACTGCTGCAGGAACTTGGCATTGGTGAAGTCGACGTTGGCGGTCTCCTTCACGGCGTCACTGAGCTTCCCGATGGTCCAGGAAGCAGCGTCGGCACAACCCTTGGCCAGAGAGGAGAGGGGGTCGAGGGTGTCGGTGAGGGGGTTGCCGGGGCTTCCGGTCAGGCCTTTGCGAGAGCTGCCGCTGCCGTTTTCGCAGTACTTCTTGGCAGGCCCGGCGATCAGCGAACAGGGATTGTCGCTTGTCGAGGGGGTCGGCTTTGGGGCTGCGGTCGCGCTGGTGGCCAAGAGCACAACGTTGGCTTGTACGGCGGCCACCAGGCCGGTGAGCTTGAGCGTGCGGTGCTGGCTACCGGGCATAGGTGAAGCCTCCGAACTCCTGTACCGCCTTGCTGATCTCGTTGGCCCCGGACACAGGGTTGTCACCGGTGACGGGAGTGGGACCGGTCTTCTGGCTGGATTCCGATACCTTCCAGTCGTTATCGTTCCAGCTCAGTTTCATGGTCACGGTGAACCAACTGCTAGTCACCGGATTCGTGGAACCGTCGCCGGCGAAACCGAAGAGGCCGTTGCACCAGACTTCGACCGTGGCTGCGCTGTCTCTGAACGAGATGAGTTTGGTGCCAATCGGCATCGTGCGGTTCACGAACGTGTTGCCCTTCGGCGCACTTCCGTCGGCATTAAGGCCGACCTTCTGCAGAAATGCGGTCGAGTAGTCGGCGTCGAAGCCGGACTGAAGGCTGCTCACCGTCCGTGAGTCAGCGATGGTCTGCACGATCTGATGGCGTACTGCCGTGTTGAACATGCCGTCAGATCCCAAGGCGGTCGAATAGTTCGCCGCCGCGCTCTGTGCACCCTGCTCCGTGTGCGCGAAGCCCGAGGGGATGGTGCCGGTCTTCGTCCCGACCGGGCGGGTGCCGGACGGGGCTGTCGATGACGTGTGTGGCTGGGAACCCTTTGCCGTCGGACGGTCGGCCGGCTTGTCGGGGTTTCTGTTTGCGAGAGCGATCGCGGCGATGAGGAGGACGACCACGCCGACCACTGTGACCAGGCTTCGCGGGGAGGTGCGGCGGGCGGGTCGGCGGGGGGCGCCGCCGTAGGGGTCGCCCTCGGGCAGGCGGGTTCTGGTGTGGCCCGTGTCGCCGTAGTCGGTGTAGCCCTGCTCGTCTCCGGGACTCATGCCGCGTCCGCCCCCTCCACCTCGTGGACATACGACGGTAGCCGTGCTGGTTGCCGCGCGGGCGCGGTGTGGTGACTCGACATCAGGGAAACGCAACCTCAGCCGGTGGGCACGACGGGTGGGTGGGGAGGAGGGGAGCGGAAGGTGCGTCAGACCGCCATGCCGTACACGATGGTGAACAGGGTGCCGAGGGAGCCGATGATGAAGACGCCGGTGAGGCCGGCGATGATGAGTCCCTTGCCCTGTTCCGCGCTGAACGTGTCGCGCAGGGCCGTCGCGCCGATCCGCTGTTTGGCCGCACCCCATACCGCGATGCCCAGGCAGAGGAGGATGGCCACGGCCATGACCACCTCGATCATCACCTTGGCCTCGTTGCCCAGGCTGCCGAAGGGGCCCCAGTCCGGAGCGATCCCGCCGATGATGGTGTTGATGTCTCCCTTGTCGGCCGCAAAGAGCATGTAAGTCACCGCCCCTGGTGGGTAGTTCCGCGAGCGCCCCTGCGGTGTGCAGAGGTCAGGCCTCATTGTCGCCGACAACGCCGCCAACGTATGTCGACTTGACGTCATTGACTGACGTGTTTCGTACGAATGGCACGTATGGTCACTCTGTGTATCACGGCAGGTAACCCCGGGCAACGAGGTCCGACCGGAACCTGTCGTGTGGTTCTGTCGTTGACCCCTCTTACGGCCGGGCAGGGTTTCCGACGGCCGCTCGGGTGAGGCGCCGACACGATGTTCTCACGGGCGGCGGGGCGGGGAACGGGCCAGGCTCGGGCGCCCGGTGAGCCGCCGTCAGCGTGGTTCGAGTCCGTGCAGCAGCAGGTGGACGTGTTCGTCCAGGCCGGCCAGGGTCTCCTCCGCGTCGAGGGCGCAGCTGGCGATGAGGGCGGCCAGGCCGTGCAGGCTCGCGGCGGCGACGGTGGTGATGCGCTCGGGGTCGCCCTGGACGATCTCGCCCCGGTCCTGGGCGTCCGAGATCATCCGGGTGATGGAGCCGAGGGACCGGTCGACCGCCGCCGTGAGCTGGGCGGAACTGTCGGGGTCGTGCTTGCGCGCGAACATCAGTTCCAGGAGTTCGGGGTTGTCGACGGCGAAGCCGAGGTAGGCGCGGGCGAGCGCCGTCATCCGCTCCTCGAAGGACTGGTCCCGGGGCTCGGCGGCGGCGGTGGTCAGGGACTGGTTCATGCGCTCGTACCCGTCGAGCGCCAGGGCGTCGATCAGTGCCCGCTTGTCCTTGAAGTGCCGGCCCGGGGCGGCGTGGCTCACGCCGAGGTCACGGGCCAGTTCGCGCAGCGAGAGTGCGCCGATCCCCTTGTCGCGCAGCGTGCGCTCGGCGCTCTTGAGCAGGGCGGCGCGCAGGTCTCCGTGGTGGTAGGGGCGGCTCGTGGGCATGCGGCTCATCGTATCTCGATGTTGTCGGCGTCAGCTTTGTTGGCGGCGGCACCATTGTTGTCGTTGACACCATTGTTGTCGATGCCTACATTGGCGCCATGGCTGAGACGACCGGAGCGCGCGGCAAGCGCGACAAGTGGAACGCGACCGACCTGACCGACCTGACCGGCCGTACGGCCGTGGTCACCGGCGCCAACAGCGGCATCGGGTTCGCCGCCGCCCGGGCGCTGGCCGGGGCCGGGGCGCACGTGGTGTTCGCCGTGCGGGATCTCCGGCGGGGCGGCGCCGCCGCGGCCCGGGCCGGTGGCAGCACCGAGGTGCGCCGGCTGGACCTGGCCGACCTGGACTCGGTGCGCGAGTTCGCCGCCGGCTGGGAGGGCCCGCTGGACGTGCTGATCAACAACGCGGGCGTGATGATGCTGCCCGAGCAGCGCACGAAGCAGGGCTTCGAGATGCAGTTCGGCACCAACCACCTCGGGCACTTCGCGCTGACCAACCTGCTGCTGCCCCGGGTGACCGACCGCGTGGTCACGGTCTCCTCCGGCCTCCACCGCGGCGGCGTGATCCACTTCGACGACGTCAATCTGACCGGCCGCTACTCCCCGACCCGCGCCTACGCGCAGTCCAAGCTGGCCAACCTGCTGTTCACCCTGGAACTGCAGCGCCGGCTCACCGGGGCCGGCTCGTCGGTGCGGGCTTTCGCGGCCCACCCCGGCTACGCCGCCACCAATCTGCAGAGCCATACGGCGAACCCGCTGGTCAGGGCCTTCATGGCCGCCGGCAACAAGCTGTTCGCCCAGGACGACAGGGCCGGCGCCCTGCCCACGCTCTACGCGGCGACCCAGGACCTGCCCGCGGCGGCCTACGTCGGCCCCGACGGGCTCGGCGAGATGCGCGGTGCCCCGGCCCTGGTCGGCCGTAGCGCCGCGGCGAGCGACCCGGAGGCGGCCCGGCGGCTGTGGACGCTGTCCGAGGAGCTGACGGGCGTCGAGTGGAGCCTCCCGACCCCGGACGCGGCGACCCCGGGCGCGGCGACACCGGGTGCGGTGACGCCCGCGCGGTGACGCCGCGTGGTGACGCCCGCGCGGTGGTCCCGGAGCGCGCTGACGTCGTGCCGTGGCCGTGGCCCAGGGCTCGGTGACGCTCGGTGAGGTGACGCCGGGTGAGGTGGCGCCGTGCGGTGGCCGGAAGGCGCGGTGACGCCGGGTGAGGTGGCGGCCGGTGCCGGGGCCCGTGGGTGGCGTTCCAGGCTCCGCCGCGCCGCCGCGCCGCCGCGCCGCCGCCCCGCCGCGCCGCCGCCCCGGCGTTCCGTGGCTGCGGTGGCGGACCACCGGTGGTCCACAGGAAAATCTCAGTGAAGCCGGAGCGGGTTTCTCACTTTCGCGGGAAAGAGTGGGGCCTGATGAAGCGCAGCTCACGCATCTCACGAAGCCCGGTCACCTCGCGGCCCGCGCTGCTCGGGGCCGTGGTGATGCTCGCCCTGACCTCGGCGTCCGTGGCCGCCGCCTCCGACGGGCCGGGGCCCCTCGGGGTGACCGCCGACGCCGTGGCGAACCGGCACTCCGCGCGGGTCGGCGCGCTCTTCGGGACCGACCGCGCGGGCGGCCTGGCCGGCGGCCACTTCTGCACCGCCTCGGTGGTGCACAGCCCCGGGGGTGATCTCATCGTCACCGCCGCGCACTGCATGACGGACGGCGACGGCCTGCTGTTCGTGCCCGGTTACCGCGACGGCCGGGCGCCGTACGGGGTGTGGAAGGTGACGAGGCGTTTCCTGCCCGAGGGGTGGGTCGAGGACCGGGACGAGGACAGCGATCTCGCCTTCGCCGCCGTCGCCGGTCCGGACGGCCGGCCCGTCGAGGACGTCGTCGGGGCCGAACGGTTCGCGACCGGGGCGGCCACCGGCGCCACCGCGGTGACCGTCACCGGCTACCCGGACGCGAACGAGGTGCCCGTCAGCTGCACCAACAGGCCGGCCCCGGACAGCCGCACCCAGCAGCGCATCGACTGCCCCGAGTTCACCGGAGGAACCAGCGGCAGCCCCTGGGTGAACGGGGACGGCCAGGTCGTCGGCGTCCTCGGCGGCCACGAGCAGGGCGGCGCCACGGCCGACGTCTCCTACAGCGTGGTGCTGCGCAGCGAGGCGGCTCGGCTGTACCGGGAGGCGGCGGCCGGCTCCTGAGGCGGCGTCATACCCGTCCCGCGCCCGCGAAATGACGCCACTTCGCTCACAGATGGCCTTGAAACGCGCCCGCATGGGGGAAAGTTGAACCGTGCGGAAGGTATGGGTGATGGGTGGGGCGGCGGTCGGGCTCGGCATGGGCTTCGTCATGCTGCTCGTCGTCGGGGTGTACGTCGTCGCCGGCAATCTGGTCAACGGGGTGACCGCGGGCAGCCGCGGGCTCGCCGAAGGAGCCGTACCGGCCGCGTACAACCAGCTCGTGCAGCGGTGGGGGAACCTGTGCCCCGCGCTCAGCCCCGCGCTGCTCGCCGCCCAGCTGTACCAGGAGAGCGGCTGGAATCCGAGGGTCGTCAGCCCGGCCGACGCACGCGGCATCGCGCAGTTCATCCCGAGCACGTGGGCGACGCACGGCATCGACGGCAACGGCGACGGCAGGCGCGACATCTGGGACCCGGATGACGCGATTCCATCGGCCGCTTCGTACGACTGCGAGCTCGCGAAGTACGTGGAGGACGTGCCCGGGAACACCTCCGACAACATGCTGGCCGCCTACAACGCGGGCGCCTACCGGGTCATAAGGGCGGGCGGGGTCCCGGCCATCAGCGAGACGCAGAACTACGTCCAGCGGATCCGCAGCCTGGAGAAGAGCTTCGCCGCCCCGGTCAGCCGGATCGACCCGACCCGGCAGGCGGCGGGCGCCATCACGTTCGCCCAGAGCAAGCTCGGCACGCCCTACCTGTGGGGTGGCGAGGGCACCGCTGACCAGGGCGGACGCTTCGACTGCTCGGGGTTGACCAAGGCCGCGTACGAGACGGTGGGCATCAGCCTGCCCCGGGTGGCCAACGACCAGTACAACGCGGGGCCGCACCCCTCGCGGGACCAACTGCTCCCCGGGGACCTGGTGTTCTTCTCCGACGATCTCACCGATTCCCGGGCCATCCGGCACGTGGGCATGTACGTCGGCGGCGGGTACATGATCGACGCTCCGCGGACGGGCGCCGTGATCCGGTTCGACCCGATCGACACCCCCGACTACTTCGGGGCGACCCGGGTAACCGAGGATGGCGCAAAAGCGCTCCCCACGACCGTGTGAACCGAGCGTGAACCTGCCCCCTGAGCTGCGGTGATGGGTTTCTCTTCGATAACGTCTGCGTGATCATTCAGTGGAGAGTGGAACGTATTGAGGGTGGCTGTGCGTTCCTGTTGACGTAGCCGAGCGGACGTCAGTACGGCAGTGCAGCGGAAGCGGATCTACGCACCACGGGGGGCAGCAGCGACGCACGCGCAGTGCGTCCGGGAAGACGACGAAGGGGCCACAGCACCATGGCTGTACTCGCCGAATCCGGATCGAACCCCGACGTCGACCTGCTCTACGACATCAACGGCCTGGCCAAGGACGCCCCGCACTGGTTCGACCGGGCCATGGAGTTCGTGGGCGAGTACGGCCTGCTGCTCGCGATGGTGCTGCTGATCCTGTGGTGCTGGTGGTCCGTGCGGCGCCGGGGCGGCGAGGAGGCGGCGCCCTCGGTGGCCGCGCTGGTGTGGGCCCCGCTCGCGGCCGGACTCGCGGTCCTGGTGAACGTCCCGATACGGGGCTTCGTCGAACGCCCCCGCCCCTTCGTCGACCATCAGGGCCTGGACGTCCTGGTCTCCGGCAAGACCGACTTCTCCTTCGTCAGCGACCACGCGACCATCACCATGGCCCTGGGCGTCGGACTCTTCGTCGCCAACCGGAAGTTCGGCCTCGCCGGCATCGGTCTGGCCCTGCTGGAGGGCTTCTGCCGGGTCTACATGGGCGTGCACTACCCCACCGACGTCGTCGGCGGCTTCGCGCTCGGCACCGCGGTCGTGCTGCTCCTGTCACCGCCGGCCACGGCGCTGCTCACCCCGTTGATGCGGGCCGTGGAGCGCTCGCCGCGGGCCGGCCGGCTCGTGCGGCGCCGGTCGCCGGCGGCGGATCGCCCGGACTCCCTGCTGCCCGGCGCCCGCACGTCCCTGGAGACCGAGGAGCGCGACCTCGCGGCGTAGGAAGCGCCGCCGCCCCCTGCGCGGGAGGGGCGGGGGAGGCGCCACCGTCTCCCGCGCAGGCCGCGCAGGCCGCGCAGGGAGCGCTGCGGCCTCGCGCGCAGGCGGCGCGGGACGCGCGGGGAGCTACAGCCCCTGTGCGTAGGAGAAGAAGCGGTGCGGGTCGTACTGCTTCTTCACCTTGGCCAGTCGCGTGGCCCCGTCCCCGTAGTACGCCTTGCGCCAGTTCGTCAGCGTCGGGTCCGTGTAGTTCTGGTAGGCGGCCCCCGAGGCGTACCCCTTCATCGCGTTGTGGGCCGAGGTCAGCCAGGACTGCGCGGTACCGCCGGAGGCCCCAGCGCCCCACGAGGCGATGTACTGGGCCAGCATCCGCGAGCGGCGGTGGACGAACGCGGTCGCGGTCGGGGAGACCCGGTTGACGGCGCCGCCGAGCGCCGTGAACGCGATGCTGCCCGCGCCGCCGCGTACCGAGCCGATCTGCTTCAGCACGGTCTGGATGCCCGCGGAGGACAGCGAGCGGTCGAAGAAGTCCGAGCGTGCCGCGTAGGTCTCACGGCCCAGCCTGCCCTGCGGGGAGCGGCCCGGGGTGGAGCCGGGCAGATGGCACTGGGCGTCGGCGGAGAAGGAGGAGCAGCCGGCGTAGACCTCCATCGCGTCCTCGTAGCCGCGGCGGCGCAGGGAGACCGAGGAGGCGTTCGCGCCGGCCTTGTGGGCCAGGCGGTCCACGGCGTTCTGCAGTTCGCCGTAGGTGCCGAGGGAGAAGCAGGAGACGGAGACGGTCGGGGTGCGGCCCGGCGAGCAGGCCAGGTGCAGCGAGGACCAGATCTCGTCGGGCTGGCTCGGGCCCCAGTCCTGCCAGGCCTTGAGCACCTGGGCGGCCTTGGACCAGGGCCAGGTCATGTAGGCGGTCACGGCCTGCGGCGCGGCGTGGGTCCTGAAGTGCAGTTCGGTGACGACGCCGAAGTTGCCGTTGCCGGCGCCGCGCAGCGCCCAGAACAGGTCGGAGTGGTGGGTCGCGTCGGCGGTCACCTGGGTGCCGTCGGCCGTGATGAGGGTGGCCTGGGTGAGGCTGTCGCAGGTCAGGCCGTAGGCGCGGGAGGCGACGCCGTGGCCGCCGCCGAGCACCAGGCCGGAGATGCCGACGGTGGGGCAGGAGCCCGCGGGTATGGTCACGCCCTTGGCGGCCAGCGCCCGGTAGACGTCGATCAGCTTGGAGCCGGCGCCCACGACCGCCTGCCCGCCGCCGACCCGGACCCGGTTCAGCCTGGACACGTCGAGGATCAGGCGGTTGTCGCCGGAGGAGTAGCCGGCGTAGGAGTGGCCGCCGTTGCGTATCGACACCCGGATGTCGTGTGCGCGGGCGTACGCCAGGGTCGTACGGATGTCGGCGGTGTGCGCGGCATAGGCGACCGCGGCGGGCTTCAGGCCGTCGAAGCGGGTGTTGTACAGCTGGTGGGCCGTCCTCCAGGAGGCGTCGCCGGGGCGCAGCAGGGAGCCGTCCAGGTCACGGGCGAGGGCCGACCAGTTCGCGGCGGCGGTCGCGCTGGTGGTCCTCAGTGACGTGAGGGACGACGAACGCGACGGCGCACCGGTGTGCGCCGACCCGGGGGCGGAGTGCCCCTCACCCGCACCGCACGCGGTCAACGCGGTCGTCGCCAGGGCGGCCGCGCCGCCCGAGATGAACGTACGCCGTTCCATGTCCGTCGCCTTTCCTCGGCTCTCCCTGGAACGAGACGACGTCATGTCCACCGGGGTTCCCCCGAACGGGTGAGGAGCGCCGAAGTCGCGCCCGTGTCACCCGTTCGCCGGAACCTCCACGTGCTCTCCCCGTGAGCATTCCGTGACCTCACCGGGCCGACGGCAGGGGTTCACCCCTCGTTCACTTACGACCATCGGCGGCTTCACCTGTTCTGCCTAATTTCGGCCTTACCAGGTGCGGAGCGCGGTGATCGATGCGCTCACGCACTCACTAGCTCGCACGCCGCCGACGCGGCGGCTCCTGGAAGGAACCCCCGAAAGTGAAGCTTCAGCGCAAGAACCGGCTGCGCGCCGTCTCCCTCGGTGCGATCGCCGTCTCCGGCGCCCTGGCCCTGACGGCGTGCGGCTCCGACGACAACGGTGGCGGAAGCAAGGCGTCGGGCAACCCGTCCACCGCTGTCAGCGCCGGCGCGATCAAGTGCGACGACGCCAAGGGTCAGCTCCTCGCAGACGGCTCCTCCGCGCAGAAGAACGCGATCGACGCCTGGGTGAAGAACTTCTCCCAGGCCTGTGGCGTGCAGATCAACTACAAGGGCGGCGGCTCCGGCGCCGGTGTGACCGCGTTCACCCAGGGCCAGGTCGCCTTCGCCGGTTCGGACTCGGCGCTGAAGCCGGAAGAGGTCACCGCCTCCAAGCAGGTCTGCAAGGGCGGCCAGGGCATCGACCTCCCGATGGTCGGCGGCCCGATCGCCCTCGGTTACAACGTCCCGGGTGTCGACAACCTGGTCCTGGACGCCCCGACGCTCGCCAAGATCTTCGACAGCAAGATCACCAAGTGGAACGACCCGGCGATCGCCAAGCTGAACAAGGGCGTGAAGCTGCCCGACCTGAAGATCCAGGCGTTCCACCGCTCGGACGAGTCCGGCACCACGGACAACTTCACCAAGTACCTGATCGCCACCACCCCGGACAACTGGAAGTACTCCGGCGGCAAGGCCTGGCAGGCCAAGGGCGGCCAGTCCGCTCCGCAGTCCGCGGGTGTGGCCCAGCAGGTGAAGCAGACCTCCGGCGCCATCGGCTACTTCGAGCTGTCCTACGTCAAGGACGGCATCAAGGCCGTCTCCGTCGACACCGGTGCCAGCAAGCCGGTCGCGCCCAGCTCCGAGAGCGCCACCGCCGACATCGCCGCCGCGCAGGTCGTCGGCACCGGCAAGGACCTGGCCCTGAAGCTGGACTACAAGACCAAGGCCGAGGGCGCCTACCCGATCACCCTGGTCACCTACGAGATCGTCTGTGACAAGGGCAACAAGTCCGACTCCCTGACCGCCACCAAGTCCTTCCTGCGCTACATCGCCAGCGAGGACGGCCAGAAGATCCTGCCGAGCATCGGCTACGCGCCCGTGCCCGACGAGATCATCACCAAGGTCCGCAGCACCATCGAGGGCCTGAGCTGACCTGATCCGTGAGTGCGGCCCGATCCCGACAGGGGCCGGGCCGCACCGTCCGGTGCACCGCCGCCACGAGCCTCGCCCCCACCGGGCAGGGCTCCGCAGACCGGAGAACCCGATGGACATATCGACGACAACCGACGTTCCTCCCCCCACTCCACCCCGGCACACGGCCGCCGAGCGCAAGCGCAGCGCCCGCGGCGCCGGCCGCCCCGGCGACCGCATCTTCCTCGGTCTGTCCCGTGGCTCCGGCATCCTGCTGCTGGTGGTCATGGCCGCGATCGCGGTCTTCCTCGCCTATCGCGCGTCCCTCGCGATCAGTAAGGACCACGGCAACTTCCTGACCGCGTTCGAGTGGAACACCAGCCTCGTCCCGCCGACCTTCGGCATCGCGGTCCTGGCCTTCGGCACGATCGTCTCCTCGGTGATCGCCATGGTCATCGCGGTCCCGATCGCGGTCTCCATCGCGCTGTTCATCACGCACTACGCACCGCGCCGCATGGCCGCCCCCGTCGCGTACGTGATCGACCTGCTCGCCGCCGTGCCGTCCATCGTGTACGGCCTGTGGGGCGCGCTCGTCCTCGTGCCCCACATGAACGGCCTGTACGGCTGGCTCAACGACTTCTTCGGCTGGACCGGCGTCTTCTCCTGGGACGAGGGCGCGCCGCGCTCGATGCTCACCGTCGGCATCCTGCTCGCGATCATGATCCTGCCGATCATCACCAACGTGAGCCGCGAGGTCTTCCGCCAGGTCCCGCAGATGCACGAGGAGGCGGCCCTGGCCCTCGGCGCCACGCGCTGGGAGGTCGTCCGCATGGCCGTCCTGCCCTTCGGGCGCTCCGGCGTGATCTCCGCCTCGATGCTCGGCCTGGGCCGTGCCCTCGGCGAGACGATGGCGGTGGCCACCGTGCTCTCGCCGTCCTTCGACATCCAGGCGAGCCTGCTCAACCCGGGTGGCGGCACCTTCGCCCAGAACATCGCCAGCAAGTTCAGCGAGGCGAACGAGTTCGGCCGTGACGCGCTCATCGCCTCCGGTCTCGTCCTGTTCGTCATCACCCTGGTGGTCAACGGCGCGGCCCGGCTGATCATCGCCCGCCGCGCGGAGTACTCGGGGGCCAACGCATGAGCACCGCAAGCCTGACCGACAAGGCCCCGAGCACCCTGCGTGGCGCCAGCCTGCCGAAGTGGTCGCCGTGGGCGATCGCCGCCGGCTCCGTGGCCCTCGGCATCGGGATCTCGCTGGGCGCCGGTCTGGACAGCAAGATCCAGTGGGGTCTGATCGCCGCCGTCCTGTTCGTCCTCGGCACGTACGCCGTCGCCGCGCGCGTCGAGGGCACCCGCCAGGCCAAGGACCGGGTCGCGACCAGCTTCGTCTGGGTCGCCTTCCTGGTCGCGGTGATTCCGCTGGTCTCCCTGATCTGGGTGACCGTCGCGCGCGGGGTGAAGGTCCTGGACTTCTACTTCCTGAGCCACTCGATGGGCGTCGTCGCCGACACCGAGGCCGGCGGCGGCATCTACCACGCCATCATCGGCAGCCTCGAACAGGTCGGCCTCGCCACCGTCATCGGTGCCCCGATCGGCGTGCTCACCGCGATCTACCTCGTGGAGTACGGGCGCGGCCGGCTCGCCAGGTCCGTGACGTTCTTCGTCGACGTGATGACCGGTATCCCCTCGATCGTCGCGGGTCTGTTCATCCTCAGCCTGATGCTGATCCTGAAGACCGGGTACTCCGGCTTCGCCGGTTCGCTGGCCCTGGCCATCCTGATGATGCCCGTCGTGGTCCGCTCCACCGAGGAGATGCTCAAGCTCGTCCCGAACGAGCTGCGTGAGGCCTCCCTGGCGCTGGGCGTGCCCAAGTGGCGCACCATCCTGAAGGTGGTCCTGCCGACCTCGATCGGCGGCATCACCACCGGTGTCATGCTGGCCGTGGCCCGGATCGCGGGCGAGACCGCGCCGGTGCTGCTGCTGGTGTTCGGCAACCCGTTCATCAACAACAACCCCTTCGAGGGTGCGCAGGCGTCGCTGCCGCTGTACATCTACCAGCAGTTCGCGAACAGCGCGGGTTCCGGAGCGGCGTACGACCGGGCCTGGGCGGCCTCGCTCACGCTGATCGCGTTCGTGATGATCCTCAACCTCGCGGCCCGCGGCATCGCCCGCTGGAAGGCCCCGAAGACCGGTCGCTGAGTCGCGGCCAACCCCGGCGACTGATCAAGACTTTTCTGGAAGTGAAGTAGACATGGCCAAGCGAATCGACGTAAGCGGTCTCACCGCCTACTACGGCTCCCACAAGGCGATCGAGGACATCTCGATGACGGTCGAGCCGCGCTCGGTGACGGCGTTCATCGGGCCGTCCGGCTGCGGCAAGTCGACGTTCCTGCGCACGCTGAACCGTATGCACGAGGTCACCCCGGGTGGCCGCGTCGAGGGCAAGGTGCTGCTCGACGACGAGGACCTGTACGGCGCCGGCATCGACCCGGTGTCGGTGCGGCGCGAGGTCGGCATGGTGTTCCAGCGGCCGAACCCGTTCCCCACGATGTCGATCTTCGACAACGTGGCGGCGGGTCTGCGGCTGAACGGCAGCTACCGCAAGAGCGAGCTGAACGACGTCGTCGAGAAGTCGCTCAGGGGCGCCAACCTCTGGAACGAGGTCAAGGACCGCCTGAACAAGCCGGGATCCGGCCTCTCCGGTGGTCAGCAGCAGCGTCTGTGCATCGCCCGCGCCATCGCGGTCGAGCCGAAGGTGCTGCTGATGGACGAGCCCTGCTCGGCCCTCGACCCGATCTCCACCCTCGCCATCGAGGACCTGATCGGCGAGCTGAAGGAGCGCTTCACGATCGTCATCGTGACGCACAACATGCAGCAGGCGGCGCGCGTCTCGGACCGTACGGCGTTCTTCAACCTGGCAGCCGTCGGGCAGCCGGGGCGCCTGGTCGAGATCGACGACACCGAGCGGATCTTCTCCAACCCGTCCGTCCAGGCCACGGAGGACTACATCTCCGGCCGCTTCGGCTGACGGACGCCGCCGCCCGGCCGAGCCGGGCGGTCTCGCCGAACCCCTCGCGGTGCTGCATGGCGGTGCCACCGCGAGGACGCAAAGGGCCCGCCCCCGGTTTCCGGGGGCGGGCCCACGCATTGGCCCGGTGGTCCCGCATCCCCCGGCGCCGGGCCGTCCGGCCGGGCAGGGGGAGCGGCCGGGGCTCGGCTAGAGGACCGTCAGGTCGACGAGGCCGAAGGCCGCCGCCGCGACCAGTCCGGCCGCCGGCATCGTGATGAACCAGCCGAGGACGATGTTCTTCGCCACGCCCCAGCGGACGGCGTTCACGCGCTTGGTCGCGCCCACGCCCATGATCGCCGAGGTGATGACATGGGTCGTGGAGATCGGCGCCTTGAAGATGAACGCGGTCGTGAACATGATCGACGCGCCCGTCGCCTCGGCCGCGAACCCCTGCGGCGGGTCCAGTTCGATGATCTTGCGACCCAGGGTGCGCATGATCCGCCAGCCACCGGCGTACGTGCCCAGGGACAGCATCACCGCACAGACGATCTTGACCCAGACCGGGATCGGGTCGCCGAACGTCTCGTGGCCGGAAATCACCAGGGCCAGCACCACGACACCCATGGTCTTCTGGGCGTCCTGCAGACCGTGCCCCAGCGCCATCGCGGCCGCCGAGACGGTCTGCGCGATACGGAACCCGCGCTTGGCCTTGTGCGGGTTGGACCGGCGGAACAGCCACATGATCGCCGTCATGACCAGGTAGCCGACGATCAGGCCCACGAACGGCGACACGAACATCGGGATGACGATCTTGTCGAGGACGCCGTGCCAGAGTACGTCCGTGCCGCCCGCCAGCGCCGCGCCCACCATGCCGCCGAACAGGGCGTGGGAGGACGAGGAGGGCAGGCCGAAGTACCAGGTGACGAGGTTCCAGACGATCGCGCCCAGCAGGGCGGCGAAGAGGATGCCCATCCCCTTCGACCCCTGGGGTGTCTCGATCAGGCCCTCACTGACCGTCTTGGCGACGCCGGAGCCGAGGAAGGCGCCGGCGAGGTTCATCACGGCCGCCATGGCGAGGGCCGCCCGCGGGGTCAGCGCCCGCGTCGACACCGAGGTCGCGATCGCGTTCGCGGAGTCGTGAAAACCGTTCGTGTACGTGAAGAAGAGCGCGACCGCGACGGTCACGATCAGAGCGAAGGTGTCCATCGACGCCTCAGGACTCCTTGACGGCGATGGTCTCCACCGTGTTCGCCACGTGTTCGAACGCGTCCGCCGCCTCTTCCAGGACGTCCACGATCTGCTTGAGCTTGAGCACCTCGATCGCGTCGTACTTGCCGTTGAAGAGGTGCGCGAGCAGCTTGCGGTGGATCTGGTCCGCCTGGTTCTCCAGGCGGTTCACCTCGATCCAGTACTCGGTGAGGTTGTTCAGCGTCCGGAGGTTCGGCATGGCCTCGGCCGTCAGCTCGGCCGCGCGGGCCAGCACCTCGATCTGCTGCTCGACGCCCTTCGGCAGTTCCTCCACGTTGTAGAGGACGACCAGGTCGACGGCCTCCTCCATGAAGTCCATGATGTCGTCGAGGGAGCCGGCGAGGGTGTAGATGTCCTCGCGGTCGAACGGCGTGATGAACGAGGAGTTCAACTGGTGGAAGATCGCGTGTGTGGCGTCGTCGCCGGCGTGTTCCGCGGCCCGCATACGCTCTGCGATCTCGGCCCGGCCGGAGGCGTCCGCCCCGAGCAGTTCCATCAGGAGTTTCGAGCCTGTGACGATGTTGTCCGCAGAGGCGGCGAACATGTCGTAGAAGCTCGTCTCCCTGGGGGTCAGACGAAAGCGCACGTGGGGTCCTCGGGGTGCTTCGGTTTCGGTCAGCCTGATGCTAGGCGCATCATCCGGCCACGGCTATCGGGCCGTCCCCCAGTGTCGCCCATCAGGCAGAGTGATCATCACGGGGGCGTCCCAGGGGCTCCCTACCCGGCAAAGTTCGATACCATATACCCTGTAGGGGTATGTATCCGAAGCTTGTCCCGAGACGGAGGCCCGCGATGACGACGACCGAGGCCGGCGCCACGCACGGCTACCACAAGCAGAAGGACGAGCACCTCAAGCGGCTGCGCCGGATCGAGGGCCAGATCCGCGGCCTGCAGCGGATGGTCGAGGAGGACACGTACTGCATCGACATACTCACGCAGGTCTCCGCCTCCACCAAGGCCCTGCAGTCCTTCGCGCTCCAGCTGCTGGAGGAGCACCTGCGGCACTGCGTCGCGGACGCCGCCGTCAAGGGCGGTGACGAGATCGACGCGAAGGTGGACGAGGCGACGAAGGCGATCGGCCGCCTCCTGCGCACCTGAGCAGCGCCGTTTCCTGCGTACCTGAGCCGCAGCCCTGAGCCGCAGCGTCTCCTGCGCGCCTGAGCAGCGCCGTCTCCCGTGCTTCGACCGTGCGCCCGCCCGCATCGCTGCCCGTGCACGTGGCCGCGCCGCCCGCGCGTCCGGTGCCTCAGACCTGGGCCGACGCGCGTTCCTCGGCCACACGCAGCACCTCGTCGATGCTCTCGAGGCTGAGCCGCTCCTCCGCGGCCGAGGCCGCGATGATCAGCTCCCCGCACAGCTCGATCTCGGCGAGGGCCACGTGGTCCTGAACCTGCGTACCGCCGACCGCGGCCACCCGCCTCACCTCTTCTCCGCCGTCCCGACTTCCTAGAGTAGGCAGGGCTCCACACACGGCGCATGGCACGGACGGGCTACTTGAGGGGTGGCGCACCGGACTAGTGCGGTGGCTCGTTCTCGGCGATCCGGCCCGCGTAGATGTCCCCCGGGCGCGGCAGCTTCACGTCGACGGGGATCCCGAATCCGTACAGCAGGGTGGTCGAGGCCACCGCCACGGGGGTCTGCCTGCGGCCGTTGACGAAGCTGAAGCGCTGCCTGAGCTTGCGGATGCGGCCCTGGTCGTCCAGGTAGGCGTCGAACGCCACCTCGGTCGTGGCGAACCCTCTCGCCGCGGCCGCGAGGGGCGCCCGGTTCTCGGCGGAGGCGGACCGCGCGGCACGGCTCAGGTCCGCCGTACCCCGGAAGTGCCGGACCGGGGTGCCACCGACCTCGGTCCTGCCGACGTAGGCCGCCGTACGCGTCCCGCGCAGCACCTCGGCCGCCACGTACGGATCGGTCGCGCCGCCCGTGACCAGGTTGCCGTCGGACAGCGACGCGGTATCCACCCGGACCCATTTGTCGGCGGGCACGCCCGCGCCCCGGTTCTTCATGAACAGGGCGCCCGGGGCGAGCAGTTCGGTGATCGGCCGGTGCTCGGAGGCGCCCGCGGGGTCCTCGGGCAGGACGACGGTCAGCTGGCCGAGCCGGTGCCGGTAGTCGTAGACGCCCTTGCCGCGGATGGTGACGCGCGTGCCGCCCGTGGCCATCTCCATCGAGGTGCCGGCCTTGGAGCTGCCCGCGCCGCGCAGCGTGTCGGCGGCCCGGTGCAGGGCGGCGACCGGGTCGTCCACGCCCTTGACGTCGTCGGCGGCGGCGCTGCTGCCGGTACAGCCCGCGGCACCGCCGCCGAGGCCGAGCATGATGCCCACCGCGAGGACCGTCCTGCCCGCGCGCCTGTGCTGCCGCAGATCCATCGCCCGCCTACCCCCAGCCGGTCGTCCGCCATGGGATCCCTGTCGTTCGGTTAACGACGGGTAGGGGGCACCGTCACGCGCCGCCGGCAGCCGCGGGCGGGGCGGGCAGGGCCGGGGACGGCCCCTCGGCGAGCCGGAGAGGGACCGGAGGGAGCCGGGAGAAGGGCGGGAGAAGAACCGGAGAGGGGCCGTACGAACGAGGTGCAGGCGTGGTGGGTAACGTTGTCGGTGTGGCAGTCACCGGGGCAGAGCAGGACGGGCCGGAATCTGCCCGATCCGGGCGGGAACACCTCACGACGACGACCGAGCAGGGCCGCTTCAGCGTGGCCAGATGCAGTTGTGGGTGGCGCGGTCCCGCCCGCCGGGCGCGCAGCCAGGCCCGCACGGACGCGGCGGGGCACACGACGGACCTGTGACGGGGCTCAAGCCCGCCGCAGGTGGCCGGACGGCCGGAGGAAGGCGTCCACCAGGTCCCGGTCCCGGGGCTGGGTGAGCCGGTCGCGGGCCGCGGCGGGGGAGAGCCACAGGATCCGGTCCACCTCGTGGTTCGGCGTGAAGTGGCCGGAAATCGCCCGTGCCGCCCAGTAACGCACCTCTTTGGGGCGGCCGTTGGCCGGATAGCACAGCGTCGGCAGCTCGCTGCCCGGCTCCGCCGCGTACCCGGTCTCCTCCGCGACCTCGCGCAGGGCACCCGCGAGCGCGTCCTCACCCCGCTTGAGCTTGCCCTTGGGGTGGGACCAGTCGTCGTACTTCGGCCGGTGGACCAGGCAGATCTCCAGGTCCCCGGCGACCGGCGAGCGGCGCCAGAGCACACAGCCCGCCGCCAGGACCACAGTGTCGTCCTCGTCCACACCGCCTCCTCGCCGGATCAGGGCGCGCCCACGGTCTGCTGCTGCCAGGCCTGCTGGAACGCGAACCGGGCCGCCTCCACCTCGTGCCGCTGGTCGGCGTGGAGCACGCCGAGCGCGTACGCCGTCGCGGGCGCGATGCGGGGGGTGCGGGCCGCCTGCGCGGCCGCCGCGGCGGCCTCCGAGGCGTCCCGGTGCCGGTTCAGGGCCCGGCCCGCCGCCAGCAGCCGTACGTCCACGGGGGGTCGCGCGAACGTCCGGCGCTCCAGCGGGGAGGCGCCGGCCTCGGCGCTCAGCACCTCCCGGGCGTACCGGTGCAGGCGCAGCAGCAGGCGGACCTGGTGCCAGGGGCCGTCCTGGGGGTGCGGCGACGGGTCCGGGGACAGGCCGTGGACCAGGGCCTCCGCGTTGTAGGGGTGGCCGGCGGTGATCAGGGGCAGGGCGGCGACGGCGTCCGTGAGGCGTTCCTGCGCCGCGGCGGCGAGTGAGCGCAGCCCGGTGGCGGGGGCGGTCGGGGTGAGGGGCACCTCGCTGGCCAGGACGGCGACCTTGTCCGCGACGGCGTGGAAGCGGGAGGAGCCGAGCGCCTGGAGCGCCGTGGAGTGCGCCCGGGTCCGGGCGAGGGTGAGCTGGCGTTCGAGCAGGGCGCCCGCCTTGGCCGCGCCCACGGTCAGGTTGCCGCGTTCCGGGACCGGCGTGGGCCTGGCCGGGCCGGCGGCGACCGGGCCACCGGCGCTCTCCGGTGCCAGGGCGGCCGGCCGGGCCGTGCCGGTGGAACCGCCCGGCCGGGCCGACCCGGCGGCACGGGTGCCCGCGACCGCGTCCACCGGAGCGACGGCCACCGCGGTGACCGTCTGTGCGGGCAGCGCGGTCGAACCGGACAGCCGGTGCAGCGCGAGCAACAGCCGTTCCAGCCGCGCCTCGTAGGCGTGTTCCAGGCCCAGCGTGCCCGACAGCCAGGCCAGTTCCGGGCGCATCTCCTCCGACCAGTCGGAGTCGAGCAGGGGGCGGAAGGTGTGCAGGCTGCCGCTGATGCGGCGGGCCGAGCGGCGCAGGGCGCGCGCCGCGTCGACGGTCTCCTCCGCGCCGCCCACGGGAGCGCCGCCGGTCTCCCGGTGCAGGCGCAGGGCGCGGAGGAACTCCGTGGCCTGGGCGCGCAGGTATGCCGCGAGGGCATCCCCGGTCACCGCCTCGGCCGTGGGGTCCGTCGGGTCAAGGTGTCGCTGTGCCACGCCGGCGCCTCCGGGCGTCTATGAGCATCTCCTGGACGTTGCGCAGGGGTTGGCCGTCCGCGTCGGTCGCGTGCCGCGTCCACTCGCCGTCCGGACCGAGGTGCCAGGAGGCGGTGCCGTCGGACATGCCGGTGTCCAGCAGCCGGTTGAGGGCTGCGCGGTGACCGGGGTCGACCACCCGGACCAGGGCCTCTATCCGGCGGTCGAGGTTGCGGTGCATCATGTCGGCGCTGCCGAACCACACCTCGGGCTCGCCGCCGTTGCCGAAGCCGAACACCCGGGAGTGTTCGAGGAAGCGGCCCAGTATCGAGCGGACCCGGATGTTCTCCGAGAGGCCGGTGACGCCGGGGCGGACGGCGCAGATGCCCCGCACCCAGATGTCCACCGGCACGCCCGCCTGGGAGGCCCGGTAGAGCGCGTCGATGACGGCCTCGTCGACCATGGAGTTGACCTTGATGCGGACGAAGGCCGGACGGCCCGCCCGGTGGTGCTGGGCCTCTTTGTCGATCCGCGCGATCAGGCCGTCCCGCAGGGACTTGGGGGCCACGAGGAGCCGGCGGTAGGTCTCGCGGCGGGAGTATCCGGACAGGCGGTTGAAGAGGTCGGAGAGGTCCGCGCCGACCTGCGGATCGGCGGTGAGCAGGCCCAGGTCCTCGTACAGCCGGGCCGTCTTCGGGTGGTAGTTGCCGGTGCCGACGTGGCTGTAGCGGCGCAGGGTCTCGCCCTCCTGGCGGACCACCAGCGACAGTTTGCAGTGCGTCTTCAGGCCGACCAGGCCGTAGACGACGTGGCAGCCGGCCTCCTCCAGTTTGCGTGCCCACTTGATGTTGGCGTGCTCGTCGAAGCGGGCCTTGATCTCGACCAGGACGAGGACCTGCTTGCCGGACTCGGCGGCGTCGATGAGCGCGTCGACTATCGGGGAGTCACCGGAGGTGCGGTACAGGGTCTGCTTGATGGCGAGGACGTCCGGGTCGCCGGCCGCCTGCTCCAGGAACGCCTGCACGGAGGTGGAGAAGGAGTCGTACGGGTGGTGCAGCAGGACGTCCCGGGCGCGCAGGGCCGCGAAGATGTCAGGCGCGGACGCCGACTCGACCTCGGCGAGGTCGCGGTGGGTGCCGGCGACGAACTTCGGGTACTTCAGCTCCGGCCGGTCCAGGCTGTGGATGCGGAAGAGGCCGGTGAGGTCCAGCGGGCCGGGCAGCGGGTAGACCTCGGCCTCGGAGATCTTCAGCTCGCGCACCAGCAGGTCCAGCACCTCGCGGTCGATGGACTCCTCGACCTCCAGGCGCACCGGCGGCCCGAACCGGCGCCGCATCAACTCCTTCTCCAGGGCCTGGAGAAGGTTCTCGGCGTCGTCCTCCTCGACCTCCAGGTCCTCGTTCCGGGTGAGCCGGAAGGCGTGGTGCTCCAGCACCTCCATGCCCGGGAACAGCTCCTCCAGGTGCGCGGCGATGACGTCCTCCAGGGGGACGTACCGGCCGGGCGCGGCCTCCAGGAAGCGGGACAGCAGCGGCGGCACCTTCACGCGGGCGAAGTGCCGGTGGCCGCTGACCGGGTTGCGCACGACGACGGCCAGGTTGAGGGAGAGGCCGGAGATGTAGGGGAAGGGGTGCGCGGGGTCCACGGCCAGCGGGGTGAGGACCGGGAAGATCTGGTGCCGGAAGAGCGTGAAGAGCCGCGCCTGCTCCTTCTCGGCCAGCTCGCTCCAGCGGACCAGGTGGATGCCCTCCTCGGCGAGCGCGGGGGCGACGTCCTCGTGGTAGCAGGCGGCGTGCCGGGCCATCAGCTCGCGGGAGCGGGCCCAGATCATCTCCAGTACCTCGCGGGGCTGCAGGCCGGAGGCGGAGCGGGTGGCGACACCGGTGGCGATGCGGCGCTTGAGACCGGCCACCCGGACCATGAAGAACTCGTCCAGGTTGCTGGCGAAGATCGCCAGGAAGTTCGCGCGCTCCAGCAGCGGTGTGTTCGGGTCCTCGGCCAGCTCCAGGACGCGTTCGTTGAAGGCGAGCCAGCTGCGCTCCCGGTCGAGGAAGCGGCCCTGCGGCAGCGGGGCCCCCTCGCCCTGGGCCTCCTCGTACACGTCCAGGTCGGCGTCGAGGTCGGGTTCCAGATCGGAGACCACGGCGGCCACGGTGTGCGGCCGGTGCGCGGCGATGGAGCCCACGGAGGGCTGGGTGTGCTGGAGCGGTGCCTGGGCGTCTGGCTGACTCATGACCCCATTGTTCCGCGCCGCCGGCATGACGGGCGCGTCGGAGCGTGCGGGCGGGAGGGTCACGGCCCCGTTCTGCGCCGGCCCCTCGGGGGGCGGCGAAGGCTCTGGCACGGCGGGCTTCATTGGCCGAGCGTCGCAAGCCTGGCTGAATCGATGGTTACGGCGACATGACGTGCGGGATAGCGCGGGGCGGCTCCCGGAAGTCAGCGCCGCGGAGACGGCCGCTCGCGCACCGTGCCGGACGCGACCCGGCGCCGGGATCCGCACCGTGCGGGACCCGGACGGGGACGGACCCGCACCGTGCCGGACCCGGACGGATCCGCGCCGAACCCGCCCCGTGCGGGACCCGGACGGGGACGGATCCGCGCCGAACCCGCCCCGTGCCGGATCCGGACAGGGGCGGATCCGCACCGGAGGGCGCGCAGACGCACGGTCCCGTACGCCGCTCCCCCCCCGTGGAGCGGCGTACGGGACCGTGCGGGTGGCGGCTCAGGCCGTCCGGCGGCGCAGCACCGTGTAGGCGGCGACGATGGCCAGTGCGGTCGCGGCGAGGACGACGCCGGTGGCCGCCAGGTGCAGGGACCAGGCTCCGGACAGCGTGCCGCGCCACGGCTTCCACAGCTCGCCCACACAGGTCCGCACCCCCAGGGTCGCGGCGAGGGCCGCGCCCAGCGCGGGCAGGGTGCGGCGCAGGGCCAGTCCGGCCAGGACGCCGACGGCCAGGGCGAACAGCACCAGTGCGGGCAGCAGCGGGCCGCGCGGGACGAAGACGCGGTCCCAGGTCCAGTTGGTGATCAGGACGTCCCGGTCGGCGGACCAGACCCGGCCGAAGGTCACGGCGAGGAGCGTGCCGCCGGCCAGCAGCGGCACGGCGGCCGTCGTGAGCCGCGCGGTGAGCCAGCGGACCGGGGAGACGGCCTGGGTCCAGACGAGCCCCGCCGTGCCGGACTCCAGCTCGCGGCCGATCAGCGCGCCCCCCGCCCAGGCGGCCACCGCGCAGGGAGCGTAGGTGAGGGCCTCGCCGAGGAAGTTCATGATGTTGGTGACGTCGGTGAACGCGGTGTAGCCGCACCAGCCCCCGGGCCGCCGGCAGGACCGGTCCCTGGGCGCCCCGGAGAAGTGCACCCAGAGCAGTGCGCCGGTGACGAGGACGACGAAGGCGGCCCAGGTCAGCAGCGCCGGACGGTGCAGCCGCCGTACCGTGCGGCCGGCGGCCGGGCGGGCGTGGGCGAGGGCGGTCATACGGCGGCTCCCGCGGGGGCCGGGGCCGACGGGGCTCCGGTGGCCGCCGCCGCGGCCGTGCGCAGCGTCCCGGTCAGCCGGCGCAGTGCCAGGAAGGAGCCGAGCGCCAGCAGCCCGGCGACGGCGAGGATCAGCGCGCTGGTGGTGAGCTGGAGCGGCCAGAAGTGGGAGTAGGGGTGGTAGCTGTCCCAGTGGCCGACGAAGTCGGCGTAGACGGCCCGGCAGTCGGTGCCGCAGTCGGGGACCGGCACGCGGGCGCCGGACCGGGTCACCATGCCCTCGTCGACGTGGAGCCCCGAGCCTCCGGCGCCCTGGTTCATCGGGGAGACGGAGGTGACCACGGGCCACAGGCGCGGCAGGGCCAGCTCGGCCGCGCCGCGCAGGGCGCCGGTGACCACCGTGGCGACGACGAGTGCGGGCAGCGTACGGCGCAGCAGCAGGCCCGCGAGCGTGCCGGCCGCGAGCCCGGCGAGGGCCAGGGCGAGGAGGGTGGGGCCGCCCGCGTGGAAGGTGAAGCGGTCGTACCAGTCCTTGGCGGTGTCGATCCGGCCCCGGCCGGCCGTCCAGGCGAGGCGGTGCAGCAGGCAGAGCAGGCCGGTCCCCGCGGCGATCACGAGGGCCGGGACCACCAGCCGGACCGTCAGCCAGCGGGCCGGGGAGGTGCTCTGGGTCCAGGCCAGCCGGGCCGTGCCCGACTCCAGCTCGCGGCCGACGAGCGCGGCGCCCGCCCAGGCGGCCACGAGGAAGGGCAGCGCGTTCAGGGCGAGGGTGGCGTAGTCGTAGACCTCCTTGTAGCGCAGGATCGCGTCCTGGTCGTACGAGCAGGACGCCGTGCCGGCGCAGGCGTCGTACTGCCGCCAGCCCTCGGCCGCCGCATCGGCGAGCGGGCCGCGCAGGGCGAGCAGCGATGCGGTCAGGGCGAGCACCAGGCCGGCCCAGCCGTACAGCGCGGGCCGGTGCAGGCGCAGCACCCAGCGGGCCGTGCTCGGTTTCCCGGCGTGCCGGCGCGGCGCGCCCGGGCCGGTCGGGGCGGCGGTCATGCGGCGTGCTCCTCGGTCGGGGCCGGTGCGGCGGTGAGGGCGGGGGCCGCGGGGTTGCGCAGGTGGGCGAGGACCAGTTCCTCCAGCGAGGGCGCCGAGGTGCGCCAGCCGGCCGGGAGCGGCCCGGCCGGGCGGATCAGCGCGCTGATCTGGCGTCCGGTGACCCGGGACTCGACCACGGTGTGGGTGTCGAGGCCGGTGGCGTCGGCGGCGCCGGTCACTCGCAGGTGGGCGGCGAGCAGGTCGTCGATCTCCCCGGACAGCCGTATCCGGCCGCCGCCGACCAGCAGGAGGTGGTCGCAGGAGTCCTCGAGTTCGGCGACGACGTGCGAGGACATGGCGATCGTGGTGCCCCACTGGGCGGCTTCCGACATCAGCGTGCCCATCAGCTGGTGCCGGGCCAGCGGGTCGAGGTCGGCCATCGGCTCGTCCAGGAGCAGCAGCGCGGGCCGCTTGCCGAGGGCCAGGGCGAGCGCGACGCGGGTGCGCTGGCCGCCGGAGAGGGAGCGGACGCGGGCCTTCGGGTCCAGGTCGCCGTCCGCGACGATCCGTTCGGCGACGGCCGCGTCCCAGTGCGCCGGGTTGAGGTCGGCGCCCATACGCAGGGTCTCGGCGATGGTGAGCTGCGGGTAGAGCGGCTTGTCCTGGGCGACGTAGCCGACCCGGGGCCGGGCGGCGGCCGGGCTGGTGCCGAGCACCCGCAGCCGGCCCTCGGTGGGCGGGAGCAGCCCGGCGGCGAGGGCGAGCAGCGTCGACTTGCCGGCGCCGTTGGGCCCGACGACGGCGCACACCCGCCCCGCGGGCAGCCGGAAGGCGCAGTCGCGCAGCGCCCAGCCTCCCCGGCGTCCGAAGCTCCTGCCGAGGCCGGTGGCCTCGATCGCCGTGACGCTCATGAAGGTTCTCCCTGGAGGTGCTGTCCGGTCGCGCGGGCCGGTGCCGACGGTGAGTGCGGGGCGGGCCCGGTGAAGTGCTGGTCGAGTACGGCGGTGAAGAGGGCGGCCACGTCGTCCCGGTCCAGGCCGGCCTCGGCGGCCCTCGCCGCCCACGCCTCGAGTTCGGCGCGCAGGGGGGTGTCGGCCGGGGCGGTGCTCAGCGACCGTCGTACGAAGGTGCCGAGCCCGCGCCGGGCCTCGACCAGGCCGTCCCGTTCCAGTTCGCGGTAGGCCTTGAGGACGGTGTTGGGGTTGATGGCGGTGGCCTCGACGACCTCGCGGGCCGTCGGGAGCTTGTCGCCGGGCTGCAGGACGCCGAGGCGGAGCGCCTGTTTGGTCTGCTGGACGATCTGGATGTAAGTGGCTACCCCGCTGTGCCGGTCGATGCGGTACTCGACCACGCCTAGAACCACCCTTTCACTAATTGAGTAGTGAAAGGGTGGTGCAAGAGAGGGGTGGTCGTCAAGACGGCCACCCCTTGCCTCCCGTTACGCCCCTGTATGTCAGGTCTCGGTGCGGTACATCAGGTCGGTCTCGTGGACCGTGAAGCCCAGCCGCTCGTACACCGTCACCGCCGCCGTGTTGTCGGCGTCGACGTAGAGCATCGCGGTCGGCAGGCCCTGCCGGGCCAGGTGGCGCAGGCCGACGGTGGTGAGGGCCTTGCCGAGCCCGCCGCCCTGCTCGCCGGGCCGCACTCCGAGGACGTACACCTCGCCCAGGCCCTCCTCGGCGTGCTCCTTGGTCCAGTGGAAGCCGATCAGCTCTCCGCGGCGCTCGGCGAGGAAGAAGCCGGCCGGGTCGAACCACGCCTGCGCCTTGCGGTCGTCGAGGTCACGCTGGGTCAGGGAGCCCTGCTCGGGGTGGTGGGCGAACGCGGCGGCGTTGACCGCGAGCCAGGCCGTGTCGTCCTTGCCGGGCACGAAGGGGCGCACGGTCACGCCCTCGGGCAGCCGCGGGTCGGGCAGCTCCAGATCGGTCAACGACCTCCGCATCTGCCGCAGTTCGCGGAACAGGGTCAGGCCGAGCACCTGGGCCAGGTGGCGGGCGGCGGAGTGCCCGCCGTGCGCCCACACCCGCAGCCGCTTGCCGGAGGCGGCGAGCAGCGCCGCGCCCAGCGCCCGCCCGTGCCCGTGCCCGCGCTGCGAGGGGTGGACGACCAGTTCGGCGGCCGGCGCCTCCACCGGGTCGGTGTCCTCGAGCTGGGCGTAACCGACGAGTTCGCCGTCGATGGTCAGCAGCAGGTGCGAGACGCCCGGGCGGGCGCCCCCGCGCAGCTGCAGCCGACCCTGCTCGGACACCGGCTGCTGGCCGTCGACCCGGGCGGCCTCGGCGAGCACGGTGAGCACGGCCTCGGCCTGCTCGGGGGTGAGCGCGGAGTAGGTCTCGATGGAGCGGGAGGGGAAGGCCCGTACGGTGTCGTCGCTGCTCATGCGTACGAGGGTACGGGGCGGACGGGGTGAAGTCCCGGCACCCCAGCCGGTAAGGAAATCGGCGAAGGGAAACCAGGATGTAACCATGAACCCCCTGTCGCGCTACGCGCGTTGACCTTAGGCTGCGCTGCCGGTCCACTCATCGCAGCCGACCCACAGGGGGGTCCCATGTCAGCCGCACCCCGGCGCACCGGACGACGCACGTACGCCTTCCTCGCGACGACCGCCGCTCTTGCCACGGCCGCCGCACTGACCGCGGCGCTGCCCGCCCAGGCACACGCCGGCAAGGGCGGCCACGGGCACGGCCGCCCCAGTCGCTACCAGGACGTCCAGCTCCTCTCCTTCAACGATCTGCACGGCAACCTCGAGCCTCCGGCCGGCTCCTCCGGCCGGGTCACCGAACTCCAGCCCGACGGCACGACGAAGACGATCGACGCGGGCGGCGCCGAGTACCTCGCCACGCATCTGCGCCAGGCCCGCCGGGGCCACCCGTACTCGGTCACCGCGGCCGGCGGTGACATGGTCGGCGCCTCGCCGCTGCTGTCGGGCCTGTTCCACGACGAGCCCACCATCGAGGCGCTCAACAAGCTGAAGCTGGACGTCACCTCGGTCGGCAACCACGAGTTCGACGAGGGGGCGAGGGAGCTGGGCCGCCTGCAGAACGGTGGCTGCCACCCGACCGACGGCTGCTACACGGAGAAGAAGTTCAAGGGCGCGAACTTCCCCTACCTGGCCGCGAACGTCCTGAACGAGAAGACGCGGAAGCCGATCCTCAGGCCCTACTGGGTCTGGCAGAAGAAGGACGTCAAGATCGGCTTCATCGGCGTCACCCTGGAGGGCACCCCGGGCATCGTCTCCGCCGACGGCGTCAAGGGCCTGGCCTTCAAGGACGAGGTCGAGACGATCAACAAGTACGCCAAGGTGCTGCAGCGCCAGGGCGTGCAGTCGATCGTGGCCCTGATCCACGAGGGCGGCTTCCCGGCCTCGGGTTCCTACAACTACGACTGCGACTCCCCGGGCGCCGGCGCCGGCGTCTCCGGGCCGATCGTGGACATCGCGAAGAACGTGACCCCGGCGGTGGACGCCCTGGTCACCGGCCACACCCACAACGCGTACGTCTGCACGGTGCCGGACCCCTCCGGCCGGCCCCGCATGGTCACGTCCGCGGCCTCCTTCGGCCGCCTCTACACCGACACCACGCTCACCTACGACCGGCGCACCGGTGACATCGCGCGTACGGCGGTGAGGTCGGCGAACCGCGTGGTCACCCGGGACGTGCCCAGGGCACCGGACATGACCGACCTGATCACCCGGTGGAACACGCTGGCCGCGCCGATCGGCAACCGTCCCATCGGCTACATCTCCGCCGACGTCGACAACACCGGCACCGAGTCCCCGATGGGTGACCTGATCGCCGACGCGCAGCTCGCCCACGGCAAGCAGCTGGACCCGAGGACCAGCCTCGCGCTGATGAACCCGGGCGGCGTGCGGGCCGGCCTGAGCTACGCGGCCAAGGGCGCCGAGGGCGACGGAGTGGTCACCTACGCCGAGGGCTTCACGGTCCAGCCCTTCGCCAACACCGTGAACCTCCAGGACTTCACCGGCGCCCAGCTGATCCAGGTGCTCAAGGAGCAGGTGAGCGGGGCCAACGCGGCGGCCCCGAAGATCCTCCAGCCGTCCGCCGGGCTGACCTACACCCTGGACCTGACCAGGTCCGGCGCGGACCGTGTGGTCACCGACTCCGTCCGCCTGAACGGCGCCCCGATCGACCCGGCGGCCACCTACCGCGTCGCCACCAACAGTTTCCTCGCGGGCGGCGGCGACGGCTTCCCGACGCTGGGCCAGGGCACGAACGACCTGGTCGGCTCGGACGACCTGGCGGCCCTGGGCGCGTACCTGACGGCGAACTCCTCGGCCACGAACCCGATCACCCCGCCGAAGGCCGACCGGATCACGATCACGCGGTAGCTCCTGTGTGGCACCCCTGCCCTCGCTCGCCGCCGGCCCGGTGACCGGCCGCGTGCCGGGGAGGGGGCCTCGTGACGCCGGCCGTCGTCGCGGTCCTGGTCGCGGGGACGGTCTGTGCGGTCGCCGCGGACGGGTTGCCGGACGGGTCCCGAAACGCCCCCCCGGGGGTCCCCCTCGGGGGGCGTTTCACGTGGAACCGCGGGCCGGATCGAAACCGGACCTCGGGCCGGCCCTGCTCGGGACGCGTCCGGGCCTCGGGCCTGCCCGCCCACGCCTCGTCCGGACCGCGGGCCGGCTCAGCCGGCCGGCATCTCCGGTGGGGGTGTCGGTGCGCCGGGCAGCCGTACCGTCGCCACCGTGCCGCCGCTCCCGGCGGGGGTCAGGGTGACCGCGCCGCCCGCCCGCTGGACGGTGCGGGCCACGATGGACAGGCCGAGGCCCGAGCCGGGCAGCGCGCGTGCGCTGGGTGAGCGCCAGAACCGGTCGAAGACGTACGGGAGTTCCTCCTCGGGGATGCCGGGGCCGTGGTCGCGCACCGTGAGCACACCGCCGCTCAGCCGCACGTCGACCGTGCCGCCCTCGGGGCTGAACTTCACCGCGTTGTCCAGGACGTTGACGATCGCCCGCTCCAGCGCGGACGGCTCCGCCCGGACGAACCACGGCTCCAGGTCCGCCGTGATGGTCAGTTCCGGCCCGCGCAGCCGCGCCCGGCGCATGGCCGTCTCGACGGTGTCCCGCAGCGCCACCACCTGGACCCGCTCACCCCGCTGCCCCTCCGAGCGGGACAGCTCCTGCAGGTCGCCGATCAGTGAGGCCAGCTCGGTCATCTGCGCCTTCACCGAGGCCAGCAGCGCCTTGCGGTCCGCCGCGGGCAGCGGACGGCCCGTCTCCTCGCTGCGGGTGAGCAGTTCGATGTTGGTACGGAGCGAGGTGAGCGGGGTGCGCAGCTCGTGCCCCGCGTCCGCGATCAGCTGCTGCTGCAGGTCGCGGGAGCTGGCCAGGGAAGCGGTCATCGAGTTGAAGGACCGGGACAGCCGGGCGATCTCGTCCTCGCTGTCGTCCTCCACGGGGATGCGGATGCCCAGGTCCTCGGTGCGTGCCACATGCTCCACCGCGTCCGTGAGCTTGTCGACGGGGCGCAGCCCCGCGCGGGCCACCGCGAGCCCCGCCGCGCCGGCGCCGACCACGCCGATGCCGGAGACCAGCAGCAGGATGAGGGCGAGGTCCTTGAGGGTGTCGTGCGTGGCCTTCAGCGGTATGGCGACCTGCAGCGCCGTGTCCGGGTAGAGCTCGGGTCGGCCGTTCGGGCTGCTGATCGTCAGGGGCTGGGTCAGCACCCGCACGGGGGCGCCGTCGGAGTCCACGCCCTCGCGCTCGACGCTGGTGATCGTCCCGGTGCTCTGGTTGGCCCTGGCGATGACGTCCAGGTCGCCGGGCACGGTCTTCACCCGGCCCGCCGAGTCGGCGGACACGCACGCGGTGCCGTCCCGGCGGACGAGCTGGAGGTAGTAGTAGGTGCCGTGGGTGCGCAGTCCGTTGGGACTGGTCCCGGTGGGCTGCTGCGGGCACGTGGCGAGCACGGACTCCGCGTTCCCCAGCCGCTGGGGCTGAGCGGTCTTCCGCAGGTCCTTGTCGACCTGCTCGAACAGCTTGCGCTCCACGATGAACCAGCAGGTGAGCGACACCGCCGCCACCGCGAAGGCCACCGCCGCCGCCACCAGCACGGCGAGGCGGGCCCGGATGGGCAGCGCCCGGTACCGGCGCACCAGCTTCCTCACTCCGCGCCGCCCTGGCGCAGGACGTACCCCACGCCCCGCACCGTGTGGACGAGACGCGGCTCGCCGCCGGCCTCCGTCTTGCGGCGCAGGTACATGACGTAGACGTCGAGGGAGTTGGAGGAGGGCTCGAAGTCGAAGCCCCAGACGGCCTTCAGGATCTGCTCGCGGGTGAGGACCTGGCGCGGATGTGCCATGAACATCTCCAGGAGCGTGAACTCGGTGCGGGTCAGCTCCACCTGCCGTCCGCCGCGCGTCACCTCGCGGGTCGCGAGGTCCATGCGCAGATCGGCGAAGGTGAGGGCCTCGTCCTCCTGGGTCTCGGCCGACCCGGCGACCGCGTAGGAGCTGCGGCGCAGCAGCGCGCGGACACGGGCGAAGAGCTCGTCCAGTTCGAAGGGCTTGACCAGGTAGTCGTCGGCTCCGGCGTCCAGACCCGTCACCCGGTCGCCGACCGTGTCGCGGGCGGTGAGCATGAGGATCGGGGTGGTGTCCCCCGCTCCGCGGATGCGGCGCGCCGCGGTCAGGCCGTCCATGCGCGGCATCTGGATGTCCAGGACGACCAGGTCCGGCTGGTAGGCCGTGGCCTTCTCGAGGGCGTCCGCGCCGTCGACGGCCACCTCCGTGCCGTACCCCTCGAAGGCGAGGCTGCGCTGCAGGGCCTCGCGTACGGCCGGTTCGTCGTCGACGATCAGGATGCGCTGGGTGTCACGGTCGCCTTCGGCGGGGCTCATCGCTCGCGATTCCTCGGGGTGCGGTGGGACGTGTGGTCGGGTCCTTCCTCAGCCTCGCACGTCGCCGGGCCGGGAAGCGGCAGACCGGGCTCAGACCCCGAGCGCGGTCAGGCTGCGCATCGTGTTCAGGCGCTTCAGCGGCACCTTGCGGCGGTGCGGGCGGGCGGCGGAGGTGCGCAGTCCCATCATTTCGGGGACCGGGGTCCGTGCCACCTCGGGGGCCCGGGGGGCCGGGATGTGCCGGTGCAGTTCGGAGGCGATCGAGACGGCCAGGTTGATGTCGGCGGGACCGCGGCCGGTGCTCTGGTGCGGGATCTTCTTGATCATGGCGTACTCCCTGCTGCCGTTGGACGGATACCGCTGGACTGGTGCAGAGGCTGCTGTGGTTGCGGGGGTGGTGCTAACTCCCCGAGCCGGCCCGCAGCTTGGCCAGGTCGGACTTGACGGTGTCGATGGGGATGGCGAAGCCGAGGCCGATGCTGCCCGCGTCCGAGGACGAGGAGGCCTGCGAACTCGACGAGTACATCGCGGAGTTGATGCCGACGACGTTGCCGTTCGCGTCGATCAGCGCACCACCGGAGTTGCCGGGGTTGAGGGAGGCGTCCGTCTGGATCGCCTTGTAGGTCGTGGTGGACGAACCGGTGTCGCCGTTGAAGTCACGGCCGCCGAACTGGAACGGCCACTGCCCGTCGCCGCCCTGGTCCTGGCCCTGGTTCTCGTCCGTGGAGACGGTGACGTCCCGGTCGAGGGCGGAGACGATGCCGCTGGTGACGGTGCCGGTCAGGCCCTCGGGAGAGCCGATCGCGACGACCGAGTCACCCACCTGGACGCTGCCGGAGTCGCCGAGGTGCGCCGCCTTCAGACCCGAGGCGCCCTTGACCTTGATCAGCGCCAGGTCCTTGGAGCTGTCGGTGCCGACGACCTCGGCGGCGTAGCTCTTGCCGTCGCTGGTGCGCACCTTGATCGAGGTGGCTCCGGAGACGACGTGGTTGTTGGTGACGATCTCCCCGCCGGAGGTGATGATCACACCGGAGCCGGTGGAGGAGCCGTTGCCCAGGGTCGCGTTGACCTCCACGACGCTCGGGCCGGCCGCGGACGCGATCGCGGCGACGTCGCCCTTCTTGCCGGTGGGCACCACGCTGGTGGTGGTGCCGGCGGAGGCGGTCGCGTCCTTGCCCGCCAGCTCCTGGAAGCCGTACGCGGTGCCGCCGCCGACCGCCGCGGCGACGATCGCGACCGCCGCCAGCAGGCCGACCGGACCCCGGGTCCGCTTCTGCTTCGGCGCGGGAGCCGGGGCGGCCGCCGGCAGGGGCTCGTACGGCGGCGGAGGGGGCCACTCGGGGTTCACGGGAGCGGCGGGAGCGGAAGGAGCGGAGTAGCCGTGCTGCGGGGCGTACCCGCCCTGCTGTGCGTACGTGCCCGGGTGGGCGTCACCCTGCGGGGTCCCGTACTCGTACTCGCCGCTGCGGCGGAGGCTCTCGGTCATGACTGAAGAGTCCCCCGCCACGATGAGAGCTCTCTGAGTGCTCGCTGAGAAGCCCGGCAGAACCTCGTTTGCCCGAAATGAAGGAACCGGCCGGCTGGGGTCAGCCCGTGCAGCCGCAGGACGTGCGCACCACCAGCCGGGACGGGAACGTCTTCAGCCGCTCGCGCCGGGACCCGGCGATCCGCAGTCCGTCGTCCAGGACGAGATCGACCGCCGACCGGGCCATGGCCGAGCGGTCCGAGGCGACCGTGGTCAGCGGCGGGTCGGCGAGCGCGGCCTCCTTGATGTCGTCGAAGCCCGCCACCGCGAGCTCGCCGGGCACATCGATGCGCAGCTCGCGCGCCGCCCGGAGCAGGCCGATCGCCTGGTCGTCGGTGGAGCAGAAGACCGCCGGCGGCCGGTTCGGGCCGGACAGCACGTCCAGGGCCACGCGGTAGGCGTCGTAGCGGTTGTACGGCGCCTCGAACAGCCGGCCCTCGGTGGACAGGCCCGCCTCGTCCATGGCCCGCTTCCAGCCCTCGACGTGGTCGGAGACCGGGTCGCCCACGGCCGGCGTGTCGGCCGTACCGCCCATACAGGCCACGTATTCGTACCCGTGTTCCAGCAGGTGGCGCACGGCGAGCTGGGCGCCACCGAGGTCGTCCGTCACCACGGCGACGTCGTCGATGGCCTCCGGGCGCTCGTGCAGCAGCACCACCCGGGCGTCCCAGGCGTCGATCTCGGCGGCGGCGAGATCGTTCAACGCGTGGGACACGAGGATCAGGCCCGAGACGCGCATGCCGAGGAAGGCGCGCAGATAGTGGACCTCGCGCTCGCCGATGTAGTCGGTGTTGCCGACGAGGACCATTTTTCCGCGCTCGGAGGCGGCCTGCTCGACCGCGTGCGCCATCTCGCCGAAGAAGGGCTGGCGGGCGTCCGGGATGATCAGCCCTATCAGGTCCGTGCGCCGCGAGGCCATGGCCTGGGCGACCCGGTCGGGCCGGTACCCCAGTTCCTTGATCGCGGCGAGAACACGCTCGCGCGTTGCCGGGGCGACCGGCCGGGGTCCGTTGTTGATGACATAGCTGACGACGGCGGTCGAGGTACCCGCCAGTCGTGCCACGTCATCCCGAGTCACCTTGGCCACGCGCGGAGTCTACGCGGATTGACCCGCTCCGGGCAGGGCGTATCGGTGCCGGGATGTGCGGAAGCAATGCCCAGGCCGGAGGGTCTTCATGCCCGGCCGCGGGGATCTACGCGTCCGCGTGGAGTTCCGCACCGTCCGGGACGGCGGATGTGTCCGCCTCCTCCGTCTTTGCCCGGTCCGCCTTCGTCTTGGTCTCGTCGGTCTTGCGCTCGCCCTTCTCGGGCGTAACGAATCGATAACCGACGTTACGGACAGTGCCGATCAGCGACTCGTGCTCGGGGCCGAGCTTGGCGCGCAGCCGCCGTACGTGCACGTCCACCGTGCGGGTGCCGCCGAAGTAGTCGTAACCCCACACCTCCTGCAGCAGCTGGGCCCGGGTGAACACCCGTCCCGGATGCTGGGCGAGGTATTTCAGCAGCTCGAACTCCTTGAAGGTGAGATCGAGGACCCGCCCCTTGAGCTTCGCGGAGTAGGTCGCCTCGTCCACCGAGAGATCGCCGTTGCGGATCTCCATGGGGGAGTCGTCGTTGACGATCTGCTGGCGGCCCATGGCGAGCCGCAGCCGCGCCTCCACCTCCGCGGGGCCGGCCGTGTCGAGCAGAACGTCGTCGATGCCCCAGTCGGCGGTGACGGCGGCGAGGCCGCCCTCGGTGACGACGAGGACGAGCGGGCAGCCGGGGCCGGTGGACCGCAGCAGCTGGCACAGGCTGCGCACCTGCGGCAGGTCGCGGCGGCCGTCGACGAGGATCACGTCGGCGCCGGGGGTGTCGACGAGGGCGGGTCCCTCGGCCGGGGCGACCCGCACGTTGTGCAGCAGCAGGCCGAGGGCGGGGAGCACCTCCGTCGACGGCTGGAGGGCGTTGGTCAGGAGCAGCAGAGAACTCATACGTCTGGTTCCTCCTCGGTCCCTGCGAGGACGTGTGCGGTGCGGCACTGCTCTGCGTTCCCGAAGGCCCCGTACACCGCGGCACCTGAGGTTCGCCGCTTCGTATACAACGCTTCCGAAAGCACAAAAGGACCCGGGGGCTACGCTGCCCGAGTCCTCTGCCCAGCAGAATAGCCCACATGAGCAACCGTCCGCCGGGTCACGGGCCACGTTCCACCGATCGTCCGAATCCCGAGACGAGCAGATGCGGCCCTGTCCGGACGTTTCTGTACACCGCGGACGGAATCCCGATCGATTCCGTATACGTTCCCGGCGCCCGGGTGGACGAACCGCTGCCGGAAACCTCCCGGGCGGCCCGACGTGACCTCGTGTTCGTCGTCGCCACCGGTTTCACGGGAGACGTGGACCGCCCGCACGTACGAAGGGTGGCGGGCGTCCTGCGGGCTTACGGCGCGGTCGTCACGTTCTCCTTCCGCGGCCACGGACGCTCCGGGGGCCGCTCCACGGTCGGCGACAAGGAGGTGCTGGACCTCGCCGCCGCCGTGGAGTGGGCCCGCGGCCTCGGGCACGAGCGTGTGGTGACCGTCGGCTTCTCGATGGGCGGCTCGGTGGTGCTGCGGCACGCGGCCCTCGAACCCGGTTCGGTGGACGCGGTGGCCTCCGTCAGCGCCCCCGCCCGCTGGTACTACCGGGGCACCGCCCCCATGCGCCGCCTGCACTGGCTGGTCACCCGCCCCGCGGGCCGCGTGGTGGGCCGCTACGGCCTGCGCACGCGCATCCACCACCGCGAGTGGGATCCGGTGCCGCTCTCCCCGGCGGAGGCGGTTCCGAGGATCGCGCCGACGCCGCTGCTGATCGTGCACGGCGACCGCGACGGCTATTTCCCCCTCGATCACCCCCGCATGCTCGCCGAGGCCGCCGGTGACCACGGCGAACTCTGGCTGGAGCCGGGCATGGGCCACGCGGAGAACGCGGCGGACGACGCCCTGCTGGCCCGGATCGGGGACTGGGCGGCGGCCGTGGCGGGCTAGCCTGACACCATCTGTCTTTTGTCCCTGTCTTTTCCTGCCGTCGATTGAGGAATCAGATGCCCAAGGTCACGGTGCGCTTCTGGGCCGCCGCCAAGGCCGCGGCCGGGGTCGCCGAGGAGCCGTACGACGCCGACACGCTCGCCGGCGCGCTGGCCGCCGTGCGTGCGGAACACCCCGGTGAACTCACCCGCGTGCTGCAGCGATGCTCCTTCCTCGTCGACGGCGACCCCGTCGGGACCCGCGCGCATGAGACGGTACGGCTGGCCGACGGCGGCACGGTCGAGGTGCTCCCGCCGTTCGCAGGAGGGTGAGGCGATGAGCGACCAGCCGTATCAGGGCGGCCCGTACGAGGGCCACGACCCGTACCAGCAGCAGGGGCAGGACCAGCAGCACCAGCAGCAGGCGTGGCCCGGTCACGAGCAGTACGGCCGGCAGTCCGGTTACGACCCGCAGCTCACCCAGCAGTGGCAGGGGCAGACCTGGGAGACGCAGACCCACGCGCCGGTGCGGGACGCGGAGACGCCGTACCCGCCGCCCGGCCAGGAGCGGCAGCAGCCGTACCAGCAGCAGGCCCACCCGCAGCAGGAACAGCAGCAGCCGTATCAGCACCAGGCGTACCAGCAGCGGGAGCAGCAGGCTTACCCGCAGCAGCAGTACGAGCAGCCCCTCCAGCACCAGAACCAGAGCCAGCACCAGTACCAGCACCAGCCGTATCAGGGGTACCAGCCGCCTGAGCAGCACCGGCAGGCCGACCCGTTCGCCCAGACGTACGCACCCCAGGCACCCCAGCCGCAGCCGGAGTCGCACGCCGCACCGGAACCGGCGTCCGCACCGGCGGGGTTGTCCGCACCGGCGTCCGCCTCCGCACCGGAGCCGGCTTCCGCCACGTCGGAGTCCCAGCCGGCCTACGGTCCCGCGACGCTCGCCGGGAACACCCGGATCACCGACGCCCAGCGGGCCCGCCTGGAGGGCCGCTCCCCGGTCATCGAGCCCGGCATGCAGCCGGCGGCGCTCACCGCGCTGCTGGGCCTGCTGCTGGCGGCCGCGGCCCCCGTCGGCTCCTACGCCGTGCTCGTCCCGCTGGTGCTGCTCCAGGCGGTGACGGCGGCGGGCTGGTTCCGGCTGAACGGCATGTGGCCGGCCCGGCAGGGCATCGCGCTCGCCTTCGCGGGCGGACTCGCCGCCGACGCGGCGGTGCTGGTCGCGGGCCGCGACCACGCGCCCGCGGCGATCCTCGGTCCGCTCGGCGTCTGGGTCCTGCTCTCCCTGGTCCTGCAGCTGCGCTCGCACGCCTCGCCGGACGAGCGGATGTACGGCCTGATGGCGACGGTCGTCTCCGCGTCCCTCGCGATCCTCGCGACCGGCTACCTCGGCGCCGACCCGCACGCCGTCTCGGTGGGCGCGGCGGCGGTGGCGGTGGCCGTCCTGGCGAGGGCGCTGCCGCTGCCGGCACCGGCCTCGGTGGTGGTCGCGCTGCTGGCCGCCGCCGGCGCGGGGGTGGCCGTGGGCGGTATGACCGGCTTCGGCACGAAGGGGGCCGTCCTGGGTGCCGGGGCAGCCGTCTGCGCCCTGATCGGCCACCGGGTCGCGAGCTACGACTACCCGTCCCGCTTCGTCCACTTCACGGCAGGTGTCGCCCTGCCCCTGTCGGCGGCGGCGCCGGCCGTGTGGGCGCTCGGACGCGCGCTGGGCTAGCGGCAGGCTCGGGAGGCACCCGCCCGTGTGCCGCACGGGCGGGCCGGCCGAAGGAATCCCTCCTCCCGGCAGGCCTTCCCGTCGGCCTCGGTGGCCCCGTACGACCGGATCAACAGGTCTCCGGTCGCCTCGTCCAGCCAGACCGTCGGCGAGTCGGTGCCGGGGGTTTCGGGGGTGATCCCCGGAAACGTGACCGCAGGCCCTCCGCCTCCCCGCTACTGCCCGCCCTCACGCTTGACCCCCTCCACGAAGGCCGCCCAGGCGCCGGCCTCGAAGAGGAGCGCTCCGCGAGCGGGCGCCTTGCTGTCGCGGACGGGGACGACGGAGGGGAGGCCGGCGGCGACTTCGAGGCAGGCGCCGCCGTCAGAGTTGCTGTAGCTGCTCTTGTGCCAGGTCACGCCGCTCAGGTCGATGGCTCGCACGGCATTTCCTCCAACATCCGCAGGATGAACAGACGCGACCCGGCAGGGGACAGCGCCAGGTCGCGCACCGCATCATATGTACGCTGCAAACGCTCAACCGTGCCGTTTTCCTCGACCAGTTCACCACGGACGTCGTTCTCGGTGTAGGCCACGGTACGACCGTCCAGCAGCCGCAGGTAGGTCACCTCGGTACTCATCAGACCGTGCAGCCCCGTGCCGAAGGGAACGACATGGAGGGTGACGTTCGGTCGCTCCGAGACCTCGGCCAGGTGCTCCAGTTGTTCCCGCCAGGCTTTTGCGTCGCTCAACGACGTGCGGAGGGCAGCCTCGGACAGGATGGTGCGGAACGCCGGGGGGTCGTCCCCGTCCAGCAGGGTCCGCCGTCCCATACGTGCCTCGACCTGCTGCTCGAGCAGCTCGCCCCTGAGGCCGCCTGCCGCCAGCAACTCACGCGCGTACTTGGGGGTCTGAAGCAACCCGTGAAGGGTGCCACCCCCGTAGTGCCACAGGTTGACAGCCTCGGCCTCCAGCTCCATGTAACCCCGGTACTGCTCCTTGAACTGTGCCGGGTCGGCCACCGCCAGTTCCCACAGGGTGACCAGCAAGCCCGGTGTTCCGTAGTGCTGGTCCAGGGCCTGTACGACCTCCGGGCCGCCCAAGGTCCGGCCGCTCTCCATCTTGCTGAACTGGGACGAGTCCCAGCCCACCTCCTTGGCGAGGTCGCGCAGGCTCAGGCCGCGCTCGTTCCTCAGGCGCCGTAGCTCCTCGGTGAACCGCTCCCTCGGCTCCTGGCTCCGTCCCGTGATCACCAGCCGCTGTGGCATCGCGCTCCCGTTGAATTTGTTGAATTTGGTGGGCCCAGCGTTGAAGTTGGGCCTCTCAACAGCCCGAACGCCGTTTCCCTGCGCCATGCTCGTAGCACTCGATCACGCAGCGTAGCCCTAGGTTCGCGCTGCGTACGCGTTTTCAGGGAAAGGAACCGGCCACGATGACACCGGACGACATCACCCGGCCACCGTGCCCCGTCCCCGGCTGTGCCGCCTGCACGGAGCTGGCGGAGCGGCGGGAGGTCGCGCAGGCGGAGTACGACCGCAGTGCCGAGACCGACGCGAACGTGCTGCTGCGTCAGCATCTGCGACGGGAGCACCGCGCACACGGCTGAACGGACCTCGTGGTGCAGAGGGGCGCGGGGAGACCGCGCGACGAGCCGCGAAGGATGCGCACCCGGGAGGCGGCCGGCCCCCCGGCGGAATGCCGAAGGGCCGCACCCCCACTGGCGTCCAACCCAGGGGATGCGGCCCTTCGACGGAACCGAGTCGCCTCAGACCGCGATGGCGACCTCGGCCAGCCCGCCGTCCTGCGCCACGACCGTGCGGTCGGCCGTGCCGCCGGGCACCAGCGCGCGAACGGTCCACGTGCCCTCGGCCGCGTAGAAGCGGAACTGGCCCGTGGCGGAGGTGGGAACCTCCGCGGTGAACTCGCCGGTCGAGTCCAGCAGCCGGACGTAACCCGTCACCGGCTCGCCGTCACGCGTCACCTGGCCCTGGATCGTGGTCTCGCCGGGCTTGATCGTCGAGGCGTCCGGGCCGCCGGCCTTCGCTCCACACATACTGATTCTCCGTAAGGGGTCTGACCGGAAGGCCGGTCGGGACGGGTTACTTGTTGGCGCCGAGCTCGATCGGCACGCCGACCAGGGAGCCGTACTCGGTCCAGGAGCCGTCGTAGTTCTTGACGTTCTGGACGCCGAGCAGCTCGTGCAGCACGAACCAGGTCAGGGCCGAGCGCTCACCGATGCGGCAGTAGGCGATCGTGTCCTTGGCGAGGTCCACGCTCTCCGCGGCGTAGAGCTCCTTCAGCTCGTCGTCCGACTTGAAGGTGCCGTCGTCGTTGGCGTTCTTCGACCACGGGATGTTCCGGGCGGACGGCACGTGGCCGGGACGCTGCGACTGCTCCTGCGGCAGGTGGGCCGGGGCCAGCAGCTTGCCGGAGAACTCGTCGGGCGAGCGGACGTCCACCAGGTTCTGGGCGCCGATCGCGGCGACGACGTCGTCACGGAAGGCGCGGATCGAGGTGTCCTGGGGCTTGGCCTTGTAGTCGGTCGCGGCGCGCTCGGGCACGTCGCCGCCGTCGACCAGCTCGCGGGCGTCCAGCTCCCACTTCTTGCGGCCGCCGTCCAGCAGCTTGACGTTCTCGTGGCCGTACAGCTTGAAGTACCAGTAGGCGTAGGACGCGAACCAGTTGTTGTTGCCGCCGTAGAGGATCACCAGGGTGTCGTTGGCGATGCCCTTCTTCGACAGGAGCTTCTCGAAGCCCTCCTGGTCGATGAAGTCACGACGGACCGGGTCCTGCAGATCCTTGGTCCAGTCGATGCGGATCGCGTTCTTGATGTGGTTCTTCTCGTAGGCGGACGTGTCCTCGTCCACCTCGACGATGGCGATGTTCGGGTCGTCCAGGTGTCCCTGGACCCAGTCGGCGTCGACGAGGACGTCGCTGCGGCTCATGCTCTTTCTCCTCCGGGGCAGTCGCGGCAAGGGCATGCGATGAGAGAGGGTGCGCGCCCAGGCGTGGGCGACGCAGGGGAGCCCTTCCAGCAGGGCGGGGGCTGAAATGCGGAAGTCAGGGACTTTCGCTCAGAAAGGGCGACAGAGCATGGCGGCAACGCGGCACAGGTCCACTGCCCGCCGCTTCGTGAGGTCCGCCTGTCGCTTCATGCCGTCGATCGTAGGGACGTCCGGGCGGACATGTCACCGGCGTGTCATATGACGAGACGCGATCGTCCGGATAATGGGATACGCAAAGCGCCCGGGCAGCCGTCGCACGGCCTCCGGGCGCACATGGGGGGTGCCGCGGCTATGGCACGGACGCTACCGTCTCGCCAGTCGGACACTCCGTGTCCATCATCGGCGTTCCCGTCCGTCGGCGGGCACTCCGTGTCCGGTCAGCCGGCAGACCCTGCCTGTCCGGTCAGCCGGCGGACCGCCTACCCCGCCAGCTTGACGTCCGAACCCTTCACGCTGATCTCCATGCCGTCCGGCGCGGCCTGCACCTTGTCCAGCTTGATGCCGCCCGGCAGCTGGTCGATGGCCTGCTGGAAGTCGGTGATCGTACGGACGCGGTTCTCGGCCAGCGCGAGGCCGCTGATCGCGGGCAGGGAGTCGGCGTGGACCCGGAGCCGGTCGTTCTCGACGGTCACCGAGCTGAGCACGGACAGCGTCCGGTCGACGGGTACCGCCCCCGCGACCGTGCCCTTCACCCGGACCGCCACCTTGACCTTGCCGTTGCCGCCGTCGGAGAGGCCGACGACCTCCGCCTTGACGCCGAAGCCCACGTCGGTCGGCTCGGCCTTCGCCGTCTTGAGCAGCTCGTCGTAGGCGATCTTCGCGGTGCCGGTGGCGCTCGCCGCGGTGGCGGAGCTGTAGTCGCCGGAGAAGTCGACGCCCTTCATGTGGGCCTGGAGGTCGTCGATGCGGATGGTCTGGCCGGGCTTGCCGGTGGCCGCCTCGTAGTCCTTGATGCCGACCTCGACGTCGTCCAGCGAGCCGCCCGCGACCTGGGTGAGGAACGGGAAGCCCTTGATGTCCACGTCCGGGGTGGCCGCCAGGTTCTCCGTCGACTTGAGCTTGTCGGCGGCCTCGCCCTCGGCGAAGTGCACGGCGACCCGGTCCGCGATCACGAAGAGCCCGCCCAGGACCACGACGAGGATCAGAAGTATTCGCAGGGCGCGCATGTGGTCTATCCCCCGGGTCGGTGACGGCGTGCGGAGTCCGGTACGGCTACCTCACGGTAACGCCGCCGACCGTTCCCGGCGGAAATTGTGGATCACTTGTGACAAGCGCTTCCGGCCCTACGCTGGAGTCATGTACGCGCGCAGGCGGCACATCTACTTCGTCATGATGGGGACCTGCATCGGGCTCTTCGTCCTGGCGTGGGGGCTCGTGCGCCTGTGGTCGGTGCCGGCGGCCGTCGGCATGTGCGTGTTCGCCATGGTCATCCCGCCCGTCGCCGCGATGGTCGCCAACCGGCGCGGCCCGGACGACCGCTGGTGGGACGACCCCTCCGGAGACGAGCAGTCAGACGACTGGTGGGACGAACTGGACGGCAAGAAGCGCCCGCCCCGCTAGGGCCTGCCCGAGGCGCGGGGCCGGCCGGCTTCGGGGGCCGGCGTCAGTAGACGAGCGCCTGCGTCTCGTCCCCCAGCGCCTCCTGCACGAACACCTGCGCGCCCGCGATCCGGACGCCCTCGATGACGTCCTCCTCCGTGATCTCCCGCCGGGCCGCGCACTGGGTGCACAGCGTGATGCGGCCGGCCGCGAGGATCGAGTCGAGCAGGGCGGGCAGCGGGGCCGCGTGCGGCAGCTCGAACTCGGCGGCCCGCCCCGGCAGCGCGAACCAGGACGACTCCCCGGTCAGCCACAGCGAGACGTCGACCCCGCTGGCCACGGCCACCGCCGCCACCGTGAACGCCTGCGAGCAGCGTTCGGGGGCGTCGGCCCCCGCCGTCACCTTGATAACGAGCTTCTTCGCCATGCCCGAAGCGTAATCCGCACCCCCTCGACTCCATGCGGCAGAGCCGACGGGTGCCGCACAACGTGTTCCTCGCGGAGTACGCGAGTGCCGGCGACCGCACGCCCCTGCGCGGATGCTGCAGAAGCAGCTGCTCGACCGAGCCCGCCACCGCGCACCTCACCGAGAGCCCCGGGTCCCGGCCGCGTAAGCTGGGGCCCGGCTCTGTCGTATTCCCCCGGACGTTCGTGCCGGGGGCCCCCGACCCTCGCTCAAGGAGCACCCGTGGAGACCTTCTTCGAAATCCTGCTGGTCCTGGTCTGCGTCGGCGTCCTCGCCTTCGCCGGTCTGACCGTGAAGAAGCTGTACCAGGGCCAGCGCTGATCCACACCTAGGAAAGCTTCCGCCATGATCGAGATCCCGTCCGACCTGCACAAGGACCTCGTCCCGCTCGCCTTCCTGCTCGGCAACTGGGCCGGCGCGGGCGTGCACGACTTCCCCGGCTCGCAGAAGTGCAACTTCGGGCAGGAGGTCAGCTTCACCCACGACGGCCGGGACTTCCTGGAGTACCACTCGCACACCTGGGTGCTGGACCAGGACGGCGACAAGGTCCGTCCGCTGGAGTCGGAGTCCGGCTTCTGGCGGATCGACGCCGACCGCAAGGTCGAGGTCACGATGACCCGCGACGACGGCACGGTGGAGATCTGGTACGGCGAGATGGCCGACAAGAAGCCGCAGATCGATCTGGCCACGGACGCCGTCGCGCGTACGTCCGCCTCGCAGCCGTACACCGGCGGCAAGCGGCTGTACGGCTACGTCAAGAGCGACCTGATGTGGGTGGGCGAGAAGCAGACCCCCGAGGTCGAGCTGCGCCCCTACATGTCCGCCCAGCTGAAGAAGGTCGTCACCCCGGAGGACGTCGAGCGCTGGGCGAAGGCCCTGCCGGACGACATGCCGGACGACGGCATCGCCTTCTTCAAGTAGGCCGCCCGGCAGCGGCGCGGATGCCTTCCGGCAGCCTGCGCGGGCGAGTGGTGCGGCAGCCGCCCGGGCGAGTGGCCGGGCGGCCACGTGGGGCTTGCGGGCCGGTGGCTCTAGACTTTCCGGTGTGGTGAGCACCGACTGGAAGAGCGACCTCAGGCAGCGCGGCTACCGGCTGACGCCGCAGCGGCAGCTTGTCCTCGAAGCCGTGGACACCCTCGAGCACGCGACCCCCGACGACATCCTCGTGGAAGTGAGGAAGACGGCGTCGGGGGTCAACATCTCCACCGTCTACCGGACGCTGGAGCTGCTGGAGGAACTGGGCCTGGTCAGCCACGCCCACCTCGGCCACGGTGCGCCGACCTATCACCTCGCCGACCGCCATCACCATCTGCACCTGGTGTGCCGGGACTGCGAGAACGTGATCGAGGCCGACGTCGAGGTGGCGGCCGAGTTCACGGCCAAGCTGCGCCGGCAGTTCGGGTTCGACACCGACATGAAGCATTTCGCGATCTTCGGCCGGTGCCGGGACTGCTCCCTGAAGGGTTCAAGTACCACGTCGTAGGCTTGCCGTATGAAGAGCCCCCTGCTGTCCCTGCCCGGCGCCGTTTCCGCCGAAGGGGTGGACGAAGGAGTCGCCGCCCACTACGGCGACCTGTTCCGTGAGCAGCGTGCCCTGGCCGACGGCACCGGTTTCGTCGACCTGTCGCACCGCGGTGTCCTCGCCGTCAGCGGCGAGGACCGGCTGAGCTGGCTGCATCTGCTCCTCACCCAGCACGTCAGCGGACTGCCCGCGGGCGAGGCGACCGAGGCGCTGATCCTCTCCGCGCACGGCCACATCGAGCACGCCCTGTACCTGGTGGACGACGGGACGACGGTCTGGGCCCACGTGGAACCCGGCACCGAGGACGCGCTGATCGCGTACCTGGAGTCGATGAGGTTCTTCTACCGGGTGGAGGTCGCCGACCGCACCGCCGACATCGCGGTCGTGCACCTGCCGGCCGGCTCGATCAGCGAGGTGCCCGAGGGCGTCGTGGTCCGCGAGACGGCGTACGGGCGTGACCTCTTCCTGCCGCGCGCCGACCTGGAGACCTTCGCGGCACAGCACAGCCCGGCCGCCGGTCTGCTCGCCTACGAGGCGCTGCGCGTCGAGCAGCACCGCCCCCGGCTCGGCTTCGAGACCGACCACCGTACGATCCCGCACGAGCTGGGCTGGATCGGTACGGCGGTGCATCTGCAGAAGGGCTGCTACCGCGGCCAGGAGACGGTCGCCCGCGTCCAGAACCTGGGCAAGCCGCCTCGCCGGCTGGTCTTCCTGCACCTGGACGGCAGCGACGTCCACCTGCCGGTGCCCGGCACGGACATCCGCCTCGCGGACGAGGGGCCCGACGGCCGCAAGATCGGTTTCGTCACGACCTCCGTGCGCCACCACGAACTGGGGCCGGTGGCACTGGCGCTGGTGAAGCGGAACGTGCCGGCCGACGCGAGGCTGCTGGCCGGAGAGACGGCGGCGGCGCAGGAGGTCGTGGTCGAGCCGTAGGACGCCACCGGGCCGCGGTCGCGGCTCCGGCGGGGCCGGGCGGTCGGGCGGCCGCCGGTGCGTCGTCGCCGAACGCGCAGTTCCCGCGCCCCTTTCGGGGCGCTCTCGGGGCTCGGGGTGCTCAGATCTCCAGCAGTACCGTGAACGGGCCGTCGTTCGTCAGGGACACCCGCATCTGCGCGCCGAACCGGCCCGTCGCCACCGTCGCGCCGAGGCTCCGCAGCCGGGCCACCACCTCGTCCACCAGCGGCTCGGCCACGTCACCCGGGGCCGCCGCGTTCCAGGTGGGCCGACGGCCCTTGCGGGCGTCGCCGTACAGGGTGAACTGGCTGATCACGAGCAGCGGGGCGGCGATGTCGCTGCACGACTTCTCGTCCTGCAGCATGCGGATCGACCACAGCTTGCGGGCCAGTTGCGCCGCCTTCTCCTTGGTGTCCTCGTGGGTCACCCCGACGAGGACGCACAGGCCCTCGCCCTCGATCGCGCCCACCGTCTCGCCGTCCACGACGACGCTCGCGCCGTCCACCCTCTGCACCACCGCACGCATGCGGACCATCATGCCCGGTGCCCCGCACACGGCCACACGGGGTCCAAAATGGATCTCTTACCGCCCATCTGGGGCCGTTCGGGGGCACTCGGTCACATAGCGGCCGGTTGGGGTGGCACCATGCTTCCACACGCCGGTCGAGGGGACGGTCACCACCACATGAGCACACCGAGTACCAGCGGGCGGGCGGGGGCGCATGGGACGTGTCGGCCGCCCGCGCAGCGCGGCGACGGCCCGGCGCTTCCGATGGAGCCTCCCGAGCCCGAACTGGCCCGGCTGAGCCTGCCCGAACTGCGCGCCCTGCGCCGCGACGCCCAGCGCGACGAGGCGGACCTCAGCTATGTGCGGCGGCTGCTGCAGGGCCGGATCGACATCCTGCGGGCGGAGTTGTGCAGGCGTGGCCGGGCAGCCGTACCGGCACCCGCGGACGGCTCCGTGGTCGACCGGCTCCCGGAGATCCTCCAGGACGCCCCGGCCCGGCACCGCTCCTCGGCCCGCCATGTCACGCTCGGCACCCCGCACAACGAGGAGTACCGGCAGCTGGCCGCCGAGATGCTCGCCGAGGTCGAGCTGTCCGACCTCCAGGCCAGGACGGATCCGGAACTGAGCAGCGCCATGGGCCGGCTGGTCCGCTACGAGCAGGAGGTCTCCCGGCACCGGCAGCGGCTGCAGCACACGGCCGACGACTGCAGCGGGGAGATCGCACGCCGGTACCGCGTGGGCGAGGCACAGGTGGACGACCTGCTGATCTGAACGGCCCGGTGGAGTACGCCGCCGGTGGGCGGGGCGAGGGCGCCGGGAGAGGGAGCGGTGAGGAGCCAGGGAGCAGCAGGTGCGGGGCGCCGCGATCCCTCGGGGCCGGGTGCCTGGAGCAGCGGCGGCGGGGCGCTGTCTCCCGTCTGGCCGGGGGCGGGGGAAATGCGGGCGACACGCTGGGGCCGTCCGCCTACGGTGGCTCCATGACTGAGGTCCGAACCGTCACCGATGCCGACTTCGAGGACTGGCAGCGCGCCCTGAACACCGGGTTCCTGCGGCCGCCGGTCATGGCGCCGGAGCGGCTGGACGCCCGGCGCCGGGTGCCGGGCCGCCGGCTGGGCGCCTTCGACGGCGGCCGGTGCGTCGCCACCTTCCGCTCCTTCGCCCAGGAACTGACCGCGGTCGGCGGCGCCACCGTGCCGGCGAACGCGGTCTCGAACGTCACCGTCAGCCCGACGCACCGCCGCCAGGGCCTGCTGACCCGGATGATGCGTCGGGACCTGGCCGCGGCGAAGGAACGCGGCGACGTCGTCGCGACCCTGGTGGCCGCCGAGTACCCGATCTACGGGCGGTACGGCTTCGGGCCGGCGACCTGGACGACCGAGTGGACCGTGGACGTCCCCCGGGCCGGCCTCGACCCCCGCTGGTCGGGCCCCGCGGACGGCGGCCGGATCGACCTGGTGGACGCCGGGGACGTGCGCAAGCTGGGCCCCGAACTGCATGAGCGGTTCCGCCGTGCCCAGCCGGGCGCGGTCAGCCGGGACGAGCTGTGGTGGGAGGTGAACACCGGGGCCGTGCGCTTCGACGAGTGGACCGAACCGTTCTACGCCGCCTACCGGTCGGCCTCCGGCGAGATCGAGGGCCTGGTGTCGTACCGGTCCGACGACCGCTGGCACGGCAAGCAGCCGCAGAACACCGCCGACGTCGACTGGCTCCTCACCTCGACCCCTGCGGCCGGTCGCGCCCTGTGGCGGTACCTGTGCTCGATCGACTGGATCACCAAGGTCAAGTCCGGCTGGCGCGGCCCCGACGACCTGCTGCCCTTCCATCTGCCGGACCCGCGCGCGGCCCGCGTCACCGGGCACGCGGACTGGCTGTGGGTGCGCATCCTGGACGTCGTACGGGCCCTGGAGGCGCGGACGTACGAGGCGGAGGGCTCGCTGGTCCTCCAGATCCTGGACAGCGCGGACGGCGCGGGCGGGGCCGGGCCGGCCGGGGGACGCTTCCGGCTGGAGGTCTCCCCCGAGGGGGCGTCCTGCACGCCGACGAGTGCACAGGGCGCCGATCTGACGCTGGAGGCAGCCGAGTTGGCGCGGCTGTGGCTCGGTGACGAGTCGGCGCTGCGGCTGGCCGCGCTCGGCCGGATCCAGGAAGAACGAGAGGGCGCCGCCCGGAAGGCCGACGCCCTGTTCCGCTCGCCCGGGCGCCCGTGGTGCCCGGACATCTTCTGAGGCTCCCTCCGGCCGGTGGCGGGCGGACTGTTCATCCGTAGCGAGCTGTTCAGTTGTGGCTGTGCGATGCCGATGTTCGGTTGTGGCTGTGCCGGTTGTTCAGTTGTGGCTGTGCGGTCCTGCGCCGTGGCGGTGTGCTCCGGTGGCCGTCGCCTGCCCGGGCTCCCGGCTCCCCTCCGGAAGGGAGCCCGGTCGGCCAACCACTGGAAGGCTTGACCAGGTTGTACGAGTTGGTGGCCAACTTCACTGTACTTATCTCCGTTGGGAACCGTCTCATAACCAGCTGTCGGTGAACTGCCGCAAGATGGCGGGAAGTTGTAGTGTTCATCCGTGGACCCGGAGCACGCCTCCGCCAGTGGACGGACGAGGTCACAGCGGCCACGCCGGTCACACCGCGAGATCGCCGACGAACTGCGCAGCCGGATCAGGTCCGGCGAGCTGCGGCCGGGCCAGCGCATGCCCACGCAGGCCAGGCTGGCCGACGAGTTCGGGGTCGAACGCGGCGCCGTGCGCCAGGCCTTGCGCATTCTGCAGTCGGAGCACCTGCTCACCGACGTTTCCAAAGGCAGTCCGGCCACCGTGGCCGCGGTCCCGGGGCAGGCGCGTCACACGGCCGGCCCCGCGGCGCCGCCGCAGCCCACCACGGTGGGGCTCGCGCCGCGCATCGCGGCCTCCTTCGCCGCCCCGCACGTGCGCGTCGACGCGCTGTGCCTGACCGCCGTCTCGCTCACGCTGGCCATCGGAGAGCCGCTGCGGCAGATCCATGCGGGGCAGTTGAAACCGGCCAAGATCGATGTGCGGGTGCTGCTGCCGAGCCGGGACATCGAGCTGGCGTTCCCGACGCCGGTGGGCGCGGCCGACGGCGGGCTGCTGCACCGGCGCTGGCTGGCCCAGCGCAACGCCCAGGGCCTGGTGCTGCGGCAGAACCTGCTGGCGCTGCGGACCACGCACGGCATCGACGTACGGATCCTCTTCCGCGCCCTGCCGTTCACCCCGCCGGTCAAGCTGTACCTGCTCAACGGGGCCGAGGCGCTGTTCGCGTACTACACGCTCGGGCGCCGTGAGCGGGAGATCGAGCACGAGCACGTGGAGCTGTACGACGCCGACGGCACCCGGTCCATGCTGTTCGCCTTCGAACGGCGGGCCGGCCAGCGGGACGCGGCCTTCGTGGAGCAGTCGCGGCTGTGGTTCGACGCGCTGTGGGAGACGATCAGTTCGGATCTGGTGCTGGCGTCATAGGGCGGGGCCCGCGAGCAGCACCGCGAGCAGCAGGGCGCCGGCGGAGCTGACCGCCGGGCTCTTGGCCTTGATGCCCACGGAGAGCAGCAGCATGCCGACGATGCCGGTGGCGCCGTACTTCCACTGGACGAGCTGCTCGAAGCCGATCACGAACAGGGCGGAGAGGAGAGCGAGGGCAGGCACGGTGTTCCCCCTTCGGTCTGCCGGTGGGACGTGCGGGGAGGCAAAAGCTCCGCCAACTTGAGAAAGTTGGCAACCAACTACACTTAAGTTGTCCCCACTTGGTCTCCATTCATAAACAACTTGCGGGCAACTCCCGCTAGATGGATCAAAGTTGTAGCGTTTGGTCGTGACCCAGGAGAACGTGGCAGTGAACGGCAGCAGGAGGCTCACGCCCCAGGAGATCGCCGACACCCTGCGTGAACGCATCCGCACCGGCGCCCTGCGGACGGGCGCCCGGCTGCCCACCCAGGCCGAGCTGGCCGAGGAGTTCGGGGTGGAGCGCGGTGCCGTACGCCAGGCCCTGCGGGAACTCCAGCAGGACGGGCTGCTCAGCAACGTCAGCAAGGGCAGTCCGCCACGGGTCGCCGAGCCGCAGCCCGGCCACGAGGAACCCCAGCCGACCATGGTGGCGCTCGCCCCCCGGCTGACAGAGGCCTTCTCCGCGCCCCATGTGCGTATCGACGCGGTCTGCCTGACCGCCCAGAGCCTGATGCCCGCCCTCGGTGAGCCGCTGCGCCTCATCCACGAGGGGCGCGTCCGCCCCGAGCGGATCGACGCCCGCATCCTGCTCCCGTCCCGGGACATCAACCTCGCCTTCCCGGTCTCGGTCGACGCCGGGAGCGACGACGACGCCGTCCACCAGCGCTGGCTGGCGATGCGCAACGCCCAGGGCCAGGTGCTCCAGTACAACCTCCAGGCGCTGCGCGGCACCCACGACATCGACGTCCAGGTCGCCTTCCGCGCCCTGCCGTTCACCCCGCCGGCCAAGCTGTACCTGCTCAACGGAGTGGAGGCGCTGTACGCGTACTACATGATCACGCGCCGCGAGGAGCCCACCGAGAGCGGCATGCTGGAGATGTACGACACCCTCGGCTCCGAATCCCTCCTGTTCTCCTTCGAGCGGCGGGCCGGGCAGCGGGACGCGGCGTTCGTGGAGCAATCGCAGAAGTGGTTCGATGCCCTCTGGGAAACCATCACCACGGACCTGACACTCTCCTAGTGACTTCTGATGCGACTTCTGATGCGACGCCTGGCGCGAAAGAGATCGAAGGGCTACGGGAACTGATCGCCCGTGCTCAGGTCGTGCTGTGGGACTTCGACGGGCCGATCTGCCGCCTCTTCGCCGGGCACAAGGCGGAACGGGTGGCCGCGGAGCTGGTGGAGTGGCTGGAGAACCGCGGCCTGCGGGGGCTGCTCACCGACGCCGAGCGGGAGACGCTCGACCCGCAGGTCGTCCTGCGTGCCGTGGGGCGCCGCCGCCCGGGCAGCGACCTGGTCGCCGAACTGGAGGAACGGCTCACCCAGGAGGAGTTGCGGGCCGCCGCCTCCGCGCTGCCCACCGCCTACGCCGACCCGCTCGTTCGCACCTGGACCGCCGTCGGCGCCCGGCTCGCCGTCACCACGAACAACTCCCCCCGGGCGGCCCACAGCTACCTGGAGACCCGGGGCCTCACCGACTGCTTCGCCCCCCACCTGTACGGCCGCACTCAGCAGCTGCACCATCTCAAGCCGCACCCGCACTGTCTCGACCGCGCACTGAAGGCGATGGGCGCGGCCCCGTCCGCCGCCGTGATGATCGGCGACTCGGCCTCGGACCTGGACGCGGCCCGCGAAGCCGGTGTCCCGTTCCTGGGCTTCGCGCGGAGCGCCCTCAAGGAGAAGGGCCTCAGGGCGGCGGGCGCCGGTCACGTCGTCCGGTCGCTGGAACCGTTGCTGTGGCTGCTCCGCAGCAGACGTCCCGTGCGCTAGCATGCGGCAATCCGGGCCACCGCCCGGACCCGTGTGCCGAGGGAAGGCGACGAGCCGGTCCCCGGCCGTCGGACCCGCACAGGTGAGTGGCGGGCTGCCCGTTGGGCCACTCGGCCGGTGCGGAAGGCCGTATCGGACCTGCCCGGGAATACCGTTTCTCCTGACATGTCCTGCGACGCCGTCCCGATGCACCGACCCGTCTTTCCCGTCCTTCTCGCGCGATCTACCCGGAGCGGCCAGTGGGCGCACCGCCCGTCCCTCGTGCCGCGGCCGGGGGGCACGCCGGCAGTGTTCGGGCGGATGCCCTCGTCCAGGCGTTCGTGGCCCGTGCCGTCGAGGCGGGAGAGGGGCGCGAGGGCGTCCGCCACCGCGATCACGTCGTACCGCTGACCGAACCCGTGGCGGCGCTGCTGGGCAGGGCGCCGGGCACCCTGGTGACCGTGCGGGTGCCGCGCGCCGACGCGGTGCCTGCGGCCGTCCGGACCTGGCGGAGCGAGCCGGAGATCCTGCGGGCCCTGCGCGGGGTGCTCCCCGTGCCCGAGTGCCTGGCCGCGGGGGAGGGGTACGCCGTCCACAGTCATCTGGACGGAACCGTACTGGCGGAAGTGTGCGGCCCCGGCGAACCGGTCGGCGGCCGGTTGCTGGCGGACCTCGCGGCACTGCTCGCCTCGATCGTCCAGGTGCGCGGCGGGGCGTTGCCGCCCCTGCCGCCCGACCGGCCCCGCAACCACACGGACTCCCAGGGCTTCCTGCGCACCCTGGCCCGGCTCGCCGACCGCCAGGTCCGCCGGCCCGACTGGTCCCGGTACGGCGGCCTGTTCGTCGCCCTCGGGGTACCGGAGGACGCCCTGCTCCGGTTCGCCGACCGGGTGCCGGCGATGACCCGGCGGCCCTACGGTCTGCTCCACGGCGACCTGCACCGCGCCACCCTGGTCCTGCCGGCCGCCGGTGACCCGCCGCTGTACTGCCCGGACTGGGGACTGGCCGGCTACGGCGACCCGGTGCACGACCTCGCCGTGCACCTGGTGCGGATGCGCTACCCGAGGCACCAGTGGCAGCAGGCCGTCGACGCCTGGGCCGACGCCGTGCACCGGGTGCGGCCGGCCGCGGCGGCCGGCCTGGCCAAGGACCTGCCGCACTACGTGGCGTTCGAGCACGCGCAGTCCCTGTACACCGACGTCGTCCGGGCCGCCCGGTCGCTGGAGGAATCCTTCGGCCGGCGGAGTCTTCGGGAGGCGACCGGGACCGTGCGCGCCGCCCTGCGGGCCGCCGCCGAGCCGCTGCGGCTGGGCCGGGTGCCGGAGGAGGACGAGATCGAGCGGATCCTGTTCCGGCGCGGGGCCTCGGCCCGCTCCGCCGCCGGCGCCCGGCGGAGCCCGGCCGGCCGGGGCATCGGCTGGACGCCGGACCGGCGCGTCGGCGAGCACCGGCACTTCCCCCACTCCGCCGTCGCCGACGCGCTGTTCCTGGAGGGCGCCGCCCCGGCCGACCGGGTGTTCAAGGGGGCGGCGCATCTCAACACCGTGCTCAGGGTGCCCGGCACCCCCTTCCCCGTGGTCGTACGCCGCGAGGCGACCGTCGTCCTGCGGCGCGAGCGCAGCTTCCTCAGCGAGCACGCCGTGCTGGGGGCGATCGAACGGTCCGGGGTGCCGGTGGCCGCGCCCCGGGTGCTGGCGCTGGGGACGAGCCACGCCACGGACCCCGCCCACCGCTACGGCGGCGACCGCTTCGCCGTCCACACCTACGAGGGCGCCCGCGACCTCGGCCGAAGACCCGAGCACCCGGTGCACGGTCTGCGGCCGTACGAGGCCGACTGCCTGGTCGACCAGCTGGCCGCGCTGACCGCCGTCGACTACAGCACGATCGACCCGGTCGCGGGCCGGCCCGGCTTCTACGACTGGCTGGCCGACCAGCTGGTGGCGCTGGTCGCCGCCCTGCCGAAGGCGTCCCGGCAGTCGGCCCGCTTCCTCGGGCTGCCCGACGCGCCCCGGCTGCGCGAGATCCTCGCCCGGCATCGCGTCACCGAGCGCGACTGCGCCCTGCTGCACGGCGACCTCAACCCCTGGAACCTGGTGCGCCGCGAGGACGACCCGGCGCTCACCCTGATCGACTGGGAGATGGCGCTCGTCGGGGACCCGCTGTACGAGCTGGTCCGGCACATGCACCTCACCCCGACCCGGCCGGAGATCCGCGACCGCCTCTTCCGCCGCTGGGAGGCCCGTCTGGCGCCGCGCTTCACCAAGGGCTGGCAGCAGGACTGGCCGGTGTACCGGTGGATCGAGCTGGTCCGCTCCGCCTACGTCGACCTCGACCGGCTGGTCACCGGGACGAGCCTGGACGCGCCCAACGTCCGGCGCGCGCTGGAGTCGTACGCCATGACCCTGGCCGCTGCCACCGCGTCCCTGGGGCTGTCGTCCCGGCCGGGCGGCGGCCGTCTCCCGGCCCGCCCTCCGGCCCGGCCGACCGGTCCGGGCGGCGCTGCGTAGGCTCCCCCCATGGAAGAGATGGGCCTGCGCGAGCGCAAGAAGCAGCGGATGTACCAGGACGTGTCGGACATCGCCGTACGGCTGTTCCTGGAGCGGGGCTTCGACGCGGTGTCGGTCGCCGAGGTCGCCGCCGCGGCCGGGATCTCCAAGCCGACCCTCTTCCGGTACTTCCCGGCCAAGGAGGACCTCGTCCTGCACCGGATCGCCGACCACGAGACGGAGGCCGCGCGGCTGGTCGCCGGGGCGGCCGACCCGGTGGACGCGCTGCGCCGGAACTTCCTCGCCGGGCTGCGCCGCCGCGATCCGGTCACCGGGCTGAGCGACCATCCCGAGGTGCTCGCCTTCCACACCCTGCTCTACGGCACCCCGGCCCTGGTGGCGCGGGCGTACGGCCATCTGGAGCGATCGGAGGCGGCGCTGGCGCGGGCGCTGGGCGGGGACCTGGAGGCCCGGCTGGCGGCCGGGCAGATCGTCGCCGTCCAGCGGATCCTCGCCCAGGAGAACTGGCGGCGGATCGCGGCGGGGGAGGGTGTCGGGGAGGTGGCGCCGGACGCCGTGCGGGCGGCGGAGCGGGCGTTCGCGCGGCTGGCGGCGGGGCTTCCGGAGCGGTTCGGCGGGCAACTCTCGTGAGACTGGGTTAAAAACTTAACTCGGTTGCACATTTCCCGTAGGGTGGGCCACATGACGTCACTCCACCCCGCCCTCGAGGAGACCCTGCACGCCGAGCGCGCCTATCACGACAGCTGCCGCGCCGCCCTCGCCGCCATGGTCGAGGGCGCCGCCGAGCAGGTCGTCACCGGCGAGGACGTCTCCGCCTCCGGTGCCGACGCCGAGGTCCTGGGTTACGGGTTGCGCAGCCGGGCCAAGGCCATGCGCGAACTTCCGCCCGGGCCGCTGTTCTTCGGCCGTCTCGACTTCGCCGTCCACGCCCCCGGGCACGGCGGGCAGCACTACCACGTCGGGCGGGTGCGGATCACCGAGGAACCCGCCGCCCCGCCCCTCGTGGTCGACTGGCGGGCCCCCGTCTCCCGCGCCTTCTACCAGGCGAGCGCCCGCGACCCGCAGGGCGTCGGGACCCGGCGCCGGTTCGGCTGGGCGCCGGGCAGCCGGGGCGACTCGGCCGACCTCACCGGCCTGGAGGACGAGCACCTGGACCGGGGCGAGTCGCGGAGCAGCGACATCGTCACCCGTGAGATCGAGCGGCCCCGGGTCGGGCCCATGCGGGACATCGCCGCCACCATCCAGCCCGAGCAGGACGACCTGGTACGGGCGGATCTCACCGACTCCGTGTGCGTGCAGGGCGCCCCCGGCACCGGCAAGTCCGCCGTCGGCCTGCACCGCGCCGCGTACCTGCTCTACACCCACCCCAAGCGGCTCCAGCGCGCCGGCCTGCTCATCCTCGGACCCAACCGGACCTTCCTCGGCTACATCGCCGAGGTGCTCCCCGCCCTCGGCGAGTCGGGCGTCCGCCAGTCCACCCTGCTGGGCGAGGTCGCCGGCCGGCCGCCCGCCGGCACCGATTCCGTCCGCACGGCGACCGTCAAACACGACGCCCGCATGGCCGAGGTGCTGCGCCGGGCGCTGTACGCGCGCGTGAGCGGGGAAGGCGTGACCGACCTCGCCGTGCCGGAGGGGTCCTACCGGTGGCGGGTGTCCGCCGGTGAACTGGCCGGCATCGTCGGGCAGGTGCGCGCCGAGGAGCCGCCGTACGCCGTCGGCCGCGAGCGGGTGCGCACCCGGGTGGTACGGCGGCTGCGGGAACAGGCCGAGCGGCGCTCCGGAGTCCGGCCCGCCTCCTGGGTCCGCCGCATCGAGCGGTGCCGGCCGGTCACCGCGCGGCTCGACGCCGTGTGGCCGAAGGTCCGCCCCGAGGAGGTGCTGGCCGAACTCCTCACCGACGGCCAGGTGCTGGCCCGGGCGGCGGACGGGCTGCTCGACCCGGACGAGCAGACCGCGCTGCTGTGGCCGCGCCCGCCGCGCTCCCACAGGTCCGCCCGCTGGTCGCCCGCCGACCTCGTCCTCCTCGACGAGCTGTCCGGACTGATCGAACACCCCGAGGGCTACGGCCACATCGTGGTGGACGAGGCGCAGGACCTGTCGCCGATGGAGTGCCGGGCCATCGCCCGCCGGGCCGTCTTCGGCTCGCTGACCGTCCTCGGAGACTTGGCCCAGGGCACCACCCCGTGGGCCGCCCGGGACTGGGCCGTCCAGTTGCGCCACCTCGGCAAACCGGACGCGGCGGTGGTGCCGCTGACCACCGGGTTCCGGGTGCCGGCGGCGGTCCTCGAACCGGCCAACCGGCTGCTCGCCCGCCTCGACGTGACCGTCCCCGCGGCCCGGTCGCTGCGCCGGGACGGCGAGTTGACCCTCCGCCCGACCGACGACGTCCTCGGCACGACGGTGACCGCCGTACGGGACGCCCTCACCGGGCAGGGGTCGGTCGGGGTCGTCGCGGCGGACGCGGACGTGGCGGGCGTACGGGAGGCGCTCACCGCGGCCGGCATCGGGGCGGCCGGCCCCGAGACGCTCGGCGCCCGCCTGACCGTCGTCCCCGCGAGCCTGGTCAAGGGCCTGGAGTACGACCACGTGATCGCCGTGGAACCGGCCGCCGTCGTCGAGGCGGAGCAGCGCGGCGCCCACCGCCTGTACGTGGTGCTGACCCGGGCGGTCTCCCGGCTGGACGTGGTCCACGCCCGCCCGCTGCCGTTCTGACCGCACGCGGCGGCGGGCCGGCGCGCCCGGATCCCGAACCGTGCCCGGATCCGGGACGCCCCCCACCACTCCGGCCGGTCTTTCCGGCCGCCGGCGGGTCATGGACGTCGGGGTGCCGGCCGCCGCAGAACCTCGTACCGTGCATCGACGGGAACGGCTCCATGGCCGATCCTGGTCGGTGATGCTGCTCTTCCTCGACGTCGACGGCCCGCTCATCCCGTACGGGGCGGCGGACCGCGCCTACCCGGTGTTCGCGGGCCCGTCGGCCATCACGGCCACGAACCCGCTGCTCAGCCGCGTCGACCCCGCGCTCGGGGCACGGCTCGCCGCGCTGGGCTGTGAACTGGTGTGGGCCACGACCTGGATGGACGACGCCAACTCCTGCCTCGGGCCCTGGCTCGGCCTGCCGCGGCTGCCCGTCGTGCAGTGGCCGGACGAGAACGAGCCGCCCGGCCTGCTGCACTGGAAGACCCGGCCGCTGGTCGCCTGGGCGGCCGGCCGCCCCTTCGTCTGGGTGGACGACGAGATCACCGAGGCCGACCGCGCCTGGACCGCCGTCCATCACAGCGGCCCGGCCCTGCTGCACCGGGTCGACCACCGGTACGGGCTCACGGAGGCCGACTTCGAGGTGCTGCGGGAGTGGGTGACGGCGGCCGGCCACTGAGCCCGCGGGGGCGTCAGGCGCCGACGTAGTCCGCGAGGTGTTCGCCGGTGAGGGTGGACCGGGCGGCGACGAGGTCGGCCGGGGTGCCCTCGAAGACGACGCGGCCGCCGTCGTGGCCGGCGCCGGGGCCGAGGTCGATGATCCAGTCGGCGTGGGCCATGACCGCCTGGTGGTGCTCGATGACGATCACCGACCTGCCGGAGTCCACGAGCCGGTCGAGCAGGCCGAGCAACTGTTCGACGTCGGCGAGGTGCAGGCCGGTGGTCGGCTCGTCGAGGACGTAGACACCGCTCTTCTCGGCCATGTGCGTGGCCAGCTTCAGCCGTTGGCGCTCGCCGCCGGACAGCGTGGTGAGCGGCTGGCCGAGGGTGAGATAGCCGAGGCCCACGTCGGCCATGTTCCGCAGGATCCGGTGGGCGGCAGGGGTGCGCGCCTCGCCGCCGCCGAAGAACTCCTCGGCTTCGGCCACCGGCATCGCCAGCACCTCGCTGATGTCCCGGCCGCCGAGGTGGTACTCCAGCACGGAGGCCTCGAACCGCTTACCTTCGCACTCCTCGCACGTGGTGGCGACGCCGGCCATCATCGCCAGGTCGGTGTAGACCACGCCCGCGCCGTTGCAGGTGGGGCAGGCGCCCTCGGAGTTGGCGCTGAACAGCGCCGGCTTGACGCCGTTGGCCTTGGCGAAGGCCTTGCGGATCGGCTCCAGCAGTCCGGTGTACGTCGCCGGGTTGCTCCGGCGCGAGCCGCGGATCGGGGTCTGGTCGATGGACACCACGCCCTCGCCGGCCGGGATCGACCCGTGGACCAGCGAACTCTTGCCGGAGCCGGCCACCCCGGTGAGGACGACGAGGACGCCGAGCGGGATGTCGACGTCGATGCCCCGCAGGTTGTGCGTGGTCGCGCCGCGGACCTCCAGCGCGCCGGCCGGTTTCCGCACCGTCTCCTTGAGGGCGGCCCGGTCGTCCAGATGGCGGCCGGTCAGGGTGCCGCTGGCCCGCAGCCCCTCGACGCTGCCCTCGAAGCAGACGGTGCCGCCCTCGGTACCGGCCCGGGGGCCGAGGTCGACGACGTGGTCGGCGATCGCGATGACCTCCGGTTTGTGCTCCACGACGAGCACCGTGTTGCCCTTGTCCCGCAGCCGCAGCAGCAGGTCGTTCATCCGCCGGATGTCGTGCGGGTGCAGGCCGATGGTGGGCTCGTCGAAGACGTAGGTGACGTCGGTGAGCGAGGAGCCGAGGTGGCGGATCATCTTGGTGCGCTGGGCCTCGCCGCCCGAGAGGGTCCCCGCGGGCCGGTCGAGCGAGAGGTAGCCGAGACCGATCTCGACGAACGAGTCCAGCGTCTCCCCCAGTGCCTTCAGCAGCGGCGCCACCGACGGCTCGGCGAGGCCGCGCACCCATTCCGCCAGGTCGCTGATCTGCATGGCACAGGCGTCGGCGATGCTGATCCCGGCGATCTTCGACGACCGGGCCGCCTCGCTCAGCCGGGTGCCCGCGCACTCGGGGCAGGTGGTGAAGGTGACCGCCCGGTCCACGAACTCCCGGATGTGCGGCTGCATCGCCTCCCGGTCCTTGGCGAGCATCGACTTCTGGATCCGCGGGACGAGCCCCTCGTAGGTCATGTTGATGCCCGCGATCTTCATCCTGGTCGGCTCGCGGTACAGGAAGTCCTGCAACTGCCGCTTGGTGAACGAGCGGATCGGCTTGCCCGGGTCGAACAGGCCGGACTCGGCGTAGAGGCGGTAATTCCAGCCACCGGCCTTGTAACCGGGGATCGTGAGCGCGCCCTCGTCGAGCGACTTCGAGTCGTCGTAGAGCCGGGTGAGGTCGATGTCGGTGACCGCGCCCCGCCCCTCGCACCGCGGGCACATGCCGCCGGTGACGCTGAACTCGCGCCGCTCCTTCACCGTCTGCCCGCCGCGCTGCACGGTGACCGCGCCCGCGCCGCTGATCGAGGCGACGTTGAAGGAGAACGCCTTGGGCGAGCCGATGTGCGGTGTGCCGAGGCGGCTGAAGAGGATGCGCAGCATCGCGTTGGCGTCGGTGGCGGTGCCGACGGTGGAGCGGGGGTCGGCGCCCATCCGCTGCTGGTCCACGAGGATCGCGGTGGTGAGCCCGTCCAGCACGTCGACGTCGGGCCGCCCCACCGTGGGCATGAAGCCCTGGACGAAGGCGCTGTAGGTCTCGTTGATCAGCCGCTGGGACTCCGCGGCGATGGTGTCGAACACGAGCGAGCTCTTGCCGGAGCCGGAGACACCCGTGAACACCGTCAGCCGGCGCTTGGGGATCTCGACGCTGATGTCCCTGAGGTTGTTCTCGCGCGCGCCGTGCACGCGGATCAGGTCGTGGCCGTCGGCGAGGTGCGGGGTGGGCGCCGGCGCGTCCGGCCGCGTGGTCGGGGTCATCGTGTCTCCATCTCCGGGGGCCGCCTGCGAGCACGCTAGCCGCAGCGCCGCCTGCGATGCTTCTCGAATTCTGACCGGATCCGTCCGGACTCGCCGAAGTGAGCCGGAGTGAGCGGGCGTGAGCCGGCGTCCCGGGAGGCGAGGCGCGTGCCGCGGGCTCCTACCGCTGGAGCTCCAGGACGTCGGCGACCACACAGCTGACGTTGTCGGGACCGCCGGAGCCGTTGGCGAGGGCGACGAGTTCGCGGACGGCCTGCTCGGGTTCGCCGGTCTCGGAGAGCACCCGGTGGATGTCCCGGGTCGGCACGACGGTCGACAGGCCGTCGGAGCAGAGCAGATACCGGTCTCCCCGCCTGGCGTCGTGGAGGCGCAGGTCGGGGGTGGTGTCGGCGCCTCGGCCCAGGGCCCGGACCAGCAGCGACCGCTGAGGGTGGGAGGCGGCTTCCTCCGGGCTGAGGCGCCCTTCGTCGACCATCGTCTGGACCATGGTGTGGTCGTGCGTGATCTGGAACAGTTCGCCGTCGCGCAGCAGGTGGACGCGGGAGTCGCCGATGTGGACGAGGGCCAGCTGTGATCCGGTCCAGAGCAGCGCGGTGAGTGTCGTGCCGGTGTCCTCCGGGGAAGAGCCGCTCCCGGCGATGTCGTGCACGGCCTGCCTGGCCCGGTCGATGACCTCTTCGAGGACGTTGAGGAGATCACCGGCCGGGATGCCGGCGGTCTCGAGGTGCTTGAGCGCGTCGACGGCGGCCGTACTGGCGGGGGCTCCCCGGCTGCCGCAGCCGTCGGCGACGGCGAGCAGGCGGGGTCCGGCGTAGGCGGTGTCCTGGTTGCTCTCTCGGACGAGGCCCGTGTCGGACAGTGCGGCGTAACGGATTCCCAGGGGCTTCGCGGTCGGGGACACGGCAGGGTCCTTCCAGGACAGATGGTCGATGAGGAAGGCGGCCAGGTCCCGCCGTGCGGCGGTGTCGGCCTCCACCTGGCCCCAGAACGCGCGGACCTCCCGGGCCGCTCCGGCCGCATCCAGCGTGCGGACGTGCTGGATGCGGGCCAGGGGCATCCCCAGGCGGCGGAGCCAGGCGACCAGCCGGGCCTGTTCCAGTTGTTCCGGTGCGTAGAGGCGGTAGCCGGTCACCGGGTCCACGCGAGCGGGGGTGAGCAGGCCGAGCTCGTCGTAAAGACGCAGTGCCTTCGGCGACAGCCGGGACGCCTTCGCGAACGCCCCGATGGTCAGCAACCCCATGCTCGCTCCTCCTCGTGCCGAGCACGTCGCCCGGCCCCACCGATGCTGTGGGCTCCCCCAAGGTGAAGGTCAACCAGGGGCTCCGCCGAACCCCGTCCGATGGTCTCCCACGCGCGGACGGAGGGCCTCGGCAGGAGACCCGCCGTGCTCAGGCTCAGTGCCGTGCGTTCCGCTTCGACACACTTTTGCAAGCAGGTGCTTGCAATTGTTAGCGAAGGTGGGGCAAGGTGGAGGCATGGCATCGCTGAACGTCGGCAATCTCGGTGACTATCTGCGCGAACAGCGGCGGAACGCCCAGCTGTCGCTGCGGCAGCTCGCCGATGCCGCCGGGGTGTCCAATCCGTACCTGAGCCAGATCGAGCGCGGGCTGCGCAAGCCCAGCGCGGAGGTGCTCCAGCAGGTCGCCAAGGCCCTGCGCATCTCCGCCGAGACGCTGTACGTCCGCGCCGGGATCCTCGACGCCGAGCGGGACCGCGACGACGTGGAGACGCGCGCCGTCATCCTCGCCGACCCCTCGCTCAACGAGCGCCAGAAGCAGGTGCTGTTGCAGATCTACGAGTCCTTCAGGAAAGAGAACGGATTCGGGATCGGCGAGAGCACCGCGCACGAGGACGACGAGAACGGCGCGGGGTTCACGGACGAGGGCCCGGGCGACACCGCCGTGCGCGGCACCCGCACGGCCGACGCGAGCGACGACGCCGGTCCGCGGCGGACGGCCGGGTGACGCCGGACAGGGCTTACGGACGTCACACCGCGGACCACACCACCTCAGCCGAACGCGAATCCGGGAGGACCATCACCATGGCCATCACCGACGACCTGCGCAAGACCCTCAGCGACCCGAAGCCGCTCTACTTCGCCGCCGGCACCGCCGACCTGGCGCTCCAGCAGGCCAAGAAGGTGCCCGGCCTGGTCGAGCAGCTGCGCACCGAGGCCCCGGCCCGCATCGAGGCCGTGCGCAACACCGACCCCAAGGCCGTGCAGGAGCGGGCAGCGGCCCGGGCCAAGGAGGCGCAGGAGAACCTGCAGACCAAGGTCAACGAGTTCATCGGCACCCTCGACGTGGACCTGAAGAAGCTCGGCGAGAGCGCCCAGGACCTCGCCCTGCGCGGGGTCGGCGTCGCCGCGGAGTACGCCGTCCGGGCCCGCGAGGCCTACGAGAAGGTCGCCGAGCACGGCGAGCAGACCGTGAAGACCTGGCGCGGCGAGGCCGCCGAGGAGATCGAGGAACTGGCCATCGCCGTCGAGGGCAAGCCCGAGCCGGTCGAGGTCGGGGACGAGTCGAAGCCGGCCGCGGCCGGTCCCGCCGGGGAGAAGACGCCGGAGGCGAAGAAGGCGCCGGCTCCGCGCAAGAGCACCCCCACGAAGAAGACGCCGCCGGCCAAGTGACCACGGCCGACGAGGCTTGAACGGGTCGGGCACCTTCGGGGTGCCCGGCCCGTTGTATGGGTACGGTGGCTGTACTGACGACTCGACCCAGGTGGTGGGCATTGTGCTGATGACGGCATTCGGCGGCGTGATGTGGCTGATCTTCACCGCCATGCTGGCCATGGCCGTGGTGGCCTTCGTGATGGCCGCCCTGTTCCGCGAGGACGCGTACCGCGCCGCCGACAAGCAGAACAAGGGCTTCTGGCTGATCATCCTGGGGATCGCGGTCGCGGTGAACCTGTTCGTGCCCATGCTGTTCCTGCAGCTGGCGGGCCTGGTGGCCACGATCGTCTTCTTCGTGGACGCCCGCCCGGCGCTCCAGCAGGTGTCCGGCGGCCGCGGCCGTGGCTGGGGCCGCCGCCGCGGCGGAAGCAGCAGCGACGGTCCGTACGGGCCGTACAACGGCGGCCGCTAGCGGCATCCCGCCTCGGGCGAGCACCCGATTGCCGGGTGCGGCCGAGTGGGACCCGTTCGCGCAGTTCCCAGCGCCCCTGAGGCAGGCCGCTGCTCACCACCCGGGGAGCACGGGGACGCGCGCGGCAATCCCCGAACGGCCGGTACCAGGCGACGGTGAGGGCCCGTGCGGCAATCCTCGAACGGCCGGTACCCGCGCCGCGACGGCGAGGTACCCGGCGACGGTGAGGGTCCGTGCGGCGAGGCCTCTGCTACGGGGTGCGGTCCAGCAGGACGACCGCCACGTCGTCCGTCAGCTCACCGCCGTTGAGGTCGCGTACCTCATGCACCGCGGACCGCAGCAGCGCCTCGCCCCGCAGCCCCTCGGAGAGCTGGCGGCGGATCATCTCCACCATGCCGTCCTGGCCGAGCCGTTCCCCGCCCGCGCCGACCCGGCCCTCGATCAGACCGTCGGTGTAGAGCATCAGGCTCCACTCGGCGCCCAGTTCCACCTGCATCCGCGGCCAGCGGGCACCCGGCAGCAGGCCGAGCGCGGGGCCGTTGTTGTCGTACGGCAGCAGGCGCGCGGGCCGGCCGGGGCGGGCGATCAGCGGCGCCGGATGGCCGGCCAGGCACAGGCCCGCACGGCGGCCGTCGGGGGCTATGTCCACCGTGCACAGCGTCGCGAAGATCTCCTCGTCGGCGCGCTCGTGCTCCAGCACCTCCTGCAGCGTGCTCAGCAGCTCGTCCCCGCACAGCCCGGCCAGGGTCAGCGCCCGCCAGGCGATGCGCAGCTCCACGCCGAGCGCGGCCTCGTCCGGGCCGTGGCCGCAGACGTCGCCGATCATGGCGTGCACGGTGCCGTCCGGGGTGCGGACGGCGTCGTAGAAGTCGCCGCCGAGCAGGGCCCGGGAGCGGCCGGGGCGGTAGCGCGCGGCGAACCGCAGCGAGGAGCCCTCCAGCAGCGGGGTGGGCAGCAGACCGCGCTCCAGACGGCGGTTCTCCTGCGCGCGCAGCCTGCCCTCGGCGAGCCGTCGCTCGGCGGAGTCGGATCGCTTCCGCTCCACCGCGTAGCGGATGGCACGGCTGAGCAGACGGCCGTCCAGCTCGTCCCTGAAGAGGTAGTCCTGGGCGCCGACGCGCACGGCTTCGGCGCCGCGCTCGGCGTCCGTGGAGGCGGTCAGCGCGAGCACGGCGTGCCGGGGCGCGAGCCTCAGCACGTGCTTGAGCACGGCCAGCTCGTCGTCCGCGTCGGTGCCTCCCGGGGCCGCGAGCGCGAGGTCCAGCAGGATGCAGTGGACGTCGTCGGTGAGCAGCCGCTCGGCCTCGGTGAGGTTGCGGGCGGTGCGGACGCGGATCGGCTTGCCGGCCGAGTCGAGCAGGTCGGGCACGATCGGCGAGCCGGCCGGGTCGTCCTCGATCAGCAGCAGGGTGAGCATGGTGCCGGTGTTGTTCGTGAGCGTGGCGTCGCGGTGGGCCTCTTCCTCGAGGGGGCCGCCGACTGCGGGGGCGGCCTGCGCCTGACCACACTCCACGGCCGGGATCGCTCTCTGCCGCGGTACGGGTACGGGCATCGTGTTGGGTTCCTTCCCTCCCCCCGAGGGCACGGCGGCGTCGAGGGGTCTCGACCCACCGACGGGTGACCATAGCGGCATTGGCCGCCCCGATGGAATGGTGTGAGCCGCGTCGCCTCCGCGCAGACCGCTGTCATATGCCGCGTTCTATACCGCAGTTGGACAGGCCGGCACTCCGGCGGGGATGACGAAGCTCACTCGGGCGCGGGCCGGGGGTGCGGTGGGTCACATGACCTGCGTCACCGGGGACATGGCCGGAGCGACGTGCCTCACGCGTCCGGGCGTACGACACCCAGGATCGGCATCGAGCCGGCGCCCGCGACGGTCACCGTCCGGCCGGGGCGCGGGGCGTGGATGATCGCGCCGTCTCCCACGTACATCGCGACGTGGCTGGCGTCGTCGAAGTAGATGATGAGGTCGCCGGGGCGCATGTCCTTGACGGCGACGTGCTCGAGTTGTCTCCACTGCTCCTGCGAGGTGCGCGGGACGGGGTGGCCGGCCGCGGCCCAGGCCTGCGAGGTCAGGCCGGAGCAGTCGAAGGAGTCGGGCCCCTCGGCGCCCCACACGTACGGCTTGCCGAGCTGGGCGGTGGCGAACCGCACGGCCTTCTCGCCTTGGCTGGAGGCCTTCCCGGCGGCGTCCTCGAGGACGCCGGTGTCCAGCCAGGCGGTCTGGGCCTTGAGGGCGGCCGCCCGCTCCAGCTCGGCGAGCCGCTCCTTCTCCTTCTTCTCCAGCCTCGATTCGAGCTGCTCGGCGGCGTCGATCCGCCGCTCGATCTTCTTCTTGGCGGCGGCCTTGGCCTTGCGGCCCGCTTCCAGCTTCTTCCACTGGGCGGAGGCGTCGTCGGCGTACTCCCGCAACTCCTTCTGGGTGCGGGTCATTTCGCCGAGCAGCTTCCTGGTCGCCTGCTGGCCCTGCAGGACCAGCCCGGCGCCGTCCAGGAACTGCCCGGGGTCGTCGCTGAGCAGGAACTGTGCGGACGGCGGCAGCCCGCCGGTGCGGTACTGGGACCGGGCGGCGGCGCCCGCCTGGTTCTTCAGCTTCTTCAGCCGGTCCTGGCCCTCGACGATCTTCCTGGCCAGCGCGACGATCTCGGCGGACTGCTTCTTCGCCTTCTCCTCTGCCGCGTTGTAGGCGTCGGTGGCCACGGCCGCGTCGTGGTAGAGCCCCTCGAGCTTCTCGCGGATCTGTTCAAGGTCCTTGCTCGGCGGGGGAGTCGGGGCGGCTGGAGATCCGCTCGACGTCGGGGCGGGAGTGGGGGCGGGCGCCGCGAACGCCGTACCGGGCGCTGCGAGCGCGGTCACCGCGCAGACCACGGTCAGGGCGGCCGTGAGCAGACCGCGCTTTCCCGTACCCATACGTCTTCCCCCAAACTGATTTACCGTCAGTAACTTACGGGCGCCTGAGGGATCGTGCCACGGCCGCGCGCAAAGTGACAGAGGTCGTCGGAAGTCGTGTTTCCCCCGCTGACCGCCGGATACGACGTTCTCCCCACCGATGTGACGAACGGCGCACCGAGATCGTTCCGTCCCGGCCCCGCCCGAAAGGGCGTTGTCAGGTCACGGGTGCCAACGCCGCCCACGCCACCGTCACTTCGCCCTGCCGCCAGCGCACCGCCGAATCCGTCACCGGCCAGTCGCCGGCCAGGTCCCGGACGGCGCGGATCCAGCGCTGGCGGGCGCCGTAGGAGGCGTAGGGCGCCGCGGCGTCCCAGGCGCGGTCGAAGTCGCGGAGGAAGGCGTGCACGGGCTCGCCGGGGACGTTGCGGTGGATCAGCGCCTTCGGCAGTCGTTCGGCGAGGTCGGAGGGGCGGTCCAGGGAGCCCAGCCGGGTGGCGAAGGTGACCGTGCGCGGGCCTTCCGGGCCGAGCGCCACCCAGACGTGCCGCCGCCCGATCTCGTCGCACGTCCCCTCGACCAGCAGCCCGCCCCGCGAGCCGCCGCCCGCCGGGGCGAGGCGCGCGCACAGCCGCTCCCACACGGCGGCGACCGCGGCCTCGTCGTACTGCCGCAGCACGTTGGCGGCCCGGATGAGCATCGGGCGGCCGGTGACGGGGATCTCGAAGCCGCCGTGCCGGAAGGCCAGCCCGTCCCGTTCGTAGGGCCGGGCCGCCGCCACCCGCTCCGGCTCGATCTCGACGCCCACTACACGCGCCCGCGGGGCGGCCGCGCGCAGCCGGCCGAGCAGTTCGACGGCGGTCCAGGGCGCCGCGCCGTAGCCGAGGTCGATCGCCACCGGATCCTCGGCGCGCCGCAGCTCGGCGCCGTGCACGGCCGCGATCCAGCGGTCCATCCGGCGCAGCCGGTTGGGGTTGGTCGTCCCGCGCGTCACCGTTCCCACGACGGCGGCTCGCCCGGTCGGGCGAAGCCGGGAGTGGGGGAGGGGCGTCGTGCGGGCCTTCATGCGTACGAGGGTAAGCGGGGCCGGGACCACGACGCCGACCCCCGATCCCGGCCCGACCGTCAGCCCGCGTCCGGGGCGCTGACCCCCGATCCCGGCTCGACCGCCAGCCCGCGTCCGGGGCGCTGACCCCCGATCCCGGCCCGACCGCCAGCCCGCGTCCGGGGCGCTGACCCCCGATCCCGGCCCCATCGCCAGCCGCGGCCGGGTGACCGCACCTCGGCCCGCCAGTCCGTGGCCGGGGCGGTCCCGCTCCTCGGCCCGCTCGCCCGACCGCGGCCGGGCGGTGATCCGCCGGCCTCGGGCCCGTCGCCCGCCGGGGTCGGGTGGCGTGTGTGACGCCCGCGCGCGTGGGGCCCCTCCAGGATCCAGGTAACGATTCGGCAAAATCGATTGATCGGGAAATGGCAGGGCACCCCTCGCTGTTGTCCCCCTGGGAGGGCGAGGTGGGCCCTCCGGCAGGCATGCCCGCGACGAGGAGGAACGCCACGTGAGCCAGTACGCCAGCAGGCTCGGGCGGCGCTCCCCGGCAGCCGCCGCCCGCCTCCGGCTGCACCGCAGGCCCCGCCGCGTCGCCATGCTCTCCGTGCACACCTCCCCGCTCCACCAGCCCGGCACCGGCGACGCCGGCGGCATGAACGTCTACATCGTGGAGCTGGCCCAGCGGCTCGCCGCGATCAACATCGAGGTGGAGATCTTCACCCGCGCCACCGCCGGAGGCCTGCCGCCCACGGTCGAACTCGCCCCCGGCGTCCTGGTCCGGCACGTCGACGCGGGCCCCTACGAGGGCCTCGCCAAGGAGGAGCTGCCGGCCCAGCTGTGCGCCTTCACGCACGGCGTGATGCAGGCCTGGGCCGGGCACCGCCCCGGCTACTACGACCTCGTCCACTCCCACTACTGGCTCTCCGGCCACGTCGGCTGGCTCGCCGCCCAGCGCTGGGGGGTCCCCCTGGTGCACGCCATGCACACCATGGCCAAGGTCAAGAACGCCAACCTGGCCGACGGCGACACCCCCGAGCCCGCCGCCCGGGTGATCGGCGAGACCCAGATCGTCGCCGCCTCCGACCGGCTGATCGCCAACACCGCCGAGGAGGCGGGCGAACTCGTCCGGCACTACGCCGCCGACCGGGACCACGTCGCCGTCGTCCACCCCGGGGTCAACCTCGACCGTTTCCGGCCCGCCGACGGCCGCGCCGCCGCCCGGGCCCGCCTCGGCCTGCCGCAGGACGCCCTGATCCCGCTGTTCGCGGGCCGCATACAGCCCCTGAAGGCCCCGGACGTCCTCCTGCGCGCGGTGGCCGTGCTGCTCGACGAACGTCCCGAGCTGCGCTCCCGCATCCTCGTCCCCGTCGTCGGCGGCCCCAGCGGCAGCGGGCTCGCCAAGCCGGAGGGGCTGCAGAAGCTCGCCGCCCGGCTCGGTGTCGCGGACGTCGTACGGTTCCGGCCGCCGGTCGACCAGGAGCAGCTCGCGGACTGGTTCCGGGCCGCCTCCGTCCTGGTCATGCCGTCCTACAGCGAGTCCTTCGGCCTGGTCGCCATAGAGGCGCAGGCGGCCGGCACCCCGGTGCTCGCGGCATCCGTCGGCGGGCTGCCGGTGGCCGTGCGCGACGGCGAGACCGGCTTCCTCGCGAGCGGGCACCACCCCGCCGAGTACGCGCGCGTGCTGGGCCGGTTCGCCGACGAGCCGTCCCTCACGGCGCGCATGGGGCAGGCCGCCGCCCGGCATGCCCAGCGCTTCGGCTGGGACACGGCGGCCGCCGCCACCGCCGAGGTCTACACGGCGGCGACCCAGTCCCACCGCCGTCGCGTACGCTCCCACCATGGGTGATGTCGAGAAGACCGGGCAGGTACTGCAGGCCGCCCTGGAGGACGCCGAACTGGAGTGGGAGAGCCCCGAGCCCGGGAACTTCGTGGTCAAGCTCCCCGGCACCCGCAAGCTCTCCACGACGGTCTCCCTCCTGGTCGGCCGCCACTCCCTGTCGCTCAACGCCTTCGTCATCCGCCACCCCGACGAGAACGAGACCGGCGTCCACCGCTGGCTCCTGGAGCGCAACCTCAAGCTCTACGGCGTGAGTTACGCCGTGGACCACCTCGGCGACATCTACGTCGCCGCCCGGCTCCCGCTGGCCTCCGTCACCCCGGACGAGATCGACCGCCTTCTGGGTCAGGTCCTGGAAGCGGCCGACGGCGCCTTCAACACGCTCCTGGAACTGGGCTTCGCCTCCTCGATCCGCAAGGAGCACGCCTGGCGCGTCTCCCGCGGCGAGTCCACCCGCAACCTCGACGCGTTCAAGCACCTGATCGAGCGCCCGGCGGACTGATCCCCGCTCTCCTTCCGGCCGGCTCTTCGCTTCTCACCCGGGCACCTTCGCTTTTCTTCCGGGCGACCCCTTCCCGGCACGAGGACGACGGTGGCATGCTCACCGCCAACGCATTCATGAACGTGATTCATATACATGAATAGGCGGGTGGATATGAGCAACGCGCACCTCACCAGACGGACCCTGCTCGCGGGCGCGACCGCGGTGGCCCTGGGCGCCGCGACCGGCACCGCCCGGGCGGCCGAAGTCGCCGCGCTCTGGGAGGAGTTCCGCCGCTCCCCGGCCACCCACCCGCAGATCCCCTACGTGGGCCGCGCCGGATACCGCGGCGGAGCCACCCGCTTCCCCCGCCCCCGGGTCGTCGCCGACGTCACCGACTTCGGCGCCGTGCCCGACGGCGGCACCGACTGCGCGCCCGCGATCAACCGTGCCATCGCCGCCGCCGGAAGGGCCGGCGGTGGCACGGTCACCATCCCGCCCGGCACCTTCCGCATCGACGACGTCATCCGCATCGGCGACTCCGGTGTCGTCCTGCGCGGCGCCGGCAGCGGCCGTACGACCCTGTACGCGACGAAGAACCTCACCGAGCTGATCGGCGTCTACGGCTCCCGCTACGGCGGCGACAAGTCCTCCTGGTCCTGGGCGGGCGGCCTCATCTGGCTCGCCCCCAGGGCCCGCTGGGACTCCCTGGTCACCGCGATCAGGGAGCGGGCCTGGCCGTTCGAGGGCTGGACCGGCAACAGGCGCGACGCGTGGGCGACCCTGACCACGGTGGCACCGGCCCGCCGGGGCGACCGGACGGTCACCGTCGCCGACCCCGCCCACCTGCGCCCCGGCCGGCTCGTCCTCCTCCGCCTCGCCGACGACCCCGCCCACACCCTCCTCCAGCACATGGCGGGCGGCGGCCCCGGACCGGCCGCCTACAACTGGGACGACAAGACGAAGCTGACGTCGTACGTCCCCTACGAGTGGCCGGTGCGCGTCACCCGCGTCCACGGCCGCCGCGTCACCCTCGAACGCCCCCTCCCGCTCGACGTACGACCGGAGTGGGACCCCAGGCTGACCACGCACGTGCCCGAGCTGACCGGCTCCGGCCTCCAGGGCCTGACCCTGGAGGCGGTGCAGACCCCGCAGTCGCCCCACCTCCTCGACAAGGGCTACAACGGTGTCGTCCTGCAGTGCGCCTACGACTGCTGGGTGGACGACGTCACGGTGCGCCACGTCGACAACGGCTTCGGCCTGGTCGCTGCCTCCGCCTGCACCCTGCGCCGCACCCGGGTCGCCGGCCGGGGCTCGCACCACCCGTACTTCTGCCGTGAGGGCTCCCACGACAACCTGGTCGAGGACTTCACGATCGAGGAGCGCACGGTCCCCGCACCCGCCGGCACGCAGCTGCACGGCATCAACGTCGAGGGCCTGTCCTCCCACAACGTGTGGTCGCGCGGCGACATGCGGATGGGCACCTTCGACAGCCACCGCGGACTGCCGTTCGCCAACGTCCGCACCGACGTCACCGTGAACAACAACGGCCAGCACGGCGGCGACGCCAGCGCCGGACCGCTCTTCGGCGCCCGCTTCACCCACTGGAACATCCGGGTCACCAACGGCCGCGCGGGCCTGATGAAGATCGACGGACTGGCGCCCTGCTCGGCGACGGTCGGCATCAACGAGGTCACCGAGTTCGGCCAGACCGACGTCCCCGACTTCCCCGGTGACCTGCGCTCCCGCCTGGAGCTGTACGGCACCACGGACGCGGTGCGCCCGCGCAACCTGTACGAGGCTCAGCGCGCGCTGCGGTAGCGCCCGGGCGTCACCCCGACCAGCTTCTTGAAGTGCCGGGTGAGATGGGCCTGGTCGTAGAACCCGGCCACGGCGGCCACCTCGCCCGGCGGCAGCCCGTCCAGCAGCAGCCGGCGGGCCCGGCCGACCCGCCGGGACATCAGATACCGGTGCGGGGCGATGCCGTACGCGCCGCTGAACGCCCGCACCAGATGGGCGGGATGGGCGTGCAGCAGCCGCGCGGCCCCCTCCAGCGTGAGCCCCTCGACGAGCCGCGCGTCCAGCAACTCCCGCAACCGGCGGGCGAGCGCCGGATCCCGGCGCGCGCCCGGCGGGTCCGTCCGGTGCCGCAGGTGGTCGCGCAGCCGCTCCCCGACGAGGGTCAGCCGGCTCTCCGCCTCCAGCTCGTCGCCGGGCCGGGCGAGGGCCGAGTGCAGCCGGCCGACGTGCCGCCGCAGCACCGGGTCCCGCAGGTCGGGCCCGTCCACGGCCGCCCCGATCAGTTCCTCCCCCAGCCGGCTGGTGTCCAGGTACACCACCCGCTTGCGGAAGCCGTCCGGGGTGGCCGGCGAACCGTTGTGCGGCACGTGCGGCGGCAGCAGCGAGACGGTGTCGTGCGGGGTGCCGTGCTCGTGCCGGTCCAGGTCGTAGCGCACGGCTCCGTCGTCCACGATGAGCAGCGTCCAGGCGTCATGGACGTGCATCGGATACGCGTACTCGGTGAAGTGGGCGTGGAAGACCTCGGTGACGCCCGGGACACGGGGGCGCCACGCGGTGACTTCCTGCCGGGCGGCCATGCAAAAAACGTACAAGACTCCGTCGTACGGGGGGCGGCAGTCTCGTTCCATGAGCACTGAACCCGTCCGATTCGACACGAAGATCGCCGTGCTGCTGCGCGAGGACCTCGAGCCCTGGCAGCGCCTCAATGTCACCGCCTTCCTGGTCAGCGGCCTCGGCGCGACGATCCCCGAGGTGATCGGGAAGCCGTACGAGGACGCCGGCGCGGTGGCGTACCTGCCGATGTTCCGGCAGCCGGTGCTGGTCTTCGAGGGCACGAAGGAGCTTCTGAAGGGGGCGCACGAGAAGGCGCTGGGCCGGGCGCTGCCCCGCGCGGTGTTCACGGCGGACCTGTTCTCGACGGGCAACGACCGCGACAACCGCGCGGCGGTCCGGGCGGTGCCGACGGCGGAGCTGGACCTGGTGGGCCTCGCGGTGTACGGGCCGCGGAACGCGGTGGACAAGGTGGTGAAGGGGGCGCGGATGCATCCGTGACGACGCCCCGCCGAAACCGCTAGCCGCGTCCGGAACCGCTAGCCGCGTCCGAAACCGCTAGCCGCGTCCGGAACCGCTAGTCGCGCCCGGAGCCCGCTGCGTCCGGAGCCCGCACGGCCCCGGCCGACCGGGATCCGCGACGCTGCCCTCGCCGGAACCGGGGCCGCGCCCGGAACTCGGCCGGTCGACGGAATCACATCGCGTGACCGGGTGATCCGATCACCATGGCTGCCCGACTTCAGGGCGAAAGTCGTATTTGCTGCCGCTGTCCGCCACTACCGGCGGCCCCGGCCGGCCGCCGGAGCCGTCCGGCGCCTGAAGGAGAGCCATGCGACACATCAGATCCTGCAGCCTGGCAGCGGTTGCGGCAGCGGTCGTCACGGGTGTGACGGGCGGCCCGGCAGCGGCCACCGGCCCCGGACCGGCACAGGTGGCCTGCAGCACGACGGCACTGACCACGGCCATCGCCACCGCGTCGAGCGGAGCGACACTCTCACTCGCCCGCAACTGCGCCTACCACCTGACGTCCGCCTTCGCCGGGGGCGACGGTCTGCCGCCCGTCACCCGGAACCTCACGATCCAGGGCAACGGCTCGACGATCGTCCGGGACGGGGCGACGGCCGGGACCTTCCGCATCTTCCACGTCACCCCGACCGGCAACCTCCGCCTGGAAGACCTCACCGTCCGCGGCGGCAACGCCCCCGGAGACGGCGGCGGAGTCCTCGTCGACGGCGGCGGCAGGCTCACCCTCTACCGGGTCGACGTCGTCGACAACACCGCCACGGCCTCGGGCGGTGGCGTGGCGGTGGCGGCGAACGCCACGGCGGTCGTCAGAACCAGCTGGGTGGCGTTCAACAACGCCCGGGACGGTGGCGGGCTGCACACCCTGGGCGCCCTGAGCGTGGAGGACTCGGAGTTGGCCCGCAACCACGCCAGGGGCTTCGGCGGCGCGATCGACCAGGCCGGCGGTGGCTCCTTCGTCCGCAACAGCGTGATCAGGCGCAACACCTCGGCCGCGGCCGGCGGCGGCGTCGCCATCACCGGCGGCACGGCGGAGATCACCGACAGCAAGATCACGAACAACACGAACACCGGAACCGCGGGCGGAGGCGTCGAGAACCGCGCGCGCCTGACTCTGGTGCGGACCGAGGTCAGCGGCAACGTCGTCGGTGGCTCGGCGGGCGTCGGCGGGGGCATCCACAACGCCACGGTGAACGGCGTCCTCGCACTCCGGGACAGCCAGGTCATCGGGAACGGTGCGAACGGCGACGGCGCGTCCCGGGGCGGTGGCATCTACAACGCGGGTGGCCAGGTCACACTCGACGACAGCACCGTCCGCGGCAACGCCTCCACGGTGGCCCCGGGCGGGATCTGGACCGACACCCAGTTCACGGTCGCGAACTCCAAGATCATCTTCAACATCCCGACCAACTGCACGGGGAGCCCGGTGGTGGTGCCGGGCTGCGTGGGCTGACCCGGGACACCGGGGGAGGGGTGGGGCGGGGGCCTTTGCGCGGAGGGGGCCCTTTGCGCGGAGGGGGCTTGGCGTTGGGGCCTTGTGCGGATTGGGCCGGGGCGGCTGGGCGGCCTGGGATCCTCGCGACACCCAACCGCCTTGGAGGGCCTAACCGCCTTGGACGTCCTGGGCGTTCGCCGTGATCACCGGGTTCGCGGCGGCCCCTGCCGCGGGCTCGGCCTCGGGTCCGGCGGCGACCACCGCTTGCGGCCCGGCGGCGACTTCGGGCCCGGCTGCGGCCACGGGCACCGCGACGGCCAGCACTACGGCCTCGCCGTCGGCTCGGACTCCGGTCTCGCCGTCGGCTGCGGCCTGGCCGTCGGCTTCGGCCACGGGTGCGGCTGTGCCTGCGGCTGTGCCTGTGCCTGCGGCTGCGGCTGCGGCCGGCACCCCGGTGTCGCCGCCGGCTCCGGCTCCGGCTTCCGAGTCGGTGAGGTTCCGCATGAGGACGCCGTAGCCCAGCCCCGCCACGGTCCCCACGGCCGCGCACAGCGCCCACAGCCACCGGGCGCCGAACCGGTCGATGACCGCGCCGGACATCAGCGGGGCGACCAGGGCGGCGACGGACCACGACAACGTGTACATGCCCTGGTAGCGCCCGCGTCCGTGGACCGGCGACAGCCGGACGACGAGACCGGTCTGGGTGGGCGCGTTGACGATCTCGGCCAGGGTCCACACGCACACGGTGAGGACGAAGACGCCGACCGACCCGGCGAAGGCGGTGAGTCCGAAGCCGTACCCGGCGAGGAGCGAGGAGGCGATGAGCAGGGCGCGCGGATCGCGGTGCTCGATGAACCGGGTGACGGGGATCTGCAGGGCGACGATCAGGACGCCGTTGACGGCGATGGCGAGTCCGTAGTCGGCGGGCGAGAACCCGGCGCGGCCCATCGCCACCGGAAGCCCGACCGACCCCTGCTGGAAGACGAGGGCGACGAGGAAGGACAGCCCGACGACGGCCATGTACCGGCCGTCGCGCAGCACGGTCCCGAGGCTGACGGGATCCTCCGTTCCCTTGGTGTCCGCGGCGGCCGGCCGGGACTCGGGCACCTTGACGAAGACGATCAGCGCGCAGGCCAGGGTCATGCCGGCCTCGATGAGGAACCCGGAGAGGTAGCTGAACTCGGCGATGAAGCCGGCGGCCGCGGACGAGACGGCGAACCCGAGGTTGATGGCCCAGTAGTTCAGGGAGAAGGCGCGGACGCGGTCCTCGGGGCGGACGATGTCGGCCATCATCGCCTGCACGGCCGGCCGGGAGGCGTTGGAGGCCATGCCGACGAGGAAGGCGACACCGGCGATGGCGACCGGGGCGGTCATGAAGCCGAGGAGCGCCACGGAGGCGGCGGTCGAGGTCTGGGCGATCAGCAGGGTCGGCCGCCGGCCCAGCCGGTCGGCCATCACCCCGCCGCCCAGCGAGGAGACGACTCCGCCGAGGCCGTGCAGAGAGGCGACGAGACCGGCGTACGAGGCCGAATAGCCGCGGTCCAGGGTGAGATAGAGGGCCATGAAGGTGGCCACGAAGGCGCCGAGCCGGTTGACGAGGGTGCTGGTCCACAGCCACCAGAACTCGCGGGGGAGTCCGGAGACGGTTTCCCGGGCGGCGCGTCTCAACGTGGCTGACGGCATCGAAGGTCCCCCATAGCTGTAAGCGTCTCGTGCGGCTGTCACAACTTACAAAGGTGGGCCGCCGAGACGCTAGTCGATTAGCGGGAGACGTCAATCGGGGCCGGGCCGCCGTACGCCCCCGGGCGAGCCGCGCCCCCGGAACGCTTAGGTAGGCTCGACGCCATGGCCGACGCACCGTACAAGCTGATCCTCCTCCGCCACGGCGAGAGCGAGTGGAACGCGAAGAACCTGTTCACCGGCTGGGTGGACGTCAACCTGAACGAGAAGGGCGAGAAGGAGGCAGTCCGCGGTGGCGAGCTCCTGAAGGACGCCGATCTCCTCCCCGACGTGGTCCACACGTCGCTCCAGAAGCGCGCGATCCGTACCGCGCAGCTCGGGCTGGAGGCCGCCGACCGCCACTGGATCCCGGTCCACCGCAGCTGGCGCCTGAACGAGCGCCACTACGGCGCCCTCCAGGGCAAGGACAAGGCGGCGACACTCGCTGAGTTCGGCGAGGAGCAGTTCATGCTCTGGCGCCGCTCCTACGACACCCCGCCGCCTCCGCTGTCGGACGACTCCGAGTTCTCCCAGGCGCACGACGCCCGGTACGCGACGATCCCGCCGGAGCTGCGTCCGAGGACGGAGTGCCTGAAGGACGTCGTCCAGCGCATGCTGCCGTACTGGTACGACGCGATCGTCCCCGACCTGCTGACCGGCCGCACGGTCCTGGTCGCGGCCCACGGCAACAGCCTGCGCGCCCTCGTCAAGCACCTCGACGGCATCTCCGACGCCGACATCGCGGGCCTGAACATCCCGACGGGCATCCCGCTCTACTACGAGCTCGACGCCGACTTCAAGCCGATCACCCCCGGCGGCAAGTACCTCGACCCCGAGGCGGCAGCGGCGGCGATCGAGGCGGTCAAGAACCAGGGCAAGAAGAAGTAGCTTTCGTGATCATGCCCCTGATCTGCGCTTTCGGTGCGGATCAGGGGCATTTTCACGGCCTGGGCCCTCTACGGGGCCTCGAATGCTGTCCGGTGTGTCAGCAGGAGCCGCCGTTGACGCCGTCGATCCGACCACCGAAGTCCGCCCCATAGGCGCGTCGCCAGTCGCCGTTGTGGACCTGCCGGGTCTCTTTGGGATCCCAGTCGATGAAGCATGCGTCCGTGCTCGCCACGAACGAGCCCACGTTGTCGTGCAGTGCCGGGGGTAGGTCGCGGTAGCCGCTGCTGGCGGTCCATTCCCAACTGGAGCCGTGGTAGTCGCTGCCGGAAAAGAAGCAGACCGAGCCACTCGGGCAGGCGGGGGGCCCCTGCCGGCCGGGCTGTGCTGCTCCGGCGCTCGCGTTGGGAAGGACAACGGCTGCCACGGCCATGACTGCTGCGGACGACCAAACACGCAGGCGCACGTGCTGCTCTCCATTCGTGCGGATGGTCAAGGGACTGGAGAGTCTTCCGATGTCCAGATCCCCGTCATACCGCTCGATGGGTGACCCCAGCTGCGGCGCGGGGGCCAGCCGGTTGAGCACGTCACACTGCCATCCGTGCGGCGGCCGGCTGCGCGGGTGCGGCCTGTCGTCACCGTTCCGTCACAAGTAGTCGCGGCCCGGAACCCTGCCGCTCTCCCGCCCTGTCTGCACTCACGTACGGCGACCACGCGTACCGCGGGGCAACAAACGACGACCGAAACCCGCGGACGAGACAACTCAGGGGGACGACAGCATGCGTCACGGCAACGGCATTCGCAGGGCGGCTCTGGCGACGACGGCGGTCACGGCCGTCGCGGCGGCGGTGACCGGCATCCTGCCCGGCACCGCCATGGCGGCGAGCACCACCACCTCCACCCCGCCGCCCGCCTGCCCGGCCTCCGCCCTCCAGGTCAGCGCCTGGCAGGCCGTCCACCGGCCCGTCGGGACCGGGACCGGGGCGGCGGTCGTGCAGTTCACCAACGTCTCCCGCAGGACGTGCGTCCTGAAGGGCCATCCGACGGTCGCGGGCGCCGGCAACGGCTCCCCCTCCCACAACACCCCGCTCAAGGTCACCCCCACCGGCAGGGCGGCCACCGTGAAGGTCCGGCCGCACGGCAAGGCGTGGGTGAAGCTGACCTTCGTCCAGGTCCAGGGCGAGGGCGACGGCTACTGCGTGTCGGGCAAGAAGCCGGTGACGTATCCGACGATGGTCGTCGGGCTGCCGCACTCCGGGAAGCACCAGGTCGCCCTGGACGACGGCGTGTGGGCCGAGTGCGACAACAAGGTGACCGTCACCCCGGTCTCGGCGGTCAAGCCTTCCTGACCCCCCGCCCCCACGAACCGAGCAGCCTGCATGACGATCGCGAGGCTCAGGGCAAGAAGTAGTAAGCGGCGCTGACCAAGTCCCCTGCCTGCGGGTTCTCCGTCGGCAGGGGACTTTTTGCCGTGCTCCCGCCGTGGTCGAGGACCACGGCGGGAGCTTGGCTCACCGGAATCTCGCTGCGCCGGAGACTCGGTCCGGTCAGCCGTTCGGTGAACCCGGTGAAGCCGCGCCGGCGAGCGAGGACGCGGCCTCCGTACACGGCTTTGCGCGTTCCGTGCGCGATCGGATTCTCATCGCCACGCCCCATAAGGCCCAGGTCGGACCGGTTGTGCCCGTCCGTTCGGGCCGGCGCCGGCCAATGCTCGGGCGGACAGGGCGACCGGGATGCGCGTAGGTAGGCGCATACTAAGGACGATGACAAAGCCTGCCGCGCCGAAGCGCCACTTGCCAACCAGCCCCTTCAAGGCCCCGGTCACGGCTGCTCCCAAGCAGTTCGCCGTGGGCGACAAGGTCACGCACGACATGTACGGCATGGGCCGAGTGATCGGTATCGAGGAGGGAATCGCCGCGCTGGTCGATTTCGGCTCCGCGCAGATACGGATTCTGAGCCCTTACGCCAAGATGACCAAGCTGTAGACCGCTGTGCCCGGTCACGGCACACCAGGCCCCCTCGGGGGCCTGTACGGAAAGAGGAACCTCCCATCGATCTGACCTCGTTGTTCTCCGCCCCGGAGGGGCAGCCCCGCTCCTCCGCCGCGGTATCGCCGCCTCCGGTGACGAACCCCTTCCAGGCCCCGGACTTCGGGGAGGACGAGACTTTCTCGTTCGAGGACGCACAGGGGCCCGCGTCGGGCACGCGTGCGGCGCGTCCCGAGGCCGCATAGCCACGGGTGCGGCCCGTGCCGTCGCCGGTCGGCGACGGCGGGGTGGATCCACCGGCGGTGAGGGTGGATACACCATGAGAACGGGCTGTATCTGAAATATCGGAAAAGCAGGGGCCGGCATGTCCGGCGGTGTCACTGTGAGGCGTGACATCGTCATCTCTCGTGCCGTTTTTCGGCGTTGTGCTGGGCGGCCTCGTATCGACATCGACCCAGTACTTCTTAGGACGCGCGTCCGAGCGCGTCGAAGTGCGGCGCAGCGCCCGTGAACGGGCCGAGGCGCGCCGCAACGAACGCGTCACCCACCTCGTCGCCTTCCTGGTCGCCGTGCAGGAGGCCGAACGGATCGCCGTGGAGCGGCACCACCACGGTCAGACCGACGAGCAGTGGCAGGCCCGGGCGAAGCAGTCCGTCGACCGGATGTGGGTCACGCAGAAGACGATCCACATGCTGTGCGCGCCCGAGGTGAACGGGGCGGCCCGCGATCTGGCCTACGCCGTCCAGAACGTGATCAGGAAGGGCCCCGAGGACCCGGGTGAGCCGCGCGACGAGAAGGTCTGGGCGTCCATACGCCCCAGCCGCAGGACATTCCTCGACGTCGTACGCGACCACCTGAGGTAAGCGGCGGCCTGCCGCCGGCGGCCGGGGACCAGGCCACCGTCCGGGACCAGGCACCGTCCGGCACGAGGCCACGGTCCGGGTCCAGGCCACCGCCCGGCACCAAGCCCACCGTCCGGCACCAGGCACCGCCCGGCACCAGGCACCGCCCGGCACCAGGCACCGGGCGGCGGCCGGAACTCGCGGTGGGACGCGGTACTTGCTTTGTTCAGGGCTGGGAACTCGTTCAAACAGAAATGTTCGGCTCTTATGAGCCGGACGGGATCCTGGTGGATCACGTCTGTCGATCGTGCGCCGCGACGGGGGTGCTGACCATGCCGCCCGACGAGTCCCAGTCGGCCGCCGGTGACAGCCGTCCGCCCGCCGGTGACAGCCGTCCGCCCCACGCGGAGATGCGACTGCGGGTCGGCGAGACGTTGGCCGCCGCCGCACGAGGGGCCGGCGACGATCCCCAGCGCGTCCCGGGTGCGCTGTGCGAGGCCTGCGTACGGCTGCTGCCGATCACCGGTTCCTCGGTGTCGCTCTCCGGTGGCAAGGGCGTCCGCATCACCTGGTGTTCCAGTGACCGGGTCGCGGCGCGGCTGGCCGAACTGCAGTACACCGTGGGCGACGGCCCCGGCCAGACCGCCCTCGAACAGGGCTCCCCGGTCATCGCCGCCGACCTCACCCAGGGCTTCGACGTCCGCCGCTGGCCGATCTTCGCGTACGAGGCCGTCGCGCTCGGGGCCCGTGCCGTGTTCTCCCTGCCGCTCGGCGTCAGCGGCGCCGCGATCGGCACCCTCGACCTCTACAGCGAGCGCGTGGGCGGACTGACGAAGCAGGATCTGCGGACCGCGCTGTGGGTGCGCGACGCGGTCACCTGCGCACTGATGAGCTTCCAGGCCGCCGCCCCCGCCTACGCGGAGGACGACGGGGAGGGCGAGGCGGCGCCCTGGGTGACGGCGTCGGAGGCCGATCACACCGAGGTCTACCAGGCGGTCGGCATGGTGATGGTGCAGCTGGACGTGGATCCCGAGCAGGCACTGGACCTGCTGCGGGGCCGCGCCTACGCCGACGGCCGTACGGTCAGCCAGCTGGCCCGCCAGGTCCTGGCCCGGAAAACCCGGTTCCGCCCGGAGCCGGACAATGCGGACGGATCCGGCGATCTCGGCGGCGACGGCCGCGTTGCCGGCGGCCGTCGTACCGATGAGGAGGGTGCGGACACCGGCGGTGGCGGGTGGCACTTCGGTGAGAACGGGCGTGACGGGGATGCCGAGGGAAGGGAAGGTGAACGCTGATGGGCCGTGAACGGCAGCCGGCGGAGGCGCTCGTCGGCCTGGCCGGGTCCCTCGCCGACGACATCGACCGGTGTCCTCGTGGAGCGCCCAGGCCGCCCTCGTCCCCAGGGAGGTGGTCGACAAGGCCACCGGGACGAAGAGACGCCGGGACGATGCGCCCCGGCCCCGGCGCGACCCGCCCGACCACACCGAAGGGCCGGTGCACTTGTGGTTCGCACCGGCCCCTCGGCGGGCTGTCGTGACGTCAGCCGACGAACGGTCGCGCCGTCAGCCGCACTGGCAGGGATTGCCCGACTGGCATCCGCAGCCGCAGCCCGAGCCGCAGCCGCACGCGCCGAACAGCGGAAGGTTCCTGATCTGGGCGGGCTGCTCGGTCTCGCGCTCCTGCGTGGGGTCGGGTGTGGTGCCGGGGGATTCGGCCATGGGTCCCTCCTAGACGCTGGGGCAGGGATGCCCTCGCCCATTTCATGCCCGCTCTGCTGGGCGCATCAACGGCGCACGGAGGCGTCCCCGCGCCCCAGCCGGCGACCCGCGAGCCCGCCGCGGTGCCGTCCGCCGGCCCCCCTGGCGGCCCGCGAGCCGAACCGTGGTGCCGTCCGCGAGCCCCCGGCGGCGCGCGAGCCGAACCGTGGTGCCGTCCGCGAGCCCACCGAGGTGGCGCCCGCGAGCAGCCGAGCCCCCGGCGGGGTTACGCGCCCTCGACGCCCTTCACCGGGTGGATGTCCGCCTGGAGTTCGTCCGCGTGCTCGCCCGTGACCAGGAAGACGACGCGCTTGGCGACGGCCACGGCGTGGTCGGCGTACCGCTCGTAGTAGCGGCCGAGCAGGGTGACGTCGACCGCGGTCTCGATGCCGTGCTTCCAGCGGTCGTCGATCAGGTGCTGGAAGAGCGTGCGGTGCAGCAGGTCCATGTCGTCGTCGTCCTGCTCCAGCTGGAGCGCGAGGTCGACGTCCTTCGTGATGATCACCTCGGCCGCCTTGGCCATCAGGCGCTGGGCGAGCTGGCCCATCTCCAGGATGGTGGCGTGCAGGTCCTGCGGGACCGCACGCGTCGGGAAGCGCAGCCGGGCCAGCTTCGCCACGTGCTGGGCGAGGTCACCGGACCGCTCCAGGTCGGCGGACATGCGCAGCGAGGTGACGACGATACGGAGGTCCGTCGCCACCGGCTGCTGGCGGGCGAGCAGGGCTATCGCCCGGGCCTCCAGGTCGTGCTGGAGTTCGTCGACCTTCTGGTCCGCCTCGATGACGCTCTCGGCGAGCTTGAGATCGGCGTCGAGGATCGCGGTCGTGGCGCGCCCGATCGCCGACCCGACCAGCCGGGCCATCTCCACCAGTCCGTCGCCGATCGAGTCCAGTTCCTCGTGGTACGCGTCCCGCATCAGGGTTCCCTCTCGTACGTGTGCTTCGGGGAGTAAGGGGGTCGTGACACCTCGCGCCCGCCTCCGTGGCCGGATATCGCGGGGCGCGGACCCCACGTTCCCCCCACGCTCCCACGGTCTGCCCCGTACGCGTCCGTTTCTGCCACCGCAAATGAACCACCACTGGCTCCAAGGTGAACTCTGGGCGACGAGTGTTCGAGGTCGCACCCGGACGGGTGTAGCCATGTCGTAGCCCATGCCTAACCTTGAGGCATGGACGTGAACGCGGCGGTCGCCGCAGCGGCAGCGATCGCCGGGGTACTGACCGGCGTCATCGCCATGCTGGCGTTCCGCTGGAGCGAACGCGACCAGAAGCGACCCACCAGGACTTCCTTGCACACCGATCCCGTACTCCCGCCCGGCGTGGACACCGTGTTGTCCGTGCTCCGTTCCTCGGCCGTCGTCCTCGACGAGGCCGACGCCGTGGTCAAGGCCAGCTCGGCCGCCTACGCCCTCGGGCTGGTCCGCGGCGGCAAACTCGCCGTGGAGCCGATGCTCCAGATGACCCGGGACACCAGACGGGACGGCGAGATACGCCAGGTCGAGCTGGACCTGCCCCGGCGCGGCACCGGACGGGGCGAAGCCCTCGCCGTCTCCGCACGCGTGGCCCCGCTCGGTTCCCGCCTGGTCCTGCTGCTGGTCGAGGACCTGACCGAGGCCCGCCGTATCGAGGCCGTACGACGCGACTTCGTGGCCAATGTGAGCCACGAGCTGAAGACGCCGGTCGGCGCGCTCTCCCTGCTGTCCGAGGCCGTCATGGACGCCTCGGACGACCCCGAGGCCGTCCAGCGCTTCGCGGGCCGCATGCAGATCGAGGCGACCCGGCTGACCAACCTGGTCCAGGAGCTGATCGACCTCTCCCGGGTCCAGAACGACGATCCCCTCGAGGACGCCGAGCCCGTCCGGGTGGACGAGCTGGTCGCCGAGGCCATCGACCGCTGCCGCCACCAGGCGGGCGCCAAGCAGATCACCATGGCCGCCGGTGGTGCGGCGGATCTGCACGTCTGGGGCAACCGGGGCCAGCTGGCCGCCGCCCTCGGCAACCTCGTCGAGAACGCCGTGAACTACTCCCCGGCCCGCACCCGCGTCGGCATAGCCGCCCGCCATGTCACCGCACCCGGCGGCGACGTGATCGAACTCGCCGTCACGGACCAGGGCATCGGCATCTCGGAGAAGGACAAGGAGCGCGTCTTCGAGCGCTTCTACCGCGTCGATCCGGCCCGCTCCCGGGCCACCGGTGGCACCGGTCTGGGTCTCGCGATCGTCAAGCACGTGGTCGCCTCGCACGGCGGGGAGGTCACGGTGTGGAGCGCCGAAGGCCAGGGCTCCACCTTCACTCTCAGGCTGCCGGAGGCGGGCGCGGCCCGCGACCGCGCGCAGCAGCACCCCGACCTCGACGACGAGGCCGGCACCACCGAGTCATCCCCGTACGAACCGCTTCCCGCCCCGGAGGTCCTTCCGTGACCCGAGTGCTCGTCGTCGAGGACGAGGAGTCCTTCTCCGACGCCCTGTCGTACATGCTCCGCAAGGAGGGCTTCGAGGTCGCCGTCGCGGCCACCGGCCCCGACGGACTCGACGAGTTCGAGCGCAACGGCGCCGACCTCGTCCTCCTCGACCTGATGCTGCCGGGGCTGCCCGGCACCGAGGTGTGCCGCCAGCTGCGCGGCCGCTCGAACGTCCCCGTGATCATGGTGACCGCGAAGGACAGCGAGATCGACAAGGTGGTCGGTCTCGAAATAGGAGCCGACGACTACGTCACCAAGCCCTTCTCCTCCCGCGAGCTGGTCGCCCGTATCCGCGCGGTGCTGCGCCGCCGCGGCGAGCCGGAGGAGGTCACGCCTGCCGCGCTGGAGGCGGGTCCGGTCCGCATGGACGTCGACCGGCACGTGGTGACGGTGTCCGGCTCGAAGGTCGACCTGCCGCTGAAGGAGTTCGACCTGCTGGAGATGCTCCTGCGCAACGCGGGCCGCGTCCTGACCCGGATGCAGCTCATCGACCGGGTCTGGGGCGCCGACTACGTGGGCGACACCAAGACCCTCGACGTCCACGTCAAGCGGCTGCGCGCCAAGATCGAGCCGGACCCGGGCGCGCCCCGCTACCTGGTGACGGTCCGCGGCCTGGGCTACAAGTTCGAGCCGTAGGCCGCCCCGGCCCGTCGCGTGGGCCGGGTGCCCGGTCCAGGACGCGGGCCGCGTGGGCGTCCGGTGACGCGGGACGTGCGTTCCGGTTCATGACGAAGGGCGGCACCCCGGCCGGGGTGCCGCCCTTCGTCATGAACCGGGCGGATCAGTGGCCGGAGGCCGACTGCGAGGCCGAGTCGCTCGGGGTGACCCCGGTCTCGGGGGAGCCCGACGCCGTGGTGCCGGACGACGGGGACGTCTTGCCGCCCTTCTCCGGCTTGCCGCTGCCCGAGGCGCCCGGGGCTCCGGACGCCGAGGCGGAGGCGGACGCCGAGGCGGACGGGATGTCGCTCGGGCCCCACTTGTCGAAGTAGCTGGTGGCCGGCACCACGAAGGCGCTCAGGTCCACCGCACCGGTCTTGCTGAAGGTGAAGGTGACCTTCTGGACGTTGCCGTCCTGGACGGCCTCCCGGCCGCCCGGGATCTCGGCCGAGGCGTTGTCCTTGCCCCCGAGGACCAGGGACCCGTGGGCCGGGACGGTCAGGCTCTGGCCCTTGGCGGGGGTCAGCTTCACGGCCTGGCTGGCGCCCGCGACGGTGACCGACTGGAGGGTCTGGTCCGAGTCGCCCGAGTTGAACAGGGTCGCGGAGATCACCGCCGGACCCGTGGCCTTCAGATCCGGCTGGGTGATCACCAGGGCGTTCTGGATCTTGATGTCGCCGACGCTGGTCGCCGCGTTGTCCGGCTTGATCTCCAGGGTCTGAGCGTTGTTGCCGGCGCCACAGGCGGCGAGCGAGGCGATCGAGAAGACGATGGCGGAGGCGGCGAGGGCGCCGCGTCGAAGGCTGCTGCTCACGGCGGCGGCAACTCCTTGAACGCGCGGGCGGCTCTCTTATAAAGCCACCCTAAGTGTCTGTCAGCGGCCTTAGGTTACCGAGCCGTTCCCGGACGACCGCACCCGACCCTCCCCCAAGCACCGGCCTTCCCTCCAGGTGGGGGTACCCCACGCGCCACAAGTGACTCGGCAGTCACATTGCGCGGCGCCCGTCCGGCATTCGGAAAACGCCCCGACGGCATCTCGCGAGGCGCTCCTCAAGGCCTCCTCTACGTCCCCTTCAAGGCTCTCCGGCACCCGCGCAACACACCCCGCCGCATCGTCCGCAACCGCGCCCTCTACCCGCCCGCGAAATTTCCGTGAAGGAATGCGCGGCCGCTCCGGATATTGATCACGGAGCAACCCGCCGACTCCCGTTGATCAATTTTGGATTCGGCTCACATCCACCTACGGTCACCGAACGGAGTAGCGGAAGTCGTACGCTTGGAACCAGACATATCGGGATGTTCCCCCACTTGGGGTCGGCCTGCGAGCTGTGTGACGTAGGTGTTTCACCTTGCCCGAAGAGCCCCTCCGACCTGCGAATACCCGCTTCCGCAGGCCGCGCGCAGCACGTTCCGGTTGCTGTTGTCAAGCCCCGAGATATGCCCTGACCTGCGAAAACGCCATTCAGAAGACGCCGTATCCGTGTTACCCTGGATAGCCACGGAAGGGGTACCTGTCACATGACGTTCAAGGTTGGCGACACCGTGGTCTATCCCCATCACGGGGCCGCGCTGATCGAGGCTATCGAAACTCGCCAGATCAAAGGCGTGGACAAGACCTACTTGGTGCTGAAGGTCGCCCAGGGTGACCTGACGGTACGTGTGCCAGCGGACAATGCGGAGTTCGTCGGCGTGCGTGATGTGGTCGGTCAGGACGGGCTGGACCGGGTCTTCGAGGTGCTGCGCGCACCGTATGCAGAGGAGCCCACGAACTGGTCCCGTCGTTACAAGGCAAACCTGGAGAAGCTCGCCTCCGGCGATGTCATCAAGGTCGCGGAAGTCGTGCGTGACCTGTGGCGTCGTGAGCGCGAGCGCGGACTCTCCGCCGGTGAGAAGCGCATGCTCGCCAAGGCCCGCCAGATCCTGGTGAGCGAGCTGGCCCTCGCGGAGAACACGAACGAGGACAAGGCCGAGGCCCTGCTCGACGAGGTGCTCGCCTCCTGACGCGCGGCGCGGCGGCGGATCCTCCGCACGCAGCGCGCTCAGCACACTGAAATGCCGCGGTGCCCGATGACGACCCTGTCGCCGGGCGCTGCGGCATGTTCGTCCCCGAAGCAGCTGCCGCCGGCTCCGGTGACCCGCCGGGCACCCGCGGGCGGAGCCTGCCGCACACCTCGGAGGACGCCCCCCGATACTTGTCGTGCCGGGCCCGGGCGGATGGCTCGACCAGGGTCACGGAAGGGTCCGGTCAGGGCCTGGCGCCCGGCACTCCTCCAGGCCATACCCACCTGGGTCGAGCACACAAACCTGACAGGAACCGATGTCTGACGAATCGCGCCCTTCACCCGCGCAGACCCCCGTTGCCGCCGTGATTCCCGCCGCCGGCCGCGGCGTACGCCTCGGTCCGGGCGCCCCCAAGGCGCTGCGCGCGCTGAACGGCACGCCCATGCTCATCCACGCGGTCCGCGCGCTGGCCGCCTCCCGCCATGTCTCCCTGGTGATCGTCGTGGCACCGCCGGACGGCGCCGCCGAGGTCAGGTCCCTGCTCGACGCGCACGCCCTGCCCGAGCGCACCGACTTCGCGGTGGTGCCCGGCGGGGAGTCCCGCCAGGAGTCGGTCCGGCTCGGCCTGGCCGCCCTGCCCCCCGAGTACGGCGTGGTCCTGGTCCATGACGCGGCCCGCCCGCTCGTCCCGGTCGACACGGTCGACGCGGTCATCGAGGCCGTACGCGACGGCGCCCCCGCCGTCGTCCCCGCCCTCCCGCTCGCCGACACCGTCAAGGAGGTCGAGCCCGCGACCGGCCCCGGCCGGCCCGAGCCGGTCGTCGCCACCCCCGAGCGCGCCCGGCTGCGCGCGGTGCAGACACCCCAGGGCTTCGAGCGGGCGACCCTGGTCCGCGCCCACGAGAGCGTCACCGGGAACGTCACCGACGACGCGAGCATGGTGGAGCAGCTGGGGCTGACGGTCGTGGCCGTGCCCGGTCACGAGGAGGCCTTCAAGGTCACCCGCCCGCTCGACCTGGTCCTCGCCGAGGCGGTCCTGGCCCGCAGGAGGCTCAACGATGGCTTCTGAGGCACCCCTGCTTCCCCAGGTCGGCATCGGCACCGACATCCACGCCTTCGACGAGGGCCGCGAGCTGTGGTGCGCGGGCCTGAAGTGGGAGGGCGAGGGGCCGGGGCTGGCCGGCCACTCCGACGCGGACGTCGTCGCGCACGCCGCCTGCAACGCCCTCTTCTCCGCCGCCGGGCTCGGCGACCTGGGGCAGCACTTCGGCACCGGGCGGCCCGAGTGGTCCGGCGCCGCCGGGATCACCCTGCTCACCGAGGCCGCGCGCATCGTCCGCGAGGCCGGGTTCACCATCGGCAACGTCGCCGTCCAGGTGGTCGGCCCCCGCCCGAAGATCGGCAAGCGCCGGGCGGAGGCCCAGAAGCTCCTCTCCGAGGCGGCCGGCGCCCCGGTGTCGGTCTCGGGCGCGACCACGGACGGGCTCGGTTTCCCGGGCCGCGACGAGGGTCTGATGGCGGTGGCCACCGCGCTGGTGGTCCGAACGGGCTGACGACGCCGGCCGGGGTGTCCTGCCGTGCGGGTGAGCGGAGAGCGTGCGAGGGTACCCGCACAGTCACCGCCGACCGAGATCGCATGGAGGTACCCGTGTCCGCAGCCCTGTCCGACCAGCTCAAGTCGGTGCTCGACGGAAAGGTGTTCATCGTCGTGGGCACCGTCCAGCCCGACGGCAGCCCGCAGATGTCCCCGGTCTGGGTGAAGCGGGACGGCGACGACGTCCTCTTCTCCACGACGGCCGGCCGCCGCAAGGAACGCAACCTGCGGCGCGACCCGCGGGTGACGGTCCTCGTCATGAACCCCGAGCAGCCCTACGAGTACGCGGAGATCCGCGGCGTCGCCGAGCTGACGACGGAGGGCGGGCAGGCCCTCATCGACGAGCTGAGCGTCAAGTACACGGGCAAGAAGTACGCCGACTTCAACCCGGCCTCCGCGCAGGACGCCGAGCGGGTGGTCGTACGGATCCGCCCGCGCAAGGTCGTCGGGAGCCTGTGACCGCGGCTTTGCGGGGAAGGGGCGTGAGGCAGTGCCCGGCGCCCACTACCCTGGTGGCGTGACTATTCGCCTGTACGACACCAACGCCCGGCAGATCCGTGACTTCACCCCGCTCAAGCCGGGCTGCGTCTCGATCTACCTCTGTGGTGCCACCGTGCAGGCGGCACCCCACATCGGGCATGTGCGCTCGTACCTCAACTTCGACATCATGCGCCGCTGGTTCCAGTACCGCGGCCACGAGGTCACGTTCATCCGCAACGTCACCGACATCGACGACAAGATCATCGCCAAGGCCCACGAGCAGAACCGGCCCTGGTGGTCGATCGGTTACGAGAACGAGCGCGCCTTCAACGACGGCTACGCCGCCCTCGGCTGCCTCCCGCCGACCTACGAGCCCCGCGCGACCGGCCACATCACCGAGATGATCGAGATGATGCAGGTCCTCATCGAGCGCGGGCACGCCTACGCCGCCGACGGCAACGTCTACTTCGACGTCCGCTCCTTCCCGCGGTACCTGGAGCTGTCCCGGCAGGAGCTGGACAACCTGCTCCAGCCGTCCGGCGAGGGCGAGACGGGCAAGCGGGACCCGCGCGACTTCGCCCTGTGGAAGTCCGCCAAGCCCGGCGAGCCGACCTGGCCGACCCCGTGGGGCCCGGGCCGCCCCGGCTGGCACCTCGAGTGCTCCGCCATGGCCCACAAGTACCTGGGCAGCGCCTTCGACATCCACGGCGGCGGCCTCGACCTGATCTTCCCGCACCACGAGAACGAGATCGCCCAGGCCAAGGCCTACGGTGACGACTTCGCCCAGTACTGGGTGCACAACGCCTGGGTCACCATGGCCGGCGACAAGATGTCCAAGTCGCTCGGCAACAGCGTCCTGGTCGGCGAGATGGTCAAGCAGTGGCGCCCGATCGTGCTGCGCTACTACCTGGGCACCCCGCACTACCGCTCGATGATCGAGTACAGCGAGGAGTCCCTGCGCGAGGCCGAGTCCGCGTTCGCGCGGATCGAGGGCTTCGTGCAGCGCGTGGTGGAGAAGGCCGGCGGGGTCGTCGAGCCCGCCGCCGAGGTCCCGCCCGCCTTCGCCGAGGCCATGGACGACGACATGGGCGTGCCGCAGGCACTCGCCGTCGTGCACACCACGGTCCGGCAGGGCAACAGCGCGCTGGCCGCCGACGACAAGGAGGCGGCCGTGGCCCGGCTCGCCGAGGTGCGGGCCATGCTCGGCGTCCTCGGTCTCGACCCGCTCGACCCGCACTGGGCCGGCGAGGCGGACCGGGGGGAGGACCTGCACGGCGTGGTCGACAGCCTCGTACGGCTCGTCCTGGACCAGCGCGAGGCCGCCCGCGGCCGCAAGGACTGGGCCACCGCCGACGCCATCCGCGACCAGCTCAACCAGTCGGGCCTCACCATCGAGGACGGCCCGCAGGGCCCGCGCTGGAGCCTCGGCCCACGCTGAGCCGTCCGACGATCCGATGATCGATTGTGCCGCCCGGCCCTCCGGGCGGCACACTGCATAGACGTACGCATCCGCACGCACCACAGAGACAGGTAGGTCATGGCCGCGAACAACCGTCGCATGTCCGGCAAGAAGGGCGCGCAGGTCGGCAGTGGCGGCCAGCGGCGCAAGGGTCTGGAGGGCAAGGGACCGACCCCGCCTGCCGAGATGCGCAAGGGCCACAAGAAGAACCGCGTCGCCAACGCCAAGGCGAAGCAGGCCGTGCGCCGCCCCGCGCCCCGGGGCCGCGGCGGCAAGTCCTCCTCCGAGCTGGTCGTCGGCCGCAACCCGGTCGTCGAGGCGCTGCGCGAGGGCGTCCCCGCCTCGACCCTCTACGTCCAGCAGTTCATCGACAACGACGAGCGCGTCCGCGAGGCCCTCCAGCTCGTCGCCGACCGCGGCGGCATGAACCTCATGGAGGCCCCGCGCCCCGAACTGGACCGCATGACCAACGGCCTGAACCACCAGGGTCTGGTCCTGCAGGTCCCGCCGTACGAGTACGCGCACCCCGAGGACCTGACCGCGGCCGCCTACGACGAGGGCGCGGACCCGCTGATCGTCGCCCTGGACGGCGTCACCGACCCGCGCAACCTCGGTGCCGTCGTCCGCTCGGTCTCCGCCTTCGGCGGCCACGGCGTGGTCGTCCCGGAACGCCGCTCGGCGGGCATGACCGCCGGCGCCTGGAAGACCTCGGCCGGCGCGGCCGCCCGCACCCCGGTCGCCCGCGCCACCAACCTCACCCGCGTCCTGGAGGCCTACAAGAAGGCCGGCATCACGGTCGTCGGCCTGGCGGCGGACGGCGAGGCCGAAGTGGGCGAGCTGGCGGCGCTGGACGGTCCGGTCGTCATCGTCGTCGGCAGCGAGGGCAAGGGCCTGTCCCGCCTGGTGGGCGAGACGTGCGACCACCGCGTCCGCATCCCGATGCCGGGCGGCGCCGAGTCGCTGAACGCCGGTGTGGCGGCGGGCATCGTGCTGTACGAGGCGGCGCGTCGGCGGGCCTGAACGCCCGTCCGGTGCCTCACCCGTGCGGGGTGAATCAGGTGCTCGTCCGGTGGCAGAGGCGGCTTTGACGCGGTCCGGACACATCCGGGCGGTCAAAGCAGTGTCCTAACTCCACGTCACTCGGTTAGATGAGTGTGGACACCAGAACACCCCGCACACCCACGGGGGACCGCTCGTCGGGATTCGACGACGCTCCCGCGCTGAGCATGGTGAAGGTGCCGAGCGATCCGGCGCAGGTCATCGTCAATCACGCCAGCTTCCGCGTGCAGCTGGGCGCGTCGGCGAAGCGCAGCCAATCCCCGCGGATCGCCCGGCACCTGAGCGCCACCCAGGACACCGCCCGCGTATCCGCCGCGGGCGCCGCCGGCCGGTCCGCCGCCGCGGCCGGACGCCGCCGCCCCGTCGTGTGGAGCGGCAAGTCCGCCCCCGACGACACCGGCGCCCACCGGCTCCTCCAGGCCGTGCGGGGCAGCAGCGTCCGCCACGCCGAGGAGCCCGAGGTGGGGGCCACTCAGGTCATCCCACGTGTCGGGACCGGTTACGCGGACGCCTACGCCGCACTCGACCAGACCGTCGAGACCCCCCTCGTCGGCCATCAGCGCACCGCCCCCGACGCCGACGGCACCCGACTGCTCCCGCACATGCGTACGGTGAGCGGCGCCTACGACGAACCGCCTTACGAGGGCGACGACTTCGAGCCGTACGACGCCTACGCGGAGCCGTCCGGCAGCGGCAGCGACACCCCGCACTCCGCCAGACGCCACGGCGACGACCCGGCCCGGCACGCGTACTACCCAGGCCGCCGGATGAACCTCGGCGTCGTCCTGCTCCCGCTGCGGGTCTTCCTCGGCTTCATCTCCGCCTACGCAGGCATGGGCAAGCTGTGCGACCCCGTCTACTTCGACGGCGGCAAGCGCGGCTCCATGGTCACGTGGCTCAACACCCTGCACCCGTGGGACGTGGCCGAGCCGCTGCGCCAGTTCGCCCTGCACCACCCGGTCGGGTCCGGCCTGGTCATCGCCTTCCTCCAGGTGGTGGTCGGCGTTCTGACCATGCTCGGCTGCTGGCAGCGCGTGGCCGCGGTGGTGGGCGTGCTGCTCTCGGCGGCCCTCATCGTCACCGTCAGCTGGAAGACGGTCCCGGCCTACGACGCCCCCGACATCATCTACCTCGCCGCCTGGTCCCCGCTGATCATCGCCGGCGCCCCCGTGTACTCCATCGACGGCCGCCTCGCGGGCAGCGCCTGGCGGCGCCTCGGTCCCCGCTCCGACATCTGGGAGCTGCGCCGCTTCGTCCTGCGCCGCGGCGCGCTGATCACCGCCGTCACCGTCGGCCTGACCCTGCTCACCGGCTCCCTGCTGGGCGGCGCGGTCCGCGACTCCAGCCGGGTCGTCGTCCCCGGCCCCGGTGAGGCCCCGCGCAACAACCTCCCCGGTGCCCCGCTCCCGCAGGAACCGGGCAAGCGGCACCAGCGGACCCCGGCCGCCTCCACGTCGCCGACCGGCGGCGCCACGGCCGGCGCGAGCCCCTCCGGCGCGGCGACCACCCCGGGCGCCACCCGTACCGCCGGCGGTACGACGACCACCCCGAGCCAGCCCCAGGGCACCACGGGACGGACCCCGACCCGCCCGACCTTCCCGGGTGGCGGCGTCCCGAGCACGACGGCCGGGCCGACCAGCACGGGCGGCACCAGCACCGGCGGCTCGACGACGGGCGGCGGCAGCACGTCCACGGGCGGCACCAGCTCCTCCTCGACGGGCCAGCCGGGCCTGGTGGGCGGCCTGCTGGGCTGACGCCCCGAGAAGCCGGGAAGGGGCCCCGTACCCGTGTCGGTACGGGGCCCCTTCCCGGCGCGACCGTTGCGCGAGGGGCATACAGCGCCCCAGCGCGTCAGCGGCCGGGCCGAGCGGGTCAGCGGGCCGAGCGGGTCAGCGGCCGGGCCGAGCAGGACAGCGGCCGGGCCGAGCAGGACAGCGGGCCGAGCGGGTCAGCGGCCCAGCGCCGCCAGTTCCTTGGCCGCCTCGGTGAGGTCCTTCGCCGTGTCGATGGCCCGCCAGTACGCCCCCTGCGGAAGGGGGAAACCGGCGAGCTTCTTCTCCCGGGCCAGCCGCGGGAACGTCGTCCGCTCGTGATCTCCGCGCTCCGGCAGCAGCTCGGAGAACCCCGGCGAGAACACGTACACGCCCGCGTTGATCTCGAACGTCGACGGCGGTGCCTCGATGAAGTCGGTGATGTGCCCGAACCCGTCGGTCTTCACCGCGCCCCAGGGGATGCGCGGACGGGCCAGCGCCAGGGTCGCCACGGCGTCCCGCTCGGCGTGGAAGTCGGCCATGTCCCGCAGCGAGAAGCGGGTCCAGATGTCGCCGTTGGTGGCGTACCAGGGGCCGCCCGGGTCGGGCAGACGGGCGGCGGCGTACTTGAGGCCACCGCCGCGGCCGAGGGGCTCGGTCTCCACGACGGTGGTGACGGAGACGGGCAGGTCGGCCGAGTCCAGCCACTTCTCCAGGACCTCGGCGAGGTGGCCGCAGGAGACCACGACGTCCGTCACGCCCTCCTCGGCGAGCCAGGTCAGCTGGTGGCCGATGATCGGGGTGCCCGTGCCGGGGATCTCCACCATCGGCTTGGGCCGGTCGTCGGTGTACGGACGCAGCCGGGAGCCCTGGCCACCGGCCAGGACCACGGCTTGAGTGGGGCGCGACGCGGCGTTCGGATGGGTCATGCCCGCACTGTACGTGGCGCCCCACCGCCGGTCGTCCCCGACGGCGTGCTCGCCGCCGGAGGAGCCGTCACCACCGCCACGGCCGGTGCCCGCCCGGGAAGGAGCGGGCACCGGCGGAGCGTGGGCTCGGGTGTGTGCGGAGCAGCTCAGGTGTGTGCGGACCGGGGCTCAGGTGTGTGCGGCCAGCACGCCCGAGGCGAAGGCCGTGTCGCACACCGGCCGGGCGTAGGACTGGGCGCGCGGGGCGCCGTAGATGCGCACCGCGGCCTTGCCGAGGGCACGGGCGATGGAGGAGCAGTGCCGGGCCAGCGACGGGTGTCCGTTGACGGCCTGCTGGAGGTGGGTGAGGACCACCCCCGGGCTCTTCTCCTGCAGCTCGTCCATCAGCTGGTCGCGGAGCACGTCCTGCGGGGCGCGGGAGACCGACCTGGAGGAGACCTCCGCCGGGGAGACGTCCGAGGCGGCCAGCACCGAGCTGGAGGAGCTCCCCGTCCAGTTGACCCGGGTGACCGCGAGGGTTCCGGAGAGCACCAGGACGACGGGCAGGACGAGGGCGAGAGTGCGGCCGATACGGCGGGCAGGGCCGCCCCGGTGGCCGCGTCGCGTCTGAGGGTTGGTGGAGTGCTTCACGCGTGTGAGGGTAGCGCGGGGTGATGATTTGGCGACATTTAGTCACCCCTTCGGGGGATGAGATGGCGCCTCTTTCTGGGTAGAGGGTTGACGCGCACCGCCCGAAATGATCCCTGTGCCGGGGTATACGGCCACAGCGAAAGGGGCCCCGCGGCGTTCCGCGGGGCCCCTTTCGTCGACTTCGGCGCCGAAGCGCAGCTCGGACCGGCCGGCCCGGCCCGGTCAGTCGGTGAGCCGCTCGCCGGTGGACGTCGAGAAGACGTGGATCTCGCCCGGCCGCGGCACCACGTGCAGCGTGGAGCCCTTGTCCGGCACCTGGCGCCCGTTCACGCGGACGACCAGGTCCTTGACCTCGCCGCCGACCTCGGCGGCGCCGTAGACGTAACCGTCGGCGCCCAGCTCCTCGACGACGTTCACGGAGACGGCCAGACCGGCCGGGGCGTCGGCGGTGTCCTTGGACAGGGAGGCGGCGACGGTGCCGTTGTGCTCGACCACGTCGAAGTGCTCGGGCCGCACGCCGACGGTCACCGTGCGGTCGCCCCGGTCGGCGGCGGCCGCCAGCGCGTCCCGGTTCACCGGCACCACGCTGTTGCCGAACTTCACTCCGCCGTCGGTGATCGGCACCTCGACCAGGTTCATGGCGGGGGAGCCGATGAAGCCGGCGACGAAGAGGTTCGCGGGCTTGTCGTACATGTTCCGCGGCGAGTCGACCTGCTGGAGCAGGCCGTCCTTCAGGACCGCCACCCGGTCGCCCATCGTCATGGCCTCGACCTGGTCGTGGGTGACGTAGACGGTGGTGATGCCGAGGCGGCGCTGGAGCGACGCGATCTGCGTACGGGTGCTCACGCGCAGCTTGGCGTCGAGGTTGGACAGCGGCTCGTCCATGAGGAACACCTGCGGCTCACGGACGATGGCGCGGCCCATCGCGACACGCTGGCGCTGACCGCCGGAGAGCGCCTTGGGCTTGCGGTCCAGGTACTCGGTGAGGTCGAGGATCTTGGCGGCCTCCTCGACCTTCTGCCGGATCTCCGCCTTGTTGACGCCGGCGATCTTGAGCGCGAAGCCCATGTTGTCGGCGACCGTCATGTGCGGGTAGAGGGCGTAGTTCTGGAACACCATGGCGATGTCCCGGTCCTTGGGCGGCAGGTGCGTGACGTCGCGGTCGCCGATGCGGATGGCGCCGCCGTTGACGTCCTCCAGGCCCGCGAGCATCCGCAGGGAGGTGGACTTGCCGCAGCCCGACGGTCCGACCAGGACGAGGAACTCGCCGTCCTCGATCGCGATGTCGAGGCCGTCGACGGCGGGCTTGGTGGAACCCGGGTAGATCCGGGTCGCCTTGTCGAACGTGACAGTGGCCATGGTGATGGGCCCCCTTCTACCGGCAGGAACGTGCCGGACGATCCGTTGTAGGAAGGTGGTTGGTGTAGTCCACATGAGCGAACTGGATCGAGACGGTACCTGCCGTTCACTCGCTCTGTCAGCACCTGGGCCCATGTGAACTTCGCCGAAATTCTCGACAAGGCCCTGCCGGGACGTGGGTACACTGCCTACGCACCCACGCGCCGCGCGCTCGTGCAGGCCTCCTTAGCTCAGCTGGTCAGAGCACCGCTCTTGTAAAGCGAAGGTCGTCGGTTCGAATCCGACAGGGGGCTCCATTCCCACCAGGGACAACGCCTCCGCGATCTTGGATCGCGGAGGCATTGACGGTAGTTCGTGACGGCGGTCCCGCCTAGCGGCGTCGCTTGAGCAGGCGGTCCATGTGTCCTATGGCCTCGCGGCGGTCACCGTCGCTGACGTGCGTGTAGACGTTCATCGTCACCGCGATGTGCGAGTGACCCAGGATCTCCATCACGGTCCGGGGCGCGACCCCGGCCGCGAACAGCAGCGAGGCGCAGCCGTGCCGTGCCGGGTGTCGAGCAAGCGAATCTGCGGCAGGCCGGCGGCGGCCGCGATCCGGGTCCAGGCCTAGTCGGGGGCGGGCCGCGGGTTCCGGCCCGGCGAGCGTTGTGCGGGACCTCGTTCCTGCAGCACAGGTATCCAGTGGAGTACCTCGTGCCCGGGACAGGCGCTCACGCGGAGCGAACCCACGGGTCAGATCAGGGGCGCGGACGGGACGCCGGTACCCCTGGAGGGGCCGGGAGAAGAAGTGAAGGGACCGGCGCACGGCCGCATTGTCAAGTCCCGACTTCCCGGGCCATGCCCCCCGCCCAGGACGCGGGGCCTAATGGAGACATGGAGGACGGCACGAACGCGGACCCGCCGACTGCCTCATCCGAACTCCCCTACCCACTCTTAAGGAGCCCTTCTCATGGCCATAATCAACACCCGACGCCTCGCCCCCCTGCTGATTGTCACCACACTCGTTACTGGAGGCATCTCCCTCATTACCACCTCCGCCTTCGCCGCCGCCACTGCCACCGGCGTCCCCACCGACAGCGACGACCCTGGCTTTGGCATTCTCAATGCCTACAGTAAGCACGGGGATAGCAAAAGATTTACCCACCGTACGACCCGTGTGCTCCCTGGCCTGGCGGTGTCGTGACGCCGGGAGGGAAGGACTGCAACCCCGACGGCCATGAGCTGCGCGGGCTCGGTGTCCTCGAGAGTCGAGCCAAACACGCGCGCCGAGGCCCCATCATCACCTACAAGCCTGTCAACGGTGGTAACGGCCGCTCCGACGGGGCCAGGGGCGGTGACACCCAGATCGGTGGCAACGGCAACTCCGGCCAGGCCAGGGGCGGTGACACCCAGATCGGTGGCAACGGCAACTCCGACGAGGCTCGGGGCGGCGACACTCAGCCCCCCAGCGGACAGACCAACGTCGACTACGGCATCTGGACCAACCCCAACCCCGGACCCGTCGTCAACTGAACGCCGCAACCTCTGAGTCGAGTGCGTTATGTCGCCGCAGGCGAGGCCGGCCGCCGGCCCAGGAAACTGGGCCGGCGGTTCCACGCGCGTGGGGGCGCTCGGCCAAAAGGCCGAGCGCCCAGGCCCTCCGCGACGTTCCTGGGGGATGCGCGCTGTGCGCTAACAATCAGCTCGGGTCCGCTCCGCGCAGACTGCCGCGTCTGGGTCGCACCTTTTGATTGCGACGGCAAGACGGGAACTTGTTGAATAGGAAAGCGATGCTCGGAATGCCGCAAACCTGCCCTGGCGAGGCGCCTATAAGCAGAAACATCAGACCCGCGGGGCCCAAAAATGAAACTCCAATACATTGCAGCGGCCACGCTCCTTCTGGCCCCACTCCCATTCGTCTTCGCAGACCTATAACTTGCGTCAACGAAACCATGAAATCGGGTCCTCGGACGGAGCCAGTCCGGCCCTGGAAGTGCTCGACGACGCGCGCAACGGCCATGCACATCCTCATACTGCGGAACGCTTCTGCCCACAGCTCAGGTGGCCTGGCCGGATGGCTACGCGGTGAACAGAAAGATCTTGTCAAGCGAAGGTCGTCGGTTCGAATCCGACAGGGGGCTCTTCCAGCCCAGGTGGGATCCAGTCCCACCTGGGCTTTTTCACGGGTCGGGCGGTGAGCGGCCCCCGTCACCGGGGATGTCGATCACGAGCCGGACGGCACCGGCGTGCGTGAATCGGGTCATGCGAATCGAGCGGGCCCTGACCGGGGTGTGGGCGTACGTCCGGAGTGCTCCGGGCACGTACGTGTGGCTGGGCGTCCTGTTCGTCACGACCGTGGCCCTGCATCACATGTCGCCGGAGTTCGAGCAGCACTTCCTGCGGCGGCGCTCGACCAACATCCATGAGCTGTCGCGGACGCCGGTGCGGGTGCTGCTGGCGAGTGCCATGTGGATCGCCGGCGGGCACTGGGTGCCGTACGCCCTGCTGTACACGGTGGTCCACGCGCCGGCCGAGCGCTGGCTGGGCACGGCGCGCTGGCTGGCGGTGTGCGCGCTGGCGCACGTGCTGGCCTCGGTGATCAGCGAGGCGGTGCTGCTGAAGGCGATCCGGGACGGTGTGGCCCCGTACTCGGCGGTCAACACCCTGGACATCGGGGTGAGTTACGCGCTGGCCGGGGTGGTGGGGGTGCTCGCCTACCGGATCTCGGTGCCGTGGCGGTACGGGTATCTGCCGGCGGTGCTGGTCTGTTTCGGGCTGCCGCTGGCCGCCGGGCCGACGTTCACCGACGTCGGTCACTTCGCCGCGGTGCTGGTCGGGCTGGGGTGTCGTCCGCTGGTCAGGGGCCGGGGAAAAGCATGGAATCCGAAGGAGACACCGGCCGGTATCAGGGGTTAACGTCCGGGCCATGAGCAGCTCGGGCAGCGGTGTCGTGAACGGTGGCGTCTCGTTCTGGTACGCGGACGACGGTCTTCCGGCGGTGCGGGAGCCGCTGTGCGGGGACGCGTCGGCCGATGTCGTGATCGTCGGTGCCGGGTACACGGGCCTGTGGACGGCGTACTACCTGAAGAAGGCGGCCCCGTTCCTGCGGGTGACCGTCCTGGAGCAGAAGTTCTGTGGCTACGGCGCCTCGGGCCGCAACGGCGGCTGGCTCTACAACGGGATCGCCGGCCGCGACCGGTACGCCCGCCTGCACGGCCGGGAGGCCGCCGTGCGGCTGCAGAAGGCGATGAACGACACCGTGGACGAGGTGATCGCGGTCGCGGAGGCGGAGGGCGTCGACGCGGATGTCCACAAGGGCGGTGTCCTCGAGGTGGCCACCACGCCGGCCCAGCTGGCGCGGCTGAAGGCGTTCCACGAGCACGAGCTGTCGTACGGGGAGAAGGACCGGGAGCTGTACGGGGCCCGGGAGACGGCCGCGCGGATCAGGATCGCGGACGCCGTCGGTTCGACCTGGACTCCGCACGGCGCCCGGCTGCACCCGGTGAAGCTGGTGAAGGGGCTCGCGGCCGCCGTGGAGGCGCTCGGGGTGACCATCCACGAGTCGACGCCGGTGACGGAGATCCGGCCCAAGCACGCGGTCACCCCGTACGGCACGGTGCGCGCGCCGTACATCCTGCGCTGCACCGAGGGCTTCACGGCCGCCCTGCAGGGCCAGAAGCGGACCTGGTTGCCGATGAACTCCTCGATGATCGCCACCGAGCCGCTGACCGGGGAGCAGTGGGCGGCGATCGGCTGGGACGGCCGGGAGACCCTCGGCGACATGGCGCACGCCTACATGTACGCCCAGCGCACGGCCGACGGCCGGATCGCGCTCGGCGGACGGGGTGTGCCGTACCGCTTCGGTTCCCGCACCGACAACGACGGCCGTACCCAGCGGGCGACGGTCGAGGCGCTCCGGGAGATCCTGACCCGTTTCTTCCCGTCCCTGGCGGGCGTCGGGATCGAGCACGCCTGGTCCGGTGTGCTCGGTGTTCCGCGCGACTGGTGCGCGACGGTGATGCTGGACCGCTCCACCGGCCTGGGCTGGGCCGGTGGCTACGTCGGCTCGGGTGTCGCCACCACGAACCTGGCCGCCCGCACGCTGCGCGACCTGGTGCAGCAGGACTCCGGCCAGGGCGGCCGCACCGAGCTGACGGACCTGCCCTGGGTGAACCACCGGGTCCGCAGGTGGGAGCCGGAACCGTTGCGCTGGCTCGGTGTCCAGGGCATGTACGCCACCTACCGCGCCGCCGACCGCCGTGAACGTCTGCGTCCCGCCGCGGAGTCCTCCCGGCTGGCCAGGGTGGCGGACCGGGTGGCCGGGCGGCACTGAGGCGGCGGTGGCCGCGCCCCTGGGCTCAGGCGCGCGGCGGTGGCCGCGCCCCTGGGCTCAGGCGCGTTCGAGGTCGAGGGCGGGCCGGTCGAGTATCAGGGACACCGCCGTGACCGCGCTGGTGAAGGACACCTCCGACAGCACGCCCGGGGCCGCCACCTGGTCGCCCACGAGGTAGACCCCGTCGCCCCGGTCCACGGCGGGCCGGTCCCGCCAGGTGCTGCCCGGCAGATCCACGGCCCCCGTACGGCCGTCAGCCACGGCCTCGCGCCGCCAGACGGCCCGCTCCCGCCAGCCCGGGAAGCCCGCGTCGAGGAGTTGCTCGGCCCGGGCGATGCCGTCGGCGCGGGACTCGCCGGGCCCGATCGGGAGCTGCCCCTGGAGCAGCTGCTCCCCGGTCGGCGCGAGGGTCCGGTCCTGTGCGGTGAACCGCTGGATCCAGCCGGGCGCGTCCAGGTCGGAGACGACGAAGGGGTCCGCGCGGCGGGTGCGTACGGCGAGGTCGAGCAGGACCGTCCGGCCGCTCGGCCAGCTCAGCGAGTCGTCGCGGAGCAGCCGCCGGGCGGCGGGCAGGGAGGTGGCGACGACGACGGGCGCGCCGGCCGGCAGTTCGTCGACCCGGGACAGCGTCTCGATCCGCACCCCCAGGTTCCAGGCCCGCGCGGCCATCCGGTCGATGAGCGTGCCCCAGCCGCCGCGCGGATAGTGCGCCTCCGGCGGCAGCTTGGTGGCCCGGCGCAGCCGCTCCTGCACGAAGGCCGCGGACAGGATGCCCGGGTCGTGGTGGAAGAGGGTGACGGCGGCGTAGTTGGCGGCGGCCCGGGCACCCTCCGTACCGGCGACGGTGGCCGCCCAGCTGAGGAAGTCGATGTCGACGGGTGCCCGGCAGGGTTTGAGGCCCAGCAGTCTGAGCATGGCGAGGGGCGGTGTGCGGCGCAGGACGCCCTGGTGGCGCAGTCGCAGCCGGGAGGCTTCCAGGGGCGGGACCGGGGCCAGCGGTCCGATCAGGTCCCGCCGCCTGAGCCAGGACCAGTGCAGGCCGCCGTTGTAGAGGGCGTGCGGGCCTTCGTTGGTCCGGTACGGTCCCTCGGCCGTGCGGGCCCGTCCACCGAGGGTGTGGTGAGCCTCGTAGACGGTGACCTCGGCGCCTGTCTCGGCGGCGGCGATGGCGGCGGTGAGTCCGGCGAAACCGCCGCCGATGACGGTGATGCGGTGCATGGGTGGGGTCTCCCTCGGTCGGTTCACCTGGTCCGGCCCGTCGGTTCGACCGGTCTGTCAGGTACGACCGCTCGGACCCCCGGAATGTGACGTTGCAGGTTCACCGTCCAGGCCTTGCCGGCTCAGGGCGGTTGTCAGTGGCGGGGTGCAGCATGGGGGGCATGGCGAGGAGAGCGATGCGCGGCCGGCCCGCGGGCCCGGCGGCGGTACGGGGTGCGCGACGGCCCGAGGTGCGGCTGCCGCCCCTGAGGCCGTGGCCCGGGCCGGCGCTGGAGCCGGACGGTGACTACGACGGGCTGGAGTTCCGGGAGGCGGACCTGGCCGGGCAGGACGGCGTGGGTGCCCGGTTCATGGACTGCGCGCTGACGGGCTGCGTGGTGGACGAGACGGGCCTGGGCCGGGCCCGGGTGCTGGACTCGGTCCTGAGCGGACTGCGCGGTGTGGGCACCCACCTCGCGGAGTCCACGTTCCGTGACGTCGAGGTGGTCGACGCCCGCCTGGGCGGCACCCAGCTGCACGGCGCCGTGCTGGAGCGGGTCGTGGTCCGCGGCGGCAAGCTCGACTTCCTCAACTTCCGCGAGGCCCGCCTGAAGGACGTGGTCTTCGAGTCCTGTGTGCTGGTCGAGCCGGACTTCGCGGGCGCGAGCCTGGAGCGGGTGGAGTTCGTCGACTGCGCCGTGCGGGAGGCGGATCTCGGCGGTGCGACGCTGAAGGACGTGGACCTGCGCGGGGCCGCCCCGCTGGAGATCGTCCGTGGCCTGGACCGCCTCTCCGGCGCGGTGATCAGCACGGGTCAGCTGCTGGACCTGGCGCCGGTGCTGGCGGCCGAGCTGGGGATCAGGGTGGAGGGGTGAGGGCTCAGGGCAGGCGGGGGAAGCGGGCCTGAAGCGTCCAGACGGCCGGGTTCTCGGCCAGGTCGTCGTGGAGGTCGGTCAGGTCCGCGAGCAGGTCGTGGAGGAAGTCACGGGCCTCGCGGCGCAGTTCGCCGTGGGAGAAGCTGAGCGGGGACTCCTCGGCGGGCGCCCAGTCGGAGGTGATGTCGACCCAGCCGAAGCGCCGCTCGAAGAGCATCCGGTCGGTCGACTCGGTGAAGTCCAGCTCCGCCCGCTGCGGCCGGGCGGCGCGTGAGCCCAGCGGATCCCGGTCCAGCCGTTCCGTGATGTCGCACAGCGCCCACGCGAAGTCGAGCACCGGCACCCATCCCCAGGCTGTGGACAGTTCCCGGTCCGTCTCGGTGTCCGCGAGGTAGACGTCCCCGCAGAACAGGTCGTGCCGCAGCGCGTGGACGTCCGCGCGGCGGTAGTCGGTCTGCGGTGGGTCCGGGAACCGGTTGGAGAGGGCGTAGCCGATGTCGAGCACGACAGAGATGGTGTCACGCTCACCGGTACACCCCTGCTCGGGCGTACCGCACCCCTCTAAGATCAATGACATGTCCAGGTCTGTGCGCCTTGTCCCGGCCGTCGTGGCCCTGCTCGCTCTCACCGCCACCGCGTGCCAGGGTGGTGTGCACGGCGCTCCGGGCGGCTCCGGCGTACACGATCCGTACTTCCCCAGGGCCGGCAACGGCGGCTACGACGTCGGCCACTACGCCCTCACGCTCGGCTACGCCCCCGCCACCCGTCACCTGACCGGTACGGCGGTGATCACCGCCCGTGCCACCCGGGACCTGTCCGCCTTCGACCTCGACCTCGCCGGGCTCGACGTCGAGTCGGTCACCGTCGAGGGCGCGAAGGCCCGCTGGAACCGCACCGGCCAGGAACTCACCGTCCGCCCCCACGACGACCTCAGCAAGGGCGAGACCTTCCGCACGACCGTCCGCTACTCGGGCACCCCGAAGACCCTCACCGACCCCGACGGCTCCGAGGAGGGCTGGCTGCCCACCGCCGACGGCGCCCTCGCCCTCGGCGAACCCGTCGGCTCGATGGCCTGGTTCCCGGGCAACGACCACCCGTCCGACAAGGCGACCTACGACATCACCGTCACCGTCCCCAAGGGCCTCCAGGCCGTCTCCAACGGGGAGTTGACCGGCCGGAGCGACGAGGGTGGCCGCAGCACCTACCGCTGGCACACCGCTCAGCCCATGGCGAGCTATCTCGCCATGGTCGCGATAGGCCACTACACGATCAAGCGGACCGCGGGCCCGCACGGCCTGCCCGTCCTCACCGCCGTGGACCCGACGCAGACGAAGGCGAGCGCCGGCGTGCTCGCGAAGATCCCCGAGATCCTCGACTGGGAGGAGTTCAACTTCGGGCCGTACCCCTTCGCCTCCGCCGGCGCCGTCGTCGACCGGCCGCACGACGCCGGATACGCCCTGGAGACCCAGACCCGGCCCGTCTTCCCCGGCGCCCCCGACACCGGCACCCTCGTCCATGAACTCGCCCACCAGTGGTACGGCGACTCGGTCACGCCCGCGTCCTGGCGGGACATGTGGCTCAACGAGGGCTTCGCCACCTACGCGGAGTGGCTGTGGGAGGAGGACCAGGACGGCAAGAGCGCCCAGCAGACGTTCACCGAATACTACGAGGGCGATCACGAGGAGATCTGGGCCTTCCCGCCGGCGAAGCCCTCCAGCGCCGCGCACATCTCCGGCAGCCCCGTGTACGTGCGCGGCGCGATGGTCCTCCAGAAGATCCGCCGGAAGGTCGGCGACGATCTCTTCTACGACATCCTGCAGGGCTGGGCCGCGACCCGCCGCCACGCCACCGCGAGCACCGCCGACTTCACCGCGTACGTGGAGAAGCAGGCCCCGGGCAAGGACTTCACGGGTATCTGGAAGGACTGGCTGTACGGCGACGGCAAGCCGTCCCGTCCCTGACCGCGGTCGGGGCTGCGACCGCCGGATCGTCCGTGACCGCCGGCCTCGTCGGCTCGGTGGCCGCCGGCCCGGTGCCGTGCCGCCGGTGCCTCAGCGTTCCCACTCGTCCAGCAGCCGGGCGAGGTCCGGCGGCCACACCGGCTCCGGTTCCGCGGCCAGTTCCCGCCTGCTCCACCACCGCCAGGCGAGGATGCCGTCGGCGGCGTGCGCGGCGGCGAGCCGGGGGCCGGCCGGATCCCGGCGCGGGCCCCGGGTCACGTAGACGTACTCGTGCTGGCGTACCGGTACCGCGTGCATGAAGTCGTGTTCCCAGGTGCACAGCAGCGGGCCGGGCTCCAGGTCGGTCCAGCCGGTCTCCTCGGCCAGTTCCCGCAGGGCGCCCTCGCGCGGGCCCTCGCCGGGCTCCAGGCCGCCGCCGGGCAGGGCCCAGTGGACGCCGACCTCGGCGTTGTCGTAGCGGAAGAGGAACACCGCGCCCTCGGGGTCCACGACGGCGATGCGGGCCGCCTGCCGGGGCGTGCGCAGCACCTTGCGCAGGACGGCGCAGGGCCGGCCGAGGGCCTGGTCGGGGCGGTGGTCGAGGAACTCGTAGCCGAGGGCGGTCCAGAAGGCCAGGCCCTGCGCGTTGCCGTCGAGCACGGCGAGCCGTACGGCCATGGCGCCCGCGGCGCGGAAACGGTTCTCGACCAGTTCCGCGAGGGTGCGGCCGTAGCCCTTGCCGTGCTCGGCCGCGTCCACCATCAGCAGCCCGATCCAGGGATCGGGGTCGGCGGGGTCGGGGTGGCGGGCCAGGGTGACGGCGATCGCGACCAGGCGGCCTCCGGCCCGGGCGAGCAGCACCTCGGCGCCGGGATGGGCCAATTCCTCGGCGAGCACCCGGGCCACCTGCTCCGTGCCGATGTCGTCCGGGTCCGGGAAGTCCCCGCTGAGCGCGTGGAACGCGCGGTTGGAGGCGAACAGGGCCGTCACTTCGGTGAGGAGCGCGGCCGGGATGTCACCGCCGGCGGACAGAGGTTCGATGATCACCCGGGCACGGTAACGCGGGACCACGGCGCGCCCGGCGGCTTTCCCGGATCTCCGGGACCCGCCGGAGCCCCGGTCCCGGCGGGATGCCGCGACCGGGGCTCCGCCGACGCCGGGGGTGACCCCTGCTCGAAAGCGGCTCGCGTGAGGTGTCAGACGTTGACGCCGAAGTCCTGGGCGATGCCGACCAGGCCGGAGGCGTAACCCTGGCCCACCGCGCGGAACTTCCACTCCGCGCCGTTGCGGTACAGCTCGCCGAAGACCATCGCGGTCTCGGTGGCGGCGTCCTCGGAGAGGTCGTAGCGCGCGATCTCGGCACCGCCGGCCTGGTTCACGATGCGGATGTAGGCGTTGCGGACCTGGCCGAAGTTCTGGCCGCGGTTCTCGGCGTCGTAGATGGAGACGGGGAAGACGATCTTGTCGACGTCGGCCGGGAGCGCGGCCAGGTTGACGTTGATCGCCTCGTCGTCGCCGGAGCCCTCGCCGGTGCGGTTGTCACCCGTGTGGACGATGGAGTTGTCCGGGGTCTGCTTGTTGTTGAAGAACACGAAGTGGGCGTCCGAGTAGACCTTGCCCTGCGTGTTGACCGCGATGGCGGACGCGTCCAGGTCGAAGTCCGTGCCGGTGGTGGTGCGGACGTCCCAGCCGAGGCCCACGGTGACGGCGGTCAGGCCCGGAGCCTCCTTGGTGAGCGAGACGTTGCCACCCTTGGACAGGCTTACAGCCATGTTGGGAGTCCCTTCCTTAGATATCCCTGCACGTATGTGCCGACGAAGCTACCGTCACCGGGAACAACGTGGAGAGGGGTCCCGGTGGTTCCGGATCCCTTTACCTTTTTTACCCGCCTCGGCGAAAACCGGGTGACGTGGGACTGGCGCGGCCGGGAACATGGGACGCATGTCCGGGCCCTATTTCATCCGCGGTTCGGTCTCGCTTCCCGAGGCCGAGCTGATCTGGCGTTTCTCGCGGTCCTCCGGGCCCGGTGGGCAGCACGTCAACACCAGCGACTCCCAGGTGGAGCTGCGTTTCGACCTCGCGGGCACGGAGGCGCTTCCACCGGTGTGGAAGGAGCGGGCGCTGCAGCGGCTGGCCGGCCGGCTCGCCGACGGTGTGCTGTCCGTACGGTCCTCCGAGCACCGATCCCAGTGGCGTAACCGCGAGGCCGCCGCCGTACGCCTCGCGGCGCTCCTCGCGGAGGCCACCGCGCCGCCGCCCAAGCCCCGCAGGCCGACCCGCATCCCCCGCGGCATCAACGAACGCCGGCTGCGGGAGAAGAAGCAGCGCTCGGAGACGAAGCGGGGGCGTACCGGGCGGGACTGGGGCTGACCGGTCCGTTCCGGTCCCCGGCTCCCCTCGCGGCGCGTCCGTCACATCCGCGGCGGCCGAACCGTCATGCAGACGAGGGAGCACGGAACGCGCGCGGGAGAGGCCGGACCAGCCGATGAGCGACCAGCACGGGAACAGCGACCAGCACGGGAACAGCGACCAGTACGGCGGCCACGACCAGCACGGGGGCGACGAGCAGCAGCACGGCGACCGCGACCAGCACGGGGGTGGCGACCAGCGCGGAGGTGACCGGCGCGGCGCCGGGGACGATCTGCTCGCCGGGCGGTTCGAGGCGTGCCGCGGGCACCTGCGGGCCGTCGCCTACCGGATGCTGGGCTCGACGGCCGAGGCCGAGGACGCGGTCCAGGAGGCGTGGTTCCGGCTGAGCCGCTCCGGCGGTGACGAGGTGGAGAACCTCGGGGGCTGGCTGACGACCGTGGTCGGCCGCGTCTGCCTCGACATGCTGCGTTCGCGCCGCTCCCGCGGCGAGGAGCCCCTGGACACCTGGTGCCCGGCCCCCTCCGACGAACCGGACCCCGCGCAGGACGCCGTGCTCGCCGACTCGGTCGGGGTGGCCCTCCTGGTCGTCCTCGACATGCTCTCGCCGGCCGAGCGGCTGGCCTTCGTCCTGCACGACCTGTTCGGGGTGCCGTTCGAGGAGATCGGCACCGTCATCGGGCGCAGCCCGGCCGCGGCGCGCCAGCTCGCCAGCAGGGCCCGGCGCCGGGTGCGGGGCGCCGACGCGCCGGACGCCGACCTGGTCCGACAGCGCGAGGTGGTGGACGCCTTCCTGGCCGCCGCGCGGGAGGGTGACTTCGACGGCCTGCTGGCGGTGCTCGACCCTGACGTGGTGGCCCGCGGCGAGTCCGGTGTGACCAGCGGCGCGCGGGGGGTCGCCGCCGGCGCGACGAGCTTCGCCCGGCTGGCGGGCACCGCGCGTCCGGCCCTGATCGACGGGGCGACCGGCCTGGTCGTCCTCGACGGCGGCCGTCCGGAGCGCGTGCTGACGTTCGCCTTCGTCGCCGACCGCATCACGGTCATCGAGATCGTGAGCGACCCGGCACGGCTGGCCCGGCTCAGCATCGAGGCGGCCTAGCGGACCGGACGCCGCCGCGTGGCCGGCCCGGCTCGGCGTCGGGGCGGCCCAGAGGACCGGACGCCGCCGGATCCGGCCGGGGCCAGGCGACGCCGGGCGGGTGGGCGTACGCCTCGGCGAGGGACTGCACGACCGGTGACACGGCGTGTTCCTGATCCGGGCGGACGCGGATGGCGACGGCGCTGTCGAAGTTCCCGGGGGTGACCGCTTCCAGACGTGGTGTCATGCGCGCACCCTGGGCGGCCGGATCGCGCGGTGACCAGGCGATATCGGTCTCAGCCCAACTGCCGGTAGCGGCCGCGGAAGTAGAGCAGCGGCCCGCCCTCCGTGCTCGGCACCTGCGCGGTCAGGACCCGGCCGATGACCAGGGTGTGGTCCCCGGCGGTCGTCCGCTGCTCGGTGCGGCACTCCAGGGTGGCCAGCGCCCCGCCCACCAGTGGGGCGTTCGTGACCTCGCCGCGGGCGTAGGCGATGTCCTCGAAGAGCAGCCGGTCGCTGATGCGGCCCTTCATGGCGAAGCGGCCCGCGATGTGCCGCTGGCTGTCGGCGAGCACCGACACCGCCCACAGGGGCTGCTCGTCCAGCAGGTCGTCCATCCGGGAGCCCTCGCGCAGGCTGACCAGGACCAGCGGCGGGTCGAGGGAGACCGACATGAAGGCGGTCGCGGTCATGCCGACGTCCTCGACGCCTGGCGCCTCGGGGTCGTCGGGGTCCAGCGGCGGTTCCTGCGCGGTCACCAGGACCACGCCCGCCGCCAGCCGGGCCATCGCGGTCCGGAACTCGTCGTCGCTCACCCCCTCAGCATGCCCAAAAGCGGTGGAGGCGGTGGGAGAGGCAGTGTTCAGCACGCCGGAAACGCTAGTCTCCGCTTTCCGGGAACCGCATCGGGCCTCCGCCCTAGCCTGGTCCTACGACCTGCGGACGACAGCCGTGTGCAACTTGTGCGCGAAACGGTAAAAGATGCGTTCCGGAAACGCACAAGCAAAACGCAGAAACTCCACTCAATTGTTCACGTTCTCCTGTGACTTGAGTCACAAGGGGCAGGAATTGTTGACCCTGTGTACCGAGTGGGCAGCGCGCTGTGATTCAGTGGCGGGGGAGCCGCAGACACACCGTAAGAGCCGCCGTAACGAAGCGCCGAAGACAACCCTTGATTCGCTGCGAGGTCTCGGGGGGAGGGCGAGCATGGAGACCGAGTCGGAGCCGTATGTCCGCCTTGCGTCCCTGCGACAGCTGCACCAGGTCATGGCCGACATGAACACGGCACGCAGCCTGGCGGACACACTGCAGAGCGTCGCCGACGGCGCCGTGAACGCCCTCGGGTACGAGATGGCGTGCGTCAACCTCGTGCGTCCCGACGGCGACCTCGTCGTCGCCGCCTTCTCCGGGAACTCCGCCGCCGAGGCCCTGATCACCGGCCGGGTCGGCCCGCGCGGGTCCTGGGAGCGGCGGCTGAACATGGGCGAGTGCTGGGGCGACCTGGTGTTCATACCGCACACCGAGGGCTGGGTGCTGGACGACGACGACGTCCCGCAGTGGCACACCGACGGGCCCGAGCCGCGCTTCGAGGACGAGTGGCACCCCTCCGACCGCCTCTTCGCACCGATGTACACCCCCGGCGTGCAGGGCGGCGCCTCCGGTGAGCTGCTCGGCGTCATATCCGTGGACCGGCCGCGCAACGGCCGCCGCCCCGGTGCCTGGGGCCGCGAGGCGCTGCAGATGTACGCCTTCCAGGCCGCCATCGCGATCAGCAACGCACGGCTGCGGGCCAACATGCAGCGGGCGCTGGTCCGGCTGGAGCGTGAGCAGCAGGCCCTGCGCGCCAGCGAGGAGTCCTTCCGGCAGGCCTTCGAGTACGCCCCCTCCGGCATGGCCATCGCCGAGATGGGCGGCGACCAGCACGGCCGCATCCTGCGCACCAACGACGCCCTGTGCCGGCTGCTCGGCCGCCCGGCCTCCGCGATGCGCCGCTACTCCTTCTCCGACCTCGTCCACCCCGAGGACATCGGCACCCTGCTGCGCACCTCGGCGGAGGGCGGCCGCGCCGAACTCCGGCTCGGCCGCCGGGACGGCAGCTACGTCTGGGTCTCCCTGCGCAACAGCGTCGTCGCCGACGCCGCCGACGGCCCCCGCTTCCTGCTCACCCACGTCGAGGACATAGAGGAGCGCAAGCGGCGTGAGCTGCAGCTCGCCCACCGTGCCTCGCACGACTCCCTGACCGGCCTGCCGAACTCCGCAGAGCTGCGCTCGCGCCTGTCGGCCCGGCTGTGCCAGCGCCTGACGCACACCGGCTCGCTGGAGTCCCTGGACGCGGCCTACGGCCACCCCGCCTTCGACGCCCCCGCCGGCCACGGCTTCGACTTCACGCCGAGCGCGGAGGCGTACGACGCCTACGACCACCATGTGCACACCGCCGCCCCCGAGGACGGCCGCGACGACGGCACCAAGGGCCTCGCGGTCCTCTTCTGCGACCTGGACGGCTTCAAGTCGATCAACGACCGCTTCGGGCACAACGCGGGCGACGCGGTGCTGATCGAGGTCGCCCGCCGGCTCTCGCACGGTGTCCGTGACGGCGACACGGTGGCCCGGCTCGGCGGCGACGAGTTCGTGATCCTCGCCGACGGTCTCGGCCGGGCCGACGCCGAGGACCTCGCCGTACGGCTGCGCAACGAGATCATCCAGCCGATCCGCGCCGAGGGGCGGGCCGTCCGGGTGGGCGCGAGCTTCGGCATCGGCTGGGCGCACTGCGGGATGACGGCGGACGAGGTGCTGAAGTCCGCCGACGAGCGGATGTACGTAGAGAAACGATCTCGTCCCAAACAACATCGACGCGCCGGATAACCCGCAGGTCAGCGGGGTTGTGCGAGCTGAGTCACCCGTTTGGGGCAGCGAGAGCGGGTAGGCTCGCCATTCCATACCCGTACCGCATCCGCACGCACCTGTTGAGGAGTACCAAGGGATGACGCCCGGCGACAACGGCGCGAGCACGCCCGAGGACGACGACCCGTTCGGCTACCTGTACGCAGACGGCCAGGCACGGGGAGCCCAGCCGCCGTCCGGCGGCGGTTACGGCTACCCGAACTCGGTCAGCAGGGTGCGTGCGGTCGGCGAGCGCTCGTACGGCCAGCAGGCGCAGTACGGCCAGCAGCAGGCGACCTACGGCCAGCCGACCGTCCCGCAGCAGGGCGCCTACGGCCAGCCGAACGCCCACTACCAGGCCCCAGAGACCCTGCCCGGCGGCCCCGCGGGCCGGCAGCCCGCGCCGCCCACGGGTGGCGGTCGCCGCGGTCCGAACACCAAGGGTCTGCTGATCGGCGCGATCGCCGTGGTGGCCGCGGTCGTCATCGGCATCGGTGTGGCGATGATCAACGGCAACTCGGACGACGACAAGTCGGGCAACGAGGGGGGCGGCACGCCCAGCCAGTCCCAGAGCGGCGAGCCGAGCCCGTCGGGCAGCGGCGCGGCGACCGGAGAGCTGCCGAAGAACGACGCCGTCAAGCTGCAGCTGGCCGGCGGTGCGGCGGGTGCCTCGGACGTCAAGGGCGCGAAGTCCTCGGACGGCAGCTATGTGACGGGCCTGAACCAGCCCGGTGCTTCGCTGACCTGGACCTTCGACGGCGTCCCCGAGGCCGGCAAATACAGCGTCTATGTCGGCTACAGCGTGCCGGGCAAGGACGCCACCGCGACTCTCACGGTCAACGGAACGCAGTCCAAGGCCAAGTTGCAGAACTGGGCGCACGCCCCCGAGGGCAACTACGAGAAGGGTTGGACGCGCAGCTATAACTGGATCCAGCTCAACAAGGGCAGTAACACCGTCTCCATCTCCTGTGGCCAGGGGAACCAGTGTGACGCCCTGATCGACCGGGTGTGGCTGGTGAAGGGCTGGGTCGGCAGCTGACCTCGCGGCGGGTGTGCCGGAATCCCTAGGCCGCGCTGGTGTCCCCGGCCACCGTCACCCGTCCCAGTAGTTCCTCGTACGTCGCGCGGTCGAATTCGCCCGCCACGGGTGCCCGCACGGTCGCCGTGGACAGCGCGATCGCCCGGGACAGGCGGGCGGGCCAGGGGAGTTGTTCCACGAGGCCCGACAGCAGGCCCGCCACCGCCGAGTCGCCCGCGCCGGTCGGGTTGCCGTGGACCCGGGTGGGCGGGAGCGCGCGCCAGCGGCCCTCGGGGGTCACCGCCAGCAGGCCCTGTGGGCCGAGGGAGGCCACCACCGCGTGGGCACCGCGGCGGCGGGCGTCCCGGGTGGCGCGTGACGGCTCGTGGGAGCCGGTGAGTTCGGCCAGTTCCTCGGCGTTCGGCTTGATGATGTCGGGGCGGGCGGCCACCCCGCGGCGCAGCGGTTCCCCGCTGGTGTCCAGGAGGACGGGGACGCCGGCGGAGCGGGCGCCGCGGACCAGGTTCGCGTAGGCGCCGACCGGTACCCCCGGCGGCAGGCTGCCGCACAGGGCCACCGCCGAGGCGGCGGGCAGGAGTTCGTCGTAGCGGTCCAGGAAGGCGCCCCATTCGGTGGGCCGTATCTGCGGACCCGGCTCGTTCAACTGGGTCGTGTCACCGGAGAGTTCGTCCACCACGGCGATCGTGCGCCGGGTCGCCCCGGCCACCGGCACCAGCGCGTCCGTCACCCCGGGGGTGTCCGCGAGCCGGTCGCGCACCGCGCGTCCGGTGCCACCGCCCGCGAACCCGGTGACCGTCACCTCGTGCCCCAGCGCGGCCAGCACCCGGGCCGCGTTCACGCCCTTGCCGCCCGGCCGTTCGGCGACGCCGAGGACGCGGTGCGAGGTGTGCGGCCGCAGCGACCGCACGCGGTAGGTGAGGTCGAGTGCGGTGTTCAGTGTGACCGTGAGGATCACCCGGGCCGACCTCCCTCGAAGTCCGTGCGCCTGTCTTCGGTTTCCGGGGCCCCGATCATGCCAAAGAGACGGCGGCCGGCCCAGTCGCGAGTCGGCCGCCGTCCGGGGAAAAGGCGGACGGATCAGGCCAGTTGGGGCGCTACGACCCACTCTCCGTGCCGCATCACGCCCTTCAGCTCGAAGTCCGCGTCCAGCAGGACGAGGTCGGCGTCCTTGCCGGGCTCCAGGGAGCCGATGCGGTCGGCCAGGCCGAGCAGTCGGGCCGGGTTCACCGACAGTGCCGTCACGGTGTCCTCCACCGAGAGCCCGTCGACGGTCACCGCCCGCTTGAACGCCCGGTCCAGGGTCAGTGTCGAGCCCGCGATCGAGCCGCCCTCCACCAGCCGGGCCACGCCCTCGCTGACCTCGACCTCCAGCGGGCCGAGCATGTAGCGGCCGTCGCCGATGCCGGCCGCGTCCATGGCGTCCGTGATGAAGGCGACCCGGTCCGCACCGGCGTGGTGGAAGGCCAGCTCCAGCGCGGCGGGGTGCAGGTGGGTGCCGTCGTTGATCAGCTCGACCGTCACCCGCTCGTCCTCCAGGAGGGCGGCGATCGGGCCGGGGGAGCGGTGGCCCAGGGTGGGCATCGCGTTGAAGAGGTGGGTGGCGACCGTGGCGCCCGCGTCGATCGCCCGGACCGTCTGCTCATACGTCGCGTCCGTATGGCCGATCGCCGCGATGACACCGTGCTCGGCCAGCAGCCGCACGGAGTCGATGCCGCCCGGCAGTTCGGTGGCGAGGGTGACCATCTTCGCCTTGCCGCGTGCCGCGTCGATCAGCTTGCGGACCTCGGCCGGGTCCGGGTCGCGCAGCAGCGCCTCGGAGTGCGCGCCCTTGCGGCACGGGGAGATGAACGGCCCCTCGAAGTGGATGCCCGCGATCTCCCCCTGCTCGGCCAGCTCGCTCAGCAGCCCGGCCTGACCCACCAGCAGGTCCATCTCGTCGGTGACGGTGGAGGCGACCAGGGTGGTGGTGCCGTGCAGGCGGTGGGTGCGGATGGCGGTGAGGATCTGCTCGGGCGTGCCGGCGAAGGACGCGCCGCCGCCGCCGTGGTTGTGGATGTCGACGAAGCCGGGGACGACCCAGTGGCCGGTGACGTCGATCGACGGGGCGCCGGCCGGTGGTGCGGCGGTGACGTGTCTGCCGTCGGTGGACAGCCGTCCGTTGCGGACCGTGCCGGTGGGAAGCACCACGTTCGCGCCGGTGAGTACCTGCGGGCCGGAGGGGGCCGATCGCGCAGTTCCCCGCGCCCCTTCCGGGGCGCTGCTCCCGGCCGGAGCCTGATTGTCCCGCTCGATGGCCATCAGGTGCTTACCTCCGGAGTCGTAGGGGTGGTCGTCAGCAGGTCCTGGGCGAGGAGACCCGCGCCCAGGCAGCCGGCGGTGTCGCCGAGGGCGGCCGGGACGACGGCCGGCGGCTTCTGGAAGGTGACCCGGCGCCGGACGGCGTCCCGCAGCGGCTGGAACAACACTTCCCCCGCCTCGGCCAGCCCGCCACCGATGATCAGCGTCCCGGGGTCCAGCAGGGTGAGCGCGGTGACCAGGCCGTCGGCGAGGGCGTCCACCGCCTGCCGCCAGACCCGGACGGCGTTCGGGTCACCGGACGCGACGGCCTTGGCGCAGTCGGCCGCGTCCGCCTCCGGGTCCCCACAGGCCGCCGCCCAGGCCTCGCTGACCGCGGACGCGGAGGCGTACCGCTCCAGACAGCCGTGCTGCCCGCAGGGGCAGGGGGTGCCGCCGGGCCGTACGACGATGTGGCCGATCTCGCCCGCGAAGCCGTGGGCACCCGCCTCCACCCGGCCGTCGATGCCGATGGCGCCGGCGATCCCGGTGCCGAGCGGCACGAACAGGAACCGGTCCGCGCCCCGGCCCGCGCCGATCCGGCCCTCGGCGAGCCCGCCGGTGCGCACGTCGTGCCCGAGCGCGACGGGCACCCCGAGCCGTTCGGTGAGCAGGGCGCGCAGCGGGACGTCCCGCCAGCCGAGATTGGCCGCGTAGGCGGCGACGCCGTGCTGCTCGTCGACTATGCCGGGGACCGCGATGCCGGCGGCGGCGGCCGGCTCGCCGTAGTGCCGCACGCCGTACGCGAGCAGCTCGGCGGCGAAGTCGAGGATCGCCGTGATCACCGCGTCGGGTCCGCGCTCGCGCCCGGTGGCGCGGCGGGCGCGGTGCAGCAGCGCGCCGTCGTCGCCGACGAGGGCGGCCTTCATCCCGGTACCGCCCACGTCCAGGGCGATGACATGTCTCACCACGGTCCCTAGTGTGGCCCCCGCACCCGGGAGAGGTCTAGTCCACTCGCGTGGTGTAGACCTTATGGGTCCATATATCGAACGGTCAGACGGCAGGGTTGGGGCTTTGACGGTGCGTCGGCGTACGGCAGGAACGATCGCGGTGATGTCCGCTCTGGGCATGACGGCGGTTCTCGGCGGCTGCGGGAGCACGGGCTCCTCCGACGTGACCCTCAGACTCGTCGCGGCCGACTACGGCGACTCGGCCGCCAACAGCTCCAAGAAGTACTGGGACGCCCTTTCCGAGGAGTACGAGGCGGCGCACCCGGGGGTGAAGGTCGAGGTCGGCGTCTACTCCTGGACCGACGTCGACCGCAAGGTCAGGGAGATGGTCGACGCCGGCCACGCCCCGGACCTGGCCCAGATCGGCGCCTACGCCGACTACGCGGCCGCCGGCAAGCTGTACCCGGTCTCCGACCTGCTCTCCATCCGCACCCAGGCCGACTTCCTCTCCCAGCTCTCCGACGCGGGCCAGTGGAAGCACACGCAGTACGGCATCCCCTTCGCCGCCTCCACCCGCGTGCTCTTCTACAACAAGACCCTCTTCGCCAAGGCCGGCATCACCCCGCCCACCACCTGGGACGAGCTGGCCGCCGACGCCGAGGCGCTCAAGGCCAAGGGCGTGAAGTACCCCTACGCCCTGCCGCTGGGCCCCGAGGAGGCCCAGGCGGAGACCATGCAGTGGCTGCTGAGCGGCGACAGCGGCGGCAGCGGCTACACCGACGACGTCGGCACCTACACCATCGACTCCGCGCCGAACGTCGAGACCTTCAGCTGGCTCAGGGACGATCTGGTCGGCAAGGGCCTGACCGGCCCGGTCGCCCCCGGCAAGCTCAACCGCGCGGACGCCTTCGCCGCCTTCGCCGACGGCCAGGTCGGCATGCTCAACGGGCACCCCACGCTGATCCAGCAGGCCGAGAAGAAGGGCGTGAAGTTCGGCATGGTGCCGATGCCGGGCCGCACCGGCACCGCCCGCGCCTCGATGGGCGTCACCGACTGGATGATGGGCTTCAGGCAGAACGGGCACGCCGAGCAGATCGGCGACTTCCTCGACTTCGCCTACAACGAGAAGAACGTCCTGGGCTTCTCCCACCGGTACGGGCTGCTGCCGGTCACCGGCTCCGCCTCCACCGCCATGAGCGAGTCGGACAAGGCGGCCGACAAGGCGCTGCACCCCTTCCTCGACCAGCTGCCCACCTCCGAGCTGTATCCGGTCGGCAAGACCTCCTGGGCGTCGGTCAGCGCGGCCGTGAAGCAGAACATCGGCCAGGCGGTCGTCCCCGGCGGCAACCCCTCCGGTGTGCTGACCCGGCTCCAGGCGTCGGCCACGGCCGCGGACAGCAGCAACGCGGGCTGAGCCGGTTGTCGGTGCCCGGGGTTACGGTGGCCCGCATGGAACTCGGCGACCGCGAACAAGCCGTCCTCGCGCTGGAGCGCCGGGGCTTCCCCGGCCCCGGCGCGAAGGAGCGGGCGATACGCGAGGAGCTGGGCCTGTCGCCGGTGAGCTACTACCAGCTGCTCAACGCCCTCCTGGACGACGAGCGGGCGCTGGCCCACGACCCGGTGACGGTCAACCGCCTGCGCCGAGTGCGGGAGTCCCGCCGCTCGGAACGGTGAGCCGAGTGCGGGAGTCCCGCCGCTCGGAACGGTGAGGAGTGGAGGCGCCCCTTCGCGGATAGTGTCGCCGTATGGGCACCCCTACGACGGACTCGACCAACCCGATGGATCCCCTGCCGGCCCCGGCCACCCAGGCCGGCCGGGACGGACTGGCCGCACTGCTGGCCCATCCCCGCACCGCGGTGGTCGGCCTGGACTTCGACGGCACGCTGGCCCCGATCGTCGCCGACCCCGAGCAGGCCCGCGCCCACCCCGAGGCCGTGGCCGCGATCGCCGCACTCGCCCCCAAGGTCGCCTCCGTCGCCGTGGTCACCGGCCGCCCGGCCGCTGTCGCGGTGCGCTACGGCGGCTTCGCCGGCGTGCCCGGCCTGGAGCACCTGACCGTTCTCGGCCACTACGGCGCCGAACGGTGGGACGCGGTCACCGGCACGGTCACCGCCCCCGCCCCGCACCCCGGGGTGGCGGCGGTCCGCGCGGAGCTGCCGGGACTGCTGGACCGGGTCGGCGCCTGGCAGGGCACGTGGATCGAGGAGAAGGGCCGGGCGATCGCGGTCCACACCCGGCGTGCGCGGGATCCGCAGGCCGCCTTCGAGGCCCTGCGGGAGCCGCTCGGCGACCTCGCCGCCGGCCACGGCCTGATCGTCGAGCCCGGCCGGATGGTGCTGGAGCTGCGCCCGCCGGGCATGGACAAGGGCGTGGCGCTCGGCGACCACATCCGCCGGACCGGCGCCGAGTCGGTCCTCTACGCCGGCGACGACCTGGGTGACCTCCCCGCCTTCGCCGCCGTGGACAAGCTGCGCTCCGGCGGCGTCCCGGGCCTGCTGGTGTGCAGCGGCAGCACCGAGGTGACGGAGCTGGCCGACCGGGCCGACCTGGTGGTGGACGGCCCGGCGGGCGTCGTACGGCTGCTGCGGGAACTGGCGGCCCGGCTGGACTGATCGAGCCGGCGACTCGGCCGGGCCGACCGGGTCGGGGGCTCGGCCGCTCCGGCCCGTCCGGGGGTTCGGCCGGTCCGGCCCGGACAGCCGCGGCCGGCGGCCGGTCCGGGCTCAGCCGGCCTGATCGGTCAGCGCGTGCAGCTGGTCCAGGAACCACCGGGCCGGCGGCAGCGCCGTCGCCGCGGCGGCCAGCCGCTTCGACCGCTCCGCCCGCTCGTCGGCGGGCAGGGTCAGCGCCTCGTGCAGCGCGTGCGCCGTGCCCGTGATGTCGTACGGGTTCACCACGATCGCGTCCTCGCCCAGCTCCTCGTACGCCCCCGCCTCGCGCGACAGCACGAGCGCGCAGCCCCCGTCGGAGACGACCGGGATCTCCTTGGCGACCAGGTTCATGCCGTCCCGGATGGGGTTGACCAGTGCCACGTCGGCGAGCCGGTACGCGGCCAGCGAGCGGGCGAAGTCGTCCTTCACGTGCAGCACCACGGGAGTCCAGCCGGCCGTCCCGTACCGCTCGTTGATCTCGCCGGCGACCCGCTGCACCTCGGCCGTGTAGTCGCGGTACACGGCGAGGTCCTGCCGGGAGGGATAGGCGAACGCCACGTGGACGACCCGCTCGCGCCACTCGGGACGGTCGTCCAGCAGCTGCCCGTACGCCAGCAGCCCGCGCACGATGTTCTTCGACAGCTCGGTGCGGTCGACGCGGACGATGACCTTGCGGTCCTCGCCGATCTCCGCCCGCAGGGCCGCCATCCGCTCGTCCACGTCCGGCTCGTGCGCCCGCTCGCGCAGGAAGTCGGCGTCCGCGCCGAGGCCGTGCACGCCGATCCGGGTGCCCGAGGGGATCCCCGGGCCCAGCACCGTGTGGCAGCAGTCCCGGAACGCGTCCGCCCACCGCTCGGTGAGGAACGCCGCCCGGTCCGCGCCCAGGATGCCGGTCAGCAGCTCGGCCGCGATGTCGTCGGGCAGCAGGCGGAAGTAGTCCGGCGGCGCCCACGGGGTGTGCGAGAAGTGACCGATGCGCAGGTCGGGACGGAGCCGGCGGAGCATCCGCGGGGCGAGGGCCAGGTGGTAGTCCTGGATCAGCACCGCCGCGCCCTCGGCCGCCTCCTCGGCCAGCGCCTCGGCGAACGCCCGGTTGTAGGCCTCGTACGACGCCCACCGCCGCCGGAACTCCGCGTCGAAGACCGGTTCCAGCGGGGTCTGGTACAGCAGGTGGTGGACGAACCATAGGACGGAGTTGGCGATGCCGTTGTAGGCGTCGGCGTGCACCGCGGCGTCGATGTCGAGCATCCGCACCCGCTGCCCGCCGGTCTCCTCGGCCGGCAGCAGTCCGCCACCGGCGCGCCGTACGGCCGCCCGGTCGCCGTCGCCCAGCGCGGCGCACACCCACACCGCGTCGGTGTCCGGCCCGATGGCCGACAGCCCGGAGACCAGTCCGCCGCCGCCCCGCCTGGCGCGCAGGGAGCCGTCGTCGAGCATCTGATACGAAACCGGGCCGCGGTTGGACGCGACCAGTACCTCAGCACCGTGGGTCGAAGCCATACGCCTCAACCTAGCCCGGCCCGGAAACGCTCAAACGTACGGTCTGCCCCAGAGGGGGGCCGTATACAGCCGTTCTCCGTGCGCCTTCAGGCCACCCGCCGGGCGGCGTACTCCGCGATCTCCGTCATCGGCGGGCGTTCCTCGGTGTCCACCGAGTAGGTGCGCGGCTCGAAACCGGCCGCGCCCCGCTCGAACTGGGTGAGGGCGGGCCGGACCAGGTGCCCGCGGGCCAGCCGGAGCTGGGCGGTGCGGTAGATGGCGGCGGCCATCCGGCCCAGCGCCTGGCCGTCCTGGTGGCGGTGCCGGCGCACCCCCACGTCCACCTGGGCCAGCGCGTCGAGCCCCACCAGATGCAGGGCGTCCACCAGCATGCCCAGCTCAACGCCGTAGCCCACCGGGAACGGCAGCCGTTCCAGCAGGGAGCGGCGGGCCGCGTACTCGCCGCCCAGGGGCTGCACGAAGCCGGCCAGTTGCGGCCAGTGGAGGTTCAGCAGCGGGCGGGCCATCAGCTCGGTGACCCGGCCGCCCTGACCCGCCGCGCCGCCCAGCGGGCGGTCGTACATGCCCTTGACCAGGTCCACCCCGGGCTCGGTGAGCAGCGGGCCGACGATCCCCGAGACGAAGTCGGCGGAGAACTCCCTGAGGTCCGCGTCGATGAAGCAGAGGATGTCCCCGCCGGTGACGAGCAGGGAGCGCCAGAGCACCTCGCCCTTGCCGGGGACGGCGGGGACGCGGGGCAGGATGTGGTCGCGGTGGACGACCCGGGCACCCGCGGCGGCGGCGACCGCTGAGGTGCGGTCGGTGGAGCCGGAGTCGATGACGACGATCTCGTCGACGAGCGGGACCCGTTCCACGAGGTCGCGGCGGATGACCGTGACGATGTCGCCGACGGTCTCCTCCTCGTTGAGCGCGGGCAGCACGACGCTGATCGTCTGCCCGGTGCGCTGCTTGGCGGCGAGGATCCGGTGGAGCGGGCGATCGGTCACGGACCAGGAGCGGGTGGCCAGCCAGCGCTCGACTTCTTCCAGCACGGTCTGCTGCTCCTCACGGTGTCTCGCGGTTCGGACGACTATCTCAACTGTCCCGGCCTTCGGTTACAGTCTTGAGCAACGCCGGTGACCATCGCATGTCGGGGGTCGCCCGCGTCCACAACCGAATACCGCTCATCCAGAGGGGCAGAGGGACACGGCCCGATGAAGCCCCGGCAACCCTCCAGCCGGTACTCGTCTTCCACGCGAGGCTCCCGGCTAGGGAAGGTGCCAAATCCGTCTCGCGGCGAGATGCGTCGCGAGGAAGATGAGGAGAAAGGGCCTCGCCTCCATGGCTGTGCAGACTGTTGCAAGCACCAGCACTTCCACCGTCGACCTCGGTCCCGCCGCCGCCCTGAGCTGTCGCGAGTGCGGGCACCGCGTCCCCCTCGGCCCGGTCTTCGCGTGCGAGGAGTGCTTCGGTCCGCTGGAGATCGCCTACGACTTCTCCGCCTACGGCACCGAAGAGCTGCGCGCCCGCATCGAGGCGGGCCCCGCGAACATCTGGCGGTACGCCCCGCTGCTGCCCGTCCCCGCCGACGTGGCCGACAAGCCCAACATCAATCCGGGCTGGACCAAGCTGGTCAAGGCCGACAACCTGGCGGCCGAGCTGGGCGTGACCGGCGGCCTCTTCGTCAAGGACGACTCCGGCAACCCGACGCACTCCTTCAAGGACCGCGTCGTCGCCCAGGCCCTGGAGGCCGCCCGCGCCTTCGGCTTCACCACGCTCTCCTGCTCCTCCACCGGCAACCTGGCCGGCGCCGTGGGCGCGGCGGCCGCCCGCGCCGGCTTCCGGTCCTGCGTGTTCATCCCGCACGACCTGGAGCAGGGCAAGGTGGTCATGGCCGCCGTCTACGGCGGTGAGCTGGTCGGCATCGAGGGCAACTACGACGACGTGAACCGCTTCTGCTCGGAGCTGATCGGCGACCCGGCCGGCGAGGGCTGGGGCTTCGTCAACGTCAACCTGCGGCCCTACTACGCCGAGGGCTCCAAGACCCTGGCGTACGAGATCTGCGAGCAGCTCGGCTGGCGGCTGCCGGACCAGCTCGTCGTGCCGATCGCCTCCGGCTCCCAGCTCACGAAGATCGACAAGGGTCTGCAGGAGCTGATCGGGCTCGGTCTGGTCGAGGACAGGCCGTACAAGATCTTCGGTGCGCAGGCCGAGGGCTGCTCGCCGGTGTCCACCGCCTTCAAGGCCGGTCACGACGTGGTGCGCCCGCAGAAGCCGAACACCATCGCCAAGTCCCTCGCCATCGGCAACCCGGCCGACGGCCCGTACGTCCTGGACATCGCGCGCCGCACCGGCGGTGCCGTGGAGGACGTGACGGACGAGGAGGTCGTGGACGCCATCAGGCTGCTGGCCCGCACCGAGGGCGTCTTCGCGGAGACCGCGGGCGGGGTGACCGTCGGTGTCACCCGCAAGCTGCTGGAGAACGGCCTGCTGGACCCGGCGAAGACCACGGTCGTCCTCAACACCGGCGACGGCCTGAAGACCCTGGACGCGGTGGCCGGCACCGGCCTCAGCGCCACCATCCGCCCGACCCTGGACTCCTTCCGAGAGGCTGGCCTCGCATGAGCGTGACCGTTCGCATCCCGACCATCCTGCGCACCTACACCGGCGGCCGGGCCGAGGTCGCCGCGGAGGGCGGGACCCTCTCCGAGGTCATCGAGGACCTGGAGAAGAACCACACGGGGATCGCCGCCCGGGTGCTGGACGATCAGGGCAAACTGCGCCGTTTCGTCAACGTCTACGTCAACGACGACGACGTCCGTTTCGAGCAGGGCCTGCAGACGGCCACCCCCGACGGCGCCGGTGTCTCGATCATTCCCGCCGTCGCCGGCGGCTGATGACCGAATGACCGATCATTACCTTCGGTAACAGCGGTTACGTATTGTTCATCGGATTGCCCCCTCCGTGAGAGAAGCGGAGGGGGCAATTCTGCGTGATTGAGCGCGGTACAGTTGGGGAACGCGGTCGCGGTCCACTGGTCGCGGTCCCTTGATTCATACCGCGCGACCCGACAAGAAGTAGCCAAAGTGTGTGGGTTGTATGCGGCTTTTTCGCACTTTTGCGGGGCCCGAATTGCCCCGAATTCAGGCGAATTCTCGCCACATTCCGGACCGGCCCCGTCCAGAATTCTCGTCCGATTGACCTGTTGCAGACGGCAGTTGGACAGATACATTCAGCCGCGGTCGACGCGTTCCGGCGCACGCCCCGTCCAATTGGTGGGGGCGAGGTCTGACCCGGGTCCGCGAAGTGTGGATCTGTGCAAGGGCCAGTAATAGGGGAGTTAGGCATGGCTCAGGGCACCGTCAAGTGGTTCAACGCGGAGAAGGGGTACGGCTTCATCGCGGTCGACGGTGGTGCGGACGTCTTCGTCCATTACAGCGCCATTCAGATGGACGGCTACCGCACCCTGGAAGAGGGCCAGCGGGTGGAGTTCGAGATCTCGCAGGGCCAGAAGGGCCCGCAGGCCGACATGGTTCGCCTCAGCGCCTGAACGTTTCTTGTCACGATGGGCCCGCACCTCGCAGAGGGTGCGGGCCCATCGTCGTGCCCGGCGCGCGCACCGGGCACGCGCGTGCCCCCGCGTGCCCCCGCGTGCCCGCGTGTTCCCGGCGTCGCCGTGTTCGCGGGCGGCTGACCGCCCCCACTGTCCCCCCGAGGGCGCTTGCACTCGACCATGCCGAGTGCTAATCATTGCGTTAGCACTCTGAAGGTGAGAGTGACAACGAAGGACCGGGTCGGTGAGGCCCGCAGGCCGGGTGGGGCAAGGAACCACAAGGCATGCGTGCCGTCCGTCGCGGGCGCGGGCGCGGTCCGAAGGAATCACCCCCAGTCCTGGAGGGACCACTTCACATGGCCAAGATCATCGCGTTCGACGAGGAGGCGCGGCGCGGCCTCGAGCGCGGCATGAACCAGCTCGCGGACGCCGTGAAGGTGACGCTCGGCCCCAAGGGCCGCAACGTCGTCCTCGAGAAGAAGTGGGGCGCCCCCACGATCACCAACGATGGTGTCTCCATCGCCAAGGAGATCGAGCTCGAGGACCCGTACGAGAAGATCGGCGCCGAGCTGGTCAAGGAAGTCGCCAAGAAGACGGACGACGTCGCCGGTGACGGTACGACCACCGCGACCGTCCTCGCCCAGGCGCTCGTCAAGGAAGGCCTGCGCAACGTCGCCGCCGGCGCCAACCCGATGGCGCTGAAGCGCGGTATCGAGAAGGCCGTCGAGGCCGTCTCCGCCGCCCTGCTCGAGCAGGCGAAGGACGTGGAGACCAAGGAGCAGATCGCCTCCACCGCGTCCATCTCCGCCGCCGACACCCAGATCGGCGAGCTGATCGCCGAGGCCATGGACAAGGTCGGCAAGGAAGGCGTCATCACCGTCGAGGAGTCCCAGACCTTCGGTCTGGAGCTGGAGCTCACCGAGGGTATGCGCTTCGACAAGGGCTACATCTCGGCGTACTTCGCCACCGACATGGAGCGGATGGAGGCGTCGCTCGACGACCCGTACATCCTGATCGCCAACTCCAAGATCTCCTCGGTCAAGGACCTGCTCCCGCTGCTGGAGAAGGTCATGCAGTCCGGCAAGCCGCTGCTGATCATCGCCGAGGACGTCGAGGGCGAGGCCCTGTCGACCCTGGTCGTCAACAAGATCCGCGGCACCTTCAAGTCCGTCGCCGTCAAGGCCCCGGGCTTCGGTGACCGCCGCAAGGCCATGCTCGGCGACATCGCCATCCTCACGGGCGGCGAGGTCATCTCCGAGGAGGTCGGCCTCAAGCTGGAGAACGCGACCCTGGACCTCCTGGGCCGCGCCCGCAAGGTCGTCATCACCAAGGACGAGACCACCATCGTCGACGGTGCCGGCTCCTCGGAGCAGGTCGGCGGCCGGGTCAACCAGATCCGCGCCGAGATCGAGAACAGCGACTCGGACTACGACCGCGAGAAGCTGCAGGAGCGCCTGGCGAAGCTCGCCGGCGGTGTCGCGGTCATCAAGGCCGGTGCCGCCACCGAGGTGGAGCTCAAGGAGCGCAAGCACCGCATCGAGGACGCCGTCCGCAACGCGAAGGCCGCCGTCGAGGAGGGCATCGTCGCCGGTGGTGGCGTGGCCCTGCTGCAGGCCTCCCAGGTCTTCGAGAAGCTGGAGCTCGAGGGTGACGAGGCGACCGGCGCCAACGCCGTGCGCATCGCGCTCGAGGCCCCGCTGAAGCAGATCGCCGTCAACGCCGGCCTCGAGGGCGGTGTCGTGGTGGAGAAGGTGCGCAACCTGACCCCGGGCCACGGCCTGAACGCCGCGACCGGCGAGTACGTCGACCTGGTCGCCGAGGGCATCATCGACCCGGCGAAGGTGACCCGCTCTGCCCTGCAGAACGCCGCCTCCATCGCCGCGCTGTTCCTCACCACCGAGGCCGTCATCGCCGACAAGCCGGAGAAGGCCGCCGCGCCGGCCGGCGGCGGCATGCCGGGCGGTGACATGGACTTCTGATCGGCCTCACGGTTGATCGCGTCCTGACCGAGGGCGGCCCTCCCTGTTCCGACAGGGAGGGCCGCCCTCGGGTCTTTTCCGCCGTAAGGCCGCTCAGGGCAGGACGCGCAGCGTCGTGAACCGCGGCCAGGCGGTGTCCGCGCCCTCGTTGCGCACGGCGATCGCGAGGCCGCCGCTGGTGCGCGCGGGAACGGGCCGGTTCGTGGCACGTACCACCAGCGAGGTGTCGTCCACGGTGATCCGTACCGCGCTCGGGGAGACCCCGATGCTCATCCGGCGCTGGGCCGCCGGGCGGAGTCTGCGGACCGTGACCCGCTCGTCCCCGCCGGCCGGCCGCTCCGTCACCCGCATTCCGGCCGCCGAGACCGTGACGACGACGGGGTCGAGGCTGCCGTGCCCGACCTCGACCGAGGTGCTCGTGTCCGTCCCGCTCAGGCGGCCGACGGTGGCGGTCACCCGGTAGGTGTTCCAGTCCGCCGTGGCCATCGGCAGATGGACGGCCGACACGTACGTGCCCTTCGCCGGTCCCTTGCCGGTCACCGCCGCCAGCCCGGTGCCCGACGGGCTCCCCGGGAACCGCCACTGCTCCGGATGGCGCAGCGGCTCGGACGCCTCGCGGGGCGAGCGGGATGCCCATTCCCGCAGCCGGCTCAGGAACGTCGCCTGAGTCGTGGTCCCGAGCACTTCGAGGCGCTGCACCTGCCCGGCCAGGGCGGCCCGCGGCCCTGCCGGCAGCGGGCGCGAGGAGTGGTTGGTGAGCGTGGCGGAGAACCGGGCCCGCAGCAGCCGTTCCAGGACGGAGGTGCCCCGGTCGCGCAGGTTCGTCGGCGCGGCCGTCTCCGAGAACGGGTAGGCGAACAGCTTGGGTGCCGGCAGGTCGTGGTCGGCGAAGGCCCGCAGGGACCGGTCGAGGTCGCCCTCGACGCGGGAGCGGTACTCCACCTCGGTCTCCAGCCGGTGCTTCGCGGGCAGCCAGAGCCGGTTGGCGAGCACGGCCCCGACGTGCCCGGCGGCGTCGATGGCCGCCCGGGAGTGGCCGAGGTGGGTGTGGTCCTGGAAGTCCCAGCGCCCGGAGCCGGCCATCCGGCCGATCTCGGACCAGGACAGGTAGTACGGGCGGTGGGTGCCGACCATGCCGGTGATCAGGTAGGACGCCGCGCGCATCTTGTGCTTGGCGAGGATCTGGTCGCCGTACACCCACAGTCCGCGGGTGCCGTCGTCGAAGGTCAGGTAGACGCTGCGCGCCGCCGGTGACCTGCCGGTGGCCAGGTAGCGGGTGAACTCCCCGGTGGTCAGGGAGCGGTAGCCCGCCGCGGCCAGCGCGGACAGCTGGGTGTCCAGCTGCTTGGGCGTGAGGGTGTACTCGTTGGTGGGGTGGGGGTTGACGTCGTGGTAGGCGAGGACGATGGGTGCGCCGGGGTGCGGGACGCTCGCCTGCGAGAGCTGTGCGTCCGTCGCGGAGACCGGTGCCGCGGCCTGCGCGGTCACCGCTTGCCGTGCGGCGTCGTAGTGCCACGCGGTGAGGAACGGGGTCGCCACGACGACCAGGGCGAGGGTGCCCAGGGCGGAGCGGACCAGCCCGCGGCGCAGCCGGCCACGGGCGGGGCGGGGACGCCCGGCGGAGGCCGTCGTACGGGAGGACGTGCGGCCCGTCACAGGGAGCCTCCCCGGGTGAGGACGACGTAGTAGAGGGCCACCACCGCTGCGGCCGAGAGCGCGGCGACGGTCAGCCGGGCCGCGGTGCGCAGGCGCCTGCGTAGCTGGGAGGTGCCGGGGGCAGCGGTGGTGACGGGCGTACCGGTCATCGTGTTCATGGTCGTCATGCGGGGGTCCTCGTCCAGATTCCGCGGCGCAGGGTGAGAGCGGCGTAGGGCAGCAGCCACGCCAGGACACAACAGGAGAGCAGGCTCATCAGGGGGCGGTAGCGCCAGCGCCGGTCGCCCGGGTTGTCCAGCCGGAAGGCCAGCCCCCACAGGGAGCCCTTGAGCAGCACGCCGGCCACGTAGAGCAGGGTGAGTCCGGCGGCCCAGTGCAGGGGGGCCCACACCAGGTGCAGAAAGACCAGGGCGGGGGCGGCCACCACCCACAGCGCGTGCCCGTAGTAGAGCAGCGCCGGGACCGGTCCGCGGCGCCACATGAAGCCGCCGGTGAAGAAGAGGTTGCGGATGAAGCTCTTCTTCCAGCGCACCTGCTGGTGCAGGAAGGGCCGCACCCGGGTCGGCACGTTCGTCCACACCCGGGCGGACCGGCTGTAGGCCACCAGCCAGCGCCGTTCGGGGTGGTCCTGGCCGGCGACGAACGGCGAGTCGGCGTGCCGGCGTTTGAGCGCGCGCCCGCGCCAGGCCTGGCCCAGCACGTACCCGGTCAGCTGCCGGTCGGTGGCGAACCGGAACGGGGCGCCCGCGAAACGGTCGTCCGCCCAGGCGGGCAGGTAGTTGTAGACGGCCTCGCGGCGGAACGCGGCCAGCGGTCCGGAGACGCAGCACACCGCGCCGAACGCCGACTCGGCCGCCTTCGCGATGCGGAACTGGCCCTCGTACCAGACGTCCTGGACCCGGGTCAGCACACTGGCGTGCGGGTTGAGGGCCCGGCAGTGCCCGCTGACCGCGCCGAGTTCGGGATGGCGGACCATCGCCCGTACGCACAGCCCGATCGCGTCCGGGGCGATGATGCAGTCGGAGTCGGTGAACACCAGCACGTCACCGTCGGCGACGGCACAGGCGCGCACCAGGGCCGCCTTCTTGCCGATGTTGCGGTCCAGCCGGATGACGGTGACGCCGAGTTCCTCCGCGAGGGCGTCGAGGATGGCGCCCGTGCCGTCCGTGGAGCCGTCGTCGACCACGACGACCTGCAGGTCTGGGTAGTCCGAGGCGGCCATCGAGCGGACGCACGCCTCGACGTTGCCGGCCTCGTCCTTGACGGCGAGCAGGAAGCTGACCTTCGGCCGCTCCGGCAGGGCCGGGAACTCCTCGTGCCCGCGGGCCCGGCGGCGCAGGGTGCGCACCGCGGGATCGTCGTACTGGGTGTAGGCCAGATAGAGCAGCCCGGCCGTGCCGGTCAGCACGGCGAGCCCGTACCAGGTGACCGGGCCCGACTCGTACGGCAGCCGGACCGCGCGACGGGCGATGAGCAGCAGGAGCGGCGTCAGGGCCACGAGTCCGAGCAGCCGTACCAGGCCGGCCCGCTCGCGCGGGTCCATGGCCTCCATGGCGCGGCCCACGCGGGTCCGCAGCCGGCGGCCGGCGGAGGAGCCGGCCGGGGCGTGGAGGAACGGCGGAGTGCCGAGGGCGGCGGTCACCGGGTGACGGTCGGGATCGGGGAGCGGAACCGGTGGCGGGTGTCCAGCACCCGCGGCGCTCCGTCCAGCCAGTCGAGGTCGGCGCCCGGGTGGGCGGTGTGCACGATCACCAGGTCCCAGAGCGCATGCTCCGGCTGCGGCTCGGACCGCAGCTCCCGGCCGGCCACCGTGAGGCTGGGCACGTGGCCGTCGCTGTAGTGCACGTCGGCGCCCTGGTCCGCGAGCAGCCCGAGCAGCCGTAGCGCCGGGCTCTCCCGCACGTCGGACACGCCCGGTTTGTAGGCGACGCCGAGGACCAGGATCCGGGCGCCGTCCAGGCCGATGCCGTCGGCGCCCAGCAGGTCCGCGGCCTGCGCGGTGACCTGCGCGGGCCGTTCGCGCAGGGCGGTCATGGCGGTGCGCAGCACCGGCGCCGAGCGGCCGCCGGCGGGGAGCCGGCCGAGCAGGTAGTAGGGGTCGCAGGGGATGCAGTGGCCACCCGCCCCCGGGCCGGGAAAGAACGGCATGAACCCGTACGGCTTGGTGGCGGCGGCCTCGATCACCGGGACCGGCGCGAGATTGAGGTGCGCGCAGGCGTCGGCCAGTTCGTTGGCCAGGGCGATGTTGACGGCCCGGAAGATGTTCTCCCAGAGCTTGGCCATCTCGGCCGTCTCGGGGTCGGGCACCTCGTGGATACGGGAGGCGGTGGCCCGCAGCAGGAAGGCGGTGGCCCGGCAGCTGAGGGGGCCGGCGCCGCCGACGACCCGCGGGGTGTTCTCGGGTGTGTGGCGTTCGTTGCCCGGGTCGATGCGCTCGGGGGCGAAGGCGACGAGGACGTCCTGCTCGACGGTCAGGCCCCGGGCGGTGAGCGGGGCCAGCAGCAGCTCGCGGGTGGTGCCCACGTGGCTGGTGGACGTCAGCACGAGCAGCTGGCCGGGCACCGTCCGTTCCACCACGGCGGCGCAGGCCCCGCTCAGGGCGCGCAGATCGGGTTCGTAGTCCTCCGTGACGGGCGTCGGCACGCAGATGATCACCGCGTCCGCCTCGCGCAGCGCGTCCGCGTCCGTGGTCAGGAGGAAGTCGCCGGTGCTCTCGGTGCAGGCGAGCGCCGCGTGCTGGGACGGGAGCAGGTCCACGTTTCCCGTGCGGATGTCCCGGAGCCGCTGTTCACTGACGTCCACGCCCAGGACGGTGGCGCCCGCCCCCCACAGGCCGAGTGCCGTCGGCAGGCCCACGTAGCCCATTCCGACGACGGCGACCGTGATGCCCCGCAGGGGCTCCGCACCTCCTTCCTCCGCCGTGCGAAGGAGTTCGGCCCAGCGGGCGACCCCGGCGGCGGTGACCGCGGGGGGCACGCTTTTGCTCGCTCTGAGTTGCGTAATAGTCACGAAGTGATATTTAAGGGTCGCTTTCTCCCGTTTCGCGTACGGATCGGCAGGTGGCCGTCCGATTCACCCGCTCGCAGGTATCGGCGGTCCGGTGCGGGAATGCGGGGGAGCATGGAGACTGTTACTTCATGAGCTGCAACAATGCGTGCGCACATACCAGTCGGTTTCCATTGTTACCTGTCAGGAGCCCCCCACGTGACCCTCACCGCCACCACGCCCGCCTCCCGCGCGGCCCGGATCCTCTCACGCCCGATCGCGCTGAACGGCCTCACCGTTCCCAACCGGATCGCGATGGCGCCGATGACCAGGATGTTCTCCCCGGGCGGCATCCCCGGCGAGGACGTGCGCTCCTACTACGCGCGCCGCGCCGCCGCCGGTGTCGGCCTGATCGTCACCGAGGGAACCTACGTCGGCCACGAGTCGGCCGGCCAGAGCGACCGCGTCCCCCGCTTCCACGGCGAGGAGCAGCTCGCGGGCTGGGCCAGGGTCGCCGAGGACGTGCACGCGGCGGGCGGCACGATCGTCCCGCAGCTGTGGCACATCGGCATGGTCCGCAAGCAGGGCGACCCGCCCTTCCCGGACGCTCCCGCCGTCGGCCCCTCCGGCCTCGTCACCGCGGGGGCCGAGCCCACCGGCAAGGCGATGACCCAGGCGGACCTGGACGCCGTGATCGGCGCGTTCGCCGAGGCCGCCGCGGCCGCCGAGCGCATCGGCTTCGACGGCGTCGAGATCCACGGCGCCCACGGCTACCTCCTCGACCAGTTCCTGTGGGCGGGCACCAACCGCCGCACCGACGCCTACGGCGGCGACCCGGCGGCCCGCAGCAGGTTCGCCGCGGAGATCGTCGCCGCGGTCCGCGAGGCGGTGTCCCCCGCTTTCCCGATCCTCTTCCGCTACTCGCAGTGGAAGCAGCAGGACTACACCGCCCGCCTCGCCGAGACGCCCGAGGAACTGGAGGCGATCCTCACCCCGCTGGCCGCCGCCGGCGTCGACGCCTTCCACGCGTCCACCCGCCGCTACTGGCTGCCGGAGTTCGAGGACTCCGACCTCAACCTCGCCGGCTGGACCAAGAAGATCACCGGCAAGCCGGTCATCACGGTCGGCTCGGTCGGCCTCGACGGCGACTTCGTCGGCGCCTTCCAGGGCGAGGGCTCCCCGGTCAAGGCCATCGACAACCTCCTCGACCGCCTGGAGGCCGACGAGTTCGACCTCGTCGCCGTCGGCCGCGCCCTGCTGCAGGACCCGGAGTGGGCGGCCAAGGTCCTCTCCGACCGCTTCGGCGAGCTGAAGGCGTACGACGCCGCCGCGCTGAAGAGCCTCAGCTGACGGCGCACGGCGCCGCGCCGGAGAACCTTCTGCGCAGGCGGGCGACGTCGCGTCGAAGAGCCTCGGCCGCAGGCGTGTGACGTCGCGTCGAAGAGGCCCGGCCGACGGGCACTCGTGATCGCTGCCGTCCGTTCCCCTCATGACCAGTGAGGAGCGAGCATGACGACGAGCGAGTCCCAGGCCCCGGACACCGGCGACCCTGTGGTGCGCACCGTCTCCGGTGCGGTGCGCGGCCTGCGCGAGCAGGGCCTGGCGGTGTTCCGGGGCATCCCCTTCGCGGAACCCCCGGTCGGCGCGGCCCGCTTCCAGGCCCCGCGCCGGGTCCGCCGCTGGGACGGCACCCGGCAGGCGCACGCCTTCGGGCCGCCGCCCCCGCAGGAGCCGGGCGTCCTGGGCCGCCCGGCCCGCCCGGCCGGCCCCACGGGCGACGACTGGCTCACGGTGAACGTGTGGACCCCCGATCCGGACCCGTCCGCCGCCCGTCCGGTGATGGTGTGGATCCACGGCGGCGCGTACAAACTGGGACACGGCGGCCAGCCGGGCTACGACGCCCGGCAGCTGGCCCGGGAGGGCGACGTCGTGGTCGTCACGTTCAACCACCGGGTCGGCATGGAGGGTTTCGCCCTCTGGGCGGGCGCCCCGGCCAACCGCGGTCTGCTGGACCAGGTGGCGGCCCTGGAGTGGGTGCAGGAGAACATCGGCGCGTTCGGCGGCGACCCGGCCCGGGTCACGGTCTTCGGCGAGTCGGCGGGCGCGGGCTCCATCGCCTCCCTGCTGGCGATGGAGCGGGCGCGGGGGCTGTTCCACCGGGCCGTGGCGCAGAGCGTGCCCGGCACGTTCTTCTCGGCCGACCTGGCCCGCGACATGGCGACGGCGCTGGCGGCGGAGGCGGGCCGGCAGCCCACCGCGGCCGATCTGGCCGGCCTGGACCCACGCCGGCTCCCCGAGGCCGGTCAGGCGCTGGCGGCCAAGATGTACCAGTACCAGGACCGCTGGGGTCAGGCCGCGCCCACGGTCACCCCCTTCTCCCCGGTCGTCGACGGCGACGTGCTGCCCACCACCCCCTGGCAGGCGCTGGCCTCGGGCGCGGCACGCGGGGTGGACCTGCTGGTCGGTCACAACCGCGAGGAGTTCCGCCTGTTCATGTTCGTCGGCGGCATGTTCGGCACCGTCACCGAGGACCGGGCGACGGCAGTTCTGCGCCTGCTGGCCCCCGGGGGCGAGGCCGGCGAGCGCGCCTACCGCGAGGCGTTCCCCGAGGCCGCCCCGGACGAGCTGTTCGAACGCGTCCACACGGACTGGCTGTTCGCCATGCCGACCCTGCGCCTCGCCGAGGCCCAGCTGGCGGGCGGCGGCCGCTCCCACCTGTACGAACTGACCTGGCCCGCCCCGGGAGGCGACGGCACGCTGGGCGCCTGCCACGGCCTGGACGTGCCCCTGCTCTTCGGCACGTTCGGCGCGGACCTGGGCCGCCTGCTCTTCCCCGGCGGCAGGCCGACAGCGCAGGCGGAGCGCCTCTCCGGCGTCTTCCGCAGCTCCTGGACGGCGTTCGCGCACACCGGCGATCCCGGCTGGCCGGGGTACGACACCCGTACCCGCCCGGTGCGGGTGCTGGACACCGAGCCGAAGGTACTGCCGGATCCGGAGGAGAGGCGCCGGCGCATCTGGGAGGGGCACGAGTTCCGGCCCCTGCCCCTGCTGGCCTGACGGCGCTACAGATTGCCCATGGGCTCGATGTCGACGCGCACCGGCGTGCCCCACACCCGCAGCACCTCGTAGTCGGTGAACTCGTGCACCAGCCGGTAGGCCATGGCGGCCCGGGACCCACGCCGCTGCGCGGCGAGGTACGCCTCGGCCTCGTGCCGGTCCCTCCTCGGTGTCCCGCACAGCTGCCACTCCTGCCCGTTCCACAGCTCCGGCAGCCAGCGCTGCTGGGGCTGCGGCCGGTCGCCGCGCACGCCGTAGCGGGACGGGGCCTGGGCGGCCGGCTCCTCCTGGCGTTGCCTGCCGCCCTGGAACTCCGAGCGCCGGGCGGCCCGCCGCCGGGTCTCGCAGAGCAGACACAGGTCGGGTGCGCTCTTGTCGACCGGCCCCTGCGGGTGTTCCGGGCACCGGGTGCTGGGCGCACTGCCCGAGGCGCTCTCCTCCACCAGGTCGAGCGCCCTGCGCAGGTCGTTCCTGATCTCGTGCAGCCGGGCGTCCGGAGTGTCGGCGCCAAGGGCCTCGCCGTGTTCCCCGAGCAGCCGGAGCGCCCGTCCCAGGGCGGTGAGCTGGGCGTGATTCATGTCGGTGCGATGCCTCCTTGCCTCCATGGTGCCCGCCATCCGGCCGCCACCGTCCCCCCGGCGGCCCGCACCGCCTCCACGGTAGCCACCCCAGCAGCCTCGGCGGCCCGCACCGTCTCCGCGCTGGCCCCGCTCACCCCCGCCGGCTCGGCACGGCCGTCCGGCGGGCGAAGCCGAAGAGGTACGTCGCCGCGAAGCCCACCGCGTAACCGGTGAGCAGTCCGCCGCCGTAGACGGCCGCCGCCGGCCCCGGCCCCCTGTCGCCCGCGAGCAGGGGGAACAGCGCCCAGCCCGACGGCCCGATCGCCGTGGCGCCCACCTCGGTGCCGAGCATCGCGAAGAAGCCGACGAAGGCGCCGCCCGCGGCCCCGCCCGCGCACGCGGTCAGGAAGGGCCTGCCGAGCGGCAGGGAGACGCCGTAGATCAGGGGCTCGCCGACCCCCAGCAGACCGGCCGGCAGGGCCGACCTGATCGTCGTGCGCAGGGAGACGTCGTGGCGCAGCCGGACGTAGACCGCGAGGGCTGCGCCCACCTGGCCCGCGCCCGCCATGGCCAGCAAAGGGAGCAGGACGGTGTAGCCCTGCTGCTCGATGAGGGTGGTGTGGACCGGGATGAGGGCCTGGTGCAGGCCCAGCATGACCAGCGGCAGGAAGAGGCCGCCGAGCACCAGTCCGGCCAGCACGCCGGCGTGCACCAGCAGCCAGCCGGTGCCCGCGCCGATCGCCGAGGCCACCGCGCCGGCCGCGTACATCAGCCCGTACAGGGTCACCAGGCCGGAGACGAGCACGGTGACCGTGGGGGTGAGGAGGACGTCCACCGCGCCCGGTACCCGGCCCCGGCACCACTTCTCCACCCGGGTCGCCAGCAGCGCCGCCGCGAGCGCGCCGAGCACCCCGCCCTGCCCGGGCACCAGGTGCATCCCGAACGCGCTCACCTTCGCCACGCCGGGATACACGACGACGGCCGCAACCGCGCCGCCCAGCACGGGCGTCCCGCCGAACTCCTTGGCCGTGTTGTAACCGACGAACACCGCGATCAGCGCCATGAACGCGGAGGCGACGGCCGACAGGGCGGGGGTCAGCCCGGGCAGCCAGCCGGCGTTCAGCAGCAGCCCGCCCAGCCCGGCGAGGATGCCGCAGCCGATCAGGGCGGGGATGAGCGGCACGAAGACGTTCGCGACGCGCCGCAGCCCGGTCTGCAGCGGCGTGGCCTCGCGCCGCCGCAACCGCTCCCGCAGCGGCCCGCCCCGGTCGCCCCGACCCTCCCGGTCACCCCTGTCGTCCCGGCCACCCCTGTCGTCCCGGTCGCCCCGACCCTCCCGGTCACCCCTGTCCTCCCGGTCGCCTCGGTCCTCTCGGCCATCCCGGGGCTCTCGGTCCTCTCGGCCATCCCGGTCGCCTCGGTCCTCCCCGTCGACGGCGGGGCCGGCGAACCACTCCACCTGCCCCGGGGCGCCGGCGCCGGCCGGTGGTGGGGTGGGCGGGGTCCGGTCGGCGGGGGCGCGGCCGACGGCCGCCGGTTCGCCGAGCAGCGTCTCCACCGCCGCCGTGACCTCGTCGACCACCCCGGGCCCGAGCACGATCTGCCAGGCGTCGCCGCCGTCCACCACCCCGAGCACGCCGGGCACGGCCCGCAGCGCCTCCTCGTCGGCCGCTGCCGGGTCGGCCAGACCCAGCCGGAGCCGGGTCATGCAATGGGCCACGGAGGTCACGTTGGCCGGGCCGCCGACCCGGGCGAGGACGGCGGTCGCGGTGGAGGCGGGGTCGTTGCGCACGCCCTGAGCGTGCGGGTCAGCCGGCCGTGTGCGCCAGCGCGGCGCGCAGATGGCCGCCGGACTCCTCCAGAAGGCGGGCGGCCGTCGGGCCGTCGACGTCCGCGAGGAGGGTGAGGATCGCGTTCTTCACCTCGCCGCCGCACTCGGTGAGGGCCTTCTCGATCTCCTCGTCGCCCGCCCCCGTGGCCAGGGACACGATCCGGCGGGAGCGGGCCCGGAGTTTGTCGTTGGAGGCGCGCACGTCGACCATCAGGTTCCCGTACGTCTTGCCGAGCCGGATCATCGTGATCGTCGAGAGCATGTTCAGGACCAGCTTCTGCGCGGTGCCCGCCTTCAGCCGGGTGGAGCCGGTGAGCAGTTCCGGGCCGACGACGACCTCGATGCCGTGCTCGGCGGCGGCCGCGAGCGCGCTGTGCTCGTTGCAGGCGAGGCCGATGGTGAGGGCGCCCACGGCGCGGGCGTGCTCGACGGCGCCGAGCGCGTAAGGGGTGCGGCCGGAGGCGGAGATGCCGACCACGGTGTCCTCGGGGCCGAGCTTGAGCGCGTCCAGGTCCTGCCGGGCCAGCTCCTCGGAGTCCTCGGCGCCCTCCACCGACGTCACCATCGCCGTAGGCCCGCCGGCGATCATGCCGACGACCTGGGCGGGATCGGTGTTGAAGGTGGGCGGGCACTCGGAGGCGTCGAGCACCCCGAGCCGGCCCGCGGTCCCGGCGCCCGCATAGACGAGCCGTCCCCCGCGGGCCATGCGCTCGGCCACGGCGTCGATGGCGGCGGCGATCTGCGGAAGCCGGCCGGCGACGGCTCTCGGCACCTCCGTGTCCTCGCCGTTCATCAGGCGGGCGATGTCGAGGGTGGGCAGGCGGTCGATCTCGGCGAGGTCGGCGCGGAAGGCCTCGGTGGTCAGCGAGGCCAGCTCGGAACGCAGATTCTGAGAGGTCATGGGGGGTGGCTCTTTCCGGTGCGGGTCGGATGCAATTCCCTGGGGGCGCGGGGAACTGCGCGATCAGCCACATCCGACCCGCAGATGCCCGCTACGTTCAGTCCTTCGGTCTAGCGCGGAGCACTGCGGTGCCGATGGGCCAGCGCCTCGTAGGACGCGGCCAGCGCGGGCGCTGCCGTCTCGTACGTCCGCTGGGCCACTCCGACGAACAGGCAGTCCACCACCAGCAGCTGACTCGTCCGCGAGGACATCGCGGCCGGCCGCAGCTCGCTCTCCCGTGAGGTAGCCGTGGTCAGGACGTGGTCGGCGTACTGGGTGACCGGCGAGTCGGGGCGGCCGGTGATGGCCACCGTGGTGGCCCCGTGCTCGAAGGCGACCCGCAGCGGCTCGATGACGTCCCCGGTCGAGCCGGAGTGGGTGATCGCGATGGCCACGTCACCCGAACGGAGCTGCACCGCGTTGGTCACCGCGAGGTGAGGATCGCTGTGCGCGTGGGCTACGAGCCCTATGCGCAGCAGTTTCTGCGTGAGGTCCTGGGCGACGAGACCAGACGCCCCGATGCCGTACACATCGGTCCGCCGGGCGCCGGCCAGTGCGGTGACGGCCGCGCCCAGCTGCCCGGTGTCCAGTCCGGCGGCCGTGTCGGCGAGGGTCTGCTGCTCCTCGTAGGCGAGCTTGGCCACGACGTCGGCCAGGGAGTCGTCCACCGCGATGTCGGTCGTGATCGCGGGCGCCCGGCCCGACTGCTGCTGCGCGGCCAGCCCGGCCAGGGCCAGGCGCAGGTCGCGGTAGCCGGGGTAGCCGAGGAGGCGGGCGGTGCGGACGACCGTGGCCTCGCTGGTGCCGGTGAGTTCGGCGAGACCGGTGACCGTCAGGGCGGCGCAGCCGGCCGGATCGCCGGCCACGGCCTCGGCGACGCGCTGCATGGACCGGGTCATGGAGGGGGCGAGCGTACGCACCTTGGCGGCGAGCGAACCGCCAGGACTGCCGAAAATTTCCTTCATGTCCTGGGTCACGGATGAAAGATATTTTCGGTTCGGTCTCGGGGTCAAGAGTGCGCACAATAGGTTCCATGCAGCCCGTCAATCCTCTCGAACAGGCCCTGCACGCGGCGCGTGCCCTGGTGCTCGCCGATCTGGTCGCGCACCAGGTCGCGGAGGCGGACGTGGTCTCCCTGGTCGAGGACTCCGTCGCACAGCGGCGCTGGTGGGTCGAGCAGTGGCCCGAGGGCGCCGCCTATGTCGCCGGACTGGTCGCCCAGGACGTCCAGGACGCGCTGCTGGACCGGTACGGCCGCTGGCCGCTGTGCCCGGTGTGCGGCACGGGCGACCCGCACGCCCTGGACGTGGAACCGGAGCTGGGGCCCGACCCGCACTGGGTCTGCCACAAGGCGGGCGTGAAGGTCGCCGCGCTGGGCTCGCTGGCATCGGCCGCGGGCGAGGCGACGTCCTCGTGAGGCGCCCGTGACGGTGTACATCGACCCGCCGACCTGGCCCGGCCACGGGCGTATGTGGTCGCACCTCGTGAGCGACGTGTCGTACGACGAACTCCACCGGTTCGCCGAGCGGCTGGACGTACCCCGGCGCGCCTTCGAACGCGACCACTACGACCTGCCCTCGCACCGGTACCCGGACGCCGTGGCCGCCGGGGCGGTGGAGGTCGGCAGCCGCGAGGTGGTGCGGCTGCTGCGGGCGTCGGGACTGCGCAGGCCGAAGGGGCGTCAGGCGCGGCGGACGTAGAGCCGCAGCCCGGTGTCCGTGCCGTGGCCGTCGTGGGCGGTGCGCTCCTCCTCCACGGTGGCCCGGGTGAAGCCCGCCCGGGCCACCACACGCTGTGAGGCCGCGTTGTCGTGCTCGATGGTGGCGAGGACCAGGTCGACGTCCGGACGGGCCAGCGCCCACTCGGTCAGCGCGCCGACGGCCTCGGTGGCGTAACCCCGGCCACGGGCGCCCTCGACGAGGTCGTAGCCGATCTCCACGCGGCCCTCCTCGTCCGGGGCGCCGTGGAAGCCGATGCCGCCGACCGCGCGGCCGTCCTCCCGGCGTACGAGGGCGAAGACGCCGAACTCGGGCCGGTGCACGCCCGCTTCGTACGCCTTCACCAGGAAGCCGGCGGCCTCCCGGGTGCCCTCGTACGGCCCGCCCTCGATCCATTGCAGGCCGCCGTCGCCGCCGAGGCGCAGATCGCGGGCGGCGGCCGGGCGGATCCCGGTGAGGGTGAGGCGCTCGGCGGGAACGACCGGGTTGTTGTGCCAGCGCCAGTCGGTGACCGGGGCGCGGCCGGGCAGTTCGCCGCGGCCGGTGGCCCACAGCAGGGTCGGCCAGGGGGCGGGTCCGGGCTGGACGTGCGGGAAGAGCCAGGTCAGGACGGACTCGGCGAGGTCCTCCGGCGGCTCGTAGCCGAGGCCGAGGCCCTCGGCCAGGTCGTGGGTGTGCAGCAGCACCTCGGCGATGCCCATCGCCGCGAAGCCCTCGCGGTCGGCGCTGCGGAAGGGGTAGGGGTGGAAGGCGCGGACGCCGGGCGGTGTGGCGCGGACGGTCGTGGCGAGCAGCACGCCGGTGGTCTCGATGACGTGCAGCAGACCGGCGTTGTCGGTGCCCTCGTCCAGGGTGATGCCGAAGGGGACGTACGCGTCCTGGGCCCGGCCGGCCAACTGGCCCGCGTAGGCGATGAGATCGCCGGCGATGTGCTCGGCCGTCCTGCGGCAGCTCCACTCCAGCCGTCCGGCCCCGGTGTTCTCCCAGTCCCGGTCCACCGCCGGCCGCAGTGCCGCCACACAGCCCGCGACGGCCTTGTTCACGTCGTCCCCGCTTATCGGTCGCATGGGCGCACCTTAGGAGGCCCGCCCGCTCAGGTCGACAGCAATTCCAGCTCGGCGGCGAGGTTGTGGCGTGCGGTCGCCTCCCAGTGCTCCCGGCCGTAACGGGTGCGGAACAGTACGGGCAGGCCGAGCAGTTGACGCAGGACCGCGGAACGCCCCTGCCTGAAGGCGTCGTCCGGGACGAAGTGGTACTCCGCGCGGACCTCGGCGGTGTACACGGCGTACGCGGACGGGGGCGCGGCCAGGATCGCGAGGTCCGCGTCGCACAGGACCTGGCCGTCACGGTCGTCGTCGGCCGGATCGTGCGTGACGGTGAGCCGGACCAGCCGCGCCACCTCGGCCGCCGTGCCGTCCGCAACCCCCGCCTCCGGCAGCGCCCGCTCGGCGAGCCGTGCGGACCGCTCCTCGTTCTCCGACCGGTCGGGCAGATAGACGGCGTCGTGGAACCAGGCGGCCAGCCGGACGACGTCCGGGTGGGCCGCGTGTTCCGCCAGCACGTCGATGTGGTCGAGCACCGCGGTGAGGTGGGCCAGGGTGTGGTAGTGGCGCTGCGGTTCCTGCCAGCGGACGAGCAGGTTGTCGGCGTACGGGGCGGGGTCCGGGCCGCCGCCGGGGGCGCGGACTGCTTCCAGCGCGCGGGCGAAACGGAGGCGCAGAGCGTCGAGATCGGCCATGCCGTTCATTCTTCCCGTCCGCCGCGCCCCGTGGCGATTCCCTGGTGACGTGGTCCTTCGGTGCCCCTAGCGTGGGTTCATGACCGATCTGCACGAGGTACCCCGCGATCCCGGGCTCCCCGGCCGGCTGCTGGCGACCGAACGCGACGCGCTCATACCGCTGTTGCGGTCGCGCCCGGACACCGACTTCGCGCTGCCCACCGCGGCCTGTCCGGGGTGGGCGGTGCGCGATGTGCTCGCGCACTGTTCGGCCGCGCTGTCCCGGGTGGTGGATGGCCGGTTCGAGCCGGGTGTGTTCTCGCCGGAGTCCAACGACCGGGACGTCGCCGAGCGCGCCGAGTGGACCAACGCCCGGATCGTGGACGAGCTGGAGCGCGGGATGACCGCGGCCGGGCCGGTGATCGCCGAGGCGGGCGGGGTGCTGGACGCGATCGCCCTGGGGGAGTGGGTGCACGCCGGTGACGTGCGGGACGTGCTCGGCGAGCCGGGTGCGTACGCCGGGGCCGCTCTGCCGGACGCGCTGACGCTGCTGGCCCGGATCACCCGCGAGAAGCGGCACCTGCCGCTGCATGCCGACATCGACGACCTGGACGAGCCGCTGGTGCTGGGTGCCCTGGCCGCGGGGGCCCCGCCCGCCCGGTACATCGGCGACGCCGCCACGCTCGTCCGGCTGTACGCGGGCCGGCCGCTGGACGGCGCGGGGTACGAGCTGGCGGGGGCGCGGGAGGCGGAGCTGAACATCTTCGGCTGAGACCGGCCGGTCGGCGCGGGGTGCCGTTCCGGGGCAGGCGTACTCTTGGATTGGACTAGACCTGTAGTCGCCCGAGTATGCCGGATGAATGGGGTGCCATGAGCAAGCGTGCAGTCCTGGAGGTGATCGCCCTCGACGTCGAGGACGCGGTCGCCGCCCAGGCCGGAGGCGCGGACCGGCTGGAGCTGGTCACCGAGATGGCGGCCGACGGGCTCACCCCGTCTCCCGCCACGGTCGCCGGGATCCGTGCCGCCGTCGACATCGATCTGCGCGTGATGCTCCGGCTGGCGGACGGCTTCGCGGCCGGTGACGTCGAGCGGCTGGTCCAGGTGGCGGGCGAGCTGCGGGAGGCCGGGGCCGGCCAGTTCGTGCTCGGGTTCCTCGACGCGGACGGCGGGCTCGACCTGGCGGCCGTGGAACGCGTCGTCGGCGCGCTCGACGGCTGCCGCTGGACCTTCCACCGGGCGATCGACCGGGCCGCCGACCGCGACGCCCTGCGCAAGCAGCTCGCCGACCTGCCCGGCCTGGACACCTACCTCACCGCGGGCTCCGCCACCGGGGTGGACGCCGGCCTGGCGACGCTGCTCGCGGAGGGGAGCCGGCGCGGCGAGCCCGGCTACGAACAGACGCTCCTCGTCGGCGGCGGACTCCGCCTGGAACACGTACGGCCGCTGCGCGACGCGGGGATCGACGCGTTCCACATCGGCGGCGCGGCCCGCCCCTCCGGGTGGACCGGCCCGGTCTCCACCGAGGCCGTCGCCCGGTGGCGGAAGGTACTGGACGCGGACTAGCGCCCTCGCCCCCTTCGGAGCCGTCGCCTCCCGGGGCGCGGCCGGCATGCGCCCGCTCCGGCACCGGGCGCCGGCTCCGCGAAGCGGGGCCTCCGGAGGCGACGGCTCCGGAGGCGACGGCTCCGGGGTACGGCTGCGCGCTCCGACTCAGGTCAGTTGGGCGGGCAGCGGTGCGGTGTGCGTCACGATCAGGCCCGACACCGCACGGGTCAGCGTCACGTACAGCCGGCGCAGCCCCGTCCGCTCGTCCGGCTCCCCGTCGACCACGGCCTGCGGCTCGTCCAGTACGACGTAGTCGTACTCCAGACCCTTGGCGAGGGACGCCGGGACGAGGGTGAGGCGGGTCTCCCGGGTGGTCTCCTCGCCGGGTGCGAGATACGCGATCCCCGCCGCCGAGAGCGCCCCGGCGAGCGCCGGCACCCGGGCGTCCGCGGCGATCAGACCCGTCGAGCCCTCGTGGCGCAGCAACTCGGCGCACGCGGCGACGGTTTCGGCCGGCTCCACGACCGTACGGATCTCGAAGAAGCCCGGGTTCTCACGGACCGAGGCGACCGGCGTGAGGCCGGGCGCGATGTGGGGCAGCAGGCGGGACGCGTAGGTGATGACGTCCGTGGGGACACGGAAGCCCGCGGTCAGCTCCTCGATGTGCCCGTCCCGCTTGCCCAGGTGGGTGAGGGCCTCGTCCCAGCCGCGGGTCGCCCACGGCGTCGTGCCCTGAGCCAGGTCGCCCAGCACCGTCGCGCTGCCCGTCGTGCAGCGGCGGCCGACCGCCCGGTACTGCATGGGGGACAGGTCCTGCGCCTCGTCCAGCACGACATGGCCGAGCGAGTGCGTGCGCTGGATCAGATCGGTCGCCTCGTCGATCAGCACCGCGTCCGCCGCCGACCACCTGGCCGACTTCACCGTCCGCGCCGGCTTCGCCCACAGGATCGTCTTCTGCTCGTCCTCGGACAGCACCCCCTCGGCGTGCTCGGCGAGGAAGTCCGCGTCGCTCAGCAGCCGCAGCACCAGCTTCGCCGGGTCGACCGCCGGCCAGCTCTCCTTCACGGCCGCCTTCACCGCGCCGTTGCGGGCGACGGCGTCCTGCACCCGGTCGTCCGGCGCCTCCCCGGCCCGCTCCATCTGCACCAGCACCGCGTGCGCGATCCGCTGCGGCAGGGCCTCGCGCGCGGCACCGTAGCGGATGTCCCGCTCCAGCAACTCGCCCACCAGCTGCTCCAGTTCGTACGCCGGCACCCGCCAGCGCCGCGAGCCGCGCACGACGACGACCGGCTCGGTGGGCGTGCTCACATGGGAGTACAGGGCCCGGCGCAGCACCTCGGCCATCCGGGCGTCGCCCTTGACGACCGCGGCGGCCGCCTCGTCCGAACCGCGCACCTCCACCTGCCCGACCAGGTCGTCCACGGTGGCCTGCCGCACGGACAGCTCGCCGAGCGCGGGCAGCACCTGCTCGATGTAGTGCAGGAAGGACTTGTTCGGGCCGATGACGAGCGTGCCCGTGCGGGCGAGCCGCTCCCGGTGGGCGTAGAGCAGATAGGCGACCCGGTGCAGGCCGACGGCGGTCTTCCCGGTGCCCGGGCCGCCCTGCACGCAGACCGTGCCGGACAGCCCGGAGCGGACGATCTCGTCCTGCTCGGGCTGGATGGTGGCGACGATGTCCCGCATCGGGCCGACGCGCGGCCGCTCGATCTCCTGCTGGAGCAGTTTGCTGGTGGCCGCCGCCACCGACGGATCGGCCGGGTCGGACAGGTGCTCGTCCTCGTAGGCGGTCAGGTCGCCGCCGGTGTAGCCGAAGCGGCGGCGCAGCCCCACGTCCATGGGGTCCTTCCTGGAGGCCCGGTAGAACGGCTGCGAGACCGGCGCACGCCAGTCGATGACCATGGGGTCGCCCTCGGCGTCGTGCACATGCCGCCGCCCGATGTAGAACCTCTCCCCTTCGGCCCCCTCGGCCTGCTCGGCGCCCGGCGCGTGCAGGTAGTCGAGCCGCCCGAAGAACAGCGGGGTGTCGCTGAGGTCGGCCAGCGCCTTGATGCGGTCGTCGATCTGCCGGGTCAGCACCGCGGCGTTGACCCAGTTCGCGGTGACGTCCTTGATGTCCAGCGCCTCGACGTCCTCGCGCATGGCGCGCAGGGCGGCGCGGGAGGAGGCGAGGTGCGAACGCTCCCGGCCCAGCGGATCGGCGGGCGGCTCGGCGGCCGGGTCCGCGAGCGGATCGGCCGGCGGATCGGTCGGCGCTTGTCCGGCGGGCGGATCGGTCAGCGGGGCGCGGGCGGGCGTGGACAAGGGGGTGCCTCCGGGTCTGCTCTTCCATGACAGGGCATGACGGCGCATGACGGGGCCGCCCGGTTTCCGTCCGGGCGGCGGCACTCCGTGGGGGAGGCGGGCAAGAGCGGCGATTCTAGGCCAGGGGTCCGGGCGCGAGCCACTGCGTTTTCCCGCGGCTCCCCCGTGCCGGAACCCTCCACGCCCGGGCCCCGCCACCCCGGATCCCCTAGGGGACGGGCTCTGCCCGGCGTAGGGGCCGGGGTCCACCCCGAGATCTATACGGAGCCCCTTGAGACCGACCCCGCAGACCGATGCCGGACTTATGTCCGAAGACCCACCATGGAGACATGAGCGCAGCAACCATCCACCCAGCCCCGATCCGTCCCCCGTCCGGTGCCACGGCCGTCGACGGACCCCACCTCCACCTCGTCGGCAACGTCCTGCGGGCCGTCAAGGTCTTCGCCGAGGCGGCGTTCGGCGTCGTCATCCTGGGGGAGTACGGCGAGGAAGCGGGCGTACGCCGCAAGTGACGGCATAGGGTCGCGTCCGTGCGGAAACGGACGGCAGCCCTCCTCCTCGTCTTCTCCCTCGCCTCCCTCCTCGCCTTCGTCACGCTCTGCCTCGTCCGCCACCCACCCATGGCCGACCTGCTCGTCTACCGGGCCGAGGGTGCGGCCGTGACCCGCGGCAGCGATCTCTACGGCTTCACGGTCACCCGCTGGCGGCTGCCCGCCACCTACCCGCCCTTCGCGGCGGTCCTCTTCGTCCCGGCCACCTGGCTTCCCGTCCCGGCCCTGAAAGCGGCCTTCCTCGCGGGCAACGCGCTCCTGCTCGCGACTCTGATCGCCCTCTCGGCCCGCCTGGCCGCCCGGCCCGCCCCCCTGCCCCCGCCGCTGCTCTGCGCCGCCGCGGCCCTGGCCCTCTGGCTCGAACCCGTCTTCCAGACCCTGCTGTTCGGCCAGATCAACCTCGCCCTGACCTGCCTGGTCCTGTGGGACCTCACCCGGCCCCCCACCGCCCGGGGCAAGGGCGTCGCCCTCGGTATCGCGGCCGGCGTCAAGCTCACCCCGGCCCTGTTCGTGCCGTACCTGTTCCTGACCGGACGCCGGCGGGAGGCGTTCACCGCGACGGCGGCCTGCACCGGCACGGCGCTCCTGGGCGGCCTGCTGCTCCCCTCGGCGAGCGCCGACTTCTGGACCCGGCGGCTGTACGAGACCGGCCGGGTGGGCAAGGCGTGGATCGTGGACAACCAGTCCCTGCAGGGTCTGCTCGCCCGCGCCCTCGGCGACCCCGCCCCCGGCCTCGCCTGGGCGCTCCCGGCCGCGGCCGTCGGCGCGGCGGGCCTCTGGCTGGCGGCACGCGCCGGCGAGGACCGGCACGGCATCCTGCTCACCGCGTTCACGGCGCTGCTGATCTCCCCGATCAGCTGGTCCCACCACTGGGTGTGGTGCGTACCGCTCCTCGCCGTGCTGCTCGGCGAGGGCCGGCTCGGCCCGGCGGCCCTGACGGCGACGGCGTTCACGGCCCGCACCTTCTGGCTGCTCCCCCACGAGGGCGACCGTGACCTGCACCTCCCCTGGTGGCAGCAGCCCCTGGCGTCGCCGTACCCGCTGCTCGGGCTGGCACTGCTGGCATGGGCGGCCGTCCGCGGCCGCCGGCCGCGTCAGCCCGTGCCCTCCGCCAGGATCTCGTCCGCGTCCACGATCCGGTAGGCGTAGCCCTGCTCGGCCAGGAAGCGCTGGCGGTGGGCGGCGAAGTCCTGGTCGATCGTGTCGCGGGCGACCACCGAGTAGAAGTGCGCCCGGTGGCCGTCGGCCTTCGGGCGCAGCACGCGGCCGAGCCGCTGGGCCTCCTCCTGGCGGGAGCCGAAGGTCCCGGACACCTGGACGGCGACCGTGGCCTCGGGCAGGTCGATGGAGAAGTTGGCGACCTTGGAGACCACGAGCACGCTGATCTCGCCCTCGCGGAAGGCGTCGAAGAGCTTCTCACGCTGCGCGTTGGACGTCTCGCCCTTGATCACCGGGGCGTCCAGATGCTCGCCCAGCTCGTCGAGCTGGTCGATGTACTGGCCGATGACGAGGATCTGCTGTCCGGCGAACCGGCGCACGATGGCCTCCGTGACCTTCCGCTTGGTGGCGGTCGTGGCGCAGAAGCGGTACTTCTCCTCGGTCTCCGCGGTGGCGTAGGCGAGCCGCTCGGACTCGGTGAGGTTCACCCGCACCTCGACGCAGTCGGCGGGCGCGATGTAGCCCTGCGCCTCGATCTCCTTCCACGGCGCGTCGAACCGCTTGGGCCCGATCAGCGAGAACACGTCCGACTCGCGGCCGTCCTCGCGGACCAGGGTGGCCGTCAGGCCGAGCCTGCGCCGCGCCTGGAGGTCGGCGGTGAACTTGAAGACGGGCGCCGGCAGCAGATGCACCTCGTCGTAGACGATCAGCCCCCAGTCCCGGGAGTCGAACAGCTCCAGGTGCGGATAGACGCCCTTCCGCTTGGTGGTGAGGACCTGGTAGGTGGCGATGGTGACGGGCCGGATCTCCTTCTTCGTCCCGCTGTACTCGCCGATCTCGTCCTCGGTGAGCGAGGTCCGCTTCACCAGCTCGTGCTTCCACTGGCGTGCGGAGACCGTGTTCGTCACGAGGATGAGCGTGGTCGCCTTCGCCTGGGCCATCGAGCCGGCGCCGACCAGGGTCTTGCCGGCGCCGCAGGGCAGCACGACCACGCCGCTGCCGCCGTGCCAGAAGTTCTCCACGGCCTGCTTCTGGTACGGCCGCAGGTTCCAGCCGTCCTCCAGCAGCTCGATCGGGTGCGCCTCGCCGTCCACGTAACCGGCGAGGTCCTCGGCGGGCCAGCCCAGCTTGAGCAGCACCTGCTTGATCTGCCCGCGCTCGGAGGGGTGCACGGCGACGCTGTCGGGATCGATGCGCGTACCGACCAGCGGGGCGATCCGCTTGGACTTCAGGACCTCCTCCAGCACCGGCCGGTCGGTGGTGGTCAGGACGAGGCCGTGCGCGGGGTGCTTGGAGAGGCTGAGGCGGCCGTAGCGGTCCATCGTCTCGGCGATGTCCACGAGCAGCGCGTGCGGCACCGGGTAGCGGCTGTACTCCACCAGGGCGTCCACGACCTGCTCGGCGTCGTGCCCGGCCGCGCGCGCGTTCCACAGGCCGAGCGGTGTGACCCGGTAGGTGTGGATGTGCTCGGGCGCCCGCTCCAGTTCGGCGAACGGCGCGATGGCCCGCCGGCACTCGTCGGCCCGCTCGTGGTCCACTTCCAGGAGCAGCGTCTTGTCGGACTGGACGATCAGTGGTCCGTTCACCTACGTACTTCCCTTCCGCACGGCCAAACCTCCAGTGTGCCCTACCGGCGGATGATCAGGAGGGGCCCGCGGGAGCGGCCTCAGCCGTCCGCCAGCTCGGCCACCCCGGTGATCCGGTGCAGGGGATAGGTGCGGATTTCGTCGGCCGTGTGGTCGTACGCCGTCACGAAACCGCCCTCCACCCGGATGGGAGCGATCACGCGCTGGCTGGCGGTGCCCTCGGCGTTGACGTAGCCGATCCACAGGGAATCGCCGGTGAGGACGGCGGCCTGCACGGTGGCCAGCGTCTCCGCGGAGGAGGTGCGGGGCAGTTCACCGCCCGCCACCGGGGTGCCGGTGGTCTTGCGCGGGGTGGTGGCGGCCAGATCGCCGGCCCGGATCGCCCGGACCGCCGCCGCGAGGAGCGTGCCGTCGGGGGGCGGCGGACCGTCGGGCACCGGGTCCGGTGCGGTGCGCGGCGGGGTGCGGTGGGCGTGCGCACGGGTGATCAGGACGTCGCCCTCGGCCGACTCGGCGGCCGGTGCGTAGCCCATCGCGCGCAGCCCCTCCAGCAGCGTCGCCGGATCGGAACGGGCGGCGAGCACGGTCGGGGCGAGGCGGCGCAGGCCCAGCGCGGCGGCCCGCTTGTCGGCGACGATCTCGTTCAGCAGCGCGTCGTCGTCGCAGCGCACGTACGCCGAGGCCGCGCCCACCCGCAGATGGCCGTGCCTGCGGGCCACGTCGTCGATCAGGTACGCGAGCGGCTGCGGGACCGGGGTGCGCGAGTGCCGGGTCAGGAAGGCGTGCAGTTCGGCCGCGGTCCGGCCGGCGTCCAGGGCGCGGCGCACCGAGGCCGGGGTGAAGCGGTAGACCGTCGCCCCGCCCTTGGACTCCACCTCGGCGAGCACGCCCAGGACGTCCGCGAGCGGACGCTGCAGCGGGCCCGGGGCCACCGCCGTCAGGTCGGCCTGCAGCAGGACGTGGTCCAGGGGCTCGGGGAGCAGCGGGGCGAGCAGCCGGGCCGCGGCGGCCGTGGCCTTGGCCTGCTCGGCGGGGGAGAGGACCGCGTGCGACACGGCCGGGCGGTGGTGGTGCACCGGCAGCTTGTCACCCGGCCCATCGGGCGCGGGGGAGCCGGACGTGGGGAAGCCGGTCGCGGGCGTGGCGGTGCCGGGGGAGCCGGGCGTGGGGGTGGCGGTGCCGGGGGAGCCGGGCGTGGGCGTGGCCGGCTCGGCGGAACCGGTGGCGGGGCCGGTGGTCGTGGGAGGGGCGGAGCCCGGCGCGGCGGAGGGCGCCGGTGTGCCCAGGAGCGCGCGGGCGTGGGTGGACAGGGCGCCGCGGCCGGTCACGCCCAGCAGTTCGGACTCCGACAGGGTCCAGCGGGCCAGCCGGATCCGCAGGTCGTCGTCGCGCTGCGGACCGCGCAGCGGCCGCTCCCAGCGCAGCCGGGCCAGCACCGACTCGGTGTCGGGGGCGGTGCCCTGCGGCAGCCCGGCCAGCAGGGTCAGCACCCGGTGCCGTACCTCCGGCGCGGCCGAACGGTCCAGACCGGGACCGAGCGCCGACAGCGCACGGTCCTTCGCGTCCCGGCCGCCGACCAGCCCCGGGGTGCGGGTGCCCGCGAGCCAGGCCTGGGCGAGCAGGGCCCAGCGCTCGGCGGCGGGCCGCTCCAGCCACTCGTCGTAGGCGGGGGTGGCCGCGTACCGCTCGTCGGCCTCGCCGTCGGAGGCGAGCAGACCGGCCGCGTAGGCCAGCTCGACCCAGAAGGCGGCGACCGGCTCGGACACGTCCAGGGCCACGGCGGTCCGCTTGAGGTCCCGCAGGCTCAGACCCCCGGCCCGCAGCACGGCCGGTCCGCCCTCGTCCCAGTCCTTCAGCAGCTCCTCGACGGTGGCCAGGGCGGTGTACGCCTGCCCGGCCGCCGTCGCGTCCACCATCTTCGGGCTGTGGGCCGCGGCCGGGCCCACGGCGGGCGGCAGCGGCTCGGTCGTCCGGTGGGCGTGGCCCTCGCGCAGATGCAGGGCGACCTCACGGGGCAGTACGACCGTGCCGGGGCCGGTCGGCAGCAGCAGACCCCGGTCGAGCAGCCAGCGCAGATGCGCCGCCGGGTCCGGGGTGACCTGCCCGTACGGCGGCCCCCACACCAGCCGGGACAGCACCTCGCGCGCGGCCTCCGGGGCGCCGGCGAGCAGTGCGGCCATCTTCTTCCGGGTGGTGAACAGCGTGGTGAGCGCGGCCACGGCGGACACCGAGTCATGCGTCGAGGGCAGCCCCGCCGTCGTCACGATCTCCTGGATCCGGCCCGGCGACATGCCCGAGGTGGCCTCCTGCACGGTCGGCCCGAGGCCGGTCGGCGAGGGGTGCTGCGGCGACGGCGCGAGCAGTTCCCGGGCGGTGCGCACGAGCCGGAGCCGGTCGTCGTCGCCCCACACCAGCGCCTGTTCGCGCAGGGTGCCGACGGCACGCGGCAGCGCGGCGGCGACCGTCGCGTCCCCGCCGTCCCCGGCCATCAGCCCGAGCAGCGTGCCGTACGGCGCCGGGTCGGGGGCCACGGCCAGCGCCTCCGCCGTCTGCAGCGCGAACCGGTCCAGCCGCTCCAGGGCACGCAGCACCGAGGCACGCGTGCCGGCCCGGGTGGCCAGCTGGGTGAGGTCGGTGGGGACCGGGGTGATGAGATCCGGTCGGCTGCGCAGCAGCGCGCCCAGGGAGGCGTCGTCCCTGGCACGGAGCGCTTCCGCGAGGGAGCGGGGGGCTGAGTGGGCCTCGGGGCTCATCCGGCCAACGGTAGCGGACATCCCAGCCGCCCGGACCTGGTGAGCGGGGACGCCACGAAGCAGCCGGGCGCCGGGAACAAGCGGTACCGTCCTCACGGGGTATCAGTCGGCGTGCACCCCGGAGGGGTTCGTGGGGATCGAGAGCGACCAGGTCGTCTACGAGTATCTGAGCCGCGTCGGGGACGTCGCGCACCAGCGGCAGTTGCCCTCGGCCACGCGGATGCGGCTCGTGTCGCAGCTGCGCGACGAGATCGACCGGCACCGGGCCAGGGCGACCGTGGACTCGCCCGCCGCCGTCCGCCGCATCCTGGACCACCTGGGCAGTCCGGACGACGTCGTCGAGGCCGCGGGCGGCCCCGCGGACGCCGGCCGCGGTCCGCGTCCGCCCGCGACCGCCGTCCCCGTGCAGCCCGCGGAGGGGGAACGGCCAAAGGGGCTGCGCCGGGTCGTGCCCCGGCCGCGCCCGGCCGAGCCCGAACCCCCCGCCCCGCGCGCCGCGCCGTCCCCGCCCCATCTCGCCGCCGCGCACGAACTGGGGGAGGGCGCCGTACCGCCCGACTGGTGGTGGGTGAGCGGCGGGCCCTTCGGTTCGGGGGCTTCCCCCGGCGAGATCGACTCGGTGCCCGGGTTCGTCGGGGGCGTGGAGATCCCCGAGCTGCTCAGGCGGCCGCCCAAGGAGGCGGAGGCGGGTGGCGCGCCGAAGCCGGAACCGGTCGAGGCGGCGGAGGAGCCCGCGGCCGCCCCCACCGGGCGCCGCCGTCCGTTCGGCCGCCGCGCCACCGCTCCCACGCCGGCACCGGCTCCCGCTCCGGCCGCGGCGGAGACCCGCGCGCGCCGTCTGCTGCCGCGGCCCGGGGCCGGCTGGTCCAACCCGCTCCTGCTGCTGGCCGCGGCCGCGCTGGTCGCCGGTGCGGTGCTCGGCAACTGGTTCGCGCTGCTCCTGGGGTGGCTGATCGCCTACGGTTCGCGGCGGCTGACGTCCGCGGAGACCAAGTGGGCGGTGGCGGTCCTGCCCGGGTCCGCGGTCGCGGCCGGGCTGGTGTGGCTGTGGGGCCGGAACGACGGCCGCTGGGGCGAACCGATCGCCCAGGGTCACATGTCGGACGCCGTCGCCGAGACCTGGCCGTGGGTCGTCAGGGGCGCGGCGATCGCCTCGGCGCTGTACCTGGCCTGGCGCTCCCAACGCAGATGACCAACCGCCGCCCGCCCCACATCCGGCCGCGGGCCCGTCGTGCCCGTTCGCGCAGTTCCCCGCGCCCCTGAGGGGTGCGTGTCCGGCCGCGGGCCCGTTGTGCCGGTTCGCGCAGTTCCCCGCGCCCCTGAGGGGTGCGTGAGGTGCGTGTTCAGCCGCGGGCCCGTTGTGCCGGTTCGCGCAGTTCCTCGCGCCCCTGAGGGGTGCGTGAGGTGCGTGTCCGGCCGCGGGCCCGTTGTGCCGGTTCGCGCAGTTCCCCGCGCCCCCTTCGGGGGGCGTGTGGTGCGTGTTCGGCCGCGGGCCCGTTGTGTCCGTTCGCGCAGTTCCCCGCGCCCCTGAGGGGCGCCTGTGGTGCCGGGAGTATCCAGTCGGCGTGGCTGGTCCCACCAGGGGCGCGGGGAACTGCGCGATCAGCCCTCGCGCTCCCGCAGCCGGACGCGTGCGGAACCGGGAGTCCTTGGCGAGCTTGTTCAGCCGGCGTGGCCGGTCCCACCCAGGGGCGCGGGGAACTGCGCGATCGGCCCCGGTGCTGCCGCGGCCGGACGCGTGCCCGCGCCGCCCCCGGTCCCCCCCCGCCCCCGGCTCCCCGGCGGAGCCGACCGGCACAATGGGCGGTATGACCTCCGCCGCCTCGCTCACCGTCGGGTTCGACCTCGACATGACCCTCATAGACTCCCGGCCGGGCATCCGCGCCTGCTACCTGGCGCTGTCGGAGCGGACGAGCACGTACATCGACGCCGATCTCGCGGTGACCCGGCTGGGGCCGCCGCTCGTGGACGAGCTGATCAACTGGTTCCCGGCCGCGCACGTCCCCGCGATGGCCGACCTGTACCGGGAGATGTACCCGGCGATCGCCGTCGCCGCGAGCCCCGCGATGACCGGCGCCGCGGAGGCGATGGACGCGGTGCGGGCGGCCGGCGGACGCACGCTGGTGGTCACCGCCAAGTACGAGCCGAACGCCAGACTCCACCTGTCCCACCTGGGCATGGAACCGGACGTGGTCGTCGGCGACCTGTGGGCCGAGGGCAAGGCGCAGGCGCTGCGCGAGTACGGCGCCGCCGTGTACGTCGGCGATCACACCGGCGACGTACGCGGAGCCCGCGCCGCGGGAGCGCTCTCGGTGGCCGTGGCGACCGGCCCCTGCCCCGCCGGAGAACTGCGCGCGGCCGGAGCCGACGTCGTCCTGGACGACCTCGGCGCCTTCCCGCACTGGCTGACCGGTTACCGCGCGGCACCCCGCGCCTGACGTCGGCCCGCGGAGACCGACCGCAGGACCCCCGCGCCGGCGATGAGGAAACCGACCGCCATGAGCATGCTCAGACCGAACATGTAGGTCGGAAAAGGCTTCGCACCGAAGAACAACGGGGCCACCGTGACGAGCGTGGCCGCGGCCCCGATGAAGAAGACGACGGCACCGGCGCGGATCAGCCGGTCACCGGGCGCGGCGGAATTCGTTTGGGTTTTGTCAGGCACCGGACCAGGGTAGTTCCCTGCGCGAGAGAACAACGGGGGACGTCTTGTCACCCGCCCGAAGACCGTTAGCCTTGTTAGCGCTTGGTATGGGCGGGTCATGGTCGACCCGCTCCAGTGCTATCAAGAGCCGTTTCCGAGCAGTTTTCCCGACGAGTACGAGGACGAGGACAGACGTGCCTACCGGCAAGGTCAAGTGGTTCAACAGTGAGAAGGGCTTCGGCTTCCTCTCCCGCGACGACGGCGGTGACGTCTTCGTCCATTCCTCGGTTCTCCCCGACGGAGTCGATGTGCTCAAGCCGGGACAGCGTGTGGAGTTCGGTGTCGTCGCCGGTCAGCGCGGCGACCAGGCACTGTCGGTGACCGTGCTCGACCCGACGCCGTCGGTCGCCGCCGCCCAGCGCAGGAAGCCCGACGAACTGGCCTCGATCGTGCAGGACCTGACCACCCTCCTCGAGAACATCACGCCCATGCTCGAGAAGGGCCGCTATCCGGACAAGGCCTCCGGCAAGAAGATCGCCGGCCTGCTCCGCGCGGTCGCCGACCAGTTGGACGTCTGACCCCCGCCCCGCGGAACGGACACGTCCCGGGCCCTACGGGAAAGCGAGCGCCGTAGGGCCGAGGGGCGGCAGGAGTCCCTCGGCCGCCGCACGGGTGAGCAGCCCGCGGACCGCCGCGTAACCGTCCTCGCCGAGGCCGGCGGTGAACTCGTTGACGTACAGGCCGATGTGCTGGTCGGCGACGGCCGGGTCCATCTCCTGCGCGTGCGCCATGACATACGGCCGGGAGGCCTCGGGATCGTCCCAGGCCGCCCGCACGGAGGCCCGGACGGCCTCGGCGAGCCCGGTCAGCACATCGGCGCCCAGCGAGCGCCTGGCGATGATCGCGCCCAGCGGGATCGGCAGCCCGGTGGTCCGCTCCCAGTGCTCACCCATGTCGGCGAGCTTGTGCAGGCCGTAGTCCCGGTACGTGAAACGGGCCTCGTGGATGACCAGTCCGGCGTCCACCTTGCCGTCCCGCACCGCCGGCATGATCTCGTGGAACGGCATGACGACCACCTCGCCGACACCGCCCGGCAGGGTGTCCGCGGCCCAGAGCCGGAACAGCAGATAGGCGGTCGACCGCTCGCTCGGCACCGCCACCGTGCGGCCGGAGAGATCCGTGCCGGCCTCCCGCGTCAGCACGAGCGGCCCGCACCCCCGGCCCAGCGCACCGCCGCACGGCAGCAGCGCGTACTCGTCGAGGACGTACGGCAGGACGGCGTACGACACCTTCAGCACGTCGAACTCGCCGCGCTCGGCCATGCCGTTGGTGAGGTCGATGTCGGCGAAGGTCACGTCCAGCGCGGGCGCGCCGGGGACGCGGCCGTGGGCGAGGGCGTCGAAGACGAAGGTGTCGTTCGGGCAGGGTGAGTACGCGATCTGCAGGGTCTGCTGCTCACTGGTCGTCATACCGATGTCCAACTCTCCAATACGGGCGCGAGCTTCCCGAAGGCCTCGGTCAGGGTGGTGAGGGCGTCGCCGATGCGCCAGGCGGCACGGTCGCGCGGGCCGACCGGGTTGGAGACCGCGCGGACCTCCAGCACCGGCACCCCGTGCGCGGCGGCCGCCTCCGCCACCCCGAATCCCTCCATGCCCTCGGCGAGCGCGCGGGGATGCCGGGCGGTCAGCTCGGCGGCACGGGCGGCGGTGCCGGTGACGGTGGAGACGGTCAGGACGGTGCCGGTACGGGCACCGGTGGCCTCGGACGCGAGGCGCACGAGCGACGGCGGAGGCAGGTGGGTGATGGTCCCGAATCCCAGTTCGGTCACCGGGAGGAAGCCGTCGGCGGTCTCGGCACCCAGGTCGGCCACGGTGATCGCGTCCGCGACCACGAGCGAGCCGAGGGGCGCCCCGGGCGGGAAGCCGCCGCCGATCCCGGCCGAGACGACCAGGCCGTACGGCGTGCCGGCCAGCGCGGCGGCGGTGAGGGCGGTGGCCGTGGAGGCGGCGGCGAGCGCCGGGCCGACCCCGGCGGCCAGCAGGTCGCAGCCCGCCGCCGTACGGCGCAGCCGGACGCCCGGCGGCCGCACGTCCTCGGCCGCCCCCGTGAACGCCTCTGCCACCGCGTCCCGTTCGGCGGGGACCGCGGTGGCCACGAGGACGCGCAGGGAGGTCGTGATCAGGCCTTCTTGAGCTTGAAGGACCACACACCCTTGGCCGGGTTGCTGCCCATCTGGATCAGGACCGTGTTGGTGGCGCCCTGGGTGCCGTACTGCTCGTTGAAGAACGCGCTGCCGGGGATCGTGCGGTAGGTCTTCTTGCTGGAGTCGGTGAACTGCCGGCCGTTCACGAGGAGCGTCCAGCCGGCGTCGGCGATCTTCGGATCGACGCCGAAGCGGACGGTCTCGTCCTGGTCGACCTTGATGGACTCGGCGGAGTCGGTCTTCTTGGCACACTCCGTCAGCGACTTCGTGTCCAGTGCCTTGCCGTCGTTGTAGCAGACCGCCTCGGAGTTGACCGAGTCACGGCCGACGGTGACGGTCGCGACGGGTGTCGGCTTGTCGCAGGCGGACAGGACGAGCAGTCCGGCGGAAACGGCGCCGGCGGCGGCGACGGCGCGGCGGCGTCGCACAGCCTTGTGTGCATCAGCGGCTTCGCCGCGGGGCAGCGTGGTCATGACGGAAGGCTATCGGGCGCCCGGAGCCGTCCGCCCACGTGGGGTGCGGCGTGCCCGGTTCGTTACGCCAGCTGTGCCGGTCTCGCGGCGGCCGGTCCCCGTCCGTTAGGCCACCCGGGCCCGGGTCCGGCCGCCGTGCCGGGCCGAGGCGAGGAGTCCCTTCAGGGTGGACAGCCAGCCGACGGCCACGAACACGGCGCCGACCGTGAGGCCGAGAGCGCCGTTGAGCGGCATCACTATGCCGACGGCACCGCCGAACACCCAGGCCATCTGCAGCAGTGTCTCCGAGCGCGCGAACGCCGAGGTGCGCACCAGCTCCGGCACGTCCCGCTGGATCAGCGCGTCCAGCGCCAGCTTCGCCAGCGCCTGCGCGAACCCGGCCACCGCGGCGAGGCAGGCCACCAGGAACGCGCCGAAGAACAGGGCGGCCACCACCGCCGTGCCCAGCACCACCGCCACCACGGTCACGATGATGATCTCCGGGGCGCGTGATCTCAGCCAGGCCCCCACCGCCGTTCCCAGCGCGTTGCCCGCACCGGCCGCGACCCCCACTATCCCCAGCGAGACCGCCGCGCTCTCCCCGGTCAGCGGGTGCTCGCGCAGCAGAAAGGCGAGGAAGAAGATCAGAAACCCGGACAGACAGCGCAGGGCCGCGTTGGCGCCGAGCGCGTGGGTGACGGCGGGCCCCACGGTCCGCAGCCCCGGCCGCTTGGCCTCCGTGCGGCGCCGCCCGTGCAGGTGCTCCTCGTCGGCCGCGAGCAGTGCCACGTCCTCGCCCTTGCCCGAGTCCACCTCAGGCGGCAGGGAGAACGACAGGACCGTGCCCCCGACGAAGATCACGAAGGCGCCGTAGAGGGGCCAGGGATCACCGACGGAGTGCAGCCCCGCCGCGATCGGCGCGGCGGCACCGGTGGCCAGGAGGCCGGCCAGGGTGACCCGGGAGTTGGCCTTCACCAGCGAGAACCGGGGCGGCAGCAGCCGTGGCACGACGGCACTGCGCACCACCCCGTAGGCCTTGGACGCCACCAGCACGCCCAGCGCGGCCGGATACAGCTCCAGGCCGCCGCTCGCCACGGCACCCGAGATGATCAGCGCGAGCAGCGCCCGCGCCAGCATCGCCGCGGCCATGGCGGCGCGCCGCCCGTGCGGCAGCCGGTCCAGGAGCGGACCGATGACGGGGGCGAGGAGGGTGAAGGGCGCCATCGTGATGGCCAGGTAGAGGGCGACCCGCCCGCGCGCCTCGTCGGTCGGCACGGAGAAGAACACCGTGGACGCGAGCGCCACGGTGATCATCACATCCCCCGCGCCGTTCACCGCGTGCAGCTCGATCAGCTTGCCCAGCCCCGATTCGCCCGCGCCGTGGGCGTGCGTGGCCTTGCGGATGCCGCGCGCGGTGCCGGTGACCGGGAAGTGCAGGGCACGCCCGACGGAGCGGACGGTGTCACCCACTCGAGCCGCACCGCCGCCACGACCACTCGTCTTGTCCGCGGCTGCCACGACGTTCATAGTGCCCCGAGAAGGCGGTCGATAGTGCGGTTACGACGCGTGTGGCGGCGAACGGAGCCGATGACGCACCGTGTTCCCGGGGCGCCGCGCCCGGCGCGGCCCCCGCCGGGCCGCCGGGTGTGGCGTGCTGCCGGGCGGGAAAACCTGCCGCGTAGCGGTAACGAATCCCGTTCGGTGTAGCGTGCGTATCTCAGCCATAACGCAGAATGGATGGCAGAGGTGCGCCCGAGCGCGCGGAAGCAGACGTCGATGCGGTCCCCAGGTCCGCTCCGTCGGCCAACCCGCCGGAGGCAGCCGCACTCGATGAGACGGCGTAGGAGAGAAGCGATACCTGTGAGCGCAGCGACCACGCGAAGCCGCACCCCCGACCGTCTGTGCGCCGAGGCGGTCGATCTCGCCCGCACCGCCGCCGAGGAGGCCGCCGCCCCCGGCGTGGTCGGCGAGCACGCCGGCGTGGTGTCGGAGGGCGACCGCGTCGTCACGCACTTCTTCGAATGCAAGGAACTGGGCTACCGGGGCTGGCGCTGGGCGGTGACGGTGGCCCGTGCCTCCCGCGCCAAGCTCGTCACCCTCGACGAGGTGGTCCTCCTCCCCGGCTCCGACGCCCTCCTCGCCCCCGAATGGGTCCCGTGGAGCGAGCGCCTGCGCCCCGGTGACCTCGGCCCCGGCGATCTGCTCCCCACCGACCAGGACGATCTGCGCCTGGAGCCGGGCTACACGGGTGAGGACGAGCCGGCGCCGGACTCGCCGGTCTCCGAGGAGCTTGCGGAACTGGCGGAGGCGGAGGACGCCGACATCACCGCCGGCACCCCCGCCCACCAGCCGGTCATCCCGTCCCGGGGCTCGATCGCCTCGGTGGCCGAGGAACTGGGCATGCGCCGCGCCCGGGTCCTGTCCCGCTACGGCCTGCACGTCGCCGCGGACCGCTGGGAGGAGTCCTTCGGCGCCCAGACCCCGATGGCCCAGGCGGCCCCGGCCACCTGTGTCTCCTGCGGCTTCCTCACCCCGATCGGCGGCTCCCTGGGCCAGGCCTTCGGCGTCTGCGCGAACGAGTTCTCCCCGGCGGACGGTCGTGTGGTCTCCCTCTCCTACGGCTGCGGCGGCCACTCGGAGGCGGCGGTCATGCCGAAGCCCCCGCAGCCGGCCCAGCCGGTCATCGACGAGACCCGCGTCGACCCCTTCCCGCTCCGCCCGGCCCGCGACTCGGGCTCGGTCCCGGAGACCGGCGACGACGAGACGACGGCGGAACTGGGCCACTCCTGACCGGAGCCGGCACGCCCGGAGTACGCACCGGGCGCCGCGCGGCCGCCCTCGGGCGACGACGCGGCTTCGGGCGGGGTGGCGGCTGTGCCGGGGCAGGCGGTCGCTGCTGCGGAGGGCGCTGGAACCGTGGCGGGGACGCACGGAGTCCCGGGTGACGGTCCGAAGCGGACTTCCGCCCACACCGTCTTGCGCGGGGACGGCCCCGGCGCGGTCCCCCAGCGGTCGGCGAGCGCGTCCACGAGAAGCAGCCCCCGGCCGGTCTCCGCGTCCGGTGCCGGTCGCCCGGGAACCGGGTTCCGGTCGCCCCGGGTGTCGGTGACCTCGATGCGCAGCGTCTCTGCGACGACGTAGAGGGTCAGCCGGAAGTCCCTTCCCGGGACCCGGCCGTGCGTGGCCGCGTTGGCGGCGAGTTCCGCCACGATCAGCGCCGCCGGGTCCAACGGCACTCCCCAGGCGCGCAGTTGTTCCGTCGCCAGCAGGCGGGCGAGACGGGCTCCCCGGGGGGTGGGGGACAGGTGCAGGGTCACGTTCGGGACGTGGGTGGAGATTTCCTGGTTCACATCACTCAGCGTGGCCGCGCGTGCATACCGTGAACAGTGACGGAGCGGTTGCGTACGGTCACTGTCCGGCGGTTGTCCGGCGCTGTCCGGACTGTCGGCGAAGGGGGTGCGGTGTGAGCGAGGAAGAGGAGCCGGGGTGGGAGGTCGACCCGGACGACGACTGGGGGATCGCCGTCATCGCCACGGTGGGTCGCCAGCTGAAGCTGCGGCGCGAGGCGGTGGGGATGCGGGCGGCCGACTTCGGCAAGGCCGTCGGCTACGGCGAGGACCTGGTCTACAAGGTGGAGGGCGGCAAGCGGATCCCCCGCCCCGAGTACCTGGACAAGGCGGACAAGGTCCTGCGGGCGGGCGGGTTGCTCTCCGCGATGAAGGAGGACGTGGAGAAGGTCCGCTATCCGAAGAAGGTTCGGGATCTGGCGGCGTCGGAGGCCAGAGCGGTCGAGATCGGCGTGTACGAGGCCAGCAACATTCACGGCCTTTTGCAGATCTCCGACTACTCGCGTGCTCTGCTGGAGTGCTGGCAGCCCGCATACCCGCCGAGGGATCTGGAGCGAAGGGTGGCCGCCCGCATGGCTCGGCAGTCCATTTTCGAGCGGACACCCGCGCCTGCGCTGAGCTTCGTCCTGGAAGAGGCGACGCTGCGCCGCAGAGTCGGAGGCACAATGGTGCGGCGACAGCAGTTCGAACGCCTGATGGATATCGCGCAGTTGAACAACGTCACGCTTCAGGTGATGCCGATGGACAGTGCTCCTCACCCGGGCATGAGTGGAAGGATCGAGTTGCTCAAGTTCGAGGACGGCACGGCCGTCGGGCGGTCCGACGGCGCGTTCAGCGGTCGTACCGTTTCGAACCTGCGGGAGCTGCGCGTCCTGGAGCTGCGGTATGGCACCATCCGGGCGCAGGCCCTCCCTCCCAGGGAGTCGCTGGCCCTCATTGAGCACCTGCTGGGAGAAACATGATCCGCTGGTTCAAGAGCAGCTACAGCAGTGGTCCCGACGGCGACTCCTGCGTCGAAGTGGCCCTGGACTGGTTCAAGAGCAGCTACAGCGACGGCAGCGACCCGGGCGACTGCCTGGAAGTCGCCCTGGATCAGGCGCCCTCCCTCATCCACATCCGTGACTCCAAGCAGACCGGCGGAGCCGTTCTCAGCGTCGGTCCCGGGACCTGGGCGGAGTTCGTGGGGTACGCCGCCCGGCGCTGAACTACCCCGCGGTCAGCTCGGCTTCGTGCACGGTGTGCAACGCCGCGTCCGGGCCCGTTCGTTCCAGGCGCAGGTGGGCCGCGCGGGCGCGCAGCGTCAGGGTCATGAGCTGGTTGCCGAACCACGGCCCGCCCCGCTTGCGCCAGGTGACCGGAGGCCGCTCGCAGCGGCCGTGGCGGGTGAGCAGGCGGCCCAGGGCGCGGGCCGCCGCGCTCCAGCCCACGCGGAAGCCGACGCGCATCATCAGCGGCACGGAGTTGTGCACGGGCGAGCAGGTGAGCTGGACGACGGGGATGTCCGGTCCGCCGGAATGCCAGGACGCCCGCGCGAGGTAGCCGTGGTGCACGTCGCCGGACAGGACGCACACGCTCGCGGGGCCACCCGGCGCCGACCCGGCCTCGGCTATCACCGCGGCGAGGTCGGCGAAGGAACGGGGGAAGGCAGCCCAGTGCTCCAGATCGGCCCGGCGCCGCAGGTACTCGCCGAAGCGCGCCCAGCGGGCACCCCGCTCACCGGTGCACAGGGCCGCGTCCCAGGCCTCGGTGTCGTGCACCAGGTGTGGCAGCAGCCAGGGCAGGGAGGTGCCGAGCAGCAGGTGGTCGTAGGAGCCCGGGTCGGACAGCACCTGCTCGCGCAGCCAGTCGGCCTCGCCGGGGTCGAGCATGGCGCGGCGGTCCTCCTGCAGGACCCGGGCCGCGCGGGAGTCCACCATCACCACCCGGACCCGGCCGAAGTCGCGCCGGTAGCTGAAGCGGACCGAGGCGGAGTCCGCGTCGGCCCGCTCGGCCAGGGCGCGCACCGCGCCGGTGCCGTCCGGGGCCGCGTGGACGGCGGCCCAGGTGGGGTCGTCGGCCAGTTCGGCGGGGGACAGGTTGCCCAGGTGCTGGTGGACCCAGTAGGACATCAGGCCGCTCAGCAGCCGCTCCTGCCACCAGTCGGTGGCGCGCATGTCGGCGAGCCAGGCGGCGGAGGTGTTCCAGTCGTCCACGATGTCGTGGTCGTCGAAGATCATGAAGCTGGGCACGGTGGACAGCAGCCAGCGGATCTCGGGGTCGAGCCACGACTCGTGGTAGAGCCGGCAGTACTCCTCGTAGTCGGTGACCTGGGCCCCGGGCGCCCGGTCGAGGTCGCGGCGGCCGGCCAGCCAGCGGCGGGTCTCCTCGGAGGTCTCGTCAGCGTAGACCTGGTCGCCCAGCAGGAGCAGGACGTCGGGGCGGTCGGCGTCGGGGTCGGCCGCCAGCCGGACGGCGAGGGTGTCGAGGGCGTCGGCGCCGACCGGGTCCTTGCCGTCGGCCGGGGGCGCCGCCCAGCGGCAGGAGCCGAAGGTGACGCGGACGCCGTCGCCGGAGGCGGGCACCCGGATGACGGAGGGCGGGAAGGGGGAGTCGGGCAGCGGCCAGACCGGGGTGTCGTCCAGGAACACCTCGTACGACGGTGCGGTGCCCGGTTCGAGGCCGGTCACCGTGACGAGCGCGTAGTGGTGCCCGGCCACCTGGAAGGTGGGGGCGGTGCCGCCCGCGCCGTTCGAGCAGCGCACCCGCGCGGTGCAGGGCCGGCTCGCCTCGATCCACACGGTCGCGCACGAGTCGTCGGTGTACCTCAGCAGTGGTCCGAGCCGCAGTTCGGTCACGTGATCGCCTTCCTGTCTCGTACGTACGGGCGGAAACGACCGTAGAGACCGTACAGGGCCCGGCGGCGGTGGTCCCCGGCCGGGCAGGTCCCGCGACTGGGTCGGCGCGGGGCGGGCACGTGGAGGGGGAACACGGCGGGGCCCGGCGGGGCGGCCCCGGCGAGCGGCGAGGCGGAAGAGGCACGGTCGTGGCCGAGCACGAGCGGGTGACACAGGACGAAGGGACCGGCGGCACGGGGGAGGAGAGCGGCCTGCTGCGGGGGCTCGAGGTCGACGACCGGCAGCCCGAGCGGCCGATACTCCTGGGCTCCGGGGGCCGGCCGATCGAGACCTGGCGGGAGAACCACCCCTACGACCGCATGGTCGGCCGGCGCGAGTACGAACGGACGAAGCGGATCCTCCAGATCGAGCTGCTCAAGCTCCAGCGCTGGACGAAGGAGACCGGCCGGCGGATCGTGGTGGTCTGCGAGGGGCGGGACGCGGCCGGCAAGGGCGGCACCATCAAGCGGTTCACCGAGCGGCTCAATCCCCGCGGGGCCCGCGTGGTGGCGCTGGAGAAACCGACCGAGCGCGAGGCGGGGCAGTGGTACTTCCAGCGGTACGTGACCCAGCTGCCGGCCCGCGGCGAGATCGTCTTCTTCGACCGCTCCTGGTACAACCGGGCGGGCGTCGAACGGGTCATGGGGTTCTGCACGGAGGCCGAGTACCGGCAGTTCCTCGGACAGGCCCCGCTGTTCGAACGGCTGCTCACCGACGACGGCGTCCTGCTGGTGAAGTTCTGGTTCTCGGTGTCCCGGGCCGAGCAGCGCACCCGGTTCGCGATCCGCGAGGTCGACCCGGTGCGCCACTGGAAGCTCTCCCCCACCGACCTCGCCTCCCTCGACCGCTGGGACGACTACACCGCGGCCAAGGTCGACATGTTCCGGGCCACGGACACGCCGTACGCGCCGTGGACGGTCGTGAAGAACAACGACAAGCGGCGCGGCCGGCTGGAGGCGATGCGCAGCCTCCTCGACCGCTTCGACTACCCGGCCAAGGACCGCACGGCGGTGGGCACGCCCGATCCGCTGATCGTCGGCGCGGCGGACACCCTGCTGGAGCCGGGCGAGGAGCCCACCGCCCTGTCGCCGACGCCGCTGGCCGGGCCGGGGGACGGCCCCGGCACCCATCCGGACCCGCGCTGACGGGCAGACGCACGGACGAGGGGGAGGACGGACCATGGGCACGGTGGTGCACGTTCCGCAGACGCGGGACATGATCGGGGAGGAGCTGTCCGGCGACGAGGCGTTCACCGCGCTGCGCCGCTACGGGGGCTTCCGGCTGCTGCTCGACGCGTTCTCCCGGTTCCGCTACGCCGACGGCTTCACCAACGCACGCGCCCTCGGCTTCCAGATCGTGCTGGGCATGGTGCCGTTCACCATCGCGCTCGTCGGCCTGGCCACGGCCGCGCACACCGAGAGCGTGGGGCGCGTCATCGAGCTGACCCTGGGCAGGATCGCGCCGGGTGCCGGTTCGGACATCATCGAGGACGCGCTGCGCGGCACCCGCCGCACCGCCGGCTCGGACGTGTGGGGCAAGGTCGCGCTCTGCCTCGGACTGGCCTTCTCCGTCCTCAACCTGGCCTCCGCGATGGGCCAGGTCGAACGGGGCGCCAACCGCATCTACGGCGTCGAACGGGACCGGCCCTTCCCGCGGAAGTACGGCAGGGCGCTGCTCCTCGCCTTCGCCGCGGGCGTTCCGATGGTGCTGGGCTTCCTCGTCCTGGTCGCCGGCGAGGCCGTCGGCGCCGCGACGACCGAGGCCCTCGGCCGGCCCGGCCCGCCGGGCTGGTGGGGCGCCCTGGAGATACCGGTCGGGACGGTCCTCGCCTGGGTCGCCTCCGCCGTCGTCTTCCGCTGGTCGCCGCGCCGGGACCAGCCCGGGTACACCTGGCTCGCCTTCGGCTCCGCCGTCCACCTGGTGCTGTGGGTCACCGCGACCTGGCTGCTGGCGCTGTACGTCTCCCGCAGCGGGTCCTTCGGCGCCGTGTACGGGCCGCTCACCGCCTTCGTCGCCCTGCTGCTGTGGGCCAACCTGACGGGTGTCGCGCTGTTCCTGGGCATCGCCTTCGCCGCACAGCTGGAAGCGGCCCGCGCCGGCCTGGGCCGAGCCGTGCAGCCCGACCCGGGCCCGGGTCCCTGACCCCGGCGCGCGACCCGGCCGTACCGCCCCGCCCCGTACCGCCCCTCCCGGGTGGCGCCCGTCCGCCCAACCCGCACGGGCCGGGCCGGGCGCCTCCCGTCTCCGGCCCGCGGCCCGCGCGACGATCAGGACCCGACGATGCGGCGCACGTTGTCGACCGAGCCGCAGCCGGCCTTCAGCTGCCGCTCACGCTCCTCCAGGAAGGCCGCACCCAGCTGCTCGCGCCGGCTCATCGCCACGTTCTCGCGCGCACCGTTGAGGATGGTGCGTTCCTCCTCGTCGGCGTGGTGGTTGACGGCCTGCACCAGGTCCTCCAGCTTCTCGTCCCACTCCTCGGAGCCCACCTCCTCCACCTGCAGCAGCTCCAGGAGGGCCTTGTTGCCCTCGTCGTGCTCGTGCTCGCCGTGTTCGACTTCCTCGTCGTCGATGTCCTTGTACCGCTTGAGGGCGGGATAGACCTCGGCCTCCTCGGCCTGCGCGTGCGCGATCAGCAGGTGCGCGAACTCCTCCAGCGCACCGGCTCGGTCGTCCTCCACACTGCGCATCCGGCGGAAGAGGTCCTCCATGCGCCGGTGGTCCTGAAGGATCAGCTCGACGACGTCCTGTGTCCGGGCCATGGGACAGCGCCCCTTTCGTGCGAAGAGATCGGGCCATCACCGTCTACCCGCACCGCGCCCGGTGATGGCCCGCGGCCGAACGGCCACCACGCCCCTTCGGCCTGCCGCCCGAACGCGCTGTACCTTCGTCCCACGGAGACGAGGAGAGTGAACGTGAGCAGCAAGTACGTGCGGCCGGCGGCAGAGGGCGCCGACCCCTTCGGCACCGCCCGTCTGCGCCGCGGCGTCCTCGACGCCTGGGCCACCAGTCCCGCCCGCTTCCGCGAGGACGCCAACGCCGAGGAGGACCTGGTCCTCGGCGGCTACCGGGACCGGCTCGTGGTCGAGTTGGCCCAGAACGCCGCCGACGCGGCCGCCCGCGCGCAGGTGCCGGGCCGGCTGCGGCTCACCCTCCGCGACGGCGTGCTGGTCGCCGCGAACACCGGCGCCCCGCTGGACGCCGCCGGTGTCGAGTCGCTGTCCACGCTGCGCGCCTCCGCCAAGCGGGACGCAGCGGGCACCCAGGGCGCCGTCGGCCGGTTCGGGGTCGGTTTCGCCGCCGTACTCTCCGTGACGGACGAGCCCGCGATCGTGGGCCGGCACGGCGGGGTCCGCTGGTCCCTGACCGAGGCGCGGGAGGGGGCCGCGGAGACCGCCCGGCACAGCCCGGGGCTCGGTGACGAGGTGCGCCGCCGGGACGGACACGTGCCGCTCCTCCGGCTCCCGTTCGCCGCCGAGGGCACCGCCCCCGACCCGTACGACACGGCCGTCATCCTCCCCCTCCGGGACGCGGCCGCCACCGACCTCGCCGAGCGGCTGCTGGACTCCGTCGACGACACCCTGCTCCTCGCCCTGCCGGGCCTGGCGGAGGTCGTCGTCGAGGTCGAGGACGCGCAGGCGCGCACACTGCGCCGCCACGACGAGGGCGCCGTCACCGTCGTGGCGGACTCCCGGGACGGCACCACCCGCTGGCGCACCGCCTCCGCCCACGGGCCGCTCACGCCCGATCTGCTCGCCGGCCGGCCGGTGGAGGAGCGCCTGCGGCCCCACTGGTCGGTGACCTGGGCCGTACCGCAGGACGAGGGCGGGCGCCCGGTACGGCCGCGCAGCACCCCGGTCGTCCACGCGCCCACGCCCAGCGACGAGCCGCTCGGCGTGCCCGCCCTGCTCATCGCCTCCTTCCCCCTCGACACCACCCGGCGGCACGCGGCGCCCGGACCGCTCACCGACTTCCTGGTGCAGCGCGCCGCCGACGCCTACACCGAACTGCTCGCCGCGTGGCGGCCGGTGACGGACGGCGCCGTCGGCCTCGTACCCGGGCCGCTCGGCAAGGGCGAACTCGACGTAGCGCTGCGCCAGGCGATCCTGGAGCGGCTGCCCCGTACCGCGTTCCTCCCCCCGGCCCTCGACACCAAGGACGACGAGGAGCTTCCGGACGCGCTGCGGCCCAGGGACGCGGAACTCGTGGAGGGCGCCGGCGCGGACACCGTGCGGGTGCTCGCCGAGGTGCTGCCCACCCTCCTGCCGGCCGGCCTGGAACGCCGGGCCGAGCTGCGCACCCTCGGGGTGGCCCGGCTCCCGCTCGCCGACGCCATCGACCGGCTCGCCGGTCTGGAGAAGGAACCCGGCTGGTGGTGGCGGCTGTACGACAGCCTCGCCGGAGTCGACCCCGACCGGCTCTCCGGGCTGCCGGTGCCGCTCGCGGACGGCAGGACCGCCATCGGGCCGCGGCAGGTCCTGCTGCCCACCCCGGACGCCGCCCCGCTCGACCCGGACGTCCTCGGGCGGCTCGGGCTGAAGATCGCCCACGAGGACGCCGCGCACCGGCTGCTGGAGAAGCTGGGCGCGCTGCCCGCGAGCCCCCGGGCGGTGCTCACCACCCCGCAGGTGCGGGCCGCCGTCGCCGCCTCGCTGGACGACGAGGGCGGGGCGCTGTGGGAGGAGGACGCCCCCGACGCGGAGGAACTCGCCGGCACCGTGCTGGCACTCGTCCGGGACGCCGGTCTGGAGCCCGGCGACGAGCCGTGGCTGGGCGCCCTCGCCCTGGCCGACGAGGACGGCGAACTCGCCCCGGCGGGCGAACTGGTCTTCCCGGACAGCCCCTTCGCCCGGGTGATCCGCGAAGGCGAACTGGCCGCAGTCGACCCGGACCTCGCGGCGAAGTGGGGCGAACAGCCGCTGACCGCCTGCGGGGTGCTCGCCGACTTCGCGCTGGTCCGCGCCACCGACGTCGTCCTCGACCCGGACGAACTCGAGCCCCGTGAGGGCGACTTCGCCGAGCCGGACGACGCGGGGCTGCTGGACGCCGTGGACGTGTGGTGCGAGGACATCCTGGACCGGTTCCCGGACAGTCCGGTGCCGCCGGTCGCCACCGAACTCGTCGCCGTCCGCGACCTCGACCTGGTGGACGACGCCCACTGGCCCGAGGCGCTCACGCTGCTCGCCCGGCCGCCGCTGCGCGACGCCCTCACCCAGCCCGTGCGCGTCCTGCTGCCCGACGGCACGCACGAGGTCGTACGGCCGTACACCGCGTGGTGGCTGCGCGGGCACCCGGTGCTGGACGGCCGGCGTCCGGCCGGTCTGCTCGCCGCCGGCGGCGATCCGCTGCTGCGCGGCCTGTACGACGAGGCCGACGCCACCGGGTTCGAGGACGAGCAGGTGCTGCGGGCGCTCGGGGTGCGGACCTCCGTGGCCGCCCTGCTGGACGAGCCCGGCGGCGCAGCCGAGCTGCTGGACCGGCTGGCCGACCCGGAGCGGCCGGTCACCCCGGCCCAGCTGCACGGTCTGTACGGCGCGCTGGCCGAGCTGGACCCGGAGCGGGTGACCCTGCCGGAGGAGCTGCGCGCCGTGGTCGACGGGCGGGCTCAGGTCGTGGACGCGGCCGACGCGGTCGTGGTCGATTCACCCGACCTGCTGCCGTTCACCTCCGGGGTGCCGCTGCTGCCGGTGCCGCCGTCCCGGGCCGCCGAGCTGGCCGAGCTGTTCCAGGTGCGGCGGCTGAGCGAGTCCGTCACCGGAGAGGTGAACTCCGAGGGCACCGAGCACGACGTACCCGACCCGGTGCGGGTGCTGCTCGGGCCGCGGACCCCGCGGACCTACGCCGAGCACGAGGAACTGGTCGTGGACGGCGTCGAGATCGACTGGCGGCTGACCGGCGACGGCGTGCTGCACGCGGCCACGCTGGAAGGGGTCGCCGCGGGTCTGGCCTGGGCGGCGGGACAGTGGCCGCGCCGCTTCGAGGTCGCCGCCCTCCTGGAGGACCCGTCCCGGACGCAGGAGCTGGCCCGGGACCGGTGGTTCGACTGACGGCGAGATCTCCCGGAAAGCCCGGCCGGCTCCGCGGGCGACCTCGTCGACGTGAAGTGAACCGACGCCAGGCAGACCACGCGAGGTAGGCCGGCGTGAGGCGAGCGGCACGCGGCGCCTCTCCGGTTCCGGGAGCCCGTACGGCACCCGGATTCGGAACGTTTCTTCTCACTTCTGCCATGACCTGGTAATGCGCGCCCCAAAAACTGGACGGCGTGGCCCTCGCCGTACAACCCAGGGCGCCGCTCGGGAATCTGATCGCCTGAGTCGACCGACTCCGATCACTTCTCCCTCCAAGGGAACGCACATGCGCATACGTGCCACCGTGGCCGCCGTCTCCGGCGCCCTGGCTCTGTCCGTCCTCGCCGTCCCGGCCGCGCACGCCACCGGGACCAGCGGCACGCCGTACACGATGGACGTGAGCTTCTCGAACCTCAAGATCGCATCGGCGATCAAGGTCGGCACCACCAACAAGGTCAGCACCACCTACAGCTACACGCTGACCCACGGCTCGGGCGTGAACGTCGCCGCGTCCGACTTCTACACCGACGCCTACCTCTACCGCGGCTCCTTCGACGCGCCGAGCAAGACGCTCGAAGGCGACGACTACGCCACCTGCAAGGCCGTCACGTCGACCACCGCGACCTGCACCGGCACCGTCGACATCTACCCCGGCGAGCACTCGCTGAAGAACACCGACTCCGGAAGCTGGTCGGTCGGCGCCGAGGCCGTCGCCTTCAACGGTCAGGACCCGGAGAACCCCGACATGAGCAAGGTCGGCTTCAGCGACCGCGGCAGCATGGCCACCACCCTGCTGCAGCGCTACTCCAAGCTGACCGCCAACGCGGGCCCGGAGCCGGTCGTCAAGGGCAAGACCATCACCACCACGGGCAAGCTGTCCCGTGCCAACTGGGAGGACGGCCTGTACCACGGCTACACCAGCCAGTCGGTCAAGCTGCAGTTCTACAAGGCGGGTACGACCACGTACACCACCGTCAAGACGGTCACCTCCGACTCGTCCGGCAACGTGAAGGCCACCGCCACCGCCCAGTACGACGGCTACTGGCGCCTCAGCTTCGCCGGCACCTCGACCACCCCGGCGGTCAACGCCACGGGTGACTACGTCGACGTGAAGTAGGCAGCGGGAAACCGCGCGAAGGGCCCTGGGAGCTGCTTCCAGGGCCCTTCGGGCATCTGGGCCCTGAGAGCTCGCTCCTTCCAGGGCCCTTCGGCCGTCTCGTCCTCGTGACGGTCGCGGTTCCGCGTCAGGCGGGAGACCGCGAGTCCAGCCGTTTCCAGGCGAGCTCGAGCAACGCCGAGGCCACCACCGCCACCCCCACCGCCGTCCACGGCATCGTGACGCCGACCAGCTTGAGCGCGAAGAAGCTCTGCAGGGCCGGCACCCCGAGGACGAGCAGGAACGCCACGCCCATCGCGGCCACCAGGGCCACCCGCCACCAGGTGTAGGGGCGGGCGATGATCGCCAGGACCCACATGGAGACCAGGAACAGGGTCAGGGTGGCCGCGCTGGTCTCCGCGTCCAGCTGGCCGGGCCCGGTGTAGTGGTGCCGGGCGATCAGATACGTCACGAAGGTCGCCACCCCGGCCACCACACCGCCCGGGATCGAGTACCGCATGACCCGGCGGACGAAGTGCGGTCTGGCCCGCTCCTTGTTCGGGGCCAGGGCCAGGAAGAAGGCAGGGATGCCGATGGTGAGGGTGGACAGCAGGGTCAGGTGCCGTGGCAGGAAGGGGTATTCGACCTGCCAGCACACCACCAGCACCGCCAGCAGCACCGAGTAGACCGTCTTCACCAGGAACAGGGTCGCCACGCGCGTGATGTTGCCGATCACCCGGCGGCCCTCGCCCACCACCGACGGCAGGCTCGCGAAGCTGTTGTCCAGCAGGACGATCTGGGCCACCGCGCGGGTCGCCTCCGAGCCCGAGCCCATGGCCACACCGATGTCGGCGTCCTTGAGCGCGAGGACGTCGTTCACGCCGTCGCCCGTCATCGCGACCGTGTGCCCGTTCGACTGCAGTGCGCCGACCATCTCCCGCTTCTGCTGCGGGCTGACCCGCCCGAACACCGTCGCCTCGTCCAGCGCCCGCGCCATCCCGGCCCCGTCGGCCGGCAGACGCCGCGCGTCCACCGCCGCACCGGCGAGCCCCAGCTTGGTGGCGACCGCGCCGACCGACACCGCGTTGTCGCCCGAGATCACCTTCGCCCGGACCTGCTGGTCCGCGAAGTAGCGCAGCGTCTCGGAGGCGTCCGGCCGCAGCCGCTGCTCCAGGACGACGAGGGCGGTGGGACGGGCACCCCTGGCCGGTTCCGGATCGTCCAGGTCGCGGTGGGCGCGGGCCAGCAGCAGGACCCGCAGTCCCTCCTCGTTGAGGCGCTCGGTCTCGGCCAGGGCCGGGTCGCCGTCGGTGAGGAGGACGTCCGGGGCGCCCAGCAGCCAGGTGCTGGTCTCACCGTCGCCCTCGCTGAACGCCGCCCCGCTGTACTTGCGCGCGGAGGAGAAGGGGAGCGACTCGACGCAGCGCCAGTCCTCGCTGTCCGGGTAGGCGTCGATGATGGCCTGGAGCGAGGCGTTGGGGCGCGGGTCCGACTCGCCGAGGGCGCCGAGCACCCGGCGCACGTAGGACTCGTCGGCCCCGTCCAGCGGACACAGACCGGTGACGTCCATGCCGCCCTCGGTGAGCGTGCCGGTCTTGTCGAGGCAGACGGTGTCGACGCGGGCCAGCCCCTCGATGGCCGGCAGCTCCTGCACGAGGCACTGCTTGCGGCCCAGCCGGATGACCCCGATGGCGAAGGCCACGGAGGTGAGGAGGACCAGGCCCTCCGGGACCATCGGGATGATCCCGCCGACCGTGCGGGCCACCGCGTCCTTCAGCCCGTTGTTCTTCACCACCAGCTGGGTGACGACCAGGCCGATCGCGGCCGGGACCATCATCCAGGTGACGTACTTCAGGATCGTGGAGATGCCGGTGCGCAGCTCGGAGTGGACGAGGGTGAAGCGGGAGGCGTCCTCGGCGAGCTGGGCGGCATAGGCCTCCCGGCCGACCTTGGTGGCCTGGAAGGCGCCGCCGCCCGCGACCACGAAGCTGCCGGACATGACCGGGTCGCCCGGGCGTTTGACGACCGGATCGGCCTCGCCGGTGAGCAGCGACTCGTCGATCTCCAGGCCATCGGCCTCCGCGCACACCCCGTCGACGACGATCTTGTCGCCGGGGCCGATCTCGACGAGGTCGTCGAGGACGATCTCGCTGGTGGGCACCTCGGTCGCGGTGCCGTCCCGGCGGACCGTCGGCCGGGACTCCCCGATCACCGCCAGCGCGTCCAGGGTCTGCTTGGCGCGCCACTCCTGGACGATGCCGATGCCGGTGTTGGCGAGGATCACGAAGCCGAACAGGCTGTCCTGGATCGGCGCGACGAACAGCATGACGAGCCAGAGCACACCGATGATCGCGTTGAACCGGGTGAAGACGTTCGCACGGACGATCTCCCCCAGCGATCTGCTGCTGCGCACCGGAACGTCGTTGACCTGCCCGCGCGCCACCCGCTCCGCGACCTCGGCCCGGGTCAGCCCGGCGGACGGGGCCTTGGGCAGGGGCACGGGATGCACCGGATCCAGCTCGGCGCCCGCGTCGATGTGCGACATGTATCCGACGGTACGTGCGGATCTGCGGCTCCACCTGCCGAGAGCGGGGAACTCCGGGTCGGGTTCCGACCTGGGGAGGAGACGATGAGGAGCCGGGTCGTGCCCTGGTCGTACGGCTACTTCGCCGGGGCCGGCGGCGGCGCGGCGTCCCGCTTGATCGCCGCGTCGCGCTTGCGGACGTACCAGATGCCGATCAGTCCGAGCCCGCCCCCGGCCAGGCAGGTCCACACCCACCACTGCCGGTCCTGGTCCGCGAACCAGCCGTAGAAGGGCAGCTGGATCAGGAAGAGCACGAACCACACGATCGTGCCGCCGGTGATGGTGGCGACCACGGGGCCCTCCAGGGGTTCGGGCGCCTCGTGCGTGGGGGTCCACTTGGTCATGGGGGACAGCTTACGAGGCGATCGGGCCACGACCGGTTCTACGCGCGGAGATGGCGATCTGCGACTCATACGTTCATACTGAAACCGTTTGTCTCTGGCCACTTCTGCTCGTATGAAACTCCAACGAGGCTCGGGGGTACCCCGTTGGTGATGAGGTCCCGCATGTCCACCTCGGCACCTGCCAAGGCCCCCACCCCCGAACGGCCGGGCGGTGCGCGCGCCTTCGGCCCCTTCGACCGCTACTTCAAGATCTCCGAGCGGGGCAGCTCCCTCGCCCGCGAGATCCGCGGCGGCTTCGCCACCTTCTTTGCGATGGCGTACATCATCGTGCTGAACCCGATCATCCTCGGCAGCGCGAAGGACATGTACGGGCACCACCTGGACAACGGCCAGCTGGTGACGGCGACGGCGCTGACGGCCGCGTTCAGCACGCTGCTGATGGGCGTCATCGGCAATGTGCCGATCGCGCTCGCCGCCGGCCTCGGCGTCAACTCGGTCGTCGCGCTCCAGCTGGCGCCCCGGATGAGCTGGCCGGACGCCATGGGCATGGTCGTGCTGGCCGGCTTCGTGGTGATGCTGCTGGTCGCCACGGGGCTGCGCGAGCGCGTGATGAACGCCGTGCCGTTCGGCCTGCGCAAGGCGATCGCGATCGGTATCGGCCTGTTCATCATGCTGATCGGCCTGGTCGACTCGGGCTTCGTCACGCGCATGCCGGACGCCGCCCAGACCACCGTCCCGCTCCAGCTCGGCACGGGCGGCCACCTCACCGGCTGGCCGGTGCTGATCTTCATCCTGGGCGCGCTCCTCACCTTCGCGCTGATCGTCCGCAAGGTGCCGGGCGCGATCCTGATCTCCATCGTCGGCATGACCGTCCTCGCGGTGATCATCAATGCCGTCGCGACCATCCCGTCCTGGGGTCTCACCGTCCCGAAGTGGCCGGGCAACCCGGTGGCGACCCCCGACTTCGGCCTGGTCGGCCAGGTCAGCCTGTTCGGCGGTTTCTCCAAGGTCGGCGTGCTGACCGGCATCCTGTTCGTCTTCACGGTCCTGCTGTCGTGCTTCTTCGACGCGATGGGCACGATCATGGGCATCAGTGACGAGGCCAAGCTGACCGACGCCCAGGGCTACATGCCCGGCATCAACAAGGTCCTCTTCGTCGACGGCCTCGCGGTCGCGGCCGGCGGCGCCAGCTCCTCCTCGGCCACCACTGCGTTCGTGGAGTCCACCGCGGGCGTCGGCGAGGGTGCCCGCACGGGCCTGGCGAACGTCGTCACCGGCGGTCTCTTCGCGGTGGCGCTCTTCCTCACCCCGATCGCCACGATGGTCCCGTCCCAGGCGGCGACCCCGGCGCTGGTCGCGGTCGGCTTCCTGATCCTGTCGAACTCCGTCAAGGAGATCGACTGGGCGGACTACACCATCGCCGTCCCGGCCTTCGTGACGATGCTGATGATGCCGTTCACCTACTCGATCACCAACGGCATCGGCATGGGCTTCATCACCTTCACGGTGCTGCGCCTGGTCGCCGGACGGGCCCGGGAGATCCCGGTCGCGATGTACGCCGTCTCGGCGGTCTTCGCCTTCTACTACCTGATGCCGGCCCTGGGCCTGACCTGACCTGACCCGACCGGCCCGGCCCCCGACGCCCGCCCCCGACCGCCCGTCGGCCGGCGGGCGTCACGGGACGCCGTAGAACCTCTCCGTCTCCTCGACGGCGGTCTGGAACCGTTCGTCGAAGTCGTTCCGGACGAGCGTGCGGACCACGTAGTCCTGCACGCTCATTCCCCTTCTCGCCGCGTGGTGCCGGAGCCTTTCGAGCAGCTCCCCGTCTATCCGCAGGCTGAGCACGCTGGTCCCCATGGCTACGAGGGTCGCCACATCCGGCCACCCGGCGCGTCTCTTTCCGGATCCCACTCACTCTTACGGGTGATCAAAGGGTTCAGTGGCCAGGGTCACGGGCATCGCTCGTGCGCCCCGGTGGTCCTTAGTCAGGGTAATGAGTTACGCTAAGGAACATGCCGGACCTTACGCATGGCGACGACGCTGCCGCCGTGAACGCCCTCCGCTCCGCCGTGATGCGGCTGTCCCGTCGCCTCAAGCACCAGCGGGTCGACGAGTCACTGAGCCCCACCGAGATGTCGGTGCTGGGCACCCTGTTCCGCTGCGGTTCCGCCACCCCTGGTGAGCTGGCTCGCAAGGAGCACGTCCAGCCGCCGTCGATGACCCGCATCGTCGCGCTGCTCGAGGCCAAGGGGCTGGTCCGGCTGGAGCCGCACCCGGAGGACCGGCGCCAGAAGGTCGTCACCCAGACCGAGCAGGCCGAGGCCATGCTCGAGGAGAGCCGCCGCAAGCGCAACGCGTTCCTGGCCGGCCTCGTCGACGGACTCGACGAGGACGAGTGGGCCAAACTGCGCGCCGCCGCCCCCGTGCTGGAAAAACTCGCACACCTCTAAGCAAGCCACTCAAGGAGGCGAACCCTTTTGAGTACGGGATCCGGAGCAGCTTCCGCCCCCGCACCGTCCACCGCTACCCCCGCCGCCCGCAGATCCTCGATGTTCAGCTCCCTGAGGATCCGGAACTACCGGCTCTTCTTCCTCGGCCAGGTCGTCTCGAACACCGGCACCTGGATGCAGCGCATCGCCCAGGACTGGCTGGTCCTCGGTCTCACCGGCTCCTCGGCGGCCGTCGGCATCACGACGGCCCTGCAGTTCCTGCCGATGCTCCTGTTCGGCCTCTACGGCGGCGTCCTCGTGGACCGTCTGCCCAAGCGGCCCACGCTGCTGAGCACCCAGGCGGCGATGGCCCTCACCGGTCTCGCGCTCGCCTTCCTGACCCTCTCCGGCCACGTCCAGGTCTGGCACGTCTACGTCGCCGCCTTCGCCGTCGGCCTCGCCACGGTGATCGACAACCCGGCCCGGCAGTCCTTCGTGTCCGAGATGGTCGGCCCCGAGCAGTTGCAGAACGCGGTCAGCCTGAACTCGGCGAACTTCCAGTCCGCCCGTCTGGTCGGCCCCGCCGTCGCCGGAGTCATGATCACCGGAGTGGGCACCGGCTGGGCGTTCCTCGCCAACGGCCTGTCCTTCGCCGCGCCCATGGCGGGTCTGCTGCTGATGCGCGCCCGTGAACTGCACGCGGTCAAGCGGGCGCCGCGCGGCAAGGGCCAGCTGCGCGAGGGCCTGAACTACGTGGCCAGGCGGCCGGAGCTGATCTGGCCCATCGTCCTCGTCGGCTTCATCGGCACCTTCGGCTTCAACTTCCCGGTGTGGCTCTCGGCCTACGCGGACGACGTCTTCGACGTCGGCGCCGGCGGCTACAGCCTCCTCAACACCCTGATGGCGGTCGGCTCACTGGTCGGCGCCCTGCTGGCCGCCCGGCGCGGTACGGCCCGGCTGCGGGTCCTGATCGCCGCCGCGCTGGCCTTCGGCGCGCTGGAGATCGTCGCCGCGGTGGCACCGTCGTACTGGCTGTTCGCGCTGCTCATGGTCCCGATCGGGATCTTCGGCCTCACGGTGAACGTCACCGCGAACACGGCGGTGCAGATGGCCACCGACCCTGCCATGCGCGGCCGGGTGATGGCCCTGTTCATGATGGTGTTCATGGGCGGTACGCCGCTGGGCGCGCCGGTGGTCGGCTGGGTCACCGACACCTACGGCCCCCGGGTCGGCTTCGTCCTCGGCGGCATCGTCTCCGCCGCGGCCGCGGCGACGGTCGGCCTGGTCCTCGCCCGCATCGGTGATCTGCGCCTGGCCGTGGGCTGGCACCGCGGCCACCCGCAGGTGCGCTTCGTCCCGCGCGAGCGGGAGCGGCTGGCGACGGCGGCCTGAGCGAGGGGAGGCGGAGGACCGCCTGTGCCGTGGCCCCGTGCGGATGGTGATCGCCGGGCGCCCCGTCATGCCCAGGCCGGTCTGCGAAGGTGAAGGCATGAGACTCTTCGCCGCCGTGCTGCCCCCTGAGGACGTCACCGGTCAACTGGCCGCCGAAGTGGCCCGGTTGAGGCGGCTTCCCGGGGCCGACGGCCTGCGCTGGACGGGCCGCCCCGGCTGGCACTTCACGCTCGCCTTCTACGGCGAGGTCGCCGACGATCTCCTCCCCGCCCTGTCCGACCGGCTGTCCCGCGCGGCCCACCGCACGGCCCCGTTCGAGCTGGCCCTGTCCGGCGGCGGCCAGTTCGGCCACGGCAAGGCACTGTGGGCGGGCGCCCGCGGCGACCTGGAGACCCTGCGCCTGCTGGCCGACCGCGCCGAGGCGGCGGCCCGCAAGGCCGGGGTGCCGATGGGCGAGCACCGCCGCTACAAGGCCCATCTGACCCTGGCCCGCAGCCGGGACGTGATCGACGTCCGGCCCTACGTCGACCTGCTCGGCGACTTCACCGGCCGGACCTGGGACGTGACCGACCTGGCGCTGGTGCGCAGCAACCTGCCGGTGTCCGGCGTGCCCGGCGAGCAGCCCCGGTACGAGGCGGTCGCCCGCTGGGCTCTGGGCGGGGCCGGTTAGTCTCGGATACGTGGACCCGAAAACCCGGAACCGGATCATGGCCGGTGCGCTTGTGTTGATGTTCGTCGTGGTGGCCCTGGCTTCGGCGCTTCGTTAGGGGCGGCGGGGAGCCGCGGCCGCCGTCCGGCCGCGGGCGGCCGGTCGCGCAGTTCCCCGCGCCCCTCGAGGACGCGGTCCTCGCCGGAGCCGGCTGGGTTTGGCCGCTACCAGGCGAAGGCCTCCGGGGAGGGGCCCGGGCCCGGGAAGATCTCGTCGAGGCCGGACAGCAGCTCCTGGCCCAGTTCCAGCTCAACGGCCCGCAGCGCCGACTCCAGCTGTCCGGTGGTGCGCGGACCCACGATCGGGCCGGTCACGCCGGGCCGGGTCAGCAGCCACGCCAGGGCGGCCTCGCCGGGCTCCAGGCCGTGTTTGCCGAGCAGGTCCTCGTAGGACTGGATCCGGGCCCGGGTGGCCGGGTCGGCGAGCGCGTCGGCGGCCCGCCCGGAGGCACGTCGGCCGCCCTCCACCTGCTTCTTGATCACACCGCCGAGCACGCCTCCGTGCAGCGGCGACCACGGGATGACCCCCAGGCCGTACTCCTGCGCGGCCGGGACGACCTCCATCTCGGCACGCCGCTCGGCGAGGTTGTACAGGCACTGCTCGCTGACGAGGCCGATGGTGCCGCAGCGGCGGGCCGCGATCTCGTTGGCCTGCGCGATCTTGTAGCCGGGGAAGTTGGAGGATCCGGCGTACAGGATCTTCCCCTGCTGCACGAGGACGTCGATCGCCTGCCAGATCTCCTCGAAGGGGGTGCTGCGGTCGACGTGGTGGAACTGGTAGAGGTCGATGTGGTCGGTCCGCAGCCGCTTCAGGCTGGCGTCCACCGCCCGCCGGATGTTCAGCGCGGAGAGCTTGTCGTGGTTCGGCCAGGCCGCGCCCTCGGCGCCCATGTTGCCGTAGACCTTGGTGGCGAGGACGACCTTCTCGCGCCGGTCGCCGCCCTTGGCGAACCAGTTCCCGATGATGGACTCGGTGCGTCCCTTGTCCTCGCCCCATCCGTAGACGTTGGCGGTGTCGAAGAAGTTGATGCCCGCGTCCAGCGCCGCGTCCATGATCGCGTGGCTGTCGGGTTCGTCCGTCTGCGGCCCGAAGTTCATCGTCCCGAGGACGAGTCGGCTGACCTTGAGGCCCGTGCGTCCAAGCTGCGTGTACTCCATGGTCCTCAAGCCAACGGCTTAAAGTGCGCTCAAGGCAAGGACGACCGTCGGGGGTGACGCCGAACGGGCCCCGGACGGGCATCCGCTCGATGGACGGGGTGGCCCGAAGACGCCGGATTCAGGTCGGTTCGTTTCCGGTCGCGTACGCCTGTCCGACTCCCCACGCCTCCCACATCGCCCCCGCGAACGCCTCCGCGATCAGGTGCTCCCCGCGCGCGTTGGGATGTGTGCCGTCGTAGGTGTCGGTGTGGATGTCGTACGACTCCGGCGGCGAGGCCAGCAGGATCGGTGAGCGGGGCTCGTCGAGGTCGGCCGCCGTCTTGGCGAGCAGGACGTTGAAGTGCTCCACCTGGGCGGAGAACGCCGGGTCGGAGGCGGCCCGGATGTTGGGTATCACCGGCAGCAGCACCAGGCGGATACGCGGCCGGGCCGCTCGGGCGGCCTCGACGAAGGCCCGCACGTTCTCCGTGGTCTGCTCGGCGTTCGTGTAGAAGCCCAGGTCGATCAGGCCCAGCGAGACGAGCAGGACGTCGGGGCGGTGGGCGCGGATCGCTTCGCCGATCAGGGGGGCCATGTGCAGCCAGCCCTCGCCCCAGCCCGCCAGGTGAGCGCGCGGGAAGTCGGGGTCGGCGTAGGCCAGGGACACCGGGGCGTCGGCCGCCTTGTCGTACAGCTCCTCGCGCGGGCCGACGAAGGTGAACGGGCCGCCGTACGTCTCGCACAGGTGCCGCCACAGCCGGTGACGCCAGGTGTGTTCGCCCGCGCTCCCGATCGTCATGGAGTCACCTACGGGCATGAACCTGAGCATCCGCTCATGATGGACGATCTCCCGCACCCTTGGGGTGTGAGGCCCACCACGTTCGGTGAACACCCGGTGGAGATGGCAGGCTTGGGGCATGCGCCGACCGTTCGCCGTTCTCGCCGGGTTGCTGCTCGCCGGCGCCTGCGCGCTGCCCGCCTCCGCCGCCGAGGGTGACGGCGACCAGGGGTTCACCATCAAGGATCCGCGGATCACCGAGTCCAGCGGGCTCGCCGCGTCCCGCCTGCACCCCGGGATCTACTGGACGCACAACGACAGCGACGACGGGCCGTACCTCTACGCCGTCGACAGCCGGACCGGGAACACCGTCGCCCGGCTCACCCTGCGCGGCATCGGCTCCCCGCGCGACGTCGAGGCCGTCTCGATCGGGCCGCACGACGAGATCTACGTCGGCGACATCGGTGACAACCTCGGCGGCAAGTGGCCGTACGTGTGGATCTACCGGCTGCCCGAGCCGAAGGTGCTGAAGGACGAGACGGTCACGGCCACGCAGTACGTCGTGAAGTACGAGAACGGGCCGCGCGACGCCGAGTCGCTGCTCGTCCACCCGAAGACCGGCCGCGTGTACATCGTCGACAAGAAGGAGGACGGCGGTCACCTCTACGAGGGCCCGGCCTCCCTGTCCACGTCCGGCGCCAACGTCTTCAAGCCGATCGCCCCGGTCGACCTCTGGGCCACGGACGCCGCGTTCTCCCCGGACGGCCGGCACCTCGCCGTGCGCGGCTACCTCGGCGGCATCTCGTACGACTGGAACGGCGGCCGGATCCGGCGCAAGGGCACCCTGGGCGTGCCGTTGCAGGGACAGGGGGAGTCGGTGTCGTACTCCGCCGACGGCACGAAGCTGATGTACGGCAGCGAGGGGGCGCACAGCGCGGTGCAGGCGGAGGACGCGCCGGACCGGCCCGCCGGCGGGTCGCCCTCGGCGAGCGGGAGTTCCGGTTCGGGCGACGGCGCCTCCGGCGGCTCAGGCGTCAAGATCGGCGCGGCCGTCCTCGCCGTCGGCGCCCTCACCCTCTTCGGCCTGAGCCGACGCCGCCGCCGGGGCGTCAAGGTCTGAGGACGTACGGCCGTACCACGTCGTCCTCGGTCTGCCAGGAAGGCTGTACGGCGTCGGACGGGAGCCGCCGGCCACCCTCGTCGCGCGGCACGGGCAGGTAGCGGCCGGCCTCCCGGGAGCGCTTGAACCACCGGCGCCAGCGGGCCTCGTAGGGACTCGGAAGCCGCCACACGTACGGGTCCGGTGTCCGTACCTCCCGCGCGAGGTCCGTCTCCCTCACCTGGGGGCGGGACGCGAAGACGCGGGCGACCGCGTCAGTGATCGGCCGGAACACGAACCCTCCCCCTCTCCGCGAGCGCGAACCGGGCCCACACGCACTTCGTGTACGGCTCCTGCCGGCATCCCCAGGAGTCGGCCAACGCCGCCACGAGCGCCAGTCCGCGGCCGCCCTCCTCGTCCGGACCGGAGTCGTGCGGACGGGGGAGCCGGTTCCGGTCCGGGTCGCGCACCTCCAGGACCAGCTCCGGTCCGTGCCGGGTGACCGTGACCCCGACCTGGGCGTGGGAGACCCGGCAGTGGGTCACGGCGTTGGTGACCAGCTCGTTCGCCAAGAGGGTCACGGTGTCGGCGAGTTCGTAGGCGAGGCCCCAGTCCGCGAGGACCTTGCGTAAGCGCTGCCGGGCGGCCGGCACGTGCCTTCGGTGCTTGGGGATGCGGAAGGTTTCGGTTGTGGGCATGGAGCTGAACCTACGAATACATGCAGAGCTGCGATGAATACATGCGGGCGTTTCACTCGATCGTGTTATGTCCCATCTGCTGGGCGAGTTGGTGTGCCATCGTGGCCGGCGGAGAGGGGAGGTCCCATGCCCGCAGGGGGACGGCCGACCGTACGCAGCAGGCGACTTGGCACGGCGCTCAGGCAGTACCGGCTGGCCGCCAAACTCGACCAGCCGCAGGCCGCCGAAGTGATCGCGACAAGTCAGGCCAGGATCAGCCGTATTGAAAGCGGCCATGCCACGCCTCGCGTCATCGAGGTACGGCTGCTGCTGGACGCTTACGGCATCGGGGATCAGGAAGTACGGTTCAAGCTGGAGGAGCTGGCCAAACACTCCAAGAACCGCGGCTGGTGGCTGGAGCACGCCACACACCTGCGGCCGGACTACGTCGACCACATCGCGCTGGAGGACGACGCGACCTACATCCGTGAGTGGCAGCCGGTCATGGTGCCCGGTCTCTTGCAGACTCCGGCCTACGCGGCGGCGGTCGTCGCCGGTGGCCCCCACTACATCGAGCCGGAGCGGGCCGCTCAGTTGGTGAAGGTGCGGGTGGGGCGGCAGGCCAAGATCGAGGACGGCGGAGCGTCGTACACGGCCATCCTCTGGGAAGCGGTCGTCGCGCAGCCGCTGGTCAATGTGGAGATCCACCGGGAGCAGTTGTCCGCGATCCTGGAGATCGGGATGCGGAAGAACGTCACTGTGCAGGTACTGCCGTTCAGTGCCAGCGTTCTGGCCGGTTACTCATCCGCCTTCTACTCCTTCAGCTTCGACGAGGAACCGACGGTCGAAGCGGTCGCGATGGACAACCTGCGAGGCACGTCGGTTCTCGAAGGCGCCGAAGACCTCGCCGCTTACGCCAATGCGTTCGACCTACTACGATCGGCGGCGTTGGCGCCGGACGCGAGCGCGAAGCTCATCCGGGGCATACTGCGGAGCTTGAAGGAAGACACATCGTGACCGAGGTCGTAAGCCCCTTCCGGAAGTCGTCGTACTCGGGGCAGGAGAACGCGTGCGTCGAGGTCGCCGACACCGCCGACCACGGCCGAGCCGTCCGCGACAGCAAGCAGCCCGCCGGCCCCCTCCTCACCGTCTCGCGTGAGACCTGGCTGGCGTTCCTGGGCCAGTTCGGCTGAGGCGGCGCACGTGACAGGGCGCCCGGCGGGTCACCGCCGAGCGCCCTTCACCATGGGGAGCCGCCGGTCAGGAGCCCGAGAAGGTGCGCCCGAACATGGGGTCGTCGCCCGACTTGCCGATGCCCACGGTCGTGGCGGCGAAGCTCACCGCACCGGTGGTCGTGATGCCCTTGGTGGAGCCGCGCAGCACCCACACGGCACCGTCGTCGCTGTTCTCGCCGGCCGCGCCCACCGACAGCTCGGCGCGCCCGTCCCTGTCGTGGTCGGCGAGGTGGACGGCGTCGCCGAACATGTCCGACGACTCGTTGGCGCCCGGGACGCCGGGGGCGTTCTGGTGGAAGGACTGGGCGCCGCTTCCCGTCAGGCCGGAGGCGCCGCCGCGCAGCACCCAGACGTTGCCGGTGTGCTGCGCGGAGCCGACGGACTCGAAGTGGGCGCCGACGGCGAGGTCCGGGTAGCCGTCACCGTCGACGTCGCCGGCGGCGAGGGCGGCACCGAAGGAGTCGTCGGACTCGTCCACTCCCGGCACTCCTGCCGTGTCCTGGCTGAAGACGGCGTTGCGGGCGGGGTCGACGCCCGCCGTACCGCCGTAGAAGACGGTGGCGTAACCGCCCTTCGCCGTCTGGTCCGTGACGGAGACGAAGTCGGTCCCGACGACCAGGTCGTCGTGCCCGTCGCGGTCGAAGTCCGCCACGGCGAGTGCGCCCGCACCCCCCGTGCCCACCTCGGTCCGGAACACGGGCTTGGCCGGGGCACCCCGGTAGACGAGGTTGCCCGCGTAGGAGGAGACCACCAGGTCGTCGATCCGGTCGCCGTCGAAGTCGCCGGAGGCCAGCCGGACGGCGCCGTCGGGGTACGCCCCGGGCTCGATCCGCGTGTCGAGACGCAGCTTCCCGGCGGCGCCGCGGGACCTGGTGAAACCGCCCTTGAAGAGCCACACGTCCTTGCCGGTGGAACCGACCGCCAGGTCGGTCTTCCCGTCGCCGGTGAAGTCCCCGACGGCGAGTGACTGGCCGAACAGGTCGTGGCCGGACGGATTCGGGTCGGCGACCGTCGTGCCGCCCGACAGACCGGACCTGCCGCCCCACAGGATGGTGACCGAACCGCCGTCGGCATCGCCGCCGACGTCCTCCTTCGGTGTGCCGACGACGAGGTCGGCGTAGCCGTCGTCGTCGAGGTCGCCGTGCGCGAGTTCGGTACCGAAGCGGTCGGAGGTCTCCGAGGTGCCCGGGACACCGGAGGAATCCTGGGTGGTGGTCTTGTGACGGGCGGCGGCGATGCCGCTCGCCGAGCCGTAGTGGACCACGACGGCGCCCGCCTTGGCCCTGCCGCCCGCGACGGCACCCGGGGCACCGACCGCCAGATCGCGGTAGCCGTCACCGTTGAAGTCGTCGGCGAGACGCGACGGGGCGGCACTCGCGCCGCCGGGCACGGCGATGAGCAGACCACCGGCCAGGGCGGCCACGACGGCGGTGGCGCCCAGGGCGACGGAACGCCGGGGGCGTTGGGGATGGGGCCGGGACACGGGTACCTCTCCAGGACGGACGTACGGACCAGGAGAAGACCCCCGAGGACTCCGGAAGGTTGTACGCGAAGGGGGCGCCCGGCAGGATGTCGCCGGGCGCCCCCTTCGTCGTCCGTAACGGCTACAGCTTCTCGATGACGTAGTCGACGCACTTCGTCAGCGCCTCGACGTCCGCCGGGTCGATCGCCGGGAACATCGCGACGCGCAGCTGGTTGCGGCCGAGCTTGCGGTACGGCTCGGTGTCCACGACACCGTTCGCGCGCAGCACCTTGGCGACGGCGGCCGCGTCGATCTCGTCGGAGAAGTCGATCGTGCCGATGACCTGCGAGCGCTTGGCCGGGTCGGTGACGAACGGGGTGGCGTACTTCGACTCCTCCGCCCAGCTGTACAGGCGGGTCGAGGAGTCCTTCGTACGGGCCGTGGACCAGGCGAGGCCGCCCTGGCCGTTGAGCCAGTCCAACTGCTCGCCCAGCAGGAAGAGGGTGGCGAGGGCCGGGGTGTTGTACGTCTGGTTCTTGCGGGAGTTGTCGATCGCCGTGGGGAGCGAGAAGAACTCCGGGACGTGCCGGCCGGAGGCGTGGATCCGCTCGGCGCGCTCGATCGCGGCCGGGGAGAAGACGCCGATCCACAGGCCGCCGTCGGAGGCGAAGGACTTCTGCGGGGCGAAGTAGTAGACGTCGGTCTCGGCGACGTCGACCGGGAGGCCGCCCGCGCCGGAGGTGGCGTCCACCAGGACGAGCGCGCCCTCGTCGGCGCCGGCCACCCGCCGGATCGGCATGGCGACACCGGTGGAGGTCTCGTTGTGGGTGAAGCCGTAGACGTCGACACCCGACTCGGCGCGGGCCTCGGGGTGGGTGCCCGGGTCGGCGGAGACGACGGTCGGCTCGGCCAGCCAGGGAGCGAGCTTGGCGGCCTTGGCGAACTTGGAGGAGAACTCGCCGAAGGTGAGGTGCTGGGACTTGTTCTCGATCAGGCCGTGGGTGGCGATGTCCCAGAAGGCGGTGGAGCCGCCGTTGCCGAGGATCACCTCATAGCCCTCGGGCAGGGAGAACAGCTCGGAGACGCCCTCGCGGACCTTGCCCACCAGGTTCTTCACGGGCGCCTGACGGTGGGAGGTACCCAGGAGAGACGTACCGGTGGCGGCGAGGGCGTCCAGCGCCTCGGTCCGCACCTTGGAGGGGCCAGCGCCGAACCGTCCGTCGGCGGGCTTGATGTCTGCGGGGATCTGGATGTCGGCCACGGAAGGAGGTTAACCGGTGGGGGAAACCCGAGTGGAGCGGTGTCCGTCCGATGAGACGAGCGCGCCGAGCCGTGGACTTGTGATGTCGTACGACGATGAGGGCGGAGCTGTGGAGAAGTCTCGGTGACCGTCCGTGGCCGGATGCATCCTGGACGTATGACAGATCTCGCGGAGGAACTGCGCAGGGCCGTCCGGGGCGAGGTCCGGTTCGACGTCACCGCCCGGGCGCTGGTCACCATGGACGCGTCCAACTACCGGCGGGTCCCGGCGGGAGTGGTCGCCCCCAGGGACGCCGAGGACGTGGCCGCCGTGCTGGAGGTGTGCCGGGCGCGCGGGGTGCCGGTCGTGGCGCGCGGCGGTGGCACATCGATCGCCGGGCAGGCGACGGGCACCGGCGTGGTGCTGGACTTCACCCGGCACATGAGCGGCCTGCTGGAGCTGGATCCGGGCACGCGCACGGCCGTCGTGCAGCCCGGCCTCGTCCTCGACCGGCTCCAGGCCGCCGCCGCCCCGCACGGTCTGCGGTTCGGCCCGGACCCGTCGACACACAGCCGCTGCACGCTCGGCGGGATGATCGGCAACAACTCGTGCGGCTCGCACTCGGTCGCCTGGGGCACGACCGCTGACAGCGTGCGGGAGCTGTCCGTGATCACCGCGCGCGGCCGGCGGCTGCGGCTGGGGCGGGACTGGGCGGGGGCGCCGGAGGGTCTGCGGGACCTGGTGGAAGGCGACCTGGCCCGCCTGCGCACCGGCTTCCCCGACCTGCCCCGCCGCATCTCCGGGTATGCGCTGGACGCCCTGCTGCCCGAGCGGGGTGCGGACGTCGCCCGCTCCTTCTGCGGCTCGGAGGGCACACTCGGCATCCTGACCGAGGCGGCCGTCCGCCTGGTGGAGGCCCCGGCCGCGCGCGCCCTCGCGGTGCTGGCGTACGCGGACGAGAGCGCCGCCGCCGAGGCCGCCGCGGGTCTGCTGCCGCACCGCCCGCTGACGGTCGAGGGCATGGCGGCCGACCTGGTGCGGACACCGGCCGGGCTGCCGCGGGGCGGTGCCTGGCTGTTCGTGGAGACGGGCGGGGAGTCGGCGGCCGAGGCACGGGCGCGTGCGGAGGCGGTCGTGCGCGCGGCGGACGTGGTGGACTCCCTGGTGGTGACGGACGCGGCGGCCCAGCGGATCCTCTGGCGGATCCGGGAGGACGCGAGCGGCACGGCGACCCGCATGCCGGACGGCAGCGAGGCCTGGCCGGGCTGGGAGGACTGCGCGGTGCCGCCCGCCCGGCTCGGCGCCTATCTGCGTGATTTCCGTTCGCTGCTGTCGGCGCACGGGCTGCGCGGCACGCCCTACGGCCACTTCGGCGACGGCTGCATCCACGTCCGCATCGACTTCGACCTGCTCACCGAGGCCGGCGTCGGCCGCTTCCGCCGCTTCTCCGAGGACCTCGCCGACCTGGTGGTGGAGCACGGCGGCTCGCTGTCCGGGGAGCACGGCGACGGGCAGGCCCGCGCGGAGCTGCTGCCCCGGATGTACGGCGCGGAGACGGTGGCCCTCTTCGAGCGTGCCAAGGCGGTCTGGGACCCCGACGACCTGCTCAACCCCGGCATGCTGGTCCGCCCGGCGCCCCTCGACGCGAACCTCCGTTTCGCCGTCCTGCCCCGCCGCCCGGTCGACGTGGCCTTCGGCTACCCGGCCGACGGCGGCGACTTCGGCGCGGCCGTCCGCCGCTGCGTGGGCGTCGCCAAGTGCCGTACGGCGACGGCGGCCGGCCCCGCCGTGATGTGCCCCTCCTACCGGGCGACCGGCGAGGAGGAGCACTCCACGCGGGGCCGGGCCCGGCTGCTGCACGAGATGCTCGCGGGCGAGCTGGTCACCGACGGCTGGCGGTCCACGGAGGTCCGGGACGCCCTCGACCTCTGCCTGTCCTGCAAGGGCTGCCGTTCGGACTGCCCGGTCGGTGTGGACATGGCCACGTACAAGGCGGAGTTCCTGCACCACCACTACGCCGGCCGGCGCCGCCCCGCCGCCCACCGCAGCATGGGCCGGCTTCCGGAGTGGCTGCGCCTGGCCGCCCGCACGCGTACGGCCCCGCTGCTCAACGCGCTCGCCTCGGTGCGGCCGTTGGCGTACGCGGCCAAACGCCTGGGCGGCATCGCACCGGAGCGGCAGCTGCCCCACCTTGCGGCACAGCCGTTCACGGCCTGGTGGCGCGCGACAAGTCCCGACCGCGGCCCCGCGCCCCTCCCGCGGGACCGCCCCGAGGACGCCACCCCGAACAGGCCCGAGGACGCCACCCCGAACAGGCCCGAGGACGTCACCCTGGACCGGTCCGAGGACGTCACCCTGGACCGGTCCGAGGACGTCACCCTGGACCGGTCCGAGGACGTCACCCTGGACCGGCCCGAGGACGTCACCCTGGACCGGCCCGAGGACGTCACCCTGGACCGGCCCGAGGACGTCACCCTGGACCGGTCCGAGGACGTCACCCTGGACCGGTCCGAGGACGTCACCCTGGACCGGTCCGAGGACGTCACCCGGGACCGGCCCGAGGACGTCACCCGGGACCGGTCCGCGGATCCGGCGCAGGACCGCCCCGCAGGTCCCGCGCAGGAGCGCCCCGAGGCCGCTGTTCCGGAGCGGCCCGACGGCTCCGTGTCGAGTCGCCCGGGGGACGCCGTGCCGGGTTCCTCCGGGGACCTGGTCGTCCTGTGGCCCGACACCTTCACCGAGTATCTGGCGCCCGCCGTCGGCCGGGCCGCGGTCCGGGTGCTGGAGGACGCCGGGCTGCGGGTGGCCCTTCCGCCGACGCTGATCCCGCGCGGCGGGGCGATCGGGGACGGCAGGACGGGCGCGGCGACCGCGCTGCTCTTCGCCCGCCGGGCCCGGGTCTGCTGCGGCCTGACCTACGTCTCCACCGGACAGCTGGACCGCGCCCGTGCCGTACTGCGCCGCACGCTGGACCTGATGGAGCCGGTGCTGCGGGCCGGGGTCCCGGTGGTCGTCCTGGAGCCGAGCTGTGCCGCGGCCCTGCGCAGCGACCTGCCCGAGCTGCTGCCCGGCGACCGCCGGGCGGCCCGGCTCGCCTCGGCGGTCCTCACCTTCGCCGAGGTCCTGGAGCGGTTCGCCCCGGACTGGGATCCGCCCGCCCTGGACCGCACGGTCGCCGGCCAGACCCACTGCCATCAGCACGCGGTGCTCGGCGACGCCGCCGACCGCCGGTTGCGCGAGTCCGCTGGGCTCACCGGCGAGCTGAGCGGAGGCTGCTGCGGCCTCGCCGGCAACTTCGGTTTCGAGAAGGGCCACTTCGAGGTGTCGCGGACCTGCGCGGAGGAGCGGCTGCTGCCGTCGGTGAGGCAGGCACCGCCGGGCACGGTGGTCCTCGCGGACGGTTTCTCCTGCCGGACGCAGCTGGAGCAGCTGGCGGGGGTGAGAGGACGGCATCTGGCGGAGGTGCTGGCGCAGGCGCTGGACGCGGCACGGGAGGCCGCGGAGCCGACACGGGAGGGCGACGGACACGGAGGTGCCGGCGGCGTGGGGACCGGAGGACGGGCGGGGGTGATTCGTAGGGTGAGATGACCCGCGACTTCCGGGGGTGACCGTCGAGCTTCGAGGAGCCACGCGCATGAGCCTCACCGTCCGCCCGATCAGCCGCGCCGAGCATCTCGCCTTCGTGGCCGGGCTCGCCTCTGCCAGCCATCTGCAGATGCCGTCCTGGGGTGATGTGAAGGCCGACTGGCAGGCGGAGAGCCTCGGCTGGTTCGAGGCGGACGGCCGGCTCACCGGGGTGGGGCTGGTGCTGTTGCGGCCGCTGCCCGGACTGAAGCGGTACCTGGCCTATCTGCCGGAGGGGCCGGTCATCGACTGGGCCGCGCCCGGTCTGGAGGACCGGCTGGAGCCGATGCTGGCCCATCTGAGGAGCCGGGGCGCCTTCTCGGTGAAGATGGGACCGCCCGTGGTGGCGCGCAGATGGAGCCCCGACGCGGTCAAGGCGGCGATCGCCGACCCCGAGGCGCGCCGGCTGGGTGAGGTGGCGCCGACGTCGTACGAGCAGGGGGCCCTCGACCTCGCCGACCGGCTGCGCCGGATGGGCTGGCGGCGGAGCGAGCCCGGCCGGGAGGACGGCTTCGCCGCGGGACAGCCCCGGTACGTGTGCCAGGTGCCGCTCGCCGGACGGTCGCTGGAGGACGTCCGGCGCGGGCTCAACCAGCAGTGGCGCCGTAACGTGAAGAAGGCCGAGAAGGCGGGCGTGAAGATCGTCCGGGGAGGCTACGAGGACCTGCCGGTCTTCTACGGTCTCTATGCGGAGACCGCCGAGCGGGACCGGTTCGTCCCGCGCCCGCTGCCGTACTTCCAGCGGATGTGGACCGCCCTCACCACCGAGCACCCCGACCGGATGCGGCTGTACCTCGCCCACCACGACGGGGAGGCGCTCGCCGCGGCCACGATGCTGACCGTCGGCGGCCACGTCTGGTACTCCTACGGCGCCTCCACCGCCCGCAGGCGCGAGGTGCAGCCCAGCACCGCGATGCAGTGGCGCATGATGTGCGACGCCCATGAACTGGGCGCCCACGTCTACGACTTCCGGGGCATCACCGACACCCTGGAGGAGTCCGACCACCTGCTCGGTCTGCTCCGCTTCAAGGTGGGCGCGGGCGGGGAGGCCGCGGAGTACGTGGGGGAGTGGGACTTCCCGCTGAACCGGCTGCTGCACAAGGCGCTCGGCCTCTACATGGGCCGCCGCTGAACCGACCCGGCGAGGGGCGTTCCCGCCATCCGAACGCCACACATCTCAGCATCCAGGACAGTGACGTAAAAGGTTTACGCTCCTGACGGAGTCTACTACCCTGGACTGAGCAGTACAGCGAGCTGAACACGACCTGATCCCCGAGCCAGCCCCAGGACCGCCCCGTGAGCACCCCCAGCGCCACCGCGCCCTCGACCCAAGCCGCACCCGCGTCCCCGGGTGGCGCCCCGCGCCGCCTGCGTGCGCTCGGCCCGGTCGGGCTGGTGCTGGCGGGCGGTGTCTCGGTGCAGTTCGGCGGGGCCCTCGCGGTGACGCTGATGCCCCGGGCCGGCGCGGCCGGTGTCGTGACCCTGCGGCTGCTCGCGGCGGCCGTGGTCCTCCTGCTCGTCTGCCGCCCCAGGCTGCGCGGGCACTCGCGCGCCGACTGGGGCACGGTGATCGTGTTCGGTGTCTCCATGGGCGCGATGAACGGCCTCTTCTACGAGGCGGTCGCCCGCATCCCGCTGGGACTCGCGGTCACCCTGGAGGTCCTCGGCCCGCTGGCCCTGTCCGTCCTGGCCTCCCGCCGCGCGATCAACGCGCTCTGGGCGGGTCTCGCGCTCGCGGGCGTCTTCCTGCTCGGCGGCGGGGGCTTCACCGACATCGACCCCGCCGGTGTCGCCTTCGCCCTGGGGGCCGGCGCCATGTGGGCGGCGTACATCGTCTTCAGCGCGCGCACGGGCCGCCGCTTCCCGCAGGCGGACGGTCTGGCGCTGGCCATGGCGGTCGCGGCCGTGCTGTTTCTGCCCATCGGCATAGCCTCGGCGGGCACCCGCCTGCTCGACCCCACGACCATCGCCCTCGGCTCGGCGGTGGCCCTGCTCTCCTCGGTGCTGCCCTACACCCTCGAGCTGCTGGCCCTGCGCCGGCTGCCCGCCTCCACCTTCGCCATCCTGATGAGCCTGGAGCCGGCCATCGCGGCGACGGCCGGCTTCCTGATCCTCGACCAGTCCCTGTCGGCCGCGCAGGCCGCCGCGATCGCCCTGGTCATCGCGGCGAGCGTCGGCGCGGTGCGAACCCAGGTGGGCCGCTCCAAGACACCGCTCCGGGCCCCTGAGGCCTAGTCCCGGCCACCGGAGTCGGGTCCCGGAGGCCTAGACCGGGCACCGGTCGCCTCCCCCCACCGGAGTCGCTGGGCCGCCCAACTCCGTCAGTGCGGTCGGCGCAGTCCCGCGACGAGGAGCCCGGCCAGCCGGCGCGCGTGCGCGCTCACCCAGGACGAGCAGGCCGAGCGCGCCTACGCCCGGTTCCGGGAGCAGCCGAGCGATCTGGCCAGGAGCGTCAGCCTGACCAACCTGCACGACCGTAACGAGGTGCTCTTCCACCGGCTGGTCGGCGACCACCTGGAAGAGATGCCGCCCATCGTCCACACCCCGACCGCGGGCACGGCCATCGAGCGCCGCCGGTGCACGGTGCCGCCGATGTGCCCGCCGATCGACGGGGTGTGACTCACCCGGGGAACTCGCGGCGCATCAATTCATGCAAGCACGCTTGATTGTTTCTGGTCCCGCTGCCATGCTCCCCCCATGGCCGACCCGACGCCCGTCATCGACGACCTGCGTGCCGAGAGCGATGAACTCGATCTGCTGATAACCGAGTTGAGGCCCGAGCAATGGGCCCTGCCCACGCCCGCGCCCGGCTGGACCGTGGCCCACCAGATCGCGCACCTCGCCTGGACCGACCGTTCGGCACTGCTGGCCGTCACCGATGCCGACGCCTTCCAGGCGCTGGTGGAGAAGGCGCTCACCGCCCCGGACTCGTTCGTGGACGAGGGTGCCGAGGAGGGCGCCCGGCTCCCGCCCGCCGAGCTGGTCTCCGGCTGGCGGACCGGGCGCACCGCCCTCGACCGGGCGCTGCGCGCGGCGGCACCCGGCGCCCGCTTTCCCTGGTACGGGCCGCCCATGGCCGCCGCCTCCATGGCGACCGCTCGCCTCATGGAGACCTGGGCCCACGCGATGGACGTCGCCGAGGCCCTGGGTGTGGTGCGCCCACCCACCGACCGGCTGAAGCATGTGGCCCGCCTCGGGGTGCGTACACGCGACTTCGCCTACACCGTCCACGGCCTCACCCCGCCCGCCGACGCGTTCCGGGTGGAACTGACCGCGCCGTCCGGGGAGCTGTGGGCCCACGGTCCCGCGGACGCGCGCCAGCGCGTCACCGGCCCCGCCCTCGACTTCTGCCTGCTCGTCACGCAGCGTGCCCATCGCTCGGACCTCGCCCTGACCGCCGTGGGCCCGGACGCGGACCGCTGGCTGGACATCGCCCAGGCCTTCGCGGGCCCGCCCGGCACCGGCCGCCCGCCGAAGGGGGCCGAGGGGTGAACGCGCTGCGCATCGGCAACTTCTCCGGTTTCTACGGCGACCGTTTCGACGCCCTGCGCGAGATGCTCACCGGCGGCGAGGTCGACGTCCTCACCGGCGACTACCTCGCCGAGCTGACCATGCTGATCCTGGCCCGGGACCGGTTGAAGGACCCCGGCGCCGGCTACGCGCGCACCTTCCTGCGCCAGCTGGAGGACTGTCTCGGCCTGGCCCACGAACGCGGGGTGCGGATCGTCACCAACGCGGGCGGCCTGAACCCGGCCGGACTCGCCTCGGCCGTCAGGGGGTTGGCCGGGAGGCTGGGGGTCCCCGCGCGCGTCGCGCACGTCGAGGGCGACGAACTGACCGCCGGGTACCCCGGTGTCCTGGCCGCCCACGCCTATCTCGGCGGTGCCGGCATCGCCGAGTGCCTGCGGGCCGGCGCGGACATCGTCGTCACCGGGCGCGTGACCGACGCGGCGCTCGTCACCGGGCCCGCCGCCGCCCACTTCGGCTGGCGGCCGGACGAGCACGACCGCCTCGCAGGCGCCGTCGCCGCCGGGCACGTGCTGGAGTGCGGGACGCAGGCGACCGGCGGCAACTACAGCTTCTTCCGCGAGGGGGACGTGCGCCGCCCCGGCTTCCCGCTCGCCGAGATCCACGCCGACGGCAGCGCCGTGGTCACCAAGCACCCCGGCACCGGCGGCTTCGTCGACGTCGGCACGGTCACCGCCCAGCTGCTCTACGAGACCGGCGGCGGCCGGTACGCCGGGCCCGACGTCACCACCCGGCTGGACACCGTACGGCTGAGCCAGGACGGGCCGGACCGGGTGCGGATCGAGGGCGTGCGCGGGGAGGCCCCGCCACCCACGCTCAAGGTCGGGCTCAACCGGCTGGGCGGCTTCCGCAACGAGGTCGTCTTCGTCCTCACCGGGCTCGACATCGAGGCCAAGGCGAGCCTGGTGCGCGAGCAGCTCACCGCGGCGCTGGCCAAGTCGCCGCCCAGTGAGGTCCGTTGGGACCTCGTCCGCACCGACCGGGCGGACGCCGGCACCGAGGAGACCGCGAGCGCCCTGCTGCGGCTCGTCGTACGGGACCCCGACCAGCAGGTCGTGGGACGGGCGCTCAGCGGGGCCGCCGTGGAGCTGGCACTGGCCAGCTACCCGGGCTTCCACGTGCTGGCACCACCGGGAAAGGGCGCCCCCTATGGCGTCTTCGAGGCTGTGTACGTGCCACATGGTGCCGTGGACCATGTGGCCGTCCTCCACGACGGAACGCGGATCCCGGTGGCGCCGCCCCAGGAGACGCGCGCCCTGGACGGCGTACCGCGGCCGGCCCTGCCCGAGCCCCTGCCGCCCGGGCCCACCCGCCGGGCGCCCCTCGGGCTGGTCGCCGGGGCCCGCAGCGGGGACAAGGGCGGCGACGCCAACGTCGGGGTGTGGGCGAGGTCGGACGCCGCCTGGCGGTGGCTCGTCCACGAGCTGACCGGCGAGAGGTTCCGGCAGTTGATCCCCGAGAGCCGGGACCTGCCCGTCACCCGCCACGTGCTCCCCGGCCTGCGGGCCCTGAACTTCGTCGTGGAAGGCGTCCTCGGCGCCGGCGTCGCCGCCCAGCACCGCTTCGACCCGCAGGCCAAGGCCCTCGGCGAATGGCTGCGCTCCCGCCACCTGGACATCCCGGAGGCCCTGCTGTGACCGTTCTCCCCACCTCCGTCGACCCCGCGGGCGCCGACCACCGGGAGGCCCGCGAGGCCATGCTCGGCAAGCTCGCCGAGCTGGACGCCGAGCACGCCAAAGCGCTCGCGGGCGGCGGTGAGAAGTACCTCCGGCGGCACCGCGAACGCGGCAAGCTGCCGGCCCGCGAGCGCATCGAGCTGCTGCTGGACCCGGACACCCCGTTCCTGGAGCTGTCCCCGCTGGCCGCCTGGGGCAGCGAGTACACCGTGGGCGCCTCCCTGGTCACCGGCATCGGGGTGGTCGAGGGCGTCGAGTGCCTGATCACGGCCAACGACCCGACCGTGCGTGGCGGAGCCAGCAACCCGTGGAGCCTGAAGAAGGCCCTGCGCGCCAACGACATCGCCCTCACCAACCGGCTGCCCTGCATCAGCCTGGTGGAGTCGGGCGGCGCCGACCTGCCCTCCCAGAAGGAGATCTTCATCCCGGGCGGGGCCATCTTCCGCGATCTCACCCGCCTGTCCGCCGCCGGCATCCCGACCATCGCCGTCGTCTTCGGCAACTCCACCGCCGGCGGCGCCTACGTCCCCGGCATGTCCGACCACGTGATCATGGTCAAGGAGCGCGCGAAGGTGTTCCTCGGCGGGCCTCCGCTGGTGAAGATGGCCACCGGCGAGGAGAGCGACGACGAGTCCCTGGGCGGCGCCGAGATGCACGCGCGCGTGTCGGGTCTCGCCGACCACTTCGCCGTGGACGAGCAGGACGCACTGCGGCAGGCGCGCCGGGTCGTGGCCCGCCTCAACCACCGCAAGGCCCACCCCGACCCGGGCCCGGCCGAGCCGCCCGAGTACGACGCCGACGAACTCCTCGGGATCGTCCCCGGCGATCTGAAGACCCCCTTCGACCCGCGCGAGGTCATCGCCCGGATCGTCGACGCCTCCGACTTCGACGAGTTCAAGCCGCTGTACGGCACGAGCCTGGTCACCGGCTGGGCGGCTCTGCACGGCTATCCGGTCGGAATCCTCGCCAACGCGCAGGGCGTCCTGTTCAGCGCGGAGTCGCAGAAGGCCGCCCAGTTCATCCAGCTCGCCAACCAGCGCGACGTCCCGCTGCTGTTCCTGCACAACACCACCGGCTACATGGTCGGCAAGGAGTACGAGCGGGGCGGGATCATCAAGCACGGCGCGATGATGATCAACGCGGTGAGCAACAGCCGGGTGCCGCATCTGTCGGTGCTGATGGGCGCCTCGTACGGCGCCGGGCACTACGGCATGTGCGGCCGCGCCTACGACCCCCGCTTCCTGTTCGCCTGGCCCAGCGCCAAGTCCGCGGTCATGGGCCCGCAGCAGCTCGCGGGGGTGCTGTCCATCGTCTCCCGGCAGTCCGCGGCGGCGAAGGGGCAGCCCTACGACGAGGACGCGGACGCGGCCCTGCGCGCCATGGTCGAGCAGCAGATCGAGTCCGAGTCGCTGCCGATGTTCCTGTCCGGGCGGCTCTACGACGACGGCGTCATCGACCCGCGCGACACCCGCACCGTGCTCGGCCTGTGCCTGTCCGCGCTGCACACCGCGCCCTACGAAGGCGCGCGCGGCGGCTTCGGCGTCTTCCGGATGTGAGGGACCACGTGATTTCGACTGTGCTCGTCGCCAACCGCGGCGAGATCGCCTGCCGGATCTTCCGCACCTGCGGCGAGCTGGGGATCCGGACCGTCGCCGTGCACTCGGACGCCGACGAGAACGCCCTCCACGCGCGCGTGGCCGAGACGGCGGTACGGCTGCCGGGCGCGGCGCCGGCGGACACGTACCTGCGCGGCGACCTGATCGTGAAGGCCGCCCTGGCCGCCGGCGCCGACGCCGTGCACCCCGGCTACGGCTTCCTCTCCGAGAACGCCGGCTTCGCGCGGGCCGTCCTCGACGCCGGCCTGACCTGGATCGGCCCGCCCCCGCAGGCCATCGAGGCCATGGCGTCCAAGACGCGCGCGAAACGGCTGATGGGGCTGGCGCCGCTGGGCGAGGTCACCGACGCCGACCTGCCGGTCCTGGTGAAGGCGGCCGCGGGCGGCGGGGGACGCGGGATGCGGATCGTGCGCCGCCTGGCGGAACTGCCGGCCGCGCTGGAGGCCGCGCGCGCCGAGGCCGCGAGCGCCTTCGGCGACGGCGAGGTCTTCGTCGAGCCGTACGTCGAGCGCGGCCGCCACGTCGAGGTGCAGATCCTCGCCGACACCCACGGCACCGTCTGGCCGCTCGGCACCCGCGACTGCTCCCTCCAGCGCCGCCACCAGAAGGTCGTCGAGGAGGCCCCCGCGCCGGACCTGCCCCCCGCGCTCACCGAAGAGGTGTACGGGCTGGCCGTACGCGCCGCACGCGCCGTCTCCTACGTCGGCGCCGGCACCGTGGAGTTCCTGGTCGCCGAAGGGCGCGCGCACTTCCTGGAGATGAACACCCGCCTCCAGGTCGAACACCCCGTCACCGAGGCGGTGTACGGCGTCGACCTGGTCGCGGAACAGATACGGATCGCCGAGGGGCACGCCCTGCCCGTGGAGCCGCCCCCCGCGCGCGGGCACGCGATCGAGGCCCGCCTCTACGCCGAGGACCCGGCCCGCGACTGGGCCCCGCAGACCGGCGTCCTGCACCGCCTCGCCGTACCGGCCGGCGTCCGCCTGGACACCGGCTACACCGACGGCGACCCCATCGGCGTCCACTACGACCCGATGCTCGCCAAGGTCGTCGCCCACGCCCCCACCCGCGCGGAGGCGGTCCGCCGGCTCGCCGGCGCGCTGCGGACGGCCGAGATCCACGGCCCGGTCACCAACCGCGACCTGCTGGTTCGCTCCCTGGGGCACCCGGAGTTCACGTCCGCGCGCATGGACACCGGCTTCTACGACCGTCACCTGCCCGCCCTGACGGCACCGGCGGCCGACCCCCACGCGCCCCTCGCCGCCGCCCTCGCCGACGCCCACGGCCGCTCCCGGTTCGGCGGCTGGCGCAACGTGCCCGCACAGCCGCAGATCAAGCGGTACGAGCTGGCGGGCGAGGTGCACGAGGTCCGCTACCGGCACACCAGGCAGGGGCTCACGGCGGAAGGGGTGCGGGTCGTGCACGCAGACGCCAGCCGCGTCGTCCTCGAAGTGGACGGAGTGCGGCGCACGTTCCACGTCGCACGCCACGGCGACCAGGTCCACGTCGACGCGACCCGCCTGACCGCCCTGCCCCGCTTCCCCGACCCCGCCGCCCAGCTCGCCCCCGGCTCCCTGCTCGCCCCGATGCCGGGCACCGTCGTACGCGTCGCCGAGGGCCTGGCCGAGGGGGAGCGGGTCCGGGCCGGGCAGCCCCTGATCTGGCTGGAGGCGATGAAGATGCAGCACCAGATCGCGGCGCCCGCCGAAGGCACCCTCACCGCCCTGCACGCCACGCCGGGACGGCAAGTGGAGATGGGCACGCTCCTGGCAGTGGTCGAGACCGGCCGGCGCTAGGGGCGCGGGGAACTGCGCGAGCAACCACACACGACCCCCACCCGGGAGGACGCACATGCCCACCCTCATCGAACCGGAAGAACACAAGGCTCTACGAGCAGCCGTGTCCGCCCTCGGCAAACGCTACGGCCGTGAGTACCTCACCCGCACCGTCGCGGAAGGCAGGCCCCTCACCGAACTCTGGGCCGACGCGGGCGAACTCGGCTACCTCGGCGTCAGCCTGCCCGAGGCGTACGGCGGCGGAGGCGGCGGCATCGCCGAACTCTCCATAGTCCTGGAGGAGCTGGGCGCGGCCGGTTCCCCACTGCTCATGCTCGTCGTCTCACCCGCGATCTGCGGCACCGTGATCTCCCGCTTCGGCACCGACGCCCAGAAGCGGCAGTGGCTCCCCGGCATCGCCGACGGCACCCGCCTCATGGCCTTCGGCATCACCGAACCCGACGCCGGCTCCAACAGCCACCGCATCAGCACCACGGCCCGCAGGGACGGCACCGACTGGCTGCTCACCGGCCGCAAGGTCTTCATCTCCGGTGTCGACATGGCCGACGCCGTCCTGATCGTCGGCCGCACCGAGGACGCCCGCACCGGACGCCTCAAGCCCTGCCTGTTCATCGTCCCGACGGACGCCGAGGGCTTCCAGAAGCACCCGATCGACATGGAACTCAGCGCCGCCGAGAAGCAGTTCGAACTGGTCCTGGACGACGTACGGCTGCCCGCCGAGGCACTGGTGGGCGACGAGGACGCCGGTCTGCTGCAGCTGTTCGCCGGGCTCAACCCCGAGCGGATCATGACGGCGGCCTTCGCCATCGGGATGGGGCGCTACGCGCTGGGGAAGGCGATCGAGTACGCCCGCGACCGCACGGTCTGGAAGGCCCCCATCGGCGCCCACCAGGCCATCGCCCACCCGCTCGCGCAGGCCCACATCGACCTGGAGCTGGCCCGCCTGATGATGCAGAAGGCGGCCCATCTCTACGACGCCGGCGACGACATCGGCGCCGGCGAGGCCGCCAACATGGCCAAGTACGCGGCCGGGGAGGCCTGCGTACGGGCCGTGGACCAGGCCGTGCACACCCTCGGCGGCAACGGCCTGACACGCGAGTACGGGCTCGCCTCGCTGATCACGGCAGCGCGCGTGGCCCGTATCGCCCCGGTCAGCCGGGAGATGATCCTCAACTACGTCTCCCACCAGAGCCTGGGCCTGCCCAAGTCGTACTAGGACCTGTCCGGCGATCCGCCGCCACCCGTCGCACGGCGGACGGGAACCGCCGGACAGCCTGGGGTCCCGCGAACCGTCCTGGAGGAACAGTGTTCCGCAGCGAGTACGCAGACGTTCCGCCCGTAGACCTCCCCATCCACGAGGCCGTCCTCGGCCGGGCCGCCTACTTCGGCGGTCACCCCGCGCTGATCGACGGCACGGACGGCGCCACTCTCACGTACGAGCAGCTGGACCGGTATCACCGGCGCCTCGCCGCCGCGTTCGCCGAGGCGGGCGTCCGCAAGGGTGACGTCCTCGCCCTGCACAGCCCCAACACGATCGCCTTCCCGACCGCCTTCTACGCGGCCACGCGCGCTGGTGCCGCCGTCACCACGGTGCACCCGCTCGCCACCCCCGAGGAGTTCGCCAGGCAGCTCGCCGACAGCGCCGCCCGCTGGATCGTCACCGTCTCCCCGCTCCTGGCGTCCGCCCGCCGGGCCGCCGAACTCGCCGGTGGGGTACGGGAGATATTCGTGTGCGACAACGCACCCGGCCACCGCTCGCTGACCGGCCTGCTCGCCACCACCGCCCCCGAACCGCGCATCGACCTCGACCCGGCCGAGGACGTCGCCGCGCTGCCGTACTCCTCCGGCACCACCGGCACGCCCAAGGGCGTGATGCTCACCCACCGGCAGATCGCCACCAACCTCGCCCAGCTGGAGCCCGCCGTCCCGGCCGGACCCGGCGACCGCATCCTCGCGGTCCTGCCCTTCTTCCACATATACGGCCTGACCGCCCTCATGAACGCCCCGCTGCGCCACGGCGCCACGGTGGTCGTCCTGCCCCGCTTCGACCTGGAGACCTTCCTCGCCGCGATCGAGACCCACCGCATCACCGGCCTGTACGTCGCCCCGCCGATCGTCCTCGCCCTCGCCGGTCATCCCGCCGTCGACCGCCACGACCTCTCCAGCCTGGAGTACGTCATCAGCGCCGCCGCACCCCTGGACGCCCGGCTCGCCGCCGCCTGCGGAGAGCGACTCGGCCTGCCGCCGGTCGGCCAGGCGTACGGCATGACCGAGCTGTCTCCCGGCACCCACGTGGTCCCGCTCGACCGCATGAGGCAGGCCCCGGCCGGCACGGTCGGCAAGCTCATCGCCGGCACCGAGATGCGGATCGTGCCCCTGGACGGCCCCGGCGAGGACCTCCCCGCCGGCGAGCCGGGCGAGATCCTCATCCGCGGCCCCCAGGTGATGAAGGGCTACCTGGGCCGCCCCGACGCCACCGCCGACATGATCGACGCCGAGGGCTGGCTGCACACCGGGGACGTCGGCCACGTCGACGCCGACGGCTGGCTCTTCGTCGTCGACCGCGTGAAGGAACTCATCAAGTACAAGGGCTTCCAGGTGGCCCCCGCCGAACTGGAGGCCCTGCTGCTCACCCACCCGGGCATAGCCGACGCGGCGGTCGTCGGCGCCCGCGACGAGAACGGCAACGAGATACCGCACGCCTTCGTCGTCCGCCGGCAGACCCCCGACGGCCCCACCGAGAACGAGATCATGCTGTACGTCGCCGAACGCGTCGCCCCCTACAAACGCGTCCGCAAGGTCAGCTTCGTCGAGGACGTGCCCCGCGCCGCCTCCGGGAAGATCCTGCGACGGCAGCTCAGGGAGCACACATGACCGCTCTGATCGCCCGCACGCGCACGCGTGCCGTGGAGACCCTCAGCCTGGACTCCACCGGCACCCGCAACGCCCTGTCGGCCGCCCTCGTCGCCGAACTGGCCGCGGCCCTGGCCGACTGCGGGAAGGACCCGGACGTCCGCGCCGTCGTCCTCACCCACACCGGCACCACCTTCTGCGCGGGCGCCGACCTGCGCGACCCGCCCGCCCCCGAGGCCTTCGTCGGCCTGCTCCGGAGCATCGTCGAACTGCCCAGGCCCGTGGTCGCCCGGATCACCGGACACGTCCGCGCGGGCGGGCTCGGCCTCGTGGCCGCCTGCGACCTCGCGGCGGCGTCCACGGCGGCCACCTTCGCCTTCACCGAGGTGCGCATCGGCGTGGCCCCCGCGGTGATCTCCCTGCCCGTCATCCCGCGCACCGACCCCCGTGCCCTGGCCCGTTACTACCTCACCGGCGAACGCTTCGGCCCCGCCGAGGCCGTGCGCCTGGGCCTGCTCACGACCGCGGCCGAGGACGCCGACGAGGCCCTCGCACCCGTCCTCGACGGCCTGCGCCGCTCCTGCCCGCAGGCCCTGGCCGAGACGAAACGGCTGCTCACGACTAGGGTGCTGGAAACATTCGACCGGGACGCGGCGGACCTGACCGCTCTCTCGGCCCGGCTGTTCTCCTCCGACCAGGCCCGGGAGGGGATGACGGCCTTCCTGGAGAGACGGGACGCGGCATGGGTGGTGTGACGACGTGAACACGGCGACGGAACGCAACCACCCGCCCGAACCGGGCCCCGGGGCGGACGGCCGGACGGACGCCACGGTGGACGCCACTGTTGACGCCACGACGGACGCCACGGTGGACGTCGCGGTGGACACGAGGACGGACGCCAAGCCCGGTCGCAGTCCCAAGCAGGACCGCAGCCGGGCCACCAGGCAGCGGCTTCTGGAGGCCGCCGTGGCCTGTCTGGCCGAGCGCGGCTGGGCGGGCTCCACCGTCTCCGTCGTCGCCGAACGCGCCGGCGTCTCCCGGGGCGCCGCCCAGCACCATTTCCCCACCCGCGAGGACCTGTTCACCGCCGCCGTCGAGTACGTCGCCGAGGAACGCTCCACCGCGCTCAGAGCCCTGTTCCCGGACGGCGCCGCCGACCGCCGTGCCGTCGTCACCGCCCTCGTCGACCTCTACACCGGCCCCCTCTTCCGCGCAGCCCTGCACCTGTGGGTGGCCGCCTCCAACGAGGAGCAGCTGCGTGCCCGGGTGACCGAACTGGAGGCCCACGTCGGCCGCGAGACCCATCGCATCGCCGTGGACCTGCTCGGCGCCGACGAGGCCCGGCCCGGCGTCCGCGAGTCCGTCCAGGGCCTGCTCGACATGGCCCGGGGGCTCGGCCTCGCCAACCTCCTCACCGACGACACCGCCCGCCGCGCGCGGGTCGTCGCCCAGTGGGGCGCGCTGCTGGAGGAAGCGCTCGGCTGAGCCCGTTCGGGGCCTGGCGGCACTGTGACGGGGGCCACACGCGTATCGCGGGGTGCGCAGTACTCTTGGCCCATGCTTCCGATGCTCGTCCGCCGCCGCCACGTGGACTACGTGCGCGTCACGAGCATGGGCTGTCGGCGCTTCTCCGCCTGACCCAGCCCCCTTCTTCTCTCCTTTTCTCCTTTTCCGGCACCGGGGGCCGTCCTACCCCTCGGCGGCCACCCGCGCCCCGTACACCCTGCGGACGCACCATGACCTCGCACACCGCGACGACCCCGTCGTACGCCCAGCTCCCGATCATCGACCTGTCGGCCGCCGACCGCGGACCCCAGGACCGGGCCCTGTTCCACGCCCAACTACGCAGCGCCGCCCACGACGTCGGCTTCTTCCAGCTCGTCGGACACGGCGTGACCCAGGACGAGACCGACGCGCTGCTCACCGCCATGCGCGCCTTCTTCGCCCTCCCCGAGACCGACCGGCTCGCCCTGGACAACGTGAACTCCCCGCACTTCCGCGGCTACACCCGCACCGGCGACGAGCGCACCGGCGGCTCCCGCGACTGGCGCGACCAGCTCGACATCGGCGCCGAGCGTCCCGCCCGCGTGCCCGGCCCCGGCGAGCCGCCGTACTGGTGGCTGCAGGGCCCCAACCAGTGGCCGGCCGCCCTGCCCGGACTGCGCACAGCGGCCCTGGCCTGGATCGACAGGCTCAGCGCGGTCGCCCAGCGCCTGCTGCGTGAACTGCTGACCGCCATCGGCGCCCCGGCCGGCTTCTACGACCCCGTCTTCGGCGCCCACGCCCACCCGCACCTCAAGCTCGTCCGCTACCCCGGCAGCGCGGGCGACGGCACGGACCAGGGCGTCGGAGTCCACAAGGACTACGGCTTCCTGACCCTGCTGCTGCAGGACACGGTCGGCGGCCTCCAGGTCCTGCGCGGGGACGGCCGCTTCCACGACGTACCGCCCATCCCGGGCGCCTTCGTGGTCAACCTCGGTGAACTGCTGGAGGTGGCGACCAACGGTTACCTGCTGGCCACGAACCACCGGGTCGTCAGCCCGCCCGGCGCCACCGAGCGCTATTCCGTCCCGTTCTTCTACAACCCGCGCCTGGACGCGAAGGTGGCTCCGCTGCCCTTCCCGCACGCCGCCACGGCCCCCGGCGTCACCACGGACCCCTCCAACCCGATGTACGCGGAGTACGGCTACAACGAACTGAAGGGCAAGCTGCGCGCCCACCCACTCGTGGCGGAACGGCACCACGGCGCCCTGCTCGCCACCGCGTGAGAGACAGGGCGCGAAGCGCCCGTCTTCCCGGGGCGCGGGGAACCGCGTGACAAGCCACGACGCACCCGCAGCCGCCCGCGCTCCTCACGCGCCCCTCTCATGGGCGATGCCCGGGCATCCCCTGTCATGGGCGATGCCCGCGCACCCCCGCTCAGTGGGCGATGTCCGCGTACCCCTCGATGTCCTGGGGCCGTCGCACCCCCGGCCCCACATACCGGGCCGACGGCCGCACCAGGCGCCCCGTCCGCTTCTGCTCCAGGATGTGCGCCGACCACCCCGCCGTACGCGCACACGTGAACATCGACGTGAACATGTGCGCCGGAACCTCGGCGAAGTCCAGCATGATCGCGGCCCAGAACTCCACGTTGGTCGCCAGCACGCGGTCGGGCCGGCGATTGTGCAGCTCCTCCAGGGCCGCCTTCTCCAGCGCCTCCGCGATCTCGAACCGCGGCGCTCCGAGTTCCCGCGCCGTACGCCGCAGCACCCGCGCCCGCGGATCCTCGGCCCGGTACACCCGGTGCCCGAATCCCATCAGCCGCTCACCCCGGTCCAGGGCCTGCCTGACGTAGGCCTCCGCGTCACCCGTGCGCTCGATCTCCTCGATCATCCCGAGCACCCGGGACGGCGCACCCCCGTGCAGCGGCCCGGACATCGCACCGACCGCGCCCGACAGCGCCGCGGCGACGTCGGCACCCGTGGAGGCGATGACCCGCGCCGTGAAGGTCGACGCGTTCATCCCGTGCTCGGCGGCGGACGTCCAGTACGCGTCCACGGCGGCCACGTGCTTGGGGTCCGGCTCACCGCGCCAGCGGATCATGAACCGCTCCACGACCGAGTGCGCCTTGTCGATCTCCCGCTGCGGCACCATCGCCAGCCCCTGCCCGCGTGCGGACTGGGCGACGTAGGACAGCGCCATGACGGCGGCCCGGGCGAGGTCCTCGCGGGCCTGCTCCGCGTCGATGTCGAGCAGCGGTTTCAGGCCCCACACGGGGGCCAGCATGGCCAGCGCCGACTGCACGTCCACCCGGATGTCCCCGGAGTGCACCGGGATCGGGAACGGCTCGGCGGGCGGCAGACCGGGGTTGAAGGCGCCGTCGACCAGCAGTCCCCACACGTTCCCGAAGGACACGTGCCCGACCAGGTCCTCGATGTCGACGCCCCGGTAACGCAGGGCACCGCCCTCCTTGTCGGGTTCGGCGATCTCCGTCTCGAACGCGACGACTCCCTCGAGCCCGGGTACGAAATCGGACATCAGGCGGCTCCTAGTGATGTGTCGGCTGCGGTCACCCCGGTGATGCCCCGGCCGGCCTGAGGTCACCCGTGGTCGGCCGGTCCGCGGAGGGAACCAGCACGATAACTCCCGGTGCCACCGTTGGGGAGACCCCTCGACACTGAGTGCCAGAAGCGTTCGATACGGCAAGATGACCGCGTGACCGACCGCGAACCCCTCCTCGACCCGCTCCTCGATCCCGCTGCCATGCGCAAGCAGTACCGGGCGGCGGGACTGGACGAGAAGAACCTCGTCGCGCATCCGATGGACCAGTTCGCCGGCTGGTTCGAGGACGCCGCGCGGGCGGCTCTGCACGGCACGCTCTACGAACCCAACGCGATGGTCGTCTCCACGGCGGACGCCGCGGGCCGCCCCACCTCGCGCACGGTCCTGATGAAGCAGTTCGACACCGACGGCTTCGTCTTCTACACCAACTACGACTCCCGCAAGGCCCGCGACCTGGCGGAGAACCCGTACGTCTCGCTGCTCTTCCCCTGGCACCCGATCGCCCGCCAGGTCATCGTCACCGGCATCGCCCGCCGCACCGGCCGCGAGGAGACCGCCGCCTACTTCCGCACCCGCCCGCACGGCTCCCAGCTGGGCGCCTGGGCCAGCGCCCAGTCCACGACGGTCGCCTCCCGCGCGGAGCTGGACACCGCCTACGCCGACCTCGAAGCCCGCTACCCCGAGGGCGAACAGGTCCCGGTGCCGCCGCACTGGGGCGGCTTCCGCGTCGCCCCCGAGACGGTCGAGTTCTGGCAGGGCCGCCAGAACCGCCTCCACGACCGCCTGCGCTACGCCGTCCAGCCGGACGGCACATGGCGGGTGGAGCGGCTGAGTCCGTGACCCCTCCGGGCGACGGACGTCCCGGGCCTTGACCCCTCCGGGCGACGGACGTCCCGGGCTGTGACCCCTCCGGGCGACGGACGTCCCGGGCCTTGACCCCTCCGGGTGACGGACGTCCCGGGCTGTGACCCCTCCGGGCGACGGACGTCCCGGGCCTTGACCCCTCCGGGTGACGGACGTCCCGGGCCGTGGGAACGCAGACGACCCGCGAGCTCGGGTCCTGCGCCTCTCGGCGAAGAAGCCGGCCGGACGTACCGGCGAGCTCGCGGGTCGGGTGACTGCCTGGGATTGGGCCGGCTGCACGCGTCTTTCACGTGCGGGTCCGGCACCGCACTGGATGTGGTGACGGGCCGCTAGCCCGCAGCCACCTCACGCGTCCGGTTCTCATACATCTGCCGAACCACCTCCCTTCTCGTGTAAACGCCACCCTAGGAAACCGGCGGGAGAGGCTCAACCGTTTTTTCGGTACGGTCCCCCACATGACCGAACCGCGGCTCGGCGCCGTCGACGACGACCTGACGCTCGAGCGGTGGCGGCACGTGCAGGCCGTGCCGCCTGCGGGCATTGATTCCGGCAATCTTGCGGGAACATGATGTGGGCTGCGTCACGTTCCAGTTGAATGAAGCCAGTGAACGAACCGAGTGTCTACATGCGCGGACGCAGCCTCCAGGGGGTCCAGGTGAGTGCTTCCCGGCGGAGTGGGACCACGGACGAGCTGGGGCCGGACGAGCCCGGTGAGACCGCGGGATCCGATCTGCTCGCCGCCCTGCTGGACGGCATGGACGCGGCTCTGTGTGCCCTCGATGCCGACGGGGTCGTGACCCACTGGAACCGGGAGGCAGAGCGGATCCTCGGCTGGACCGCCGCCGAGGCCGTGGGGCGGCACGGGTTCGCTGGGTGGGCGGTGCGCACGGCCGACGCCGAGGAGGTGCAGGCCCGGCTGATGTCCGCCATGACCTCGCCGGGGCGGCAGGTCCACGAGTTCGCGCTCGTCACGAAGGACGGCGGGCGGGTGCTCGTCCGGACGCAGACGGCCGCCGTGCGCGGGCCCGACGGGCAGCCTGCGGGCGTGTACTGCGCGTTCAGCGAGGTGCACGCGCAGATCGATCTGGAGCGCTCGATCGCGCTGAGCGAGGCGCTGCTGCAGGACGCCTCGTGGGGTGTGGTGCTCGTCGACGCGGATCTGCGGCCCGCCGTGGTGAACGCGCACGCGGCCCGCGCGCTGGGCATCAGGCGTACGTCCGTGCTGGGGCGGCCGCTCGGTGAGCTGCTCGCGCAGGGCGTGGAGGAACTGGAGGCCGCGCTCACGCACGTGCTGGCCGAGGGCGCGCCACCGGCGCCCGCCGAGGTGTGGGTGACGGTGCGCACCCAGGAGGGCGAGAAGCGGCGTTGCTGGCGCAGCGGCTTCCTGCGGCTGGCCTCGCCGCTCGCGGAGGAACCGGTGCCGCTCGGGGTCGGCTGGCTCTTCCAGGACGTCACCGAGGCCAAGCAGGGCGAGCAGGACGCGTCGCTGCTGCGGTTCCGGACGAATCAGCTGTACCGCGCGTCCCGGGCCGCCGCCGAGTGCGAGGACCCGGTGGAGGCGGCCACCGTCCATCTGGACTTCGCGCTCGCCGGCTTCGCCGACCACGCGCTCGTCGACCGGGTGGCGGGCGCCCCGCAGCCGGCCGGTGAGGGGGCGCCGGGTCCGGTGCGGCTGGTCCGGCTGGCCGCCACGCCGGCCGGGGCGCCGGGACCGAGCCGGCTCGCCGGCGCCGCCGGGCTGCCCGTGCGGTACGCGGAGGGGCATCCGGCCCTGCGGTGTGTGGAGCGGGCCGGGACCGTGCGGGCGGATGCCGGCTCGGGCCCGGCGGAGCGCGCGCGGGAGTGGGCGCTGGAGCGTCAGTGGCCCGAGGACGCGGTGCACGCGCTGTGCGTGGTGCTGCGCAGCAGGGCGCGGACGCTGGGCGTGGTGACCTTCCTGCGCGGGACGGCCCGCAGCCGCTTCGAGCGGTCCGACATGGCCTACGCGGAGGACGTGGCCGGACGGATCGCGGCGGCACTGGACCTGGCGGCTGCGGCGCCCGGCGAGACAGGGGTCTAGCGGCGGCAGGCGGGCAGCCGGCCGTGCGCCGGCTGGCCGGCTCCGCCGTCAGTTGCGGTAGAAGATCCGGTCGCCGTAGTCCCGCATCACCCGGCCGTTCCACTCGTGGCCGCCGTCGACGTTGCCGGAGCGCAGCAGCGGGGGCTCGATGCCGCGGTCGGCCAGGGCGGAGGCGGCGGTGGCCATGACGGCCTGCATGAGGGCCGTGGTGACGACGGTGGACGCGGGGGCGAAGGGAGCCGGAATGGTGTCGAGGGTCAGTTCCGCGTCGCCGACCGCGATCTTCGAGTCGAGGACGATGTCGCAGTGGTCCTTCAAGAAGGTGCCGGAGGCGTGCCGTGACTTGGTCTGCGAGGCGTACGCGACCGAGGTCACGCCGATGACCCGCACGCCGAGGGCGCGGGCGTTCAGGGCCATCTCCACGGGCAGGGCGTTGCGGCCCGAGAGGGAGATGATCACGAGGGCGTCGCCGGCCCGGACGGGTGAGGTGTCGAGGACGGCGCTCGCGAGCCCGTCGACACGTTCGAGGGCGGAGCCGAGGGTGGCCGGGGTGACGTCGACGCCGACGACGCCCGGCACGGCGAGCAGGTTCATCAGGGCGAGGCCGCCCGCGCGGTAGACGACGTCCTGGGCGGCCAGGGACGAGTGCCCGGCGCCGAAGGCGAACAGCCGGCCTCCGGCGGCGACGGTGTCGGCGAGCAGGCCGCCCGCCGCGGTGATCGCCTCGGCCTCCTCCTCGCGGGCCCGCTGCAGCAGGCCGATGGCGGCGTCGAAGAACAGGTCGGCAGGCGTGCCGTCGCTCATGCGGTGCCCCTTCGCAACGTCTGTGTCGCGGATCACCGTGCGGTCTGGACCAGTGCGGTGTCAATACGGCCGGAGGCGCTCCGCCGGCCCGAGGCGGCGCGGGGAGCTGCGCGATCAGCCGTCGCACGCCCGTGGCCGGCACCGGCTCGCGCCCGCTCGAAGGGCCGCCGCACCGCGCGCCGCCGACCTCCGTTTCCGCGGTACCGCCCGCTTGTCGGTGGGATCCGGCAGAATTGGTGTCAGGGCCAGCGCACGCGGCCGGGCTGCCGGCAGATGTAATCGAGGGGCACGTATGTCCGGACTGATCGACACCACGGAGATGTATCTCCGCACCATCCTCGAGCTCGAAGAGGAAGGCGTCGTCCCCATGCGCGCCCGCATCGCGGAGCGGCTCGACCAGAGCGGGCCGACGGTGAGCCAGACGGTGGCGCGGATGGAACGCGACGGCCTGGTGGCCGTGGCCAGCGACCGCCACCTGGAGCTCACGGACGAGGGGCGCCGGCTCGCGACACGCGTGATGCGCAAGCACCGCCTCGCCGAGTGCCTCCTGGTCGACGTGATCGGCCTGGAGTGGGAGCAGGTGCACGCGGAGGCGTGCCGCTGGGAGCACGTGATGAGCGAGGCGGTCGAGCGCCGGGTGCTGGAGCTGCTGCGCCACCCGACCGAGTCGCCGTACGGCAACCCGATCCCGGGCCTGGAGGAGCTGGGTGAGAAGGACGGGGCCGATCCGTTCCTGGACGAGGGCATGGTCTCGCTGGCCGACCTGGACCCGGGCACGGACGGCAAGACGGTCGTCGTCCGCCGCATCGGTGAGCCGATCCAGACCGACGCGCAGCTGATGTACACGCTGCGGCGGGCGGGTGTGCAGCCCGGTTCGGTGGTGAGCGTGACGGAGTCCGCCGGTGGGGTGCTGGTGGGGAGCGGCGGCGAGGCGGCCGAGCTGGCGGCGGACATCGCCTCCCACGTGTTCGTCGCCAAGCGCTGAGCATGAGAGGGCCCCGGCACCCTGTGGGCGCCGGGGCCTGTCCTCCCCTGTGCTGACCCGGAGCCCCGAGCTCTCAAGGTCATCCCCTCGGACCGCTTTTCCCCGAGTGGTCCGCCTCCCGCCAGAAGAGATCCCCTCGGTGGCGGCGATCATTCCTCGAGGGGTGTCACTCGAATGAGGGGTGTTGTCCGCAGGGGCGGAATTTTCGAATGGACATTCGATAGTCTGCGGCGGCAGTACGACGGCAGAACACCGGTGCGAGGCAGGCGGAGCTGGGGGGTACCAGGCCCATGGCACGGCGTATCGAGGTGACGGGAGCGGGCGGCGTGCGGCTGGCCGCCTGGGAGTTCGCCGACCCTCCCAAACGGGACCCGGACGGCGCGGACCCGGCGTACGCGAACGCGAACCACCCCGATCCGGTGCCCGGCACCCCCGGTGTGCTGTTACTCCACGGCCTCATGGGCCGCGCCTCCCACTGGGCCGCGACGGCCCGCCGGCTCGCCGAGCGCCACCGCGCCGTCGCCCTCGACCAGCGGGGCCACGGCCAGAGCGAGAAGCCCCGAGCGGCCGCCTACACCCGCGAGGCCTACGTCGAGGACGCCGAGGCGGCCCTCGAGCAGCTCGGCCTCGCCCCCGCCGTCCTCATCGGCCACGCGATGGGCGCGCTGACCGCCTGGCAGCTGGCGGCCAAGCGGCCCGACCTGGTGCGGGGCCTGGTCATCTGTGACATGCGGGCCTCCGCGCTCGGTGCGGCCTCGCAGCGCGAGTGGGCCGACTGGTTCCGGTCCTGGCCCCTGCCCTTCGCCACGCTCGCCGACGTCCGCAAGTGGTTCGGCGAGGACGATCCCTGGGTGGAGCGCCCGAACCCGGCCCGTGGCGCGTTCTACGCCGAGGTCATGCAGGAGTGCGCCGACGGCTGGCGCCCCGTCTTCGATCCGGAGCGGATGCTCGCCTCCCGGGAGACGTGGGTGTACGACGCCCACTGGGAGGAGCTGGCCCAGGTCCGCTGCCCCACGCTGGTCGTCCGCGGCCTGGACGGCGAGCTGGGCCGCGCGGAGGCCCAGGAGATGGTCCGCGTGCTGCCCCACGGGGAGTACGCGGAGGTCGCCGACGCCGGCCACCTCGTCCACTACGACCGGCCGGAGGCCTGGCGGGCGGCGATCGCCCCCTTCCTCGACCGGGTCCTGACACTGCCGGCCGGGTCCTGACCGGGGCCTGCCGCCGGCCGGGTCGTGACCGGGTCCTGACACTGCCGGCCGGGTCGTGACCGGGGCCGGACGCCCCCTACCCCTTGCTGACGGCCGCCAGGATCTCCGGGAGGCGGGCCGCCGTGCGGGGAGCGGCGAGGCGCAGGCCCAGGAAGGTGAGCGTGGCGCCGTAGGCCGCGCCCGCCGGCAGCAGCAGCCAGCTCCACTCGTCGCCGTCCGCGCTGACGTTGGCCCAGACGGCCAGGGCGATGACGGGCGAGGACAGCAGGGCCGCCGCCACCATGCCGCCGAAGATGGAGATCCAGGCGAGGCCGGCCTGCCCGGGCGCCACGTTCTTGTGGCCCTCCTGCGGGATGGAGTACGGGAACCGGGCCGAGGTCCACGCGCCGGTCGCCAGCATCGCCCCGAGCAGCGCGAGGGACAGCCCCAGTACCTCCGGCAGCCGCGCCCAGGCACCCAGCAGCGCCGACGTCAGCACCGTGACGAGGACCGCGTACGGGAGGGTGACCACCAGCAGGGCGAGGGCCCGGCCGCGCAGCTCGGTGTAGGCGTCCCGGGCGGAGGAGATGTTCGTGGCCACCATCCAGAACGCGGAGGTGTCCTGGCCGAACTGGTTGTACATCTGGATGCCGAGCATCCCGGCGGCGAAGCACGCGAAGTAGACCGATCCGGTGCCCTGCACGGCGTTGAACACCGGCACGATCAGCCCGATCGCCAGCGAGGTCACCCACGCGGCCTTGGTCTTGGGGTCGCGCCAGACGTAGCGCAGGCTGCGTTCCATGACGGTGCCCGTGCGCCCGCCCGGCAGCAGCCGCCCGAGCCCGGCCCGGGAGGCGTGGTCCCGTGTTCCGGCGTCGGGAGCCTGCAGCGTGGAGCCGTCGGGCGCGGTCATCAGCCGGGTCAGGCTGCGCGCCCAGACCGCGATCAGCAGTCCCAGCGCGGCCGCGCAGAGGACGAGCCGGGCGATCGCCGTGCCGTACGAGCCCTCGCTCGCCGCCCGCACCGCCCCCATCGCCGACGCCGGCGGTACCCAGGACAGCACGTCCGCGACCGGCTCCAGCCGGCCCAGACCGGTCGAACCCAGCCGCTGCGCGCCGAAGTTGACCACTTGGGCTCCGACCGCGATCACCAGCCCGCTCAGTACGGCCAGATCGCGGCCTCTCCTGCTGGTCAGCAGGCGTACGTTGGCGGCGGCGACGGCCCGCGCCAGCGCCACGCAGACCAGCAGCGCGAGGACGACGGAGGCGACCGCGACGACGTACCCGGCCGGGCCGTGCGCCAGTGCCAGCGCGCAGCCGGTGAGGACCAGCAGCGTGAACAGGGGTCCGATGCCCATCAGGGAGGCGGTGAGCAGGGCCCGGACCAGCGGGCGGGGGTGCAGCGGCAGCAGCACCAGCCGGGTCGGGTCCAGCGTCTCGTCACCGGTCGGGAAGAACAACGGCAGTACCGCCCAGCCCAGTGCCAGCACGGCCGTGCCGGTGACGGCCACCACGTCGGCGTGCGCGTGCCCGCGCAGCAGGAGCAGCCCCAGCAGCTGCGAGAGCGCGAACAGGATCGCGACGACCGCCGACACGACGAACGCGGCCCGCCGGCCTCCCGACTGCCGCAGCCCGTTCTTCAGCAGCGACAGTTTCAGCCGCACGAGGGTGGGGGTCGGGCTCGTCATCGGGCCGCCCTGCCGCCCAGCCAGTCCAGATCGGAGCCGGTGGTGCGCCCGCTCGCGCCGACCAGCTCCAGGAACGCGCCGTGCAGCGTGGGGTGCGTCCCGCGCACCTCGGCCAGTGTCCCGGTCGCGCGGATGCGTCCCGCCGCCATCACCGCGACCCAGTCGCACAGCGACTCGACCAGTTCCATGACGTGCGAGGAGAACACGACGGTGGCGCCGGATGCCGTGTACCGCTCCAGCACGCCCCGGATGGTCTGCGCGGACACCGGGTCGACGCCCTCGAACGGCTCGTCCAGGAAGAGTACTTCGGGGTTGTGGAGGAGAGCGGCGGCCAGCCCGATCTTCTTGCGCATGCCGGTCGAGTAGTCGACGACGAGCTTGTGCTGGGCACCGGCCAGGTCCAGCACGTCCAGCAGCTGCGTGGCCCGCTTGTCGACCTCGTCGCCCGGCAGCCCGCGCAGCCGCCCCGAGTACGCGAGCAACTCGCGGCCGGACAGCCGCTCGAACAGCCGCAGCCCCTCGGGCAGCACCCCGATCCGCGCCTTGACGGCCACCGGATCCCGCCAGACATCGTGCCCGACGACCTCCACGCTCCCCTCATCGGGCCGCAGCAGCCCGGTGACCATGGAGAGGGTGGTGGTCTTCCCGGCCCCGTTGGGACCGACCAGCCCGATGAACTTCCCGGCGGGCAGCTCCAGATCGATCCCGCCGACAGCAACCTGCTGCCCGAACCGCTTCCAGAGCCCCCGCACGCTTACCGCAGCTTCGGTCATACCCGAAGGCTACGGGGCGGTCGGCCCCGCGCGGGCGGGACGGCGGGCGGCTACCGGTCCCTGCCGCAGGCGTACGCGAGCGGCGAGATCAGCTCCTCCGTGTCCGGCAGCCACCGATTGGCCGGAGTGGGCCGGCAGGCCCACTGCACGGCGCCCCGGGATCCGAACCGGGTCGGGGGGGCGGCCACGTACGCCCCCTCGCCCAGGGCCACCAGGTCCAGCGACGGCAGTGGCCACCCGAGTTTGCGTGCCAGCTCCGGCACCTTCGCGGACGCACCCGGCAGCACGAAGAACTGCATTCGCCGGTCGGGGGCGAGCGTCACCGGCCCGAGCGTCAGCTCCATCCGCTCCATCCGGGCCAGCGCCAGAAAACCCGCACTCTCCGGGACGGACAACGCGTCGAACGTCCGCCCCGTGGGCAGCAGGATCGACGCCGTCGGCTGCTTCTGCCACATCCGGCGGGCGACGGTCGCACTGCCGGTCGCCAGGGTCGCCCAGTCGGGGCGCGTGGGGTGCGCACCCGGCGCGGGGCAGGAGGCGTCGCCGCACGAGCAGCGCTGCGTCCCGTCGGCGGCTTCCAGCCAGGTGCCCGGGAACACGTCCCAGTGCCGCTCCTCGGCGTAGCGTACGGCGGTCTCCAGCAGCGATTCCCCGCGCTGCTGCGGAATCTGACCGGCAATCTGAGTGTCTCGGGCGCCCGCGATCGTCTCTTCCACGCCCCACTCAACTCCCGGGCCCATCACCGGTTACGGCCATAGCGCGCGCGGGGGAGGGGCATCGATTCCGCAGCCGGGGCGCATGGGAGCACAGGCGGGGGCGCGCAGGAGGAAGCGGGCTGGGGTGTGGGTAACCAGGGGTGGGGGTGGCATCAGCCTTTACCCCGGCAAACCACACATGTCACGCATTGACGGTATGTCAGGTGGGCAGTGATCTGCCCGGCCGGATCTTCCGGCCGGGACTTCACGCTCCAGGGGTTCGCAGGGGGTAGCGCATGGCCGCAAGGCCTCTCGTGGCGAGGCAGCCGAACGAACGGCTGCAGGCACTCATCCAGGAAGCGGGGTGCTCCAACGCCGGGCTGGCCCGGCGGGTCAACATGTGCGGCGCCGAGCACGGTCTCGACCTGCGGTACGACAAGACGTCGGTGGCGCGCTGGCTGCGGGGCCAGCAGCCGCGGGGCCGGGCGCCGGCGATCATCGCCGAGGCGCTCGGGCGCAAGCTCGGCCGTACGGTCACGATCGACGAGATCGGCATGGCCAACGGCAAGAACCTCGCCTCCGGGGTCGGCCTCCAGTTCTCGCCGACGGTACTGGGGGCCATCGAGCAGGTCTGCGAGCTGTGGCGCAGTGACGTGGGGCGCCGGGACTTCCTGTCCGGCTCCTCCGTCGCCGCCTCCGCGCTGGTCGAACCCAGCCGCGACTGGCTGATCTCCGCGCCGGACGTCCAGGTGGCCCGGCAGGCCGGCCCGCGCGTCGGTCTGTCCGACGTGGCGGCCGTGCGGTCCATGACCCAGGCGCTCACCGACCTGGACCACCAGTACGGCAGCGGGCATGTGCGCCCGGTCGTCGTGCACTACCTCAACAGTGTCGTCTCCGGCCTGCTCGCGGGCTCGTACCGGGAGGCGGTCGGCCGCGAACTGTTCGCCACCGTGGCCCGGTTGACAGAACTGGCCGGATACATGGCCGTCGACACCGGCCAACCGGGCCTGGCCCAGCGGTACTACATCCAGTCGCTGCGGCTCGCGCAGGCCGCCGGGGACCGCGGGTACGGCGGATACGTCCTCGCGGCGTCCATGAGCCACCTGGCCGCGCAGCTCGGAAACCCCCGGGAGATCGCCCAGTTGGCGCGGGCGGCGCAGGAGGGGGCGCGCGGGCACGTGACCCCGCGTGTGGAGGCGATGTTCCACGCGGCCGAGGCGCGCGGCCACGCCCTGCTCGGCGACGCGCGCTCGGCGCAGGCGTCCGGCGGCCGGGCGGTCACGGCCATGGAGGGGGCCGACGCGTCCGCGGGCGACGACCCGGCGTGGATCGCGCACTTCGACGAGGCCTATCTGGCCGACGAGTTGGCGCACTGCCACCGCGATCTCGGACAGGCCGAGCAGGCGGCGCGGTACGCCGAGCAGTCGCTCGCCGGACATCCCGAGTCCCGGGCCCGCCGGCGCGCCATCGGATATGTGTTGCTCGCCACGGCCCAGGTGCAGCAGCGCGAGATCGAACAGGCCTGCAGCACCGGCCTGAAGGCGGTGGAACTGCTGGAGACCCTGCGCTCCAACCGGGGCGCCGAGTATCTGGAGGATCTCCAGCAACGACTGGAGCCCTTCCGGGACGAGGCGGTGGTGAGGGAGTTCGGGGCGCGTCTCGATCTGCAGCCGGCCGCCTGAACGAAGGGCCCGCTTCCCGGTGAAGACGAGGGAAACGGCACCCGGATGTGCGCCGGGTGCCGTGAACAGCGCATCGCGGGCCGGTTTTGTTACTGCTGTCACAGGGAAGAAGATCGCGTCCTGAGCTGCGTGGCACCCGGCTCGGGGGACCCGGTAGCGTGAGTCGACGATTCACAAGGTCCCCCATTGGTAGGAGTCCCGGTGACGCAGAGTGGACAGGGCGAGGAGCCCTCGGCGCGGCCCGCGCACGAAGGCATCGTGCTGCCCTCCGACGGAGGCGAGCCCCTGCTGCCCGGCATGACCGGCGCGCCTGCCGCCACGACCCCGGCCGGCGGCCAGGCCTGGGGCGGTTCGTGGGGTCCCGAGCAGCACAACCGGCAGCCGGACCAGGGCTGGCCCCCGGCCGCCGCCCCGCAGTGGGGCGCGCCCGGCGATCCCGCCGGGCAGCCCGCGTCCGCCGCCGGCCCCGGCCCGCTGCCGCCGGAGGGCGCCCCCGCGCCGTCATACGGCGCTCAGCCGTCCGGCTACGGCCCCGGCGGGCAGGATCCGCAGTACGGCGCTGCCTACGGCGGCCCGCAGCCCGCCTACGGCACGCCCGACCCGTACCAGCAGCACCACCAGGCCCAGCAGGGCCAGCAGCACCAGCAGCAGGGCCAGCAGCACCAGCAGCATCTGGCCCACCAGGACCAGCACCAGCACGAGCAGCGGCACCCGGCGCCGGCCGTGCCGCTGCCGCCCGCGGTGCCGGAGGCGTACCCGGGTGCGAGCGGACCGCTGCCCCCGACGGCCGACGGCGCCACCCAGTACATCGCGCCGGTGCCCGCGGCCGACGGCGCCACCCAGTACATCCCGCCCGTCCAGGCGGCCCACGCCGAGGGCGCGACCCAGTACCTCCCGCCGGTGCCGGCCGGGTCCGCCGACGGTGCCACCCAGTACATCCCCCCGGTGGCGGCCGGCGCGCTGCCGCCGGAGTCGGCCGGTGAGCAGACGCGGTACCTCGGCCCCGTGCCCCAGCAGGCGCCCGCGCACTCCGACGCGGAGGCCACGCAGTACATACCGCCCTACGCCGCCCAGGCCCAGGGCGCCGACCGGCAGCCGCCGGCCGAGTTCGACAACCTCTTCCGCAGCGGTCCCGGGGGCGGTGACGGCCCGGCCGGGTCCACCCAGCAGCTCCCGCGCGTCCAGCAGCCGGACGCCTACTCCGGCCCGGCGCGGCCGTCGTACGGCACGCCCCCCTCCTCCTACGACCCCTACGACTCCTCCCAGGAGGACGAGGGGCGGCGCGGGGGCCGGTCGCGGGTGCCGCTGATCGCGGCCGTCGGGGTCGGGATCGTCGTGATCGGCGTGGGTGCCGGTGCGCTGCTCAGCGCCGGTGGGGGGGACAAGCACCCGGCCGACGACGGCAAGACGGTCGCCGCCGCGTCCCCGGCCACCCGGGACTCGGCCTCGCCCGCGGCCGACCCGGCCCGGCAGCAGGCGGTCGCACTGGACAAGCTGCTCGCCGACAGCGGCAGCAGCCGTGCCTCGGTGATCCAGGCGGTGGCCGACGTCAAGCAGTGCGACAACCTCGACCAGGCCGCCTCCAGCCTGCGGGGCGCGGCCAGGCAGCGCGGCCAGCTGGTCACCCGGCTCGGCAAGCTGACCGTGGACAAGCTGCCGGCCAACGGTGATCTCACCGCAGCGCTGACCGCGGCCTGGCAGGCATCAGCCGCGGCCGACAACCACTACGCGGCCTGGGCCGGCCAGGTCAAGGCCGGCGGCCACAAGGGCTGCAAGAAGGGCCACGCCCGCACCACCGCCGAGACCCAGGCCGGCAACCGGGAGAGCGGCACCGCCAGTGCGCAGAAGGCGAAGGCGGCGGCCCTGTGGAACGCGATCGCGGGGAAGTACGGGCTGACCCGGCGCCAGCCCACCCAGCTGTGACGAGCCGCCCCACCACCGGCCCGCCCGGCTGTTGACGAGCCGCCCCACCCCCGGCCCGCCCGGCTGTTGACGAGCCGCCCCACCCCCGGCCCGCCCGGCTGTTGACGAGCCGCCCCACCCCCGGCCCGCCCGGCTGTTGACGGGCCGGCCCGCCCGGGACGGGCTGCCGTCCGCGGGGCGCGGATCCGCAATACCCCGCAGGCCGGTGCCCCGCGGGCGTTTTGTCCGCGTTCGCCGCCGGTGTTCCGGCCCGGTTCGCCGCGGTCACCCCACGTCCGCGTTCACCAGCGTGTCGGTCATGTCGGCGATGCCGTTGGTGCCGCCGACGCCCTTGCGGGCCGCGACCAGCTTGCCGTTCTGGACGACCTGGAGCGTCACGTTCGCGTTGACCAGCCGGGAGAAGCCGACGGCGGCGAGCCTGCTCTCGTAGGGCCAGTGCAGGGTCGGGGTGAGGCCGCCGGTGGAGACGCGCAGGCCGTCGTCGAGGGTGTGGCGCACGGTGCCGGAACTGACCTCGCCGCCGCCGATCCTGTCCAGCACGGCCTTGAGCACGGTGTAGGCGATCCACGTGGTCTGCACTCCGGCGTCCGCGGGGTCGATGCGGTTGTCGCCGAAGGCCTCCTCGTTGATCACCTTCTTCATCCGGTCCCACCGCGCGTCCGACGCCGGCGGGTACCAGCCGGTGATGTACGACCCCTCGTACGGCCCCGACGCCCCGCCCGTCGCGTTGATCACCGTCTGGTCGACGCTGCCGATCACGGTCGCCGTGCGCACCTCGGGGAAGTCGTCCCGGGAACGGCGGAAGGAGTCCATGAAGGTGTCGGTGCGGTCCCCGAGCGCGGGCACCACGCAGCCCTTCCTCGTCACGTCCTTGGTCGCGTAGCCCAGCGCCTGCTGGGCCTGGCCGCCGTACTCGGTGGCGTCCTCGGCGGCCAGCCGGTCGCCGGCGTCCGCGTGGCCGCCGGCCTCCAGCCCGGAGTCGAGCATCGCGGGCAGTTCGTCGCCCGCGATGCTGTCGGGGCGCACCAGGGCGACATTGCCGCAGATGGCCGCGAGGGCCTTGCCCAGACCGGCCAGGAGGGCGGGCTGGCCGCCGTTGACCGGGTACGACATCGAGCCGGTGAACTCGTCGTTGGTGACGCCGTAGCCGCCTATGTAGGGGATGCCGGCGCCTTCCAGGGGGGCGAGGTAGGAGTCGCCGAACTGGCTGTAGGAGCCGACGACCGCGACCACGTCCTCGTCGGCCGCCCGCCGGGCGCACTTCGCCGCGCCCACGCTGTCGTTGTGGTCGTTGCAGGTCAGGACCTCGAGGTCGCGGCCGTCGAGGCCACCGTGGGCGTTGATCCACTTCGCGTAGGCGCGGGCCATCGCGGGCATGCCGGGTTTGTTGGTGGCGTCGGTGTCCTGCGGAGCCCAGGTCATGACCTTGACCGGGGCGTCCCCGGAGCCCCCCGTGGCACCGGGGACGACCCCGCATCCCGCCGTGAGCGACGCACAGAGGGCCGTGGCGCCCAGGGACAGGGCGAGGGCTCTGCCGGGGCGCGGGAAGGAAGGGCGGAAAGTACTGCTGGTGCGTCGCCTGCCGGTCATGGACACGCACGATTCCCTCACACTGCTAACCCCCGAGTGATCAGAGGGCAACGAAAGGTGACATCAGAGTGAATTGGAGGGGCCGGTGAGGGTCGTGTGACCGGGAACGTACGATCGACGACCGTGCAAGGTTCGGAGAACTCTTCCCGTCGCGGCCGTCGCTCCTCCACCATGGGCGGCATGCCCTTGAACGACATGCCTTGGTGGCGCTGGCGCAGCAATGTGCGCTCGGCGCTGCACATGCTCTCCGACCCGGTCTTCCAGCAGGAGGTCTGGCTGGCCGGCGTGGACGGGTTCGGCGACGTCACCGACGCCGTGTACCGGCTGGTCGAGGACACCTGGCTGGACAACTGGTCGGCGGAGAAGTACGTCGGCACGATATTCCGGGACTCCCAGGAGGCGGCCCTCGTCGACACCGCCGTGCTGCGGCTGCTGCGGATCATGCACCAGGTCGGCCCGGACGCGCCCGTGGCCGCGTATCTGGACCACCACGGGTGGCCGGAGGCGGTGCGGGCGGCGCGGGACGCGCACGTACGCCTCGCGGCGAGCGACGGCGACGACGCGGACTCGGCGCCGAAGAGCCTGGAAGTCCTGCGGATCCTGACGCGGACGGCGTAGGCGGGCTCCCTCTCCTCCGGTGACCTGCGGCGCCGGGCGCGCCCGTCCGTCCCGTCCTGCGGGACGGCGCCCGCTGCGGGCGGCCGACATGAGAACCTGTAGCGCATGAACGAGCAGTCCGCGGCCGCCGCCCCGGCCGACCAGTACGTCCTCACGCTCTCCTGCCCGGACAAAAAGGGCATCGTGCACGCCGTGTCCAGCTATCTGTTCATGACCGGCTGCAACATCGAGGACAGTCAGCAGTTCGGCGACCACGACACGGGCCTGTTCTTCATGCGCGTCCACTTCTCGGCCGAGGCGCCGGTGACCGTGGAGAAGCTGCGGGCGAGCTTCGCCGCGATCGGTGACTCCTTCCGCATGGACTGGCAGATCAACCGGGCCGACGCGAAGATGCGCATCCTGCTCATGGTCAGCAAGTTCGGGCACTGCCTGAACGACCTGCTGTTCCGGGCCCGGATCGGCGCGCTGCCCGTGGAGATCGTGGGCGTGGTCTCGAACCACACCGACTTCGAAGAGCTGGTGGGCTCTTACGGCATTCCCTTCCACCACATCGCGGTGACCAAGGACACGAAGTCGCAGGGCGAGGCCAGGCTGCTGGAGATCGTGCGCGAGGAGAACGTGGAACTGGTCGTCCTCGCCCGCTACATGCAGGTCCTGTCGGACGACCTGTGCAAGCAGCTCAGCGGCCGGATCATCAACATCCACCACTCCTTCCTGCCGAGCTTCAAGGGCGCGAAGCCGTACCACCAGGCGCACGCACGGGGCGTGAAGCTGATCGGCGCGACGGCGCACTACGTCACCGCGGATCTCGACGAGGGGCCGATCATCGAGCAGGAGGTCGAGCGGGTCGGCCACGAGGTGAGCCCGGACCAGCTGGTCGCCGTCGGCCGTGACGTGGAGTGCCAGGCGCTGGCGCGCGCGGTGAAGTGGCATGCGGAGCGGCGCATTCTGCTCAACGGCCGACGCACGGTGGTGTTCGCCTAGCGACCGGGGGCCCGCGCCGGACCGAGGCCGCCGCCGAATCCGGACGCACCCCCCGCATCCGGCTCGGCCCGCCCCCTACATCCGGCTCAGGGAGGCCGCCGCGAACAGTACGTCCTTGATCGCCTCCCGGTCGCCCACCTGTCCTGCCGCCGCCTCCTCCGGGGGCACGTGGCCCGCGGCCAGCCGGCAGAACTCCACCCCGTCCAGCGCGACATGGGCCACCTCGAAGTCCGCGGAGCCCACCGCCGCCGGCGAGTCCAGCGGGATCAGCCACTCGCCGCCCGCCGTGCCCTCGATCTCCAGCCGCAGACTGCGTCCCGGCGTACCCGCGGTGACGAGGTGCGGGGCCGCGCCGGGCGCGGACAGGCCGGCCCGGCGCCGCTCGGCGAGCGCGACCGGCAGCATCCGCGCCGCGAGGTCGATCATCCGGTTCAGGTGGCGCGGTGCGGGCGGCTCGTACGGGTAGTCCACCGCCTCCGCGATGTCCTCGGCATGCACCCAGCACTCGAAGGCGCGGTCCAGCATCGCGTCGTGCAGCGGCAGTTCGAAGTCGCCGTACGCCACCGCGAGTCCGCTCGACCGGCCGCCCGTGAACGACACCGTGCGCACCAGGCTGTGGCTCTGCTCGCGCCACGGCGCCCGCACCGAGCGGGTGGGCGGGAAGTGGGAGGCCCGCCAGAAGGCCTCGGTGCGCCCGGCCGGGCCCACCGCGCCCTCCGCCGCCTCGGTGACCTCGGCCAGTGGGTCCTCGAGGCCCAGCGCGGCCGCGATCAGCCCGTCGACCGACAGCAGGTGTGCGATCACCCCGGCGACGGTCGTACGACGGCTCGCCGGTGTGTCGGCCTCGAACCAGCGCAGCCGCACGGGCGCATGCCACTCCGCGTCCCCGAAGTCCTGCAGCAGGGCGTCCAGGCGCGCTGTCTCGGCGTCGTACGGCGCCGCCCAGCCGGGCACGGGGATGTGCGGCGGCCGGCGGTCCAGGCAGCTCGCCAGGACGCGGGTGCGCAGCCCCGGGTCCAGGTCGAGGCTCTCCGGCTGGTGCAGCAGTCCGACCGCCTCGCGCAGCCGGCGGGCCTCGTCGGCGCAGCTTCCGCAGGCGCCGAGGTGCTCCTCGACGGCGGCCGTCTCGGCCGTCGAGCAGGCGGCCAGCGCCCAGGCGCCGAGGAGCGATTTCAGGACATCGTGGGACAGGTCGAGCGCCACGGGCCGGAGGTCCCCCGGATCGGCGAGGCCGGGCAGCGGAAACCCACCGTCCTCGACGGAGGCGCGGGGTGGCGGTATGCGCGAAGACCCGGACGGTTGGAACCCACCCGGGCCGCGCGTCACGTCACCCGAGCCGGTTCCGTCCGCTTCGGGGCGTTCGTGCTCGCCGTGTTCCTCGAACCGTCCGGGCCCGCTCACGCCGCACCTCCGTATCCCGGAGGGGTCCCGGCGTCGTGGGCGGTGGACAGGAGTTGCAGGCCGAGGCGGAGCCGGCGGCGGGCCTCGTCCTCGGTGACGCCGAGGTCGCCGGCGGTCTGGCGGTAGTCGCGGCGCTGGAAATAGGCCAGTTCCAGCGCGGCCCGCAGCGGGGCGGGCATGGAGTGGACGATGAAGTCGGCGCGGGCGGCGACCGAGGCGCGGCGCACCGTGCGCTCCAGCTCCTCCGTGGCGCCGGCCTGCCGGGAGAGCGCGGCGGTCTCGCTGTCGCGCAACCGCTGCACGGCGATCCGGTGGGTCACGGCGGCGACCCAGGAGCGCAAGGGGCCCTGCCTGGGGTCGTAGGTCTCGGGGTGCTCCCAGACATGGGCGAAGACCTCGCGGGTGACGGTGTCGGCGGCCTTCTCGTCGCCGAGGACGCGGTGGGCGAGGCTGTGCACGAGCGAGGCGAAACGGTCGTACAGCTCGCCGAGGGCGGCGGCCTCACCGCGGGCCAGCCGCTGCTGCATCTTGCGGTCCCAGCGGGGCGGTACGTCCTTCTCGGCCATGTGGTCCCCTCCCCTCGCCCGTGTCCCGGCGTCCAGCCTGTCCGTGCCGTCACCTCGAATGTAGTCGGCACGTCTGACAGTGCACGCCCCTTTGTGTCAATGTGCGCCCCCCGAAGCGCCGCAGGTGATAGTGCCCTCTTCACACAACCTTCACGCCACGCCTGTATATCCCCGATCGAACAGGATCGATAGTGACCGAAACAAGCCCCTAGCCGATCGGCCACCGTTTGTTGCTCTACGTTTCAGGGAACGGCCGCTGGGCAGCCGCGCGAAAAGAAGCGTAGGAACTGCTTCCGTTTCCGGGCGGTTCCGGGAGATCCGGCGAGCGGAGGGGCATGGTCGTGGCATTCAACGTGACCGGCGACGAACAGGGCGAGTGGGCCGTGCTCCGGGTGACCGGGGAACTGGACCTGATGACCTCGCCGGTGCTGCGGCAACGGGTGCACGACGTCGTGGCCGAGGGGCACCACAGCCTCGTCGTGGACCTCTCCGACGTCTTCTTCTGCGATTCCAGCGGCGTCGGCGTCCTCATCGCGGCCCGCCGGCTGATCCGTTCCTGCCAGGGCCGGCTGCGGCTGATCCTGCCCGACCGGGGCGCCGAGGACGGCTCGCACGTCAACCGGGTCCTCGGTGCGCTCGGCGTCCGCCGCCTCTTCGACGTCCACCCCGACCTGGACTCCGCGACCACGGACGAGGCGGGCCCGCTCTCCGCCTGAGGGGTGCACGCGCCGTCGCGACAAAGCCACACCGGTGTCGCAGAATCTCCCCGGTCCCGGTACAACCGCCGGATTCGTGCCGACCGGCGGCCGCCCGCGTCGTACGCTCCCAGCCAGACGGACCCACGCACAGGTAAGGCGGTCGGACAGACATGGTCAGCACCGAGTACGAGCGCAGGATCGCCGCCCGGTTCGCCACCTTCGACCAGGACGGCAACGGCTACATCGACCGGGAGGACTTCAGCGCGGCGGCCAAGGCCCTGCTCGCCGAGTTCACCGTGCCCGCCCGCTCCGGCGAGGGGCAGGCGCTGTACGCCGGAGCCGAGGCATTCTGGCAGGGCATGGCCGGCATCGCCGACCGGGACGGCGACCAGCGGATCACCCGCGAGGAGTTCGTCTCCGGTGCGGTCAAGCGCCTGCGCGACAACCCGGACCGCTTCGCCGAGATCGCCCGCCCCTTCCTGCACGCGGCCCTGGCGGTGGCGGACACGGACAAGGACGGCGGGCTCACCGTCACCGACACGGCACGCGTGCTCCGGGTCCTGCGGGTGCCGGAGCAGATGGCCGGGACGATCGCCGCCGCCCTGGACGCCGACGGTGACGGCAGGATCGGCGAACCGGACATCGTGCCCGCGTTCGCCCGCTACTTCACCGTCCCCGAGTAGCGTTCCCGCAGCCGGTACTTGAGCACCTTGCGCAGGGTGTCGTTGCGGGGGAGCGCCGCCACGACCTCCAGGCGCTCCGGCAGCTTGTGCACGGACAGGCCCGCCGAGCGGAGGTGGGAGACGAGGCCCGGCAGGGTCAACCCGGTGGTACCGGGACGCTGTTCCACCACCGCGCAGACCAGTTCCCCGCGTTCGGGGTCCGGCAGGCCGATCACCGCGACGTCCCCCACCGCCGGGTGCGCGGCGAGCAGGTCCTCGATCTCCTTGGCGGAGATGTTCTCGCCCTTGCGGATGATCACGTCCTTCAGCCGCCCGGTGAGGACCAGATGGCCGGACTCCGTCAGCCGCCCCAGGTCCCCGGTGCGCAGGAAGCCGTCCGCGTCGAAGGCCGCCGCCGTGTGCGCGGGGTCGAGATAGCCCTGGCAGACGGCCTCGCCGCGCAGCCGTACCTCGCCGTCCACGATCCGGATCTCCATGCCCTCCGGCGGGCGGCCCTCGGTGGTGGCGAGGTTCTCGGCGGTGTCCCGCGGATCCCCCATGGTGATCATCGGGACCTCCGTCATGCCGTACCCGTGGGTGAGCTGGACGCCCATCTCGCGGACCACCGAGCGGTACAGCTCCGGCGGCTTGGGGGCGCCGCCGCCCGCGAGGAGCCGCAGGGAGGGGATCACCTTCTCGCCCGGCCGCTCGCGCTGCTCGGTCAGGAACATGGAGTAGAAGGCCGTGGAGCCGCCGGCCACCGTCACCCCGTGCCGCCGGTACTCCGCCAGCGCGTCCGGCAGGGCGAAGTGCTCGAACATCACCGCCGGGAAACCGTAGAGCAGGAGCATCACCGTGTAGTCGGGGCCGGCTATGTGGGCGTAGGGGAAGGCCATCGAGCCGACGTCGGCCGGAGTCAGGCGCAGCGCGTGGGCGAGGCAGGAGCCGCCCGCGATCAGGGAACGGTCGGTGTGCAGCACACCCTTGGGGTCGGAGGTGGTGCCCGACGTCCAGTAGATCCAGCGGACCGAGGTGCCCTCGGCGGGCGGGTCGGGCAGGACGGACGGATCACCGTCGGGGAGGCGGTCGTACGCCTCGAAGACCCCCTCGGCGCCCAGGCGCCGTGCCATCTCCGTGTGGTCGTGGCCGCGCCACATGCCCGGGCTCGCGAAGAACTCCGCCCTGGACTCCCGGAGCGCGAAGCCGACCTCGCGGTCCCGGTAGAAGGGGATGACCGGGGACTGCACGGCGCCGAGGCGGGCCAGCGCGAAGGACAGCACGGCGGTCTCTATGCGCGTGGGCAGCTGCCAGGCGACCACCGTGCCGGACCGCACGCCCATCCCGTACAGACCGGCGGCGACCCGTTCGGCGCGCTCGCGCAGGGCGCCGAAGGTGAGCGTCCGGTCCCCCTGGAGCAGTACCGGTCGCTCGGGGGTGAGCCGGGCGCGCCGGTCGACCAGCTCCCACAGGGTGCGGCAGGCGCTCAGGGCGTGTGCGGTCGTGTCGTTCACTTCGGCCCCCTGCTCGAACTGACGGTCAGTCAGATAGTGGGCCGAGCGTAGGGCCGTGCGCCTTGTCGGTCCAGGGGTGCGCCGCTAGCCTGGCGGGCACGACACAGATCTGACGATCCATCAGATGAGTAGGTGGGTGCCATGGCCGAACTGCCCCGCATCATCAGCGTCGACGACCACGTGATCGAGCCCGCCCACCTCTTCGAGACCTGGCTGCCGGCCAAGTACCGGGACCGGGGCCCGCAGCCGCTGACCGCCGGCATCGGGGACCTTGCCTACGTCGGCGGGAAGTACCAGATCACCATGGATCCGCAGGGGCAGCCGACGGACTGGTGGATCTACGAGGACCTGAAGTTCCCGTACAAGCGGAACATCGCCGCCGTCGGCTTCGACCGGGACGAGATGACCCTGGAGGGGATCACCCGGGAGCAGATGCGGCGCGGCTGCTGGGACCCGAAGGCACGCCTGGCGGACATGGACCTCAACCACGTCGAGGCCAGCCTCTGCTTCCCGACCTTCCCGCGCTTCTGCGGCCAGACCTTCGCCGAGGCGCACGACAAGGAGGTCGCCCTCGCCTGCGTGCGCGCCTACAACGACTGGATGGTGGAGGAGTGGTGCGGGGACAGCGGGGGACGGCTGATCCCGCTGTGCCTGATCCCGCTGTGGGACGTGGAGCTGGCCGTCGCCGAGATCCGGCGCAACGCCGGGCGCGGGGTGCGGGCCGTCACCTTCTCCGAGATCCCCACCCACCTCGGGCTGCCGTCCATCCACTCCGGATACTGGGACCCCTTCTTCGCCGCCTGCCAGGAGACCGGGACGGTCGTCAACATGCACATCGGCAGCAGCTCCCAGATGCCCGCCGCCTCCCCGGACGCGCCGCCCGCCGTGCAGGCCTCGCTCAGCTTCAACAACGCCATGGCCTCGATGATGGACTACCTCTTCAGCGGGGTCCTGGTGAAGTTCCCGCGCCTCAAACTCGCCTACTCCGAAGGCCAGATGGGCTGGATCCCGTACGCCCTGGAACGCGCCGACGACGTGTGGCAGGAACACCGGGCCTGGGGAGGGGTGCGCGATCTGGTCCCCGAGCCGCCCTCGACGTACTACTACCGGCAGATCTTCTGCTGCTTCTTCCGGGACAAGCACGGGGTCGCCTCGATCGACGTCGTCGGCCGGGACAACGCCACCTTCGAGACCGACTACCCGCACGTGGACTCGACCTTCCCGCACACCAAGGAGGTCGCCCTCGACCATGTGAAGGGCCTGGACGACGAGACGGTCCACAAGCTCATGCGGGGCAACGCCATCCGCATGCTCGACCTGGACCTCGACGAGCCGGACTCCTGATGGACCTGTCCTGCACCCCGCAGGAGGAGGAGTTCCGGGCCCGGCTGCGGGAGTGGCTGGGCAAGGTGCTGCCCACCCTGCCGGCCGCGCCCTCGCCCGGCGACTGGCCGGGCCGGCGCGCCCACGACCTCGGCTGGCAGCGCATGCTGTACGACGCCGGGTACGCCGACGTCCACTGGGACGCCTCCCCGACCACCCGGCTGATCTTCCTGGAGGAGACGGAGAAGGCGGGCGCCCCCTACGTCGGCGCCAACTTCGTCGGGCTGCTGCACGCGGGACCGACCATCGCCGCCGAGGGCACCCCCGAGCAGCGGGCGCGCTGGCTGCCGCCGATCCTGCGCGGTGAGGAGGTCTGGTGCCAGGGGTTCAGCGAACCGGGCGCCGGCTCCGACCTCGCCTCGCTGCGCACCCGCGCCCGGCGGGACGGCGACCACTACGTGGTCAGCGGATCCAAGATCTGGACCTCGCACGCCGAGATCGCCGACTGGTGCGAACTGCTGGTCCGCACCGACCCGGACGCGCCCCGGCACCGGGGCATCACCTGGCTCGCCCTGCCGATGGACGCCGACGGCGTCACCGTACGTCCGCTGCGCACGCTCGCCGGCTCGGCCGAGTTCGCCGAGGTGTTCCTCGACGAGGTGCGGGTGCCGGTGACGAGCCGGGTCGGCGCGGAGAACGACGGCTGGCGCGTGACCATGGTGACGCTCTCCTTCGAGCGCGGCACGGCCTTCGTCGGGGAGGTCGTCGCCTGCCGCCGTACCCTCGCGCAGCTCGCCCGTGCGGCGCGGGCGAACGGCCGCTGGGACGACTCCGCGCTGCGCCGCCGCCTGGGGCTGCTCGACGCGGAGTTCCGCGCCCTGTGGCGGCTGATCCAGTGGAACGTCAGCGAGGCGGAGGCGAACGGCGGGGTGCCGGGCGTCGGGGGCTCGGTCTTCAAGCTGCGCTACTCGCACGCCCGGCAGGAGCTGTACGACGCCGCCGCCGAGGTCCTCGGGCCGGACTGCCTGGACCTGGACCGCCCCTGGGTGCTGGACCGGCTGTCCGCCCTGTCGTACACCATCGCCGCCGGCACCTCGCAGATCCAGCGCAACATCGTGGCCGAGCGGATCCTGGGCCTGCCGAAGGAGAGATGAGCGTGCGCTTCCAACTCACCGATGATCAGCGTGCGTTGCGTGCGGGCATGCGGGAGCTGCTGGGCCGGTGCTTCGGGCGGGAGGCGCTGCGGGCGGCCGTCGACGCCCCGGGGCTGATCGACCGGACGCTGTGGCGGACACTCGGGGAGGCGGGGTTCTTCGCCCTGCGGCTGCCGGAGGCGGACGGGGGGGTCGGCCTGGGGCCGGCCGAGGCGGTGCTGGCCTTCGAGGAGGCGGGGCGGGCCCTGCTGCCGGGGCCGCTCGTGGCCACCCATCTGGCGGCCGGCTCGGTGCCCGGCGCGGCCACCGGGGAGACCGTCGTGGCGGCAGTGGACGGCGCTCTGGTGGAGTGGCTGGACGCCGCGGACGTCGTCCGCGGGGAGGCCGCGGGTGCCGTGCCGGTGCGCTCGGTGGATCCGCTCACGCCCCTGCACCGGGTGCCCGGCGGCGATGCCACGGATCCGGTGGCCGACCTCCTCGGCGCGGCCGAGCAGCTCGGTACGGCCACCCGGGTGTGCGAGCTGGCCGTGCAACACGCCCGGACGCGGGAGCAGTTCGGGCGGCCGATCGGGGCCTTCCAGGCCGTCAAACACCTGTGCGCGGACCTGCTGGTGCGGGCCGAGACGGCACGCGCCGCCGTCTACGCCGCTGCCGTGACCGCCGACCCCGCCGACATCGCCGCCGCCCGGCTGCTCGCCGACGAGGCCGCCGTGCGCGGGGCCCGCGACTGCCTCCAGGTGCACGGCGGCATGGGCTTCACCTGGGAGGCGGACGTGCATCTGCATCTGAAACGGGCCTGGGTGCGGTCCCAGCGCGGCCGGGGAAGCACGTGCCGTGCGGAGCTGCTCGCCGAGCGCCTGGTGGCCTGAGGGTCCGGCTCCGTGCAGGGCCGCCCCACCGGAAAAGCCATGGCCCAAGATGTAACGGATCGTGGCGCGGTGGAATCACGGAGCGTCGATACCGGGTTGTGTCCTTCGCGTGACTCGTCACGGCCTGGAGTCGGGTGCCCGCTCCGGTACCTTGTGTGGGATGCGAGTGGCTGCGAGCACGGGCCGTGCCGGTGGCGCCCTTAGGGGTGGTGCCGGTCCGCGCGGTGCGCTCCGCTGTTCGCGGGGCGGTGAGGGTCTTGCTCCCCGCCTGTTCGACTCCCCGGCACGAGCGTCGCACAGTATGCCTCACGCGTACTCCTTCGCGCTGGAATATGCCCGAAGCGCTTGTTGGGGTGACTGTACGTCAACCATGCTGTCGCGTAAGGGAATCACGTTCCGTGACCCTTGCTCTGGCCGTTGTCCTGGCCATGCAGAAAATGGCTACGATCGTGGCCCTCGCCGTGCTGATCGTCCCGGCTCGCGCCGTGGCGTCCGGGCGGCGGCGGGTCATGTGTCCGCCGGTTCGGATGGTGTGAGCGGTGCAGGTGCTTCAAGTGCAGCTGGAGATCCGGCCCGACCCCGCGGAGGTGGGACGGGCCCGGAGATGGGCCCGCTCGCGGCTCGCCGGGTCGGGGATAGCGGCCGACGAGCCGCTGGCCGAGAACCTGATCCTGCTCGTCTCCGAGCTGGTGACCAACGCCGTGGTGCACACCGGCCGCCCGGCCGTGCTGCGGCTCTCGCTGCCGGACCCGGCGACCCGGACCGCCCCGTCGGCCACCGTGCGCGTGGAGGTGGCCGACACCTGCTCCCGCGCCCCCGTGCCGCGGTGCGCCGGTGGTGATGCCACCGGGGGCCGGGGCCTGGCCCTGGTGGACTGCCTGGCCGACCGCTGGGGGTGGAGCCCCGAGGGTGCCGGCAAGAGCATCTGGTGCGAGCTGGACCGCTGTTCACCGTCCGGGGAGAGCGCGGCGATGGCGTACGGGGGCGGACTGTCCGCGTACGAGGGCCTCGCGTTCGAGGCGGTGTAGCCCTCCGGCGCGCGGGTGCGCCGGGGGTGCATCCGTGCGCGGGTGCCGTGAACAGGGTGTAACCGGCAAATCGCCGTTCCGGCGTTGACGAGGCGGCCCGGCCTGATCACTCTGGTGGGCGTCGATTCGCCGCGAGGGGACGGCGAGGGCCCGGTGACGGCGGTCCTCGTCGAGTGTGGGTCGCACCGGCCGGCGGCGCGTGCGCACCGCGGTGGGGGGAGGCGTGCCACCGGCCGGACCAGTCCAGAGGGGTCACCCCCGCGGCGCCCCGCGCCGGGCCGGCGGTTCCCACGCCTCAGAGGATCGCCACCGGCGCCACCGGGGATCCCGTCGCCCCGGCGAACGGCTCGGGGGTCGCCGACAGCAGGAACGCGTACCGCCGTTCTTCTCCACAGGCTGTGGACAACTCTTCGAGATTCCAGTTCTGGCCCTGCGGCATCCCCATCTCCACCAGGTCCAGGGCGTGCACCGGCAGCCACAGGTCCTCGATCTCGGGCGGGAATATCTCGAAGGTGAGCGTGTCGTTCGCGACCGCCGCCACGTCACGCGCATGGAACCACTCCGGGCAGCGCACCGAGAGGCCCGGCGACGGATGGCCGTACCCGTGCCTGTCCCCGGCGAGGTACACCTGCACCTGCCCGGTGCGGACGAGCACGATGTCGCCGGAGCGGACCCGGACACCGCCGAACTCCTCCGCCGCCTCCAGGTCCTCCGGCGTCACCGCACGGCCGCCCGCCAGCCGGTGCGTGCCCCGGGCGCCGGCCACGTCCAGCAGCACCCCGCGCGAGACGATGTGCCGGGCCTTGTCGATGCCGCCGAACTCGGCACCGCCGTGCGCGGTGACCGTGTGCGCCGGCTGGCCGTTGTAGAGCTTCCCCGAGTGCGAGACGTGCGTGAGCGCGTCCCAGTGGGTGCCCGCCTGCAGTCCCATGGTCACCACGTCGTCACTGCACGCCACCGTGCCCGGGCCGAAGAGTTCCTGGTTGATCTGCACCATCACGTGCAGGGGATTGACCCGCCCCGGGATCATCCCGGTCTGCACCCCGTCCTGGTGGAGCGGCAGCGCGAGCGGCACGCGGCGGCCGGTGCGGACCTCGGCGGCCGCCCCGCGCACCACCTGCGCGGTGACGAGGTTCAGCGTGCCGATCTCGTCGTCGGCGCCCCAGCGTCCCCAGTTGTTCACGCGCCCCGCGATCTCGTGGAACTCCTTGGGCAGTGCCATCCGGTTCCTCCCCGGGGCTTGTGTCCGCGCGTCCGGCGCGCCATAAAATCTAACGGACCGTCAGAAAGCGCGGGAAGGGGCCGGACGTGGGGAACTTCTTGGCAGGCAAGGTGATAGCCGTGACCGGTGCCGGACGCGGCATCGGGCGGGCCGTCGCGCTCGCCGCGTCCGCCGCGGGCGCGAAGGTCGTCGTCAACGACTACGGGGTCTCCACCGACGGCAGCGCACCGGCGAGCGAGGTGGCCGAGGCGGTCGTCAAGGAGATCGAGGCGGCGGGCGGCGAGGCCGTCGCGGTCGCCGACGACATCTCCACGATGGCCGGCGGCCAGCGGGTCGTGGACACGGCCGTGTCGTCGTACGGCCGCCTGGACGGGGTCGTGTGCGTGGCCGGCATCCTGCGCGAACGCATGCTGTTCAACATGACCGAGGAGGAGTGGGACCCCGTCGTCGCCACCCACCTCAAGGGCACGTTCACCGTCTTCCGGGCCGCCTCCGCCGTGCTGCGCGCGCAGCGGTCCGGCACGCTCATCGGCTTCACCAGCGGCAACCACCAGGGCTCGGTCTCCCAGGCCAACTACAGCGCGGCGAAGGGCGGGATCATCTCGCTGGTGCGCAGCGCCGCGCTGGGCCTGCACAAGTACGGGGTGACCGCGAACGCGGTGGCCCCGGTGGCGCGCACGCGGATGTCGGCGAACGTGCCGACCGAGCTGACGGAGATCGGCGAGCCGGAGGACGTCGCCGCGCTGGTGGTGTACCTGCTGTCCGACCGGGCGAAGGAGCAGCGGATCACCGGGCAGGTCTACACGATCGCCGGACCGAAGATCGCGGTGTGGGCCCAGCCGCGTGAGCTGCGCGCGGCGTTCGCCCCCGGCGGGTGGACGCCGGAGACGATCGCCGAGGCGCTGCCGGGTTCGGTGGGGGTGGATCCGATGCCGATGCTCGCGCGGCTGACCGAGATGGAGGAGGCGGCGCGCAGCGGGTCCCGGCCGAACGCCACATAGCCCCGGAGCGCGCCGCGGTCCGGCGGCCACGGTCCCGGGTGGCGCGACACCTTCGGCGCGGAACAGGGCAGGGGGCTCGCCGTCGCCACCGCCGGCGAGCAGCGCGGACAGGTCGCCCTTGCCGCGCTGCTCGATCGCCGCGTCGAGCTGGGCCTCACCGGCGTCCGGTGGCGCGGTTCACCGCACCCTTCGAGGCGCCGCGGCGGCGCCGAGTACCGACTCGGAAGGTGGCCGACGCGCCGTACCGGCTCCGAGTACCCGATCAGAAGGCGGTCGACATGGATTTCGGGTTCAGCCAGGAGGACGAGGACTTCCGTACGGAGGCCCGCGGCTGGCTCGCCGCGCACGCCGGGCCGGTGACGGACCGGCGCGCCTGGGAACGCACCCTCGGCAAGGCCGGCTGGATCGGCCTCGGCTGGCCTGCGCCGGGCTACGGCAACCGCACGGCCGGCCTCACCCAGCAGGTCGCCTGGGCCGAGGAGTACGCCCGCTCGGCCGCGCCCCCGCGCTCCGGGCACATCGGCGAGAACCTCCTCGCCCCCACCCTGTTCGCCCACGGCACCGACGAGCAGAAGGCCCGCTTCCTGCCCCCGATAGCGGCGGGCGAGGAACTGTGGTGCCAGGGCTACAGCGAACCGGGCGCGGGCTCCGACCTGGCCGGCGTGCGCACGGCGGCGGTACGCGAGCGCACGCACTACCGGATCACCGGCCAGAAGATCTGGACCTCCCTCGCCCACGAGGCCGACTGGTGCTTCGTGCTCGCCCGCACCGAGGCGGGCTCCCGCCGCCACCACGGCCTGAGCTTCCTGCTCGTCCCGATGGACCAGCCCGGCCGCATCGAGGTCAGGCCGATCCGCCAGCTGACCGGCACCAGCGACTTCAACGAGGTGTTCTTCGACGGGGCGCGGGCGGGCGTGGAGCACGTGGTCGGCGGTGCAGGCCGGGGCTGGCGGGTGGCGATGAGTCTGCTCGGCTTCGAGCGCGGGGTGTCGACGCTGGCCCAGCAGATCGCCTTCGCAGCGGAGCTGGGGGAGGTGGTGCGGGCGGCCACAAAGAGCGGGGCCGCGTCGGACCCCGTGCTCCGCGCGCGGCTCGTCCGGCAGTGGGCCGAGCTGCGGACCATGCGCTGGAACGCGCTGCGCACCCTCGGCGGCCCGGCCGGCCCGGGCGCGCCCAGCGTGGCCAAGCTGCTGTGGGCCGGCTGGCACCAGCGGCTGGGCGAACTGGCGGTGCAGACGCGGGGGGCGGCGGCCGCGGCGGGGCCGGCGGACTGGTCGCCCGGCGCGCCCTACACCCTCGACCCGGCCCAGCACCTGTTCCTCTTCTCCCGGGCCGACACCGTCTACGGCGGCTCGGACCAGGTCCAGCGCACGATCATCGCCGAGCGCGTGCTCGGTCTGCCCAGAGAGCCCAAGGGGGCCGTGTGATGCGTGGTGTGGTGTTCGACGGCGAACAGGTCCGGGTGGTGGACGACCTGGCGGTACGGGAACCGGGGCCCGGCGAGGTGCTGGTGGCCGTCGCGGCGGCCGGTCTGTGCCACAGCGACCTGTCCGTGGTGGACGGCACCATCCCCTTCCCGGTGCCGGTGGTGCTGGGCCATGAGGGTGCCGGTGTGGTCGAGGCGGTCGGCGCCGGCGTCCGGCACGTCGCGCCCGGCGACCACGTGGCGCTGTCCACCCTCGCCAACTGCGGCACCTGCGCGGAGTGCGACCGGGGCCGGCCGACGATGTGCCGTCAGGCGATCGGGCGCCCGGGCAGGCCGTTCACCCGGGGCGCGGAGCCGGTGCACCAGTTCGCCGCCAACTCCGCCTTCGCGGAACGCACGGTCGTCAAGGCCGTGCAGGCGGTGCGGATACCCGAGGACATCCCCCTGGAGTCCGCCGCGCTGATCGGCTGCGGGGTGCTGACCGGGGTGGGGGCGGTGCTGAACCGGGCCCGGGTGGACCGCGGCGACAGCGTCGTCGTCATCGGGACGGGCGGGATCGGGCTGAACGTCCTGCAGGGCGCGCGGCTCGCGGGCGCCCTGCGGATCGTGGCCGTGGACGCCAACCCGGCCAAGGAGGAGGTGGCCCGGCGGTTCGGCGCGACCGACTTCCTGACGTCCGTGGACGGCGTGCGGGACATCCTGCCCACGGGCGCCGACCACGCCTTCGAGTGCGTCGGCCGCGTGGAGCTGATCCGGGCCGCCATCGACCTGCTGGACCGGCACGGCCAGGCGATCCTGCTCGGCGTCCCCCCGGCCACGGCCGAGGCGGCCTTCCTCGTCTCCTCGCTCTACCTGGACAAGTCCGTCCTCGGCTGCCGCTACGGCTCCTCGCGCCCCCAGCGGGACATCGCCCTGTACGCCGAGCTGTACCGGGAGGGGCGCCTGCTGCTCGACGAGCTGGTGACGGCGACCTACGCGGTGGAGGACTTCGACAAGGCCCGCGCGGACGCGGAGGCGGGCCGCCTGGCCCGGGCGGTGCTCACCTTCTGATCCCGGCCGCCCGCCACCGCGGTGACGGCCGTGCGTGTGTCCCCGGCGCCGTCCGCCACCGCGGTGACGGCGGCGCGCGTGTCCCCGGTGCCGCCCGCCTCGGCGCGGAACGTGCGCCGGTACGCCGTCGGTGTCACCCCGAGCGCCTGCTGGAGGTGCTGCCGCATCGACTGGGCGGTGCCGAAGCCCGCGTCCCGGGCCACCCGGTCCATGGACAGACCGGTGGACTCGAGGAGGTGCCGGGCGCGTTCCACGCGCTGCCGGGTGAGCCACTGGCCGGGGCTGACGCCGACCTCCTCGCGGAACCGGCGGGTGAAGGTGCGCACCGACATGGCCTCCTGCCCGGCCATGTCCCGCAGCTGGATGGGCTCGTGCAGGCGGGCCAGCGCCCAGGCGCGGGCGGCGGTCGTGGTGGCCAGCTGCGGGTCCGGGACCGGGCGGTCGATGTACTGGGCCTGGCCGCCGTCGCGGTGCGGCGGTACGACCGTGCGGCGGGCCACTTCGTTGGCGACCGCCGTGCCGAAGTCGCGGCGCACCATGTGCAGGCACAGGTCGATCCCCGCGGCGACCCCGGCCGAGGTGAGCACGTCACCGTCGTCGATGAACAGCACGTCCGCGTCCACCTCGACGCGCGGGAACATCCGCTGGAAGCGCTCGGCGTCGGCCCAGTGCGTGGTCGCCGGACGGCCGTCGAGGAGGCCGGCGGCGGCGAGGACGTAGACGCCGGTGCAGATGGAGGCCATCCGGGTGCCCGGGCGGACGCGGGCGAGCGCGGCGGCCAGTTCGCCGGTCAGCCGGCCCTCCTCGAAGACCGGGCCCAGCTCGTACGACGCCGGGACGATCACCGTGTCGGCGTCCGCCAGCGCCTCCGGGCCGTGGGCGACCTGCAGGGCGAAGTCGGCGTCCGTCTCGACCAGGCCGGGCGGCCGGATCGAACAGGTCACGACCTCGTACAGGTGCCGTCCCCGCGCGTCCCTCGGGCGGCCGAAGATGCGGTGCGGGATGCCCAGCTCGAAGGGCAGCAGCCCGTCGAGGGCGAGGACGACGACCCGGTGCGGACGGAAACCCTCACTGGAAGCCATGGCCCGATCCTAACGAATGCTGTCCTCCGGGCCACTCGATGCACGGGAAAGGAAACCGGACCCTGGGTGACGTGACTCAGACAACCCCAGCCGCAGCCCCCGTCCAGGCCCCGCCCGCCCGGCGTCCCCGTGTGCACCGCGCCTGGTTCGTCGCCGCCGTCGCCTTCGTCACGATCACCGGCGCGGCCGCCTTCCGTTCCCAGCCCGGCCTGCTCATCGACCCGCTGCACCAGGAGTTCGGCTGGTCGCGCGGCACGATCGGCGGGGCCGTCTCCATCAACCTCGCGCTGTACGGCCTCACCGCCCCCTTCGCGGCCGCGCTGATGGACCGCTTCGGTATCCGCCGGGTCGTCGCGATCGCGCTGACCGTGATAGCCGTCGGCTCCGGCCTGACCGTGTGGATGACGGCCGCCTGGCAGCTGTGGCTGTGCTGGGGCCTGCTGGTCGGTCTCGGCACCGGCGCGATGGCGCTCGCCTTCGCGGCGACCGTCACCAACCGCTGGTTCACCGAGCGGCGCGGTCTGGTCAGCGGGATCCTCACCGCCGCCTCCGCCTCCGGGCAGCTGGTCTTCCTTCCGCTGCTGTCCTGGCTCGTCGAGCACCACGGCTGGCGCCCCGCCGCCGTCACGGTCGCCCTGGCCGCCCTCGCCGTGGTCCCCTTCGTCTGGCTGCTGCTGCGCGACCACCCGGCCGACGTCGGCCAGAAGCCGTACGGCGCCACGGAGTTCGTGCCCAAGCCGGCGCCGGTCACCGGTGCCGCCCGGCGCACCCTGTCGGTCCTCGCCTCCGCCTCGCGCACCGGCACCTTCTGGCTGCTCGCCGGCACCTTCGCGATCTGCGGTGCCTCCACCAACGGCCTGGTCCAGACCCACTTCGTGCCCGCCGAGCACGACCACGGGATGCCGGTCACGACGGCGGCCTCGCTGCTCGCGGTCATCGGGGTGTTCGACGTGGTCGGCACGATCGCCTCCGGCTGGTTCACCGACCGCTTCGAACCGCGCCGGCTGCTCGCCGTCTACTACGCCCTGCGCGGCATCTCCCTGGTGTTCCTGCCGATGCTGCTGGGCCCGGCCGTGCATCCGCCGATGCTGTTCTTCATCGTCTTCTACGGCCTGGACTGGGTGGCGACCGTGCCGCCGACCCTCGCGCTCGCCCGGGAGCAGTTCGGCGAGGACAGCGCCATCGTCTTCGGCTGGGTGCTGGCCTCCCACCAGGTCGGCGCGGCGCTCGTCGCCTACCTCGGCGGTCTCACCCGCGACGTCTTCGGCTCCTACGACCTGGTCTGGTACGCCTCCGGCACGCTGTGCGCCGCGGCGGCCCTAATGTCCCTGGTGATCCGGCGCACTCCGGCGCCGGCGCTGCCGGCCGTCGCCTGACCGGTCCGCTCAGTCGCCGCCGAGCCGGGCGAACCGGCCCCGGTGGAAGAGCAGGGGCTCACCCGTCCCCGCCGCGCCGAGGGCGTCCACCCGGCCCACCACGATCAGATGGTCGCCCCCGGTGTGCACGGCGTGGACGGTGCAGTCGATCCAGGCGGCGACGCCGGCCAGGCGCGGGGAGCCGGAGACGGGCGCCGGGTCGTACGCCACCCCGGCGAACTTGTCGGCGCCGCTGACGGCGAAGGCGCGGCACAGGTCACCCTGGCCGGCGGAGAGGACGTTGACGCAGAAGGCCCCGGCGCGGGCGATGCGGGGCCAGGTGGCCGACGTGCGGCCCACCATGAAGCAGACCAGGGGCGGGACCAGGGAGAGGGAGGAGAAGGACTGGCAGGCGAAGCCGGCGGGAGGGTCCGCGGCGCCGGCCGGCCCGGCGGTGATCACGGTGACGCCGGTCGGGAAGGCCCCCAGCACCCGCCGGAACTCCGACTGGTCCACGGGCGCCCGCTCGTCCTCCCGGACGCACCGCAGCTCCGGGCGTGGCAACGCCTCCACGGGCCTCGGCCCCAGATACCGGACGGCGGCGGCGGCCGCCCCTGCGTGTCCCATCACGCCACCCATTGAAGCTGACGCGGCGTCAGATGAGAACCCCGGGGGAAGGGCCCGTGAAGGTGCCGCCCACGCTGCGGCCCGTGGGGTGGGAGAACGTGCGTGAGCGGGCCCGGACGGCCCGTTCGCTGTGGGGCACCGGTGATCTGACCGCGGCGATCGATGTACACGCGGCACACCACCGAGGCCGACCCCGAGCCGTTCGTGCGCTTCGGCGACCCGGACACGGACAGCGGCCTGCGGATCCTCGACCGCGCCGACGACTGACCCGCACCGCCCGGTCGCGCACCGCCGGGCCGGGCACCGCACGGCCACGCACCGCCCAGTCCCTCACCGCCCCCGGAATTCGGGGCTGCGGCGTTCCGTGAAGGCCCGTAGGCCCTCCTGGGCGTCCTCGGTCGTCATGTTGATCTCCTGCGCCCACGCCTCCGCCGCGAAGGCGGCCGGGCGGTCGGTGTCCAGGGCGCTGTTCACGAGGTGCTTGGTCAGCGCCAGGGCCCTCGTCGGGCCGGCGGCCAGGCGAGCGGCCCACGCGTGTGCCGTCTTCGCCAGCTCGCCGTCCGGCACCACCCGGTTGACCAGGCCCAGCCGTTCCGCCTCCACGGCCGGGACCGCGTCCCCGAAGAACATCAGCTCCTTCGCCCGCCGCGGGCCGGCCAGCCGGGGCAGCAGATAGGCCGCGCCGCCGTCCGGTACGAGGCCACGCCGCACGAACACCTCGATGAACCGGGCCGACTCGGCGGCCAGCACCAGATCGCAGGCGAGGGCGAGCTGCGCGCCGAGTCCCGCCGCCGTGCCGTTCACGGCGGCCAGCACCGGCTTCTCGCAGTCCAGCACGGCGGCGATCAGGCGCTGGGCGCCGAGACGGAGGACACGGGCCACGTCGCCGGTGACCCGCTCGCCGGTTCCGGACGCGCCGCGCAGATCGGCCCCCGCGCAGAACCCGCGCCCGGTGCCGGTCAGGACGACCGCGCGTACGGCCGGGTCCGCGGACGCCCGCGCCAGCAGTTCGACGAGCCGGTCCCGCATGACGGGCGTGAGGGCGTTCAGGGAGGCGGGGCGGTCCAGGGTGACGTACGAGACGTGCTCCCGGACCTCCTGCGCCACCCCGTCCACCGTCACGCCCTCCGGCCCGGCCGCCGGGGTACCGTCCGGTTCGCTCACGGGCGCGCCCTCCGGCCCGTTCACCGGCACACCACCAGCGCGTCCAGTGCCACCGCGCCCTGCCCCCGCTCCAGCACCATCAGCGGGTTGATGTCCAGCTCGGCGATGTGGTCGCCGAGTTCGAGCGCCATGCGCTGGACTCGCAGGACCACTTCCACCAGCGCGTCGAGATCGGCCGGCGGCCGGCCCCGGACCCCGTCCAGCAGGGCCCGGCAGCGCAGGTCGGCGAGCATGTCCCGGGCCTGGTCCTCGCCGAACGGCGGGACGCGGACCGCGCTGTCGCGCAGCACCTCCACCAGCACCCCGCCGAGCCCCACGGTCACGGTCGGCCCGAACAGCTCGTCGTGCGTCACCCCGACGACCATCTCCACGCCCTGCTCGACCATCTGGCACACCAGGACGCCGTCCAGCGAGACGCCCTCGTAGCGGGCGATGTCGGTCAGCTCGCGGTAGGCGTCGCGGACCTGGCTGGCCGAGGTCAGCCCGATCTTCACCAGGCCGAGTTCGGTCTTGTGGGCGAGCTGCCCGCCGGAGGCCTTCATCACCACCGGGTAGCCGACCTGACCGGCCGCGCGGACGGCCGCCGCCGCGCTGGTCACTAGCTGCTCGCGCGGTACCCGGATGCCGTAGGCGCGCAGCAACTGCTTGGCCGCGTGCTCGCTGAGCTGCCGGCCGGGCCGCATCAGGGCCTCGGCCTTGCGGTACGAGGGCGAGGGGGTGCGCGGGGCCTCGTCGAAGGGGGAGCGGTACCCGCTCACGAAGCGGTGGTGGTCCAGCCACGCGCGCACGGCGGTCAGGCAGTTGCCGACGGTCCGGAACGTGGCCACGCGCGAGGAGCCCAGCAGGACCTCCCGGTACGCGGGCTCGGTGCCGACCGGTGAGCCCCACACCACGCACACCAGCTTGTCGGTCGCCTCGGCCGCCTGGACCAGATCGGTCACCAGCTTGTCGCTGAGCGGCGGGAAGGGGCCGGTGACCGGGCAGATGAGCACCCCGACCGCCGGGTCGGCGAGGACGGCGTCGATGATCTTCCGGCCGCGGTGGTCGCCGACCGGGTGGCCGCCGTTGTCCACCGGGTTGGCCACGTTCAGGTAGCGCGGTATCCACTGGTGCAGTTCGGCCTGCTTGGCCTCGGACAGGCGCGGGAGGTGCAGCCCGGCCGCCGTGGCGAGGTCGGCGACATGGGCGCCGGTGCCCCCGGAGATGGAGCAGACGGCGATCCCGTCCGCGCGCGGGGGCCGGGCGCGGGCCAGCAGGGCGGCGGTGTCCTGGAGTTCGTCCAGGCCGTCGACGCGGATCACGCCGTACTGCCGCATGGCCGCGTCCACCACGTCGTCGGCGCCGGTGAGCTTGCCGGTGTGCGAGGCCGCCGTACGGGCCCCGGCCTCGGTCCGGCCCACCTTGACGGCGACCACGGGCACCCCGCGGCGGGCGGCGCGGTCGGCGGCGAGCAGGAAGGCGCGGCCGTCCTTGAGACCCTCCAGGTAACAGGCGATGGCGCCGGTGCCGGGCTGTTCGGCGAACCAGGACACGAAGTCGGCGCTCTCCAGATCGGCCTCGTTGCCGGTGGGGGCCCAGTGTGAGAGCCGGATGCCCAGCTCCTGCAGGGCGAAGACGGGCCGGCCCTGGTGTCCGGACTGGGTGATCAGCGCGATGGCCGGCCCGGTCAGGTCCTCCCGGAAGTGTTCGAAGGCGTTGAGATTGGTGTTGGGGCCGAGCAGCCGGAGCCCCGAGCGGCGCACGGCGTTCGCGAGCCGCCGCTGTGCCTCGGCGCCCTCCTCGCCGGTCTCCGCGAAACCGGAGGCGAAGGCGACGGCGAACTTCACCTTCGCCTCGGCCAGTTCCTCGATCACCGGCAGCGGGTCGGCGACCAGCAGGACGGCCAGGTCGACCTGTTCGGGCAGGCCGGCGACGGAGGTGACACACGGCAGGCCGAACACCGACGGCCGGGCCGGATGCACCGGGTGCACCCGGGCGCCGACCCGCTCGGCCCAGGCCAGCAGCTGCCGGGTGATCCCCGTGTTGGGCCGCCCCTCGGCGTCGGAGGCGCCGATCACGGCGACGGACTCCGGCCGGAAGAAGCGGGAGAGGTCCGGTACGTCCGCGTACAGTGGGCGCCCGCTGACGTCCAGGCCGTCCATCTCGTCCGTCCGGCCGTGGACGGCGGGGCGCTGCTCGCCGCAGGCGATGACCCTGGCCCGGCGGGAGTCGGTGGTGAGGGTGCCGTGGGTTGATCCAAGCATCGGTCCGCCCGCTCCTGTGAGACAGCCAACAAAACTGACGCTCTGTCAGATTACTGAACTGACGCCATGTCAGGAACTGTTCGGAACGGCAAAGTTGACGTGCGGGCTACCCGATTCTCTTCCCCACGGCCTTGGCGATCCGGATGGCGTCGAGCGCCATCTCCCGGAACATTCCGCTGATGGGGTTGGTGAAACCGGTGAAGTACAGCCCCGGCGCCTGCTCCGGTGTGCGGCCGCCGCGCGTCACCGGCCTGCCGTGCTCGTCCAGTACCCCGAGATGCCCGACCAGCCCCTCCAGAGCCCGGTCGTACCCCGTGGCCGCGATCACCGCGTCCGGTGACACGCGGCTGCCGTCGGCGAGGACCACCTTGCCGCCCTCGAACGCCTCGACGGCGGCCACGATCTCGATCGCACCCTTGCGCACGGCGTCGATCAGGCCCACGTCCTGGACCGGGATGGAGCCCTGCTTCACCCTGCTGTACAGGCCGGTGCCCGGGCGCGGCAGGCCCTGGGCCGACAGGTCCGGGACGCTGATCCGGCCCACCAGACCGGCGAGCCGGTCCACGAGCCGCACGGGCAGCCGCCGCACCAGCACGCCCGTGTACTGGGCGGCCCAGCCGAGGGTCGAGCGGCGCAGGATGTGCGGAGCCGTGCGCACGGCCAGCCGCACCCGGGTGGCCCCGCCTTCCACCAGGTCCACGGCGATCTCCGCGCCCGTGTTGCCGATGCCGACGACGAGCACGTCACGTCCGGCGTACGGCTCCGCGTTGCGGTACTCGCCGGCGTGCCGGAACTCGCCGCCGTATCCCTCCCGGCCGGGCCAGCCGGGGATGCGGGGGGTGTGGTTGAAGCCGGTGGCGACGACCACCGCGCTGCCGGTCAGTTCGCGTCCGCCGGAGGCGCGCAGCAGCCAGCCCGTGCCGTCCTCGGTCCGCTCGACGCGGTGGACCTCCACCCCGGTGACGATCTCCAGCTCGTGGTGCTCGGCGTACTTCTCCAGGTAGCGCACGACGTTGTCCCGGGACACCCAGCGCCCGAACCTGCGGGGCATGGCGAGACCGGGCAGTGCGGACAGCCGCCGGGTGGTGTGCAGCCGGAGCCGGTCGTAGTGCCCGCGCCAGGAGGCGCCCACGTGGTCGGCCTTCTCCAGCACCACGGCCCGGATGCCCCGCGCCCGCAGTGCGTACGCGGCGGCCAGGCCGCCCGGACCCGCGCCGACGACGTAGACCGGGCGGTCGGCGGGGGTGGGGGAGAGATGCACGGAGGCGGTACGTGAGGCTGCCATGAGCGGGAGCGTAATCATCCACCCGCTTGATGGGTCTCGGTCAAGACCGGAATTGGTTGCGGATTGATCACGTGTGCGAAGAAGGGGCGGCGACCCGTGATGCGGCCCACACGGGTGAGGAGTTCTCGTGGTGCAGGTCCCGGTGGTGGCCGGGGCGGGAGGGGGCGGGCCGGCCCCGGGAGCCGCCGGCCCCTGACGGAAGACTCGGCAGGACGAGGTTTCTGACGTACCGTCAGATTCATGGACGCGATATGGCTGGACGGCGCGGAGTGGCTGGCGGTGCTGCGTATCGGCCTCGGCCTGTGGTGGCTGGAGAGCTGGCGGCACAAGGACAAGGAGGCCTGGTTCGAGCGCGGGAGCGGCATCGGGTGGGCGGCGGAGGTGGCGGCGAAACACCGGTGGACCCCGGTCCGGGCGGGCTTCGGCGCGGTGGTCGGGCCGCGCCCGCGACTCATGGCGTACGTCGTGGCCTACGCCGAGTTGTCCCTGGGCCTCGGTCTGATCCTCGGTTTCCTGACCCCGGTCGCCCTGCTCGGCGGCCTGCTGCTGAACGCGATCTACTTCATCCTCATGATCCACGACTGGGCGGAGCAGGGCCAGAACTCGATGATGGCGCTGATCTCGCTGGTCGGCTTCTTCGGGATGGCGTGGCAGACCTGGTCGGTGGACGCGTGGCTGGGGTGGTTCTGATGGGGGAGGCGCGCCACGACGTCCCGGAACAGGACACCTTCACCCGCCCCTACTGGGAGGCGGCGGCACGGGGCCGGCTGCTGATCCGCCGCTGCGGGGCGTGCGGCCGGGCCCACCACTACCCACGCGAGTTCTGCCCCCACTGCTGGAGCGAGGAGGTGGGGTGGGAGGAGGCGAGCGGTCACGCGACCCTGTACACCTGGTCCACGGTCCACCGCAACGACCTCCCCCCGTTCGCCGGCCGGACCCCCTACCTGGCCGCGGTGGTCGACCTGGCCGAGGGCCCGCGGATGATGACGGAACTGGTGGGCTGCCCGGAGGGCACCGTGCGGGCGGGAATGCCGCTTGAGGTGACGTTCCGGGACGGCGTCCCGGTGTTCACTTCCACGGGTCGGTGAACGAACGGCCGGGCACCGGCTTGGCGATGAGCGCGGTGGGGATGAAGAAGTTGACCTGGCCGATCACGAACATCAAGGTCGCCAGCGCCTTCGCCGGATAGTGCCCGGCCACCTCCGCGTACAGCTCGTCCGGCACTCTCTCACCGGTCGCGGACGGCTGGAGCACGGCTTCCACGAGGGCCAGCGCGGCCCGCTCGGCGGCCGTGAAGTACGGCGAGTCCGTCCAGGACGCCACCGACGTGATCCGCTCCTCGGGCTCCCCGGCCCTGCGCAGGAACCCCGTGTGCAGAACGGTCAGATAGGTGCTGCCGGCGATCTGCCCGGCCCGCAGCTGGACCAGGCCGATCGTGGAGCGCGGCACCGAGCCGTTGCCGGCGGCCCGGAACAGCGCCGCCGACACCTCCGCCAGCTCCGGGACGAGCTGCGCCGGGTCCTCGGTCATGCGCGGGGTCATCGGGATCTGCGCCGTGATCGAACGCGTTTCCATCGCCGTCTCCTCAGGTGCTCGGTGTCGCCTTCACCGCCCTGACGGATCCCGGCGCCCGAACGTGACCGGCTCCCTCACGGCCACAGCAGCCCCCTGCTCCAGCCGAACTCCGTGCGCCGGTACTCCAGGCGCACGTGGCGCCGTTGGGCGTCCCCCTGGAAGAACTCCACCGTCTTCGGGTGCAGGCGGTACAGGGTCCAGGTGGGAGAGGGCTCGGCCGGGTTCTCGCGGGCCCGCCGCCAGGCCGCTTCGGACTCCTGCCGCAGCTCCGCCACCGAGGACAGCTCCTCGCTCTGCCGCCCGGTCAGCGCTGCCGCCAGCGCGCCCGTGGAGCGCGCGTGCAGGTCGGCCTGGCTCTCCTGGGAAAGTGCGGACGTGACCGGCCCGCGCACCCGGACCTGGCGGCCCAGCGAAGGCCAGTAGAAGGCCAGGGCGGCGTACGGGTGAGCGCTCAGGGCGCGGCCCTTGCGGCTGGTGGCGTGCGTGGCGAAGGACCAGCCGTCCGCGTCGGCGCCGTGCAGCATCACGATCCGGACGTCCGGCTCCCCCTCCTCGTCCACCGTCGCCAGCGACATCGTGTGCGGCTCCGGCTGCCCCGCCGCCACCGCCTCCGCGAACCAGCTCGTGAACAGCGTGAGCGGCGTGGGAGGGGCGGTGTCCGGGTCGAAGGCGGGCAGCCGGGTCGTCTCGGGGGCCCAGACCCGCGACGACCGGAGCAGTTCCTGGAGGTCTTGTTGTGCCATGGGGCGAGTATCGCCGCAGACCCCGGGGACGGCCCGGACCGGCCCCCCGCGAGCGTGCCCCCGCTCACCCCCGTCCCAGCACCACCGTCCCCGACGAGCAGAACCAGCCGCCGGTGCCCGACACGACCCCGAGCCGCGGCGGTTCGCCGTCGCGCGCCCGTACCTGACGGTCGCCGGCCTCACCGCGCAGCTGCCGTACCGCCTCCACCAGGAGGAAGAGGCCGCGCATGCCGGGATGCTGGGCCGACAGGCCGCCGCCGTCCGTGTTCACCGGCAGGTCTCCGCCCCGGACCAGCAGGCGGCCCTTCTCCACGAACGCCCCGCCCTCGCCCTTGGCGCAGAAGCCCAGGTCCTCCAGGGTCACCAGGGTCATGTAGGTGAAGGCGTCGTAGATCTCGGCGAAGTCGACGTCGGCGGGGCGGACACCGGCGCGTTCGAAGGCGAGACGGCCGCTCACCGCCGCCGGGGAGACCGTGAAGTCCGGCCACTCGGACATCGCCGCGTGGGAGACGTGCTCGCCGGTGCCGAGGATCCAGGCGGGGGCCGTGCGGCAGTCGCGTACGTACTCCCCGGCCGCCAGCAGGACCGCCGCCCCGCCGTCCGAGCGCAGACAGCAGTGCAGCTTGGTGAAGGGGTCGGCGATCATGGGGCCGGCCAGGACGTCGTCGGTCGTGATCGGGGTGCGGAACATGGCGCCGGGGTTCAGGGACGCGTTCGCCCTCGCCTGGACCGCCACCTCCGCCAGCTGCTCGATCGTCGTGCCGTACTGGATCATGTGGCGGCGGGCCGCCATCGCGTACTTGGCGATCAGCGTGTGGCCGTAGGGGACTTCGAACTGCAGGGGGCCGCGGGAACCGAAGGAGAGGTCGCCCGTTCTGCGGCCCGCCCTGATGTCCGCCCGCGCCGTCGAGCCGTAGACGAGGAGGACCGCGTTCGCGTGGCCCGCCGCTATCGCGTCGGCCGCGTGCGCCGCCATCACCTCCCAGGTGGAGCCGCCGACGGAGGTGGAGTCCACCCAGGTGGGGCGCAGGCCGAGATACTCGGCGACCTCCACCGGGGCCAGCGTGCCCAGGCCGGCCGAGGCGAAGCCGTCCACCCGGGCGCGGTCCAGGCCTGCGTCCGCGAGGGCCCGGCGGGCCGCCTGGGCGTGCAGGGCGTACGGGGTCGCGTCGTCCACCCGGCCGCAGTCGGAGAGGGCCACGCCCACCACGGCGACTTTCCTGCTCCCAGACGTCATGGATCTGACGGTACATCAGATCTGGTGACGAGCGGCAGGGCCCGTTCTCTGGGCATGACCGCGGCGGCGCTCTAACATGACGCTCCGTCAGATAGGGTCCGGAGGGATCAGCCATGGACGCGCGCCTCACCACCGAGCAGAACGAGATCCGCCGAACCCTGCGCGATCTGCTGCGGACACGCTGCGGCCCGAAGGAGGTGCGGACCGCCGTGGACAGCCCGGCCGGGTACGACCCCCTGCTGTGGTCCGACCTCGCCGGCCGGCTCGGCCTGCCCGGTCTCGCCCTCCCCGAGCGGTACGGCGGGGTCGGCTGCTCGGTGACGGAACTCGTCCTCGCCTGCGAGGAGACGGGGCGCGCCCTCGCGCCCTCACCGCTGCTGGCCACCTGCGTCCTCACCGCCCCGCTGATCCTCGCCCTGGGCACCGACGCCCAGCGCGCCGGGCTGCTGCCCCGGCTGGCCTCCGGCGGCCTCACCGCCGCCCTCGCGGTCCCCGGACCCGCCCTGGCCACGGCCCTGGCCCTGACCGGCCCGAACACCGGGTACCGGGCCGGCGGGGGGCGGGCGGGCGGTGTACAGGCCAGGCGGGCCGCCGGCGGATGGACCCTGTACGGGCAGGCCGAACAGGTACTGGACGGACACAGCGCCGGGCTGCTGCTCGTCGCCGCGCACACCGGCGGGTACGCCCGGCCCCGTGCCCGCCTGTTCCTGGTGGCGGCGGACGCCGAGGGTCTGGTCCGGGTCCGGCAGACCGCGCTCGACGCCACCCGTCCGCAGGCGCGGCTGCAACTGCGCGAGGTGCGGGCGGAGTTGCTCGGCGAGGAAGACGTGGACGTGCTGCCCGCGCTCGCCGCGCTGGGGGACGGCGTCGCCGCCGTGCTCGCCGCCGAGGCCGTGGGAGCGGCCGGCCGGGTGCTGGAGCGGACCGTCGAGCACGTCGGGCAGCGGGTGCAGTTCGGGCGGCCCGTCGGATCGTTCCAGGCGGTGAAGCACCGGCTGGCGGACGTGTACGTGGCGGTCCAGGCGGCACGGTCGGCCGCCTACTACGCCGCCTGGGCGAGCGCCCGCGGGGACGGGGCGGGCGGACTCGCGCTCGCGCAGGCGCTCGAGGCGCTGCGCACCGCCGCCGCCGAGGGCATCCAGCTGCACGGCGGGATCGGCTTCACCTGGGAGCACGACGCCCACCTGTACTTCAAGCGGGCGGCCGGGGACGAGCTGCTCTTCGGGCCGGTGCACCTGCTGCGGGACCGGGCCGCCGAGACGGCCGGGCTCTTCACCCGGGGGGAGGTGGCGGTCTGATGGCCCTCGCCGCCGGTGCCCGGTTCGTCCAGAAGATGTCCACCACCCGGGCGTTCGCCAGGGTGGCCCCGCACGTGATCCCGGCCCTCGACCGCGGCGTGCACCGGCTCACCCGGGGAAAGGTGCTGCTCAGCGCCCAGCTGCTGCCGGGGGTGATCCTCACCTCCACCGGCGCCCGCAGCGGGCTGCCCCGCCGTACCCCGCTGGCGTGCATGCCCGAGGGCGACGGGGGGAGCTGGCTTCTCGTCGGCTCCAACTTCGGCCGGACCGGCCACCCCGCGTGGACCCACAACCTGCTCGCCCACCCCGGCGCCTCGATCAGCTGGAAGGGCCGCGACATCCCCGTCACCGCGCACCTGCTCACCGGGGAGGACCGGGCCGCCGCCTGGCGGGCGCTGCTGGGATTCTGGCCTCCGTACGCCACCTACCAGTCACGGGTGGCACGGGAGATCCGCCTGTTCCGGATCACCATGACGTGCTGAAGGCGCCCGGGCTAGAGCGTCCCCAGCCGCTCCACCAGGAGGAACGCCCCGATGCCCAGCATCGCCGCGCCCGAGGTGCGGGTCACCGCCCGGGCCGCCGCCGGGCGGGCCGAGAGCAGGGCGCGGGCGAGGGTGCCGACGGTGAGGTAGACGGCCGCGCAGCACGCCATGTGCAGGACCCCGAGGGCCGCCGTCTGGGCGGGCACCGGAAGATGGGCGCCCCGCAGGGTGAGGAACTGGGGGAGCACGGAGAGGTAGAGCAGCAGGCCCTTGGGGTTCAGGCCGCTGATCGTCGCCCCGCGCAGGAAGAGCCGCCCGGCGGGCGGATCCGCGTCCGCCGCCCCGGGGACGGCCGGGCGGCGCAGCACCGACCAGCCCAGCCACAGCAGGTACCCCGCGCCCGCCACCGTCAGGGCGGTCAGCAGCCGGGGCGAGCCCGCCACCAGGACCGCCAGGCCCGCCGTCGCCAGGACCGTGTACAGGGCGTACCCCGAGACCAGGCCCGTCACCGCGCGCGCCACGGAGCTGCCGCGCAGGGCGGTCGCGATGACGTACGCCCAGTCGGCGCCCGGTACGCACACCAGCAGCAGGTCCACGGCGAGGAAGGAGAGGAGCAGTCCGGAGTCCATGCTGGGGACATTAGGCGCGATTGGCCCGAAAGTGTTCCTGAAATTTGCCCATGATCGCGGATTCTGAGCAAGTATCTTTCCCATGGACGACGTGGACCGCAAAATCCTTGCCGAGCTGCAACAGGACGGGCGACTGACCGTGACCGAGCTGGCCGCCCGGGTGCGGCTGAGCGTCTCGCCCTGCCATCGGCGGCTGCGCGAGCTGGAGCGCTCCGGCGCCATCCAGGGCTACCGGGCGGTGGTGGACGCGGCGGCGCTGGGCCTGACCTTCGAGGCACTGGTCTTCGTGTCCATGCGGCAGGAGGACCGGGACACGGTCGCCGAGTTCGAGCGGGCGGTCAGCCAACTGGATCATGTGCTGGACGCCCAGCGGCTGTTCGGCGAGCCCGACTACCTTCTGCGGATCGCCACCGCGGACCTCGCCGCCTTCCAGCGGCTGTACGACGAGCGGCTGGCCACCCTGCCGGGGGTGCAGCGGCTGACGTCGACACTGGTGATGAAGCACGTCGTGCAGGACCGGCCGCTGCCCGCATAGCAGCGCAGGCGGTGGTTCACCTCCGGTGAACCACCGCCTGCCAGACAGGACGTGGACCTGGAAAAAGGAGCGGGAAGCTATCTGCTGGGCTTCTTGCCGGTGACCCCCAGGTGCACCAACAGGGCCAGGTTCGGCTTCAGTTCGGCCTGCTTCACGCCCCAGGAGGAGAAGCCCTTCTGGTGGGCCGCCACCGCCGCGAGCATCGCGACCAGTGAACCGGCGATCGCCGCCGGGTTCACGTCCTTGTCGACCCTGCCCTTGGACTGCAGTTCCGTGATGGAGTCCGCGAGGGAGTTGTTGACCGAGTTCAGGATCTTCATACGGAGCTTGTAGAACCGTTTGTCCCCCTCGGCCGCGCCGAGGTCGACCACGCGCAGGATGGCGTCGTTGCGGCGCCAGAACTCCAGGAACCCGTCCACGAGTTCCTGCGCGGTCTGCCAGCCCGACTTGCCGGCCCAGGAACGGCCTTCGAGCAGCTCGGTCAAACCGGCGCCCTCGGCCGCCATTTGCTCGGCGATCTCCAGGACGGCGCCCTCGACGTCCGGGAAGTACTGGTAGAAGGTCGCGGGCGAAGTGCCCGCCTTCCGGGCGACATCGATGACCTTGACGTCCCGGTACGGGGAGGAGCTGAGCATCTCGCTGAGGCAGTCGAGCAGCTTCTGCCGGGTCGCCTGCCCACGCCGACCGGCCACGCGGCCGTCGACGGTACGCACTTGTCCTGTCATGCCGTCAGCTTACCGAGGGGTGATCGGAGCGCGATTCGGCCGACTGCAAATGGGGTGCACGGGTGCTCTGGGGGCGGTGTGCCTGGTCTGCGGGGTGCGCGCGACCCGGTTACTTTGACGACATGGCCGAAAACAGGGCATCCCTGCACGAAGAGGCGTACCGGGAGGGTGTCCCCTGCTGGGTGGACGCCCAGCTTGCCGACGTCGAGGCGGGCAAGCGGTTCTACGGTGAGCTTTTCGGGTGGTCCTTCGAAGCGGCGTACGGCTCCTCGGTGTGGGCCCGGCTGGGCGGAGCGCCGGTCGCCTCCCTCGCGCCCAAGACGGACGGCCGGATGCCCACCGTCTGGACGGTGTCCTTCGCCACTCCCGACGCCCGGGCGCTGGGCCGGCGGATCACCGCGGCCGGGGGGCGGCTCGTGCTGCCCCCGTTCGGCCTCGGCGACCTCGGCACCGCGGCCCTCGCCGTCGACCCCGGGGGTGCGGTCTTCGGGCTGTGGCAGGCCGGCAGTCATGCGGGGTTCGGGCGGCGCCGGGAGCCCGGCACCTTCGTCTGGGCCGAGCTGTACACCCGGGACACCGCCGCCGCGAACGCCTTCTACGGCGAGCTCTTCCACGAGGCCCTCTTCGGCACCGGCGCCGTGCCCGACTTCGGCCGCGCGGAGGTCACCGACGTCTTCCCGGCCGAGATGCCCCCGCACTTCCTCACCCACTTCCGGGTCACGGACCTGGCCGACGCCCTCGAAGCCGTGCTGGGGCTCGGCGGGCGGGTGCAGGCGCCGCCCTTCGAGACGTCGTACGGACTGGTGGCCGTCGTCACCGACAATCAGGGGGCGTCGTTCGCACTGCTGCAGCGCTGATACGTCTGCTTTGGCCCTAGACACCCCGTTTTGCCACCGGGTTCGCAACCGGCGGCCCGGCCAGGAAGAATCGGGGTGCGTGCCGCCACGGCGGTGCGGTGGTGAGACGCTGCACTTCGGTCGCGTACATATGTGGGTGGCGCGGCTCGTACGGGGAGGTGGCAGGCAAGTGGTGGATCAGCTGACGCAGCACGATCCGCGGCGGATCGGGCCGTTCGAGGTGCTGGGCCGGCTGGGCGCCGGCGGCATGGGGCTGGTCTATCTCGCGCGCTCGGCGTCCGGCCGGCGCGTGGCGATCAAGACGGTGCGCACCGAGCTGGCCGAGGATCAGCTCTTCCGGGTGCGTTTCACCCGCGAGGTGGAGGCGGCCCGCGCGGTCTCCGGGTTCTACACGGCCGCCGTGGTGGACGCCGACCCGCGTGCCGCCGTGCCCTGGCTCGCCACCGCCTACGTCCCCGCGCCCTCGCTCGAGGAGATAGTGAACGAGTGCGGGCCGCTGCCGGCCCAGGCCGTGCGCTGGCTCGCGGCCGGAGTCGCGGAGGCCCTGCAGTCCATCCACGGCGCCGGGCTGGTCCACCGCGACCTGAAGCCCTCCAACGTGCTCGTGGTCGAGGACGGCCCCCGGGTCATCGACTTCGGTATCGCCTCCGGGGTCTCGAACACCCGTCTGACGATGACGAACGTCGCCGTCGGCACCCCCGCCTACATGTCACCCGAGCAGGCAAAGGACTCGCGCAGCGTCACCGGCGCCAGCGACGTCTTCTCCCTCGGTTCGATGCTCGTCTTCGCGGCCACCGGCCACCCGCCCTTCCACGGCGCCAACCCGGTCGAGACCGTCTTCATGCTGCTGCGCGAGGGCCCGGACCTCTCCGGCCTGCCCGACGAGCTGCGCCCGCTCATCGAGCTCTGCATGCAGATGGAGGCCACCGGCCGGCCCAGCCCCGCCGACCTCCAGGCCCAGCTCGCCCCGCACCTCTTCGGCTCCGGCTCCGACGACAGCGGCACCGCCTCCGCGTGGCTGCCCGAGAAGGCCGTCGGCCTCATCGAGACCCGCCGCGGCGGCCGCCCCGCCGCCAAGCCCGCCCTCACCGCGCCCGGGTCGCGCAGCGGTGGCCGCGCGGCCGTCCCCCCGCCGCCGCCGTACGACCCCCCGGTCCCGGCCCCCGCACCGGCCGGCGCGCCCGACACCGGCCCGGTCCAGCTGGCCGGCGCCCCGGTGCCGATCGGCCCCGGCCCGCGGGTGGCCGACGCCCGTGCCGCCGCCGTCAAGGCGCCCCCGCCGGAGGCCGGCCTGGTCGCCAGCTGGTCCCGGCCGCGGCCCGGTGTGAACGGCGCGGACCCCGCCGTACCGCCCGTCCCGGTCGTGGCCCCGGAGACCGCGAGCGGCTGGCGCCCCTGGCGGTTCCGGATGTCCAACGACGTCTGGGGCACCCCGTCGGTCGACGGCGACCTCGTCTACGTCACGTCCTTCGAGGTGCACGCCCTGGACGTGGGCACGGGCCGGCGCCGCTTCAAGACCCGGGACGTGGCCTGGTCCATGGCGGTCGCGGACGGGCGCATCCACGCCTCCGACGGCCCCACCCTCTTCGCCCTGGACGCGCGCGAGGGCGGCGACCTGTGGCGGCTGTCCACGGAGGCCTGGGTGTACTCCCTGAGCGCCGACCGCGGCACGGTCGTCACCGGCACCCGCGGCGGTGGCGTCCAGGCCTGGGAGGCCGCGGGCGGGCAGAAGCTGTGGGAGATCGCCGGCTGCCAGACCGACTTCGAGTCCCCCGAGTCCGGCCCGCTCGTCCACGACGGCACGGTCTACGTCTGGCAGGACGCCCGGCTGCGCGCCCTGGAGGCCCGCACCGGGGAGGAGCGCTGGTCGTACCCCATCGGTGACGCCGCCTCCTGCGGCGGTGTCCCGGTCCGGCTGGCCCCGGCGTCCGACGGCTACGTCTACGTCTCGGCCGGCACCCGCGTCCTCGCCGTGGAGGCGGCGAGCGGCATGGTGCGCTGGCACTTCGAGGCCCCGGCGGTCTTCCTCAGCCCGCCGGCCTTCGCCCCCGGCCCCGCGGTCACCGGCGGCGGCGTCTACCTCGCCGACTACCTCGGCACGGTCTACGCCCTCGACGCCACCGACGGCCGCGACCGCTGGCGCATCGCCACCGAGGCCCGCTCCTCCATCGAGCCGGTCCTGGTGGCCGGCGGCCATGTCCACGTGGGCAGCGGCAAGGGCCTGTACACCCTGGACGCGGTCACCGGCACCCCCAAGTGGCGCTTCCAGGCCGGCGGCGACGTCGTGGGCGCCCCCGCGGTGGCGGAGGGCCGTATCCACTTCGGCTCCACCGACCATCTGCTGTACACGCTGAAGGCCGACGACGGGCGGCTGCGCTGGAAGCTGGCCACCGGGGGCGAGATCACCGGCTCCCCGGTGGTCAGGGACGGCGTGGTGTACGCCTGCAGCAAGGACCGGTGCGTGTACGCCCTGGACGCCGAGAAGGGCACGGGGACGGCACGCACCGCCTGAGTGCGTGACGGCCGTCGTACCGGTTGCACGGAAGGGTCGGACGGCGGCCGTCCAGCGCAGACGCTACTCGCGGTGCCGGAGACCCGCCAGGCGGTGAACGCAGGCGGTGAACGCGGCTGGGTAGGGTGCTGGCATGCACATGCATACCCGGAAGCGCACGCTCAGGTTCACGGCCGTACTGACCTTCGTGGTCCTCAGCCTCACGGGCTTCTCGTCGGGACGGCACCGCAGCCACCACGGGAGCGGCGGCGGTGGCTGCGGCAGCTCCCACCAGGACCACGACACCTCGACCTCGTCCACCTCGGGCGGCGGCTCCTACGACGACCCGGACGACGACTACTACGGCAGCAGCGGGACGACCGGCGGCACGGGCACGACGGGCGGCGTCGCGGCGACCGGCGGCACGGGCACGACCGGCGGCACCGTGGCGACCGGCGGCAGCGGCACGACCGGCGAGAGCCGTTACGGCCGGCGCCCCACCCACCGGGCCACCTCCACCCCTTCGGGCGGCAGCGCCGAGCCGCTGCGGGACGGCACGGCGAGGCTGATCAGCTGCGCGACCCAGGACAGGCCGTACGCCACCGTCGAGATCACCAACCCGAACGGCCGCGACGCCGAGTTCCAGACCCGGGTCACCTTCTACGACGACGAGGGCACCGAGATCCTGGACAACTCCTCCTACACGGTCGAGGTACCGGCGAAGGGCAAGGCGACCGCCCGGGTGACGGCCGGCGGCCGCATCCTGCCAAAGGTCCACCGCTGCGAGGCCGACCGGGTGGCCCAGGCCCGGCCGGGCTCCTAGCGCAACCGGAAATCGCCGCGCCTGCCCGCGAACAACTCCGCCTGCCGCTCGGCCGGCAGATTGCCCAGGGCGATGAGGTGCGGCGCCTGTGCGAACGCCTGCGCGCGCGCCGCCTCCTTCGCCGCCCACAGCGCACGCACGGTCCCCTGCACCCCCGCCGGTGGATGCGAGGCGATGACGGTGGCACACCGCACGGCCGCCGCCAGCGCCCCTCCCACCTCGGTGACTTCGGAGACCAGCCCGATGTCGTGGGCCCGCCGGGCGGAGATCCGTTCGGCCGAACCCATGAGCATCATCCGTGCCACCTCCCCGTACGGCATCCGGTGTGCCATCAGCACGGACTCGTAGGCGCTGACCATGCCGTACGTCGTGTGCGGGTCGAAGAAGACGGCCGTGGGGTCGGCGACGACGAACTCGCTCTCGCCCAGCAGATAGAAGGCGCCCCCGCAGGCCATCCCGCGCACCGCGGCGACCACCGGCTTCCACAGGTCGTTCGCCTTCGGCCCGGCACCCAGCAGCGGGTCGTCCTGCATGTACGGCGAAGAGGGCTGCGGGACGGCCGCGTCCCGGTCGACGCCCGTGCAGAACGCCCGCTCCCCGGCCCCGGTGAGCACGACGGCCCGAACGGAGTCCTCGAACCGCAACCCGCGCCACACCGCGCCGAGTTCGGCGGCCGTCTCCGGATCGATGGCGTTGAGCCGACCGGGCCGGTCGAGCGTGACGACGGCGACCCCGGTGTCCTTCTCGACCTCCAGGCGCACGGTGTTCACGCGAGCACCCACTGCGGCAGCCCGTCGGAGAAGACCACCCGCACCCGGGCGCCGATCCGGACGCGCTCACGGTCCACGGAGCCGAGCGCGGCCCCCGCCCCGCTGACCAGATTGCCGACCAGCCGTATCCGCGGGGCCTCCTCCAGCTCCACGACCAGCACGCCGTACGGGGCCTGGGCCGCGTAGTCGGGCAGCAGCGGCGGATGCGGCACGACGTACGACCACACCCGTCCACGCCCCGACACCGGCTGCCACTCGCTCGTGAAGGACCGGCAGTGCGGGCAGCAGGGCCGGGGCGGGAAACGCGGCTCGCCGCAGTCGGCACAGGCCTGGACGCGCAGTTCGCCACGGGCCGCGTACTTCCAGAAGGGCGCGCCGTCGGCGTCGATGACGGGGCTCAGCATGGTCAACTCCTCAGGAGCAGCGCGGAGGTGGGGACGCCCTCGCCCGCCGTGACCAGGCAGGTGGCGGCGCCGGGGACCTGAGCGGTACCGGTCCCGCGCAGCTGCTTCACCCCTTCGTTGATGAGGTTGAAGCCGTGCACGTAGGCCTCGCTGAGCCCGCCCCCGCCCGTGTTGACGGGCAGCCGGCCGCCGATCTCCAGGGCGCCCTGCTCGGTGAAGGCTCCCCCTTCCCCCCGTCCGCAGAAGCCGTACCCCTCCAGCGACAGCGGTACGAGGGCCGTGAAGGCGTCGTAGATCTGCGCCACGTCCACGTCGTCCGGGGTGAGGTCGGCGTGCTTCCACAGATGCCGGGCGGCGGTCCAGGCGGGGCCGGTCAGCGGGTCGTCGTTCCAGTAGTTGACCATGCCGTGGTGCTGCGCGGGCAGTCCCTGCGCGGCGGAGTGGACGTACACGGGCTTCTTCGCGCAGTCCCGCGCCCGTTCCCGGCCGACGACCACACAGGCCAGCGCGCCGTCCGTCTCCAGGCAGTTGTCGTAGAGGCACAGCGGCTCGCTGATCCAGCGGGCGGACATGTACATCTCGCGGGTGAGCGGCCGTTCGTACATGACGGCCGCCGGGTTCTGGTTGGCCCGGTTCCGGCAGGCGAGGGCCACGTTGAACAGGTGATCACGGGTGGCGCCGTACTCGTGCATGTACCGCCTGGCCAGCATGGCGATCTCGTCGGCCGGCCGCAGCAGCCCGAAGGGCCGGGTCCACTGGGCCGGAGTGGGCAGCTGTACGGCGGTGTTGGTCCACGGCCTCGGCCCGCTGCCCCGCTTCCGCGACCGCCAGGCGACCCCGACGGTGGCCTGCCCGGTGGCGATGGCCGCGGCGAGGTGCGCGACGGTGGCACAGGAGCCGCCGCCTCCGTACCCCACCTTGCTGAAGAACGTCAGGTCCCCGAACCCGACGGCCTTCGCCAGCTCCACCTCGTCGGTCTCCTCCATGGTGTAGGAGGCCAGGGCGTCGACCTCGCCGGGCGCGATCCCGGCGTCGTCGAGCGCGGCCAGCACGGCCCGGCAGGCGAGCGTCTTCTCGTCCTCGGCAAGGTGCCTGGCGAAAGCCGTCTGCCCGATCCCGACGATGGCGGTGGCGTCCTTCAGTCCCGTTCCCGTCATGCGAAACCCCCTCTCCTGACAGGTCGTCAGATTACAGCTAACCTGACGGTTCGTCAGCCAGCTGTGTGCTTCGGGGAGGCCTGCTGTGAGTGACTGGGGCACGATCCCGCGACTGGTGCGCTCGTCGGCCGAGCGGTACGCGGACGCCGAGGCGGTGGTCGAGGGCCGTACGAGGGTCACCTACGCCGAACTCGGCGCCCGGGTCGAGCGCGCGGCGGCCGCCTGTCTGGCCGGCGGGGTCGAGGTGGGCGACCGGGTCGCCGTCTGGGCCCCCAACAGCCTGGACTGGATCGTCGCGGCGCTCGGCGCGGTCTCGGCGGGCGCGGTCCTGGTCCCGCTCAACACCCGCTTCAAGGGCGCCGAGGCGGCGGAGGTGCTGCGCCGCAGCGGGGCCCGGCTGCTGTTCGTGACGGGCACGTTCCTCGGCACGTCGTACGTGGCGTCCCTGCGCCGCGCGGCGGGGCAGGGGGCGCCGGACGGCAGGGGCCCGCTGCCCGGGCTGCCGGCGCTGGAGCAGGTGGTGGTCCTGTCGGACGACGCCCCACCGGACTTCCGCACCTGGAAGGACTTCCTGGCGGCGGGGGAGGGGCGGTCGGCGGCCGAAGTCCGCGCCCGCGAGGACCGGTTGTCCGGTCCGTCCCTCTCGGACATCGTCTTCACGTCCGGTACGACGGGCCGCCCCAAGGGCGCGATGATCACGCACGCGCAGACCCTGCGGGCGTACGAGATCTGGGCGGACCTGGCGGGGCTGCGCACGACGGACCGCTACCTCATCGTGAACCCCTTCTTCCACACGTTCGGCTACAAGGCCGGGGTGATCGCCTGCCTGATGCGCGGGGCGACGATGGTTCCGCAGCCGGTGTTCAACGTGGCGACGGCGCTGGCGAACATAGCGGCCGAACGCATCTCGGTCCTGCCCGGTCCCCCGACCCTCCACCAGTCCCTGCTGGACCATCCGGCCCGCGACGCCCACGACCTGTCGGCGCTGCGGCTGGTGGTGACGGGCGCGGCGGTGGTCCCGCTGCGCCTGGTGGAACGCCTGCACGGTGAACTCGGCATCGGCACGGTCCTCACCGCCTACGGCCTCTCCGAGGCGAGCGGCATCGTCACGATGTGCCGGCGCGGCGACGACCCGTCGGTGATCGCCGCCACCTCCGGCCGGCCCATCCCGGGCACGGAGGTGCGTGTGGCCGACACCGAGACGGGCGCGCCGGTCCCGGCCGGGAGCCCCGGGGAGGTGCTGGTCCGCGGCTTCAACGTGATGCGCGGCTACTACGCCGACCCGGCGGCCACGGCACGGACGGTGACCCCGGACGGCTGGCTGCGCACGGGCGACGTGGGTGTCCTCGACACGTCCGGCAACCTGCGCATCACGGACCGCATCAAGGACATGTTCATCGTCGGCGGATTCAACGCCTACCCGGCGGAGATAGAGCAACTCCTCGGCATCCACGCGGACGTGGCGGACGTGGCGGTGATCGGCGTGCCCGACGCCCGCCTGGGCGAGGTCGGCAAGGCCTTCGTCGTCCGCCGGCCGGGCTCCGTCCTGACCGCCGACGACCTGATCGCCTGGTCCCGCCGCGAGATGGCGAACTACAAGGTGCCGAGAACGGTGGAGTTCGTGGGGTCACTGCCCCGGAACGCGAGCGGCAAGGTGCTGAAGGAGGGCCTGCGGAGGAGGGGCGGGGACTGACCGCCACGGAAGAAGCCGGCCGGAGCCCCCGCCCCGCCCCGCGCCCCGCAACGCGACGGCGACCCCGCCCCCCCCGGGCGAGGTCGCATCCCCCGATCCCCCCCCGGCGGGGTCGCATCCCCCGATCCCCCCCCGGCGGGGTCGCATCCCCCGATCCCCCCCGGCGGGGTCGCATCCCCGGACCCCGCCCCCCCCGGACGAGATCACATCCCCCGAACCCACCTCGGCCGCGGCGACTCCCCTCCGCGCCGCCGCGACCGTCCCCCGTCGGGGAGGTGGCCCTACTTCCCGCCGTGGAGGTCGAGAGCCGGCGGGGCCGGGGTGTGCTGGTCCATCGTGGTGACCGGCTCGTCCAGGGCGGGCGGGGCCGGGGTGTGCTGGTCCATCGTGGTGACCGGCTCGTCCAGGGCGGGCGGAGCGGGAGTGTGCTGGTCCAACGTGATGATCTTCTCGTCCTTGCTCATGGCTGGTACTCCAAGAGATATGTGACGCACTGGCAGGAGAGCCCGTTCGGCAACTCCCCCGTAGGTCGCCGAACGGGCGTTCCAGAAGGCCTCAGAGTAGCCGTGAGGCCCGGCGGATCCGTCTGCCCCCCGACAGCGGCGGATCGACTCATCGAGAGTGACAGGCGGTCATAAACGTTCGATGAACGACGTGGCGGCAGACGCTCACGCCGCTGCCAGAGGGGAGAGCAGGGAGCGCACCTCGGTGGCCTCGGGCGAGCCCGTCTGCTCGTACAGCGCGAGGGCTTCCTGCCAGCAGGCGCGGGCCCGGTCGGACTGGCCGAGTGCTTCCAGGGCCCTTCCCAGCATCGTGAGGGCGTTGGCCCGCATCCAGTCGCCGCCGATGCAGCCGATGGCCAGGGCCTGTTCGGCGTGCTGGGCCGCCAGAGCGGAGTGCTGGGAGACCAGGTGCACCTGCGCGATGCGGAAGTGGGTGGTTCCCTCCCACAGGCGCTGTCGGCTGTCGGTGAAGATGTGCAGTGCCTCGGTCAGTTGCACCAGCGCCTCGGACAGGGACCCGGCCTGGGTGAGCACGATGCCCAGCGCGTAGTGGGCGTTGGCCAGGCGGACCGACATACCGAGTTCGTCGTATATGTCGACCCCCCGCTTCGCGAGCTCCACGGCCTCCTTGCTGCGTCCCATGGAGGCGAGGGCACGGGAGAGGTTGCACACGGCACTGGCTTCGCCCGGCTTGTTGCCGTCGGCCCGGAAAGCTTCGATGGCCCGCTGCAGATAGGTCACCGCGTCCGGGAAGCGTCCCGTGCAGTTCGCGATGATGCCCAGCTGGTTGGGCGCCGTACTGCTCGTCCAGGGATCCTTGGCGGCCTCGTTCAGCACGTCGGCGTGCTCGGCCTCCAGCCGCGCCTCGTCGAACCGTCCGGACTGGCTGAGGACTTGCGCCAGCGTGATCCTCGACCGTGTCTCGGCGTGCGCGTCGCGGAGGCCGGCGGCCGCGTCCCGGGCAGCCACGGCCGTCGTCTCGTACCGCCGAGCGCTGGCTCCGGACTCGGCCAGGTCTATGGTGGCCAGCAGAAGATCGACGGCCCGTCGCAGGGTGGGCGCGTCGAGTGACTGCTGGACGCACGCGAGAAGGGGCTCGGCCTCCGTGTGCAGCCAGTCCAGTGCCGCCGAGGCGTCGGCGAAGGCGATGCCCGGGCCCTCCACACCTTCCAGATGGGCGACCGTCCGGTCCCCCGGCCGTTCCATCGCGTACACGCCCGTCGCCGTCGCCAGGTAGAAGTCCAGCAGGCGGGACATCGCCGCCCCGCGCTCGCTCGGGGGCTGTTCGTCGCGGGCCGCGCAGGCGCGGGCGTAGAGGCGTACCAGGTCGTGGAAGCGGTAGCGGCCCGGGGCCGCCGACTCCAGCAGCGACGTGTCCACCAGGGACTCCAGCAGGTCCTCCGTGTCCTCCGCCGGCAGGTCCAGCACCGCGGCGGCCGCGGCCAGCGAGATGTCCGGGCCGTCCGCCAGGCCCAGCAGCCGGAACGCCCGGGCCTGGGCCGGCTCCAGCTGGCCGTAGCCCAGCTCGAAGGTGGCCTTCACCGCCAGGTCGCCGGCCTGCAGCTCGTCCAGCCGGCGGCGTTCGTCCGCGAGTTTCGCGGCGAGGACCGACACCGTCCAGGTACGCCGGGCCGCCAGGCGGGACGCCGCGATCCGGATCGCCAGCGGCAGGAAGCCGCACGCGGCCACGACGTCCAGCGCGGCCTCGCGCTCCGCCGCCACCCGTTCCACGCCCACGATCTTCGTGAAGAGCGCCAGCGCCTCGTCGGGGGACATGACGTCCAGATCGACCAGATGGGCGCCGGCGAGGTCCAGCATCCGGACCCGGGAGGTGACCAGGGCCGCGCAGCCCTCCGTGCCGGGCAGCAGCGGCCGTACCTGCGCCGCGTCCTTGGCGTTGTCCAGCAGGACCAGGATCCGGCGGCCGTCCAGGACCGAGCGGTAGAGCGCCGCCCGTTCCTCCATCGAGTCCGGGATCGCCGAGTCCGCCGTGCCGAGCGCGCGCAGGAACGACCCCAGCACCGTCTCCGGCTCGGCCGGGCGGGGGCCCGCGCCCTGCAGGTCCACGTACAGCTGTCCGTCGGGGAAGGCGGGGCGCGCCCGGTGGGCCACATGGACCGCCAGGGTCGTCTTGCCCACGCCGCCGATACCGGCCAGCGCCGAGACCGCCATCACCCGGCCCTCCGCCTCGGACGCGCTGGACAGCACCTCGCTCAGCTCCGTCACGCAGGTGGAGCGGCCGGTGAAGTCCGGGACCGTGGCCGGCAGCTGTGCTGGGCGGACCGGGGCCGTCGCCGGCTCCGCCACCGGCGCCGAGGGCTCCGCCAGGGCGGGGTCCGCCTGGAGGATGCGATGCTGCAGTTCCCGGAGCCCCGGCCGCGGATCGACCCCCAGCTCCTCCGCCAGCAGGCGCCGGGTGTCGGCGTACACCGCCAGCGCCTCCGCCTGCCGGCCGCTCCGGTACAGCGCCAGCATCAGCAGCTCCCGCAACCGCTCCCGCAGCGGGTGCGCGGCCGTCAGCGCCGTCAGCTCCGAGACCGCCTCCGCGTGGCAGCCCTGCTCCAGATCCATGTCCAGGCGGGCCTCCAGCAGGCCCAGGCGCCACTCCTCCAGCCGGGCCCGCTGCGCCTCGGCGTACGGGCCGGGCACGCCCGCCAGGGGTTCGCCGTCCCACAGGGCGAGGGCCTCGTTCAGCAGCGACCGGGCCCGGCCCAGATCCCCGGCCCCGCGCGCCTTCTCGGCGTCCACCGACCGCTCCTGGGCCACCGCCAGGTCCAGGGCGCCCTCGCCGAGGCCGCGTACGGCGTAGCCGCCGGACTCGCTGACCAGGACGCCGGGGTCCAGGATCTTGCGCAGCCGGGAGGCGTAGGTGCGCAGCGCCGCCAGCGCCTGGGACGGCGGCTCGGTGCCCCACAGGGCGTCGATCAGCTCCGCCGCCGTGGCCGTACGGCCCTCCCGGAGCAGCAGGGCGGCCAGCAGGGCGCGCTGCTGGGGGGAGCCCGTGTTCAGCGCGTCCGCGCCGCGCGTGGCCCGCACCGGACCGAGCACGCCGAAGCGCAGCGCCCCCGTCCCCGCGACGGCGCCTGTCCCGGCCACGGTCACGGAGCCGGCACGCCGCTGCTCGGGTACTCGCGGCCCAGCGTCCATGCGTTCGTCCCCCTCGGTGTCACGAACAACCCCGTCAGTTTGCCTTGTTCCGGGCGGTTGCGTCAGTCGTGGGAGACGCCGATCACAGGGTGGCGGCTCCCGGCGCACAAGGTCCTCACACGGTCTTCGCATCCGGGGACGCGGAAACAGTAGCTGACGGACCGTCAGTTCGGCGCTACCGTGAGCGGCATGGAGACCACACAGTTCCCGCTGATCATCTCCGTCGACGACCACACCGTGGAGCCCGCCACCGTCTGGCAGGACCGGCTGCCGCAGAAGTACCGGGACGTCGGGCCCCGGATCGTGCGCGCACCGCTCAAGGAGATGACGTTCCTGGGCGGGCGCTTCAAGCCCGTCATGGGCGCACCCGGCACGGACGGGCCGCTCGGCGACTGGTGGGTCTACGAGGACCTGCATCGCCCGCTCACCCGCCTCGACACCGCCGTCGGCCACGACCGCGACGAGATCCGCCTCGAAGTCATCACCTACGAGCAGATGCGGGCCGGCTCGTACGACGTGCCCGCCCGGCTCGCCGACATGGACGTCAACCACGTCCAGTCCGCCCTCTGTTTCCCGACCTTCCCCCGCTTCTGCGGCCAGACCTTCACCGAGGCCCGGGACCGGGACCTGGCCCTGCGGTGCGTGCGCGCCTACAACGACTGGATGGTGGAGGAGTGGTGCGGGCCCCAGGCGCGCGGGCGGCTCATCCCGCTCACCCTCGTCCCGTTGTGGGACGCCGGGCTGGCCGCCGCGGAGGTGCGGCGCAACGCCGCACGTGGCGTGCGGGCCGTCGCCTTCTCCGAGATACCCCCGCACCTGGGGCTGCCGTCGGTGCACACCGACGACTGGGACCCGTTCCTCGCGGCCTGCGACGAGACCGGCACGGTCGTGGCCATGCACATCGGCTCCAGCAGCCGAATGCCCTCCACCTCGGCCGACGCCCCGCCCGCCGTGGGCTCCACCATCACCTTCGCCAACTGCTGCTTCTCGATGGTCGACTGGCTGATGAGCGGCAAGTTCGAGCGCTTCCCGAACCTGAAGGTCATGTACGCGGAGGGGCAGATCGGGTGGATCCCGTACATCCTCGAGCGCGCGGACGTGGTGTGGGAGGAGAACCGCGGCTGGGGCGGCGTCGCCGACAAGGTGCGCAGGCCGCCGTCCGAGCTGTTCGCCGGCCACGTCTACGGCTGCTTCTTCGACGACGCCTTCGGGCTGCGCGTCCTCGACTCCATAGGCGTCGGGAACGTCCTGTACGAGACGGACTACCCGCACTCCGACTCCACCTGGCCCAAGTCCCGTGAGGTCGGCGAGGCGCAGATGGGCCACCTGGCGCCGGACGTGGTCGAGCGGATCGTGCGGGGGAACGCCATCGAGCTGCTGGGGCTGACGCCGGACGGGCTCTGGACGGGGCCGTCGTGACACTCGCCTACGGCATCCAGCTGCCCGTGCAGTCCCAGAGCACCCTCTACGCCGAGGGCTGGGAGGTCGCCGCGGGCCCCGCCGACCTGGTCGCGGTCGGCCGGGCCGCGGAACGCGCCGGGTTCGACTACCTGGCCTGCTGCGACCACGTGGCCGTGCCGCGCCGGCTGGCCCCGGCGATGAGCACGGTCTGGTACGACCCGGTGGCCACGCTCGCCCATCTCGCGGCCGTGACCGAGCGGATCCGGCTGCTCAGCCACGTGGCGGTGGTGGGCCTGCGGCACCCGCTGCTCAGTGCCAAGCAGTACGCCACCGTCGACCACCTCTCCGGGGGGCGGCTGATCCTCGGCGTGGGCGCCGGGCACGTGCGTGAGGAGTTCGAGGCCCTCCGGGTGGACTTCGAGCGGCGCGGAGCCGTGCTCGACGAGTCGATCGACGCGTTGCGGGCCGCCCTCGGGCCCGAGGAGTTCCCCGAGCACCACGGCACGTTCCACGACTTCGCCGACCTGGGCCAGCGGCCCCGCCCCGCGCAGCCGCGGGTGCCGATCTGGATCGGCGGCTCCTCGCCGGCGGCCGTCCGCCGGGCCGCGCTGAAGGGTGACGGCTGGCTGCCGCAGGGGGACCCGCGGGACCGGCTGCCCGACCAGATCGCGCGACTGCGGCGGCTGCGGGAGGAACACGGCGTCGAGGGGCCCCTCACGATCGGCGCCCTCACCGAGCCGCTGTACATCGGCCACCCGGGCTGGCACGTCGGGCGGCGCACCCTCACCGGGGCGCCCGAGGGGATCGCCGAGTCGCTGCGGGCCTACCGCGCGATGGGCGTGCACCAGATCCAGGTGCGGTTCCGCAGCCGGAGCCGCAGCGAACTCATCGACCAGATCACCGCGTTCGGGGCGGAGGTAGCACCCCGGCTCAGCTGAGGAGCGGACATGGGCAAGCTGGACGGGCGGGTCGTCGTCATCACCGGGGCGGCCCGCGGACAGGGCGAGCAGGAGGCGCGGCTCTTCCGGGCGGAGGGCGCGCAGGTCGTCGTGGCGGATGTGCTCGACGAGCAGGGCGAGGCGCTCGCCAAGGAGATAGGCGCCCGTTACGTCCATCTCGACGTCGGTACGGAGGACGGCTGGCGGGCCGCCGTCGCGGACGTCAAGGAGGCGTACGGGCGCATCGACGGGCTGGTCAACAACGCCGGCATCCTGCGGTTCAACTCCCTCGTGGACACCCCTCTGGCGGAGTTCATGCAGGTGGTACAGGTCAACCAGGTCGGCTGCTTCCTCGGGATGAAGACGGTGGCGCCGGAGCTGACCGACGGCGGCACGATCGTCAACACCGCCTCCTACACGGCCCTGACGGGCATGGCGGCCGTCGGGACGTACGCGGCCACGAAGCACGCGGTGCTCGGGCTGACCCGGGTGGCCGCGCTGGAGCTGGCGGCCCGCGGGATCCGGGTCAACGCCATCTGCCCCGGCGCCATCGACACCGCCATGTCCAACCCGGCCCGGCTGGACCCGGACGCGGACCCGGAGGAGATGAGCCGGGCCCTGGCCGAGCTGTACCGGGGGCTCGTGCCGCTCGGGCGGGTCGGGCAGCCGGCCGAGGTGGCACGGCTGGCCCTCTTCCTCACCTCGGACGACTCCTCGTACATCACCGGTCAGCCGTTCGTGATCGACGGCGGATGGCTCGCCGGGGTCAGCGTGATCTGAACCGAACACCTGACTGACCGTCAGCTATTGACGGTCGTCGCGAGCGGTGCGACAGTCGGCCGACGAACGTATCTGACGGTGTGTCAGATGAGACTGGGGACGGTGACCCGCCTTGGAATTCGGGCTCTTTGTACAGGGATACGTGGGCAAGCGCGCCGAGACCGACCCGCTGGCCGAGCACAAGGCGCTGATGGAGGAGACCGAGTACGTCATCCAGGCGGACCGCTCCGGCTTCAAGTACGCCTGGGCCTCCGAGCACCACTTCCTGGAGGAGTACTCGCACCTCTCCGCCAACGACGTCTTCCTCGGCTACCTCGCCCACGCCACCGAGCGCATCCACCTGGGCTCCGGGATCTTCAACCCGCTCGCCCCGGTCAACCACCCGGTGAAGGTCGCCGAGAAGGTCGCGATGCTCGACCACCTCAGCGAGGGCCGCTTCGAGTTCGGCAGCGGCCGGGGGGCCGGCAGCCACGAGATCCTCGGCTTCCTGCCCGGCATCACCGACATGAACCACACCAAGGAGATCTGGGAGGAGACGATCGCCGAGTTCCCGAAGATGTGGCTCCAGGACGAGTACGCCGGCTTCCAGGGCAAGCACTGGCAGCTGCCGCCGCGCAAGATCCTGCCGAAGCCGTACGGGAGGTCGCACCCGGCGATGTGGTACGCCGCCGGATCACCCCCCTCGTACGCCATGGCGGCGAAGAAGGGGCTCGGCGTGCTCGGTTTCAGCATCCAGAAGGTGTCCGACATGGAGTGGGTGCTGGAGCAGTACAAGACGGCGGTCGTGGACGCCGAGCCCGTCGGGGACTTCGTGAACGACAACGTGATGGTGACGACCACCGCCATCTGCGCGCCGACGCACGCGGAGGCGATCGAGATCGCGGTGGGCGGCGGGCTGCACTACCTGCCCTCGCTGGTCTTCCGGTACCACGACACGTTCCCCCGCCCCGAGGGCTTCCCGGTGTGGCCGGAGACGCTGCCCGAGTACACGCCGGAGTTCGTCGAGCTGCTGATCGAGGAGGAGCTGCTGATCTGCGGCGACCCCGGCGAGGTGACTCGGCAGTGCAAGCGGTGGGAGCAGGCGGGTGCGGACCAGCTGAGCTTCGGGCTGCCGGTGGGGGTGCCGAAGGAGGAGACGCTGCAGACGATCCGGCTGATCGGGGAGCACGTCATTCCGGAGATCGACACGGATCCCGTGCACCGGACCAGCCGGTTCCGGGCGGCCTCGTGATCGCCGTCGCGGGGTGCGGGCCGGCTGTGGCCGGTCGCGCGGTTCCCCGCGCCCCTTCCACGTACCGGAGTTGAAAGGGGAGCCCCATGCTCGATCACCTCATCAAGGGTGTCACCGTCGTGGACGGCACCGGCGCGCCCGCCCACACCGCCGACGTCGGAATACGCGACGGCCGGATCGCCGCCGTCGGCCGGGTCACCGAGGAGTCCCGCAGCAGCGAGGACGCCGCCGGACTCGTCCTCACCCCCGGCTTCGTCGACCCCCACACCCACTACGACGCCCAGCTCTTCTGGGATCCGTACGCGACCCCCTCCCTCAATCACGGCGTGACCACCGTCGCCGCCGGGAACTGCGGGTTCACCCTCGCGCCGCTGAACCCGGACCGCCCCGAGGACGCCGACTACACCCGGCGGATGATGTCCAAGGTGGAGGGGATGTCCCTGGTCGCGCTGGAGCAGGGCGCGCCCTGGAGCTGGCACGGCTTCGGGGAGTACCTGGACGCCCTCGAAGGGCGGATCGCGGTCAACGCGGGCTTCATGGTGGGGCACTGCGCCCTGCGGCGGTACGTGATGGGGCCGGAGGCGGTCGGCGGGCAGCCGGCTCCGGAGCAGCTGCGGCAGATGCTCCGGCTGTTCCACGAGGCCATGGACGCCGGCGCCTGGGGGCTGTCCACCACCCAGTCCTCCACCCACTCGGACGGGGACGGGCAGCCGGTCGCCTCCCGGTACGCCCGGCCCGAGGAACTGCTGGCGCTGTCGCGGGCCGTCGGCGAGCACGAGGGCACCCAGCTCGAGGCCATCGTCGCCGGCTGCCTGGACCAGTTCAGCGACGCCGAGATCGACCTGCTCGTGGAGCTGAGCGCGGTCGCCGGGCGGCCCCTGAACTGGAACGTCCTCACCATCGACGCGGCGGTCCCGGAGCGCGTGCCCCGGCAGCTGACCGCGAGCGAACGCGCCCGGAAGGCGGGCGGCCGGGTGGTGGCCCTCACCATGCCGATCCTCACCCCGATGAACATGTCCCTGGGCACCTTCTGCGCCCTCAACCTCATACCGGGCTGGGGGCCGGTCCTCGGGCTGCCCGTGCCCGAGCGGATGGCCGCTCTCCGCGACCCGGAGGTCAGGGCGGAGATGCTGCGGCGGGCCGGTTCGAAGGAGGCAGGCGTCTTCCGGCGGCTGGCGGACTTCGGCCGCTACGTCATCGGCGACACCTACAGCGAGGCCAACCGCGGGCTGACCGGACGCGTGGTGCGGGACATCGCCGCCGAACGCGGGCAGGACCCGTTCGGCTGCCTGGTGGAGATCTGCGCCGACGACGAACTGCGGACCGTGCTGTGGCCGATGCCGAGCGACAACGACCCCGCTTCCTGGACGCTGCGCGCCGAGACCTGGCGGCACGAGGACGTCCTGCTCGGCGGCTCGGACGCGGGCGCCCACCTGGACCGGATGTGCGGGGCGCCGTACACCACCAGGTTCCTCGGGGACTGCCTGCGCGGGCGACGGCTGGTCGGTCTGGAGCAGGCGGTGCGGATGCTGACCGACGATCCGGCACGGCTGTTCGGGCTGCGCGAGCGCGGCCGGATCCGGCAGGGCTGGCACGCGGACCTCGTCCTCCTCGACCCGGAGCGGATCGACGCGGGCCAGGCCCGTCTGGTGCACGACCTGCCGGGCGGCAGCCCCCGGCTGGACTCCAGGGCGCTCGGGGTGCGGGCCGTGTGGGTCAACGGGACCGAGGCGATCCGGGACGACGTGGTGACCGGCGCCGTGCCGGGCAGGGTGCTGCGCTCCGGGCGGGACACGCGGACGGTGGGCACCCGGTGAGCGAGGGACAGCGGCTGTTCGTCGGCGGGGACTGGGTCGAGCCGGCCGGCGGGCACTACCCGGTGACCGACCCGGCCACCGAGGGGCTGGTCGGCTGGGCACCGGAGGCCTCGCCGGCGCAGGCGCGGGCGGCCTGCGCGGCGGCCCGGGAGGCGTTCGGCCCCTGGTCGCGGACCCGGCCGGAGGAACGGGCGGCGGTACTGGGCCGGGCGGCCGAGATCATCCGCGGTTCCCTGGAGCCGTACGCCGACCTCGCCCGCGCCGAGACCGGGGCGACGACCGGGACGGCCCGTGCGATGCAGGTCGGCGTGGCCGCGGCCCGCTTCCGCAGGTACGCCACGGTCGAGCCCACCGAATGGGCGCTGGTCCCGCAGCTCGACGAGGCCGGGCCGATGGGTCGCGCGGGCGTGCTGGGGGCGCTGGCGATACGGCAGCCCGTGGGGGTCGTCACCTGCATCACCTCCTACAACAACCCGTGGGCCAACCCGGCCGGCAAGGTCGCCCCGGCCCTGGCGATGGGCAACACCGTGGTGGTCAAGCCCGCCCCGCAGGACCCCCTGTCCGTCTACCGGATGGCCGAGGCGCTGGAGGCGGCCGGGGTGCCGCCGGGGGTGGTGAACGTCGTCTCGGGGCGTGACACGGCGGTCGGCGAGGCGGTGGTGGCCTGCGACGACGTCGACATGGTCAGCTTCACCGGCTCCACGGCCGTCGGCCGGCGCATCGCGCAGGTGTGCGGGCGGGACATGCGGCGCCAGTTGATGGAGCTGGGCGGGAAGGGGGCGGCCGTGGTCTTCGACGACGCCGACCTCGGCTCGGCCGTCGCCGGCATCGGCACCACCTTCTCCTTCTACAGCGGGCAGATCTGCACCGCCCCGACCCGGGTGCTGGCCCAGCGCGGGGTGTACGACCGGCTGGTGGAGCGGCTGGCCGCGTACGCCGGCCGGCTGAAGGTGGGCGATCCGAGGGAGCCGGACACCGTCGTCGGGCCGCTGATCTCGGCCGAGCACCGGGCACGCGTGGAGTCCTACGTCGAACTCGGCCGCAAGGAAGGCGCCGTGCTGGTGTCCGGCGGTGAACGGCCCCCGCTGGAGAAGGGTTTCTATGTCGCCCCGACGCTCCTCGCCGACTGCGGCAACGACATGCGGGTGGCCCGGGAGGAGATCTTCGGGCCCGTGGTGACGGTGATCCCCTTCGGCGACGAGGAGGAGGGGGTGGCCCTCGCCAACGACTCCGACTACGGCCTCATCGACTACGTCTGGTCCGGCGACGTGGCCAGGGCCTTCCGCGTGGCGCGCCGGCTGCGGGCGGGCGGGGTCGGCATCAACACCGTCGGCAGGAACATGGAGGCCCCGTTCGGCGGGTTCAAGAAGAGCGGGGTCGGCCGGGACGTGGGCGTGTACGCCCTGCACGCCTACAGCGAGGTGCAGGCCCTCGTGTGGCCGGGCTGAGCGGGCCGGGCTGCGGGGCCGGGCCGAGCGGGACGGGCCGGGCCGGACCGGCTGAGCGGGCCGGGCCGGGGAGGGTCAGTCCGTCAGGTCCACGCGTACCGTCAGCAGGTCGGTGCCGAACGCCCGGACCGCCGCGCTGTTGAAGCGGGGCAGGGAGCGCAGCCGGGCCCGGGCGTCGTCCGCGGGCAGCAGGAGGGCGGTGCCGTGGTGCCAGCGGCCGGCGATCCGGACCCGTACCCGCGGGTCGGCCTGGATGTTGCGCACGTACTGCGACTTGAGGCCGAACTCGGAGACCAGCCAGAAGGAGTCGCCGACCCGGCGGCCGCCCACCGGCGTCCGCCGCGGCTCACCGGACGTGCGCCCGGTGGTCTCCAGCAGGACCTGGAAGGGCAGCCGCCGGTTGAGCGGGTTGGCCACATACCGCTGGAAGCGGGTCACGAGTCGGTGCTTGAGGTCTGCGCGGCCTGACATGGCTCCGGTTCTCCCGCTCTCCCCGGCCACGGCCGGCACCACCCCGCGAGGGTGCTGTGCCGACCCCGTGCGGGGCCTGTGACGACGTCGGCGTCCGTACGGCCGCCGCGTGCTAGCCTCCCCCGCGATCATGACCTATCGCAACGGGGGAGTTTGATGGGCGCGTCCTCGGATGGCTATACGGTCAAGTCCGGCATGTCCGGGCAGGCCAAGGAACTGGACGGCGCGGGCGACGACGCGGGACACATCCGCACGGCCGTCGGCCCCGCCCCGTCCCACACGCAGGACGACCTGGGCGGTCCCGAAGCGGCGGCGGCGTTCGACGCGTTCGCCGCGGCCTGGGAGGCGGACGCCGGCACGCTGGAGTCGGCGCTGCACGAACTCGGCGACAAGATCCGTCTCGCCAAGGGCGCGTACGCGGGCGGCGACCACGCCGTCGCGGCCCGCGCCGAGGCGGTGCCCACCGGCGCCGCCGGTCCGGCCACGACGCCGTTCGGCGCCGGACCGGCCGCCCTCACCACCATGCCGGCGTACGCCCAGCGGCCGTCGGCCCTCGCGGAATACTGAGGGTGCGCCGATGACGGGATTCTGGGGAGTCCTGGTGCCCTTCAGCACCCCCGCCGCCCGGCGTTCCTGGCTGGCCGGTCTGTGCGAGAGCATTCCGAAGGCCGGGTCCAAGAACGACCTGCTGGAGCAGATCGACGGCGCGCTCTTCGTCAGCGCGCCGGTCGGTGACACCGCCACGCTCGAATCGCTGAGCAAGCGCTACCGCGACCAGGTCGACAAGGCCGGCGATGTGCACGACCGGGTGGACAAGGTGGCCCGCAAGGGGCTGTCGCAGGTGTGGGTCGGCGACACGAGCGTCCGCGCCTCCGACGCGGTGGGCGCCGCCGCCCGCGCCGCGACGAAGATGGCCGAGGCGTTCCAGGGCGGCGCGAAGGCGCTGCTCACGCTGGCCGACGCGCTCGGCAACGCGCAGAAGCAGGACGCCGACGGCCGCGCCAGGATGCAGGCGGCCAAGCAGCGGCTCGGCGCCAAGGACGGTTTCTTCGACCGGATGATCGAGACCGACGAGGAGGAGGCGGACCTCGCGGCGGCCCGGTCCACCGCCGCCGCCGGCATCGATCTGATGCACCGGGCGGCCGTCGCCGCGGACGACGCCGCCCGGGCCGCGGCCCGGGACCTGAACAAGTGGGCGGCCGAGGCGCGCGCCGGGAAGATGCACACCGTCGAACTGTCCGCCGTCGACCGGCTGATGCTGGCCGACACCAGCGGGCCGGCCGGCGCGGCCGACTACAACGAGATCCTCAGCGCCAACGACCTGGAACGGTCCGGCCGGGCCATGGACAAGCTCTCGCCGGCCGACCGGACCCGCATGGAGCAGCTGCTGGCGAAGTCGTCGTCCCCGCAGGAGAAGGCGTACCTGATGAAGGCCCTCGCCGCGGGACACGGCGTCGGCGACATCGAGACGTTCGACGGGAAGATCCACGGCAAGGACCCGGCATGGCTGCAGCAGCACCTGACGCCGCTCGTCACCGAGGGGGACAGCCTCCGGGACGAGGGGACGAACGGCAACGGCTCCAACGTCAACACCGACCTGCAGAGCTTCGGCACCCAGCAGTGGTCCCAGGGCGGCGACGGCAGTGAGGGAACCTGTGTCGCCTCGTCCACCGTCACCGCCCGCGCCATGGTCGACCCCGTCTACGCCCTCTCGCTCACCGGCGGGCCCGGCGGCCAGGAGAACGACCCGGCGGCCTTCCGGCGGCGCCTGGTGGACGAACAGCACCGGGTGCACCAGGAGGGCCACGGCGGCGACGGGTACAACGGCATGGGCCTCGACGGCAAGACCGAGGTCGTCAACAAGGAGATCAGCCCCGAGACCGGAAGCTCGTACGCGCTGCACGAGGTCCGCGACGCGGACGCGCGCCGCAATGTGCTGCCGGACATCGAGAAGGCGGTGGCGGAGGGCAAGCCGGTGCCCATCGGTGTGGAGGGGTACGACGACCGGAACAAGCGGTCCGGGCACGCCATGATGATCGTCGGCCAGGAGGGCGACAAGCTGGAGATCTACAACCCGTGGGGCCAGACCACATGGGTCAGTGAGGACGACTTCGTCAACGGTGGCATGGCGAAGGCCAGCAACAGCGGACTGCCCGACGCCTACGCCGTCCATCTGCCCCAGGACTGAGAGACCCAGGAACCGAGAGCGACCATGACCTCACGTGCACCACTCCTCGGCGCGGCGGCCCTCGTCTGCCTGCTCGCCCTCACCGGCTGCGGCGACGACGGCGGGACCGGCGCAGGACGCACACCCGGCGGAACGGCCACACCCGGCGGAACGGCCACACCCGGCGGAACGGCGGCGACCGGCACCGAGTACGGCACCGGGACCCGCAGCGTCACCGCCGCGCCCGGCGAGCGGTTCGCCCTCACCGTCCCGGCGGCCCCGACCCTGGGCCGGCACTGGTACCTCGCCGGCCCCGAGCCGGACCCGGCCGTCCTGAAGTACCGCGGCGGCCGGCAGAGCTACGGCGGCGGTGACGCCGACGGCGGCACCGGCGGCACCCAGTCCTTCGACTTCACCGCCCGGGGGAAGGGCAGGGCCACGGTACGGCTGCTGTACTGCCCGCTGCACACCTGCACCGGACCCGGCCCCGGCGACCGCTCCACCCTGTCGCCCACCCCGGCGGGCTCGGCGTCCCCGTCGCCCTATCCCACGGCGACCGGCACCCCGGGCTCCCGCGCCGGGTACTACGTCTTCACGATCACCGTCCGCTGACCCGGACCGGAACCGAGGCCCGCATGCCCCCTGCTCCCGACAGCCGCTCCGACGACGAGGTCCTGGCCGCCACCGACGTCTCCGTGCTGCTCCGCTACGGCCTGACCCAGGAGGCCTTCCGCACCGCCCTGTTCGGCGACGGTGCCATCGCGGCCGCCGTCACCCTCGACCGGCTCGGGGTGCTGCCGCGTTCGCTGGTGTTCGTCGCCGAGATCGTCCGGGCCGGCGGCCTGGCGTACGCCGCCGAACTGCCCGAGCCGCTGCCGGGCCCGGAGCCGGCGGAGGTGCTGCGCGACTGGCTTAGCGGCGCCGCGCAGACCGCCGCCACACCGGAGGCCGACACCTGGGCCGCCCGCTGGCTGGAAGCGGTCGCCGAGATCGTCGCCCTGCGCCGGAGCACCCGCTAGGCGCCGGAGCACCCGCTAGGCGCCGGAGCACCCGCTGGACGCCGGGCGGCCCAGCGGCTCACGTGGTGCCGAGGAAGACGGGGTTGGTGAACGCGGCCATCGCGCCCGGCACCGGGCCCACGGCCGTCTCGTGCCGCAACTCGGCCCGGACGTAGGCCGCGTGGGAAGACGTCGTACGCCACTCCACCGTGCCCGCACCCGACACCGGCAGCGGGCCGCCGGTGAACAGCACGCCCTGGTCGGTGACGAGGCGGACCGAGCAGCGCGGGGCGCCCGCGACCTCCAGCCGGACGGTCACCGGCGTGCCGGCCGGCACCCGCAGCCGCTCGCCGATGCCCGCGTGTCCGCCCCCGTCGGCCGTCACGGTGAAGGCCAGGGAGACGGCCCCCGACTCGGCCACGTACGAGCGGCCGGCCCGCAGGCCCGCCAGGATCGCCGCCCGGGTCAGATCGTCGGCCAGGACGACCGTCTGGGGGTGGCCGACCACGTCCGGATCACGATGGGCGTCGCTGTCGCCCATCGCCGGCAGCCACGCCCCGTCCTCGCGCACCGAGGCGACCAGCCGGCCGTCCCAGGCGGCCAGGGTCACCTCGTCGTCGGGCGTCCACGCCCCGTTCCACACCTCGACCGCGTCCGCCTCGGCGAACCCGAACTTCCAGGCACAGCCGACACAGTCGGCGTGCGGATGGGCCGGTACCACCAGACCGCCGGCGCGGCGGATCGCGCGGGCGAAACGCGCCCAGCGGTGGTCCCGGGCCCGGTAGCGCCAGTCGACGAAGGTGCCCGGATCGGTGCCGAGCGCCAGGACGTGACCGTTCCTGGTGGTGACCTCCTCGCCGAGCAGCACCAGCAGGTCGTCGCCGGCGGCGTCGGCCCAATGGGCGTGCGACGCCATGGTGTTGTGGTCCGAGCTGTTGATGAAGTCGAGCCCGGCGGAGCGGGCCAGCGCCGCGATCTCGGCCGGGGTCCGGCGGCCGTCGGAGTGCCAGGAGTGCAGATGGCAGTCGCCCCGGTACCAGGCCCGCCCCCGGCCGGCGGCCCGCTCGGGCGGATACACCGGCGCCGGGGCCGTGCCGGGTTCCCCCTCGGTCAGCGTGACCGTCACCTCGTACGACAGGCCCTGCGGCGCGACCGTGTAGGGCCCCAGCGCGATGTGCCAGGTGCCGGGGGTGAGCGGACCGGGCAGATACCCGGGCGTCGCCTCGTCCGCGCGGACGAAGAACTCCGTGCGCGCACCCCCCGACCAGCCGCGAAAGCCCCGGCCGCCCACTTCGGTGCCGCGCTCGTCGAAGAGCCCGATGTCGAGTGCGTTGCCGGGGGTGCCGGCGGGGACGGAGGGCCTGTCGTACGTGTACGAGACCCGCAACTCGGCCGTCGCGGGAGGTACGTCGAAGGGAAGGTAGACGTAGTCGGGTGCCCCTGGTGCGAGAGTGCCGCGCATGGTCGCCACCCGTTCAACGTAGCCCGGCGGCGGAGCGCGGGAAACCGTGCGGCGAGCCATACCGGGTCCGCACCGCCCGCCGGCGCTCCGCGCTCCCCGCCGCACCGATCACCGACGACCGACCAGTCGGTATGGACAGTCGACGTCATACCCGGTACAGATGACCCATGCGCATCGCCGTCACGATCTTCCTCACCGACGAGACCATCGCCCCCACCCGGCTCGCCCGTGAACTTCAGGCGCGCCGCTTCGCCGGTCTCTACCTGCCCGAGCACACCCACATCCCCGTCGAACGGGCCACCCCGTACCCGGCCGGCGGCGAACTGCCGCGCGAGTACGGCCGCACCCTCGACCCCTTCGTCGCGCTCGGTCAGGCGGCGGCCGTCACCGAGCACCTCGGCCTCGGCACCGGGATCACCCTGGCGGCCCAGCACGACCCGATCGACCTGGCCAAGCAGGTCGCCACGCTCGACCACCTGTCCGGCGGACGCCTCACCCTCGGCCTCGGCTTCGGCTGGAACGTGGAGGAGGCCGCCGACCACGGCGTGACCTGGCGCACCCGGCGGGAGCTGGTGCGGGACCGGGTGCACCTCATGCGGGCGCTGTGGGCCGAGGAACCGGTGGCCTACGAGGGCGAGTTCGGAAGCGTACGGGCCAGCATCGCGTACCCCAAGCCGGTGCAGAAGCCGCGCGGTCCGGTGATCGGCCCCCGCACGCTCGTCGGCGGGGCCGCCGGACCCAAGCTGTTCGCGCACATCGCGGAGTACGCCGACGGCTGGCTGCCGATCGGCGGCCGGGGCCTGACCGAGTCGCTGCCCGTGCTGCGCTCGGCGTGGACGGCCGCGGGCCGTGACCCCGCCGCCCTCCAGGTGGTCCCGTACGCGGTGCTGCCCAGCCCTGGCAAGCTCGCCCACTACGCCGAGCTGGGCATCGAGGAGGTCGTGCTCCAGCTGCCGTCGGCCGGTGAGGCGGAGGTGCTGGGAGTGCTCGACCAATACGCGGCGTTCCTGTAGCCGACGGTTTCGGCGTTCCCGTGGCCGGCGGGCCGCCGGCCCGCCCCCGTGCGGCCCGGCCCGGCGTTCCTGCGCCGACGGCCCCGGACGAACCGTACCGGGGCACACCGAACCCTCGGGTCCCCCCGGCCCCGTTGGACCGGCGCGACCCAAACGTATGCTCGTGAAATGACGACTTCCGCGACCTCCGGAACCGGACCGACCGAGAACTCCATGCGTCGCGCCCTCAAACGGGCCCGGGACGGCGTCGCCCTCGACGTCGCCGAGGCGGCGGTACTGCTCCAGGCCCGCGGCGAGGCGCTCACCGACCTCACCGCGTCCGCCGCCCGGGTGCGGGACGCGGGCCTCGAGCAGGCGGGCCGCCCCGGCGTCATCACCTATTCGAAGAGCGTCTTCATCCCCCTCACCCGGCTGTGCCGGGACAAGTGCCACTACTGCACGTTCGTCACCGTCCCCGGCAAGCTGCGCCGGGCGGGCCACGGGATGTTCATGTCCCCGGACGAGGTGCTCGACATCGCGCGCAGGGGCGCCGCCCTCGGCTGCAAGGAAGCCCTGATCACCCTCGGCGACAAGCCCGAGGACCGCTGGCCGGAGGCGCGCGAGTGGCTGGACGCGCACGGCTACGACGACACCATCGCCTACGTCCGCGCCGTCTCCATCCGCATCCTGGAGGAGACGGGCCTGCTGCCCCACCTCAACCCGGGCGTGATGACCTGGACCGACTTCCAGCGGCTGAAGCCGGTCGCCCCGTCCATGGGCATGATGCTGGAGACGACCGCGACCCGCCTGTGGTCCGAACCCGGCGGCCCGCACCACGGCTCCCCGGACAAGGAACCGGCCGTGCGGCTGCGGGTGCTCGAGGACGCGGGCCGCTCCTCCGTCCCCTTCACCTCCGGTCTGCTGATCGGCATCGGCGAGACGTACGAGGAGCGCGCGGAGTCTCTGTTCGCGCTGCGGAAGGTGGCACGGGCCTACCACGGCATCCAGGAACTGATCATCCAGAACTTCCGTGCCAAGCCGGACACGGCGATGCGCGGCATGCCGGACGCCGAACTGGACGAACTCCTCGCCACGGTGGCCGTCGCCCGGCACATCATGGGCCCCTCGGCCTGCCTGCAGGCCCCGCCGAACCTGGTCGACGCCGAGTACGAGCGGCTGATCGGCGCCGGCATCGACGACTGGGGCGGGGTCTCCCCGCTCACCATCGACCACGTCAACCCCGAACGCCCCTGGCCGCAGATCGAGGAACTGGCCGGGAGGTCCGCGGCAGCCGGCTTCCACCTGCGCGAACGCCTCTGTGTCTACCCGGAGTTCGTCCGGCGCGGCGAGCCCTGGCTGGACCCCCGGCTGCGCCCGCACGTGGACGCGCTGGCCGACCCGGAGACGGGCCTGGCCCGCCCCGGGGCGCTCCCGGCGGGCCTGCCGTGGCAGGAGCCGGAGGAGGCCTTCGTACCGGCCGGCCGCACGGACCTGCACCGCACGATCGACACCGAGGGCCGCACGGGCGACCGCCGAGACGACTTCGACGAGGTGTACGGCGACTGGGAGGCGCTGCGCGAGGCGGCCGCCCCCGGCATGGTGCCGGAGCGCATCGACACCGACGTACGGCAGGCGCTGCGCACGGCGGCCGACGACCCGACGAGACTGACCGACGCCGAGGCGCTGGCCCTCCTCCACGCGGACGGCCCGGCGCTGGACGCCCTGTGCCAGGTGGCCGACGACGTGCGCAGGTCGGCGGTGGGCGACGACGTGACGTACATCGTCACCCGCAACATCAACTTCACCAACGTCTGCTATACCGGCTGCCGGTTCTGCGCCTTCGCCCAGCGCCGCACCGACGCGGACGCCTACACGCTGTCGCTGGAGCAGGTGGCCGACCGCGCCCAGCAGGCCTGGGACGTGGGCGCCGTCGAGGTCTGCATGCAGGGCGGCATCCATCCCGACCTGCCCGGCACGGCGTACTTCGACATCGCCGAGGCGGTCAAGAAACGCGTCCCCGGCATGCACGTCCACGCCTTCTCGCCGATGGAGGTGGTGAACGGCGCGACCCGCACCGGCATGTCCGTCCGCGAGTGGCTGACCGCGGCGAAGGAGGCCGGCCTGGACTCCGTTCCGGGGACGGCGGCGGAGATCCTGGACGACGAGGTCCGCTGGGTGCTGACCAAGGGCAAGCTGCCCGCGGCCACCTGGATCGAGGTGATCAGCACCGCCCACGAGCTGGGCATCCGCTCGTCCTCCACGATGATGTACGGCCATGTCGACCAGCCCCGCCACTGGCTGGGCCACCTGCGCACGCTCGCCGGGATCCAGCGCGAGACGGGCGGCTTCACGGAGTTCGTCACCCTGCCGTTCATCCACACGAACGCCCCGGTGTACCTGGCGGGGATCGCCCGCCCGGGCCCGACGATCCGGGACAACCGCGCGGTCACGGCGATGGCACGGCTGCTGCTGCACCCCTGGATCCCGAACATCCAGACAAGCTGGGTGAAACTGGGCACCGAGGGCGCGGCGGAGATGCTCCGCTCCGGGGCCAACGACCTCGGCGGGACCCTGATGGAGGAGACGATCTCCCGCATGGCGGGCTCCTCCTACGGCTCCTACAAGTCGGTCCGCGACCTGATCGCGGTCGCCGAGGCGGCGGGCCGGCCGGCGAAGCCGCGCACCACGCTCTACGGCGAGGTCCCCGAGGAGCGGCGGCGGGCGGCCGAGGCGTCCGACGGGCACCTGCCGGATCTGCTGCCGGTCCTGGACTGAGTACGATGATCCGACCCCCGATCCGAGCAGGGGCCCCATAGCGGAGGAGATGCGTGCCCGTGGCTGCCCGACTGCCCTCGTGGGCCTGGGTCACCGGTCTGACGGTGGCGGCGACCGCGGCCGTGGTCGCCCTCGGCGTCCAGGCCGAGGGCGGGCCGCATCCCACGGCCGCCGCGGCCAGACCCGGCGCCTCGGCGCCGGCGGGCGCCCACGCCTCCCGGTCGCCGAAGGCACCGGCCGCCCCCGCCCTGCCGGACGAGTCCGGGACGGGCCGCCGGATCGTCTACTCGCTCGGCGAGAAGCGGGTCTGGCTGGTCGACGCGACCGGCAGGGCGGGCCGCACGTTCACGGTGTGGCCGGGCACGGTGGGCCCGCAGCCCGGCCGTTACTCGATCACCCTGCGCACCCAGTCCCTCCGGGGCTCGGACGGCGTCCCGATCGAGCACGTCATGTACTTCACCAAGGCGTCCGGCGTGAACATAGCCTTCTCCAACGCCCTCGACGGATCCTCGCCGCCGCCCGCGAACGGCCAGAAACTGGGCGGCATCCGCCTCCACAAGGGCGACGGGGCCGCGCTGTGGTCCTTCGGCGACAAGGGAACGCCGGTGTCGGTCGTCAGCTAGCGTCCTGCCGTCCGGCGCCCGGCAACTGGTTGACGATCAGCGCGACTCCGCTGATCAGGAAGATCCGGGTGGCGGCGTCCAGCCCGTTCCACGTCTTGGACTGCCACATCGAGAACCATTCACCGCCGATCGCGATGAACCCGGCACCGAAGAGCAGCAACAGCATCAGCAGCCCATAGGTGGAGAAGCGGCGGGCACGGTCGACGTCCTGCCGCGCCCAGAGGTAGGTGCCCCAGACGAGCACCAGCGCGGCCACCGTCTCCCAGACGATGATCAGCACATAGGCGGTGTCCTCCAGGGCGGTGCTGGTGACGGCCCGCCACATCAGGTTGTCGTCCCTGAACGTGGTGTCCATCGCCAGTACGTGCCGGACGAACTGCTGGTTCGTCCCGAAGTCGGTGATGTTCCCGAGGGCGACCAGGGCGATGTAGAGGGCGAGTATGCCCGTGAGCACACCGGCGGCAAGTCTGAGGCCGGTGTGGCGTGTGGGGGTGGTGGTCATGGCTGGATTCTCCCCGACGGACACCGTCTTCTCCCACCGCGCATTGCGTCATATGTGCGGCGGGATCCGGCGGGATCCGGCGGGGTGCGTCCCGGGTGATCTGCGGACGCGGGACCTGGTCGAAGACCGACTTCCGCGCCCAGCACCTCGTCGGCCGCGTCCGCGAACTACGGTTGGCGGAACCGCACTCCGCGCTCCACGGCCGACACCAGGTCCGCTCCTTGGCCGATGCGTGCGCCCAGCGCGGGCTGCCTCAGGCCGGCGGCCTCCCGCCAGAGCGGTGATCTGCCGCCCGACCGCCCTGAGTACGGCCTCGGCCTCCTCGTGCGCAGGCCCGAGAGGGCCTAGTCGAGGTTGACCGAACCGTCGTTCGGCTTCGTCCCCCTGCCCGCCTGCAACTCGGGGCGGCCGTCGGACTTGTTCTCCTGGGCGCGGTGGCCGTCGCCGTCCTGGCCGTTCAGGTTCTGCCGGACCGAGTCGAGGATCGTCAGGCCCTGGGACACCAGTCCGGCGGCGATCTCACCCAGGCCGTCGGCGCCGTTCAGGACGTTGACATTGGCGCCGGCGAGGCCGCCGGCGGCCTCCTTGACGATCTGCGGGAGCTGGTCGATCAGCATCCGGTCGAGCGCGACCCGGTCGTACGAGGCCGCCGCCTCCGCCTGGATCTTCATCCGCTGCGCCTCGGCGGCGGCGAGGATCCTGACCCGCTCGGCCTCGGCCTCGGCGGGCTTCACGACCTCGGCGACCAGTTGCTGCTGGCGCAACTTGGCCTGGCGCTGGGCCAGTTCGGTCTGGGCGGCGAGCACCTCCTGCTGGGCGTGCGCCTGTGCCAGCGGCCCGGCCTGTCCGGCCTGCGCCTGGGCGCGGTCCACCTCGGCCGAGTACTCGGCCTTGACGACGGCGGTCTGCCGGGCGTACTCGGCCTGCTTGCGGGCCGCCGCCTGCTCCGCCTCGACCGAGGCCTGGGTGGCCTGCGCCTGGGCGATCTGCGCCTGCCGCTGGATGGCGGCCTTGTGCGGCGCGGACATCGCGTCGATGTACCCGGTCTCGCCGTCGTCGATCGACTGGATCTGCAGCGAGTCCACGATCAGACCGATCTTGGCCATCTCGGTCTTGGAGGTGTCCAGAACCTCCGCGGCGAGCTTCTGCCGTTCGGTGACGATCTCCTCGACCGTCATCGAGCCGATGATCGCCCGCAGGTGACCGGCGAAGATCCGGCCGGTGAGCACCGACATCTGCTCCTGGTCGGAGAGGAACCGCTGGCCGGCGTTGATGATGCTCTCGTGGTCGTTCCCCACCTTGAAGGCGATGACCGCGCGGACGTGCAGCGAGATGCCCTGGCGGGTCACACAGGTCTCGGTGACCTCGGCCTCGCACATCGACAACGTGAGGAACCGGACCTTCCGGAAGACCGGGAGCACGAACTTGCCGTGGCCCGTCACCACTCGGAACGGCGCGCCCCCCAGTCCCCGCCGGCCCCCCGAGATCAACATCGCCTCGTCGGGAGCGGGAACGCGATATCCGAACATGCTTGTACTCCTCAGCCGGCGCCGGCGGAGTCGCCGCCGAGCGCGTCCAGTGGATCGACCCACTCGATGACGCCGATCTCGCGGCATCCACGTGATTCGATCACGAGCACCGTCGCACCCATCGGCAGGGGCTCCTCCGACCAGGCGAGGAAGGTCTCGGAGCCGCCCCGGACCCGCACGAGAACCTCGCCGGGACCCGCCGCACCGCGCGTTCCGATGAGTACTGTCCCCGTGCGGCCGATCACGGCCTCGTCCTGCGGCATCACCGGCCGTCCTCCTCGTGCTGGTCCAGGATTCAGACGATAGTCCCGGTCGGCGCGGGGGCCAACGGGCCGGAGCGGTCGAACGGCGTACGAGAGCGTCCCGGCGCGGCGTGCCACCGTCCCGCGGGCCGCTGACCCGACCTCACCAGGAGCGTCGCCGGGGGAGCCTTCGCACCGGACGCCGACGAACCGCCCGGCTTCGGCCCCGGCCGGATCCCGGACGGGATCGAAGCGCTCACGGCTGGGCGGGAATGCCCGAGGGGGGCCGTTTTGCCCTGCTGAACGGGCCGTTCCGGGTCGATTACAGTGCTGAACGTCGTACAGGCGGACGGTGCTGTGGGGAGGTCTGGTGGGTGCGACGTCCGGTCCCGTCTGGGGCCGTGCCGAACAGCAGGACTTCCGCAGCAGGGTGCGCGGCACGCTGCTGGGGACGGCCGTGGGCGATGCGCTGGGCGGCCCGGCCGATCCGCTCTCCCTGGAGGAGATCCGGGCGGCCTACGGCCCCGAGGGACTGCTCGACCTGGCCTTCGGGCAAGGCCGGCGGGGTACGGTCACGCACCACACCCAGCTCACCCTGTTCACCGTGGACGGGCTGATACGCGCCCAGGTGCGCCGCGACACCGGTGCCTGGCATCCGCCGACCGATCTGCACCGGGCGTATCTGCGCTGGTCGGCCACCCAGCGGGACTGGGGGCCGGACGAGCGCCGCGAGGACGACGGCTGGCTCGCGCGGGAGGAATGGCTGTACGCCCGCCGGCAGCCGACGCGCGCCCTGCTCATGGGCCTCGGCGACGAGACCATGGGCACCCTTGAGCAGCCCAAGAACCCCGGTGAACTGGGGCCGGAGGCCGTGGCCCGCTCGGCGCCCTTCGGGCTGCTGGTCGGCTGGGAGCCCCAGCTCGTCGCCCAGCTCGCGGTGGAGTGCGCCGCCCAGACCCATGGGCACCCCATCGCCTATCTGTCGGCGGGCGCGTACGCCGTCATCGTGCACGGCCTCGCCCGCGGCGAGAGCCTGGACGGCGCCGTCCAGCGGGCCCTCGCCCTGCTCGCCGCCCGCCCGGGGCACCAGCCGGTCTCCGACGCCCTCCAGCACGCCCTGGGCGCCGTACGACAGGGGATGCCCAGCCCGACCCGGGTGGAGGAGCTGGCCGGGGACGGCACGGCGGACGGACTGCTGGCGGCTTCCGTGTACTGCGCGCTGGTGGGAGAGGACGTACGGCACGGGCTGTGCCTGGCGGTGAACCAGGGCGGCCCCTCGGCCGCGGCGGGCGCCCTCACCGGCGGCCTGCTGGGCGCCCTGCACGGCGAGACCGCGCTCCCGCCGGCCTGGCTGACCGAGCTGGAGGGCCGCCCGACTCTGCTGGAACTCGCCGACGACTTCGCCATGGAGATGACGCAGGGACCCGCGCTGCACGGGCCGGCGGGATCGTCCCCGGGGTGGCTGGCGCGGTATCCGCGCTAGGCGCACGCCCGTCGGAGGGTTGATGCGCTCTTCCTGCCCACGGAGGGGCGACGATCTCCCTTCGGCGGTCACGGTGAATCCCCGGGCGGCTACGTCGGGGGAAGCGGAAAGGGAAGATCGTTCGGACTTCCCACGTCTGACCGCGATCGTCCTTCGCCCCCCCCGGGTCCCCCGCCGGTTCGCTAGTCCTTCACCGGCGTCCCGGTCACCTCGTCGCCGGCCCCCGCCGGCACCGGGACCGCCGCCACCGCGTCCCCGTCCGTGTTGAGCCGCTCGATGACCGCCAGCCGCTCCGGCGTGTCCTCCGGCTTCAGCCGGCCGATCAGGATGTACAGGACCAGGGAGACCGCCAGCGGGATCGAGACCTGGTACTGGAGCGGGACTCCGCCGTCGACCTTCCAGCTGATCGGGTAGTTGACCAGCCAGAAGGCCAGCAGGCCCGCCGCCCAGCTGGTCAGGGCCGCCGTCGGGCCGGAGCGGCGGAACGGGCGGAGCAGGCCCAGCATCATCGGGATCGCGATCGGGCCCATCAGGCCGGCCACCCACTTGATGACGACCGTGATGATGTCCTTGAAGGCGGGGGAGTTGACCTGGGTGGCCACCGCCATCGACAGGCCGAGGAAGACGACCGTGGTCACCCGGGCCGCGATCAGCCCCGAGCGCTCGCCCCAGGCCCGCGCCCGGGCCGACAGCACCGGCGCCACGTCCCGCGTGAACACCGCCGCGATGGCGTTGGCGTCGGAGGAGCACATGGCCATGGTGTGCGAGAAGAAGCCGACGATGACGAGCCCCAGCAGGCCGTGCGGCAGCAGCTGTTCGGTCATCAGGGCGTAGGAGTCGGAGCCGTCCGGCTTCCGCGCGTGGACCAGGAGCGGCGACATCCACATCGGGAAGAACAGGACCACCGGCCAGACCAGCCACAGGATCGCCGAGAGCCGGGCCGAGCGCTCGGCCTGGTGCGCGCTGCCCGTCGCCATGTAGCGCTGGGCCTGGTTGAGCATGCCGCCGTTGTACTCGAAGAGCTTGATGAAGAGGAAGGCGAGCAGGAACACCGTGCCGTACGGGCCGACCAGCGGTTTGCCGTGGCCGTGCAGCGCGGGCTCGTCCCAGGCGCCGAGGAAGCCGATGTCCTTGTCGCTCAGCTTCACCACGACCGCGACGAACATGGAGACGCCGGCCAGCAACTGGATGACGAACTGGCCGAGTTCGGTCAGCGCGTCCGCCCACAGACCGCCGATCGTGCAGTAGACGGCAGTGATGGCGCCGGTGATGAGGATGCCCTGGTTCAGGGACACGCCCGTGAACACCGACAGCAGGGTCGCGATCGCGGCCCACTTGGCGCCCACGTCCACGATCTTCAGCAGCATGCCCGACCAGGCGAGCGCCTGTTGCGTGCGCAGGTCGTAGCGGTTCTTCAGGTACTCCAGCGGGGAGGCCACGTGCAGCCGGGAGCGCAGCCGGTTGACGCGCGGCGCGAACAGCTTGGAGCCGATGGCGATGCCGAGCGCGATGGGGAAGGACCAGGTGACGAAGGAGGTGACGCCGTAGGTGTAGGCGATGCCCGCGTATCCGGTGAACATCACCGCGCTGTAGCCCGACATGTGGTGCGAGATGCCGGACAGCCACCAGGGCATCTTGCCGCCGGCCGTGAAGAAGTCGGAGACGTTGTCCACGCGCTTGTGCGACCAGACACCGATCGCGACCATCACGCCGAAGTAGCCGATGAGCACGGCCCAGTCGAGACTGTTCATGTGCCCGATCGTGGGTCCCGCTACATGAACGCGACAAGCAACAGGAAAGTCAAGTCACGGTAAAATCGTTCTACTTGATGACCTGAGTTCATATGGATGAACAAAAACGGCCTATCTCATCAGCTCCCCGGCGTTCACCAGCAGTTGCTGCCCCGTGATCGCCCGCGCCCGGTCCGAGGCGAGGAACACCACCGCGTCCGCCACGTCTCCGTCGGTGGCCAGTTCCGGCAGCGCCATCCGCTCGGTCAGCCGGCCCAGCACCTCGTCCTCCGGCACCCCCTCCGTCTGTGCCGTGAACCGCACGTACGCCTGCACCGGCGGCCCCCACATCCAGCCCGGCAGCACGGTGTTGACCCGTATCCGGTCCGGCCCCAGCTCCCGTGCGAGCGAGTACATCGCGCTGGTCAGCGCCCCCTTCGAGGCGGCGTACGCGGCCTGCCGCACCTGTGAGGGCGCTGCCACGGCCGACTGCGTCCCGATGAACACCACCGAGCCGCCCCCGCCCGCCCGCAGCGCCGGCAGGCATGCCCGCGTCATCCGCAGCGTCCCCAGCAGGTTCACGTCGACGACCGACCGCCAGGTCGCGAAGTCGGCGTCCTCCACTCCGCCGAAGTACGAGTCCCAGGCCGCCACGTGCACCACCGCGTGGACGGCGCCGAACCGCTCCCGGGCCAGTGCGGCGAGGGCCTCGCACTGCCCCTCGTCGGTGATGTCCGTCGCCTGGTACGCCGTGTGCGTGCCGTCCGGGTCGACGCCGGCCGCGCTCTTGGCGAGGTTCGCCTCGGTGCGCGCGCCGAGCACGGCGTTCCCGCCGTCCCGTACGACGGCCGCGGCGACCTGATGGCCGAGTCCGGCACCGACGCCCGAGACGACGACGGTCTTACCGGTGAGCAGGGACATCGGTGCCTCCCGGGGTATGGCGTTATATCTGACGGAGCGTCAGAGTATGGGCGACCGCGGGAGGACGGAAGAGAATCCGCACGAGCCGGAGGGGAACCGCATGAGCGACGACACCCGCAGCGAGGCGTACGCCGAGCTGGCCGCCGTGGGCCCGTACGGCGTGCGCCCGGGCCACGCCCTGATCACCATGGTCGAGCCGCACCCCGGACACGAGTACGCCTACAACCGCTGGTACGAGGACGACCACTACTACGCCGGCGCGATGGCCATGCCCTGGATGTTCGCGGGCCGCCGCTGGGTGGCCACCCGCGATCTGCAGCTCCTGCGCCGCCCCGAGAAGTCGGCGATCGCCGAGCCGGTCACCGCCGGCTGCTACCTGTCCACGTACTGGATCACCGCCGGCCGCTATGCCGACCACATGAAGTGGACGGTCGCCGTCAACAAGCGCCTCAACCGTGACGCCCGCGTCCACCACGCCCGCACCCACGTCTTCACGGCCTTCCAGGACCACGAGACGACGGTCTACCGGGACGGCGCGGCCGGACCGCGCGACGTCCACGCCCTCGACCACCCCTACGCCGGCCTGGTGCTGGAGGTGATCGACGCCGAGTCTCCCGAGCGGCGGCCCGAGCTGCTGGAGTGGCTGCGCGCCCGGCACCTGCCGCGCCGCCTCGCGGGCTCCCCCGCCGCCATGGTCACCGTGTTCCGGCCGACCCCGCTGCCCGGCGACCGGATGACCTACGTCAAGCAGGTCGAGGGCGTGGACACCCGGCTGACGCTGCTGTGGTTCCTGGAGAGGGACCCGAGGGAGTGCTGGGAGGAGCACTTCACCGGCCTGGAGGCGGACATCGCGGGCCCGGGACTGGGCCGCCTGGAGCTGGTGGCCCCGTTCGTCCCGACGATCCCGGGCACGGACACGTACGTCACCGGACTACGGGGACCGCAATGACCGCCGTCCCCCGCCGGCCGGGACCGGCGGGTGAGCGCGGACCCTACTTCAGCTCGTCCGGGCAGGGAGTGCCACGAGGGAACTGATACGGCGAGGCCAGCCGGTACGTACCGGGCCGCGGAGCCAGCAACGCGGTCCACTTGTCCCCGTTGGCGTCCTCCGGCGTCTCCATCAGACAGCCGTTGGCGTTGTCGTACGACTTCGGCGTCCCCGGTGCCCGGTGCTTGGACCCCTCGGTCTCCTGCGGAGCCTTCAGGCTCTTGCCGTGCTCGTCGACGACGCTCAGCCACGGCGAGTACGGGATCTTGACCAGGACGCGCCCGGCCTTGGCCACGTCGAGGACCATCTCGACCTGGTCGGCACGGACCACCGACGCGTCGGGCTCGGCGAGCGGCGCCGGATCCGTCACCTGGAACAGCTGCCAGTTGGCGTCGCCCCAGATCTGCCTGAGGTACGGCATCCCGCGCCGCAGCAGCTGACGCTCACGCACGCCGCCGTCCCCGTCCGGGTTGTCCTTGGGCAGCACCACGAAGTGCACCGCCCAGCGCTGCAGCCACTCGTGGTAGTTCGCCGAGTTGAGCGTGTCGTCGTAGAAGAGCTGGTTGCGCTCCATGTCGGCCTGGCGGTTCCAGCCACGCGCCAGGTTGACGTACGGGGCGAGCGCGGAGGCCTCCCGGTGCGAGCGTGCCGGCACCACCTCGACGCGGCCCTTCTCGGCGCCGACCTCCTGCAGCTCGTTCACCAGCGGGGCGAGTTCCCGGGCCCAGGAGGCGGCCGGGGTGGTGTGGATGATGTCGTCCACCGACTTGAACCCGATCCAGCCGACGAAGCCGAGGAACGCCAGCACCGTCACGTACCACTTGCGCGACTTCGGCACCGTGTAGGGCAGCGCGGCGATCAGTGCCGCGCCCGCGCACAGCATCGGCAGCCGCGATATGTTCGACCCGATCTGCGAGCTGATCAGCCACACCAGCACGACACCGAGGCTGTAGACGGCGGCCGTCAGCCGGACGGTCACCCATTCCTTCGGCACCAGGAACAGGCACAGCAGGCCGTACAGCAGCGGCAGGATCACCGAGCCGATCGTCATCGGCTGGGTGCCGGAGAACGGGAACAGCCAGGCGGACACGGCGACCACGGCCGACGGCGCGAGGCCCAGCGCCCAGGCGCCCGGCCGCCGCTTCTGCAGGAACAGCGCCGCGGCGATCAGGCCCACGAACAGCCCCGCGACCGGCGACGACATCGTGGCGAGCGCCGCCAGGGGGGCGGCGACCAGGGCCTTCGCCCAGCGTTTGTACCGCCACCGGTACGGCCAGCAGAAGACGGCCGCGGTCGCGCCGAGCGCGAACATGGTGCCGAGCCCGAAGGTGACCCGGCCGGATATCGCGTTGCACAGGAGCGCGAAGACGCCGGCCAGCGAGGCCCACAGCGGGTTCTTCACCGACCGGCTGCGGATGAGCACCAGCGTCAGCAGGCCCGCGGACACCGTCCCGGCGATCATCATCGTCGTACGGACACCGAGGAGCGACATCAGGTACGGCGACACCACGCTGTACGAGACCGGGTGCATGCCGCCGTACCAGGCGAGGTTGTACGCCGAGTCGGGGTGCCGGCCGACGAACTCGGCCCACGCGTCCTGGGCCGCGAGATCGCCGCCACTGTTCGCGAACGTGAAGAACCAGATGATGTGCAGCACGCCCGCGAGCGCCGTGACGGACAGGACGGGGTGCAGCAGGAGCCGCTGCCGCAGGGGCTCGGCGGCGGCGAGAAGACGGGCGAGGGCGCCGGACCCCGGTCCTGCCGGACGGGAGTCCCGGGGGCTGTCCGCACCGGCGTCACCGTGTGCGTCGGTGTCACCGTGCGTACCGCTGTCACCGTCCGCACCGAGATCACCGTGCGTGGCGTCCCTGCCGCCGGTGTCGGTCGCGGACCCGCGTATTCGCGGACCGGATCCCGGGCCCGGATCGGCGTCGTCGGCACGTGTCGGCTCCGCTGTGGCCACCTGAAGGCACTCCCCGTGTCCCGTGTCTTCTGTTCTCGGCCGCGTCCCTCGGTGTTCCCGGCCGCTTCTCGTCCAGTTCGCGGCCGTGTCCCGTGACCGGCGACCTGCCCCGATTCGTGACGCTAGCACGCACCCCGCCGCCGGGCTCCCGGGTGGGGTTCCGTCGACGGGGTGCGCGGTGGGCCGGTGGTGTCGTGATCAGCCCAGACGCGTCAGCTTGGCGCCGAAAGCGGGCTCGGCCAGATCCTTCTGCAGCGCCACCGGGACCTTCACCGAACGCGCCGTACCGTCACCCACGGTGAGTGTGCCGACCTTGGTGCCCGCCTTCGCGGTGTGCGCCACGGTGCCGGGGGCGAACGACAGCTTCACCTTCAGGCCCGCCCAGCCGACCGCCGTGACGTCCTCGGTGATCACGACCGGGGTGTGGCCGCCGAGCCGGTCGTCCACGTAACCGACCACGTCGCCCTTCTTCAGGATCTTCGCCGAGGTCAGCGCGGACTGGGCGGCGAGCAGCGCGGTCTGGCTGACCTCGTTGGCCGTCTTGAGGATGTCCGGCTTGTGCTGGCCGAGGATCGCGCCGACGATCGTGACCGTCTGTCCGCCGACCTGCTTGCGGGAGGCGAAGAGCAGGTTGCCGCCGGCCTTGGTGGTGCTGCCGGTCTTGATGCCGATCGCGCCGATGTGGTACGGCAGCTCGTTGTAGTTGGGCCAGAACTTGCCGGACGGGTCGGTCCAGCTGGCCGCGCTGCTTATGGCGACCAGGGCCGGCACCTTGACGAACGCGCGGCCGAGCTTCACCTGGTCCTCGGCGGTGGAGACGGTGCTCTCCTTCAGCCCCGAGGGATCGGTGTACGTGGTGTGGGTCAGCCCGAGTTCCCTGGCGGTGGCGTTCATCTTCTTCACGAACGCCGCCTCCGAGCCCGCGTCCCAGCGCGCGAGGAGCCGCGCGATGTTGTTGGCGGACGGGATGATGACGGCCGACAGGGCCTGCTTCTCGGTGAGGTGGTCGCCGGCCGCGACGGTGTTGAGCGTGGACTCGCCGACCTTGTTGTAACCACCCTCCTTCTCCGCCGTCGCGTCGATCTCGATCTTCGGGCCCTCCTGCCCCGGCTCGAGCGGGTGGTCCCGGAGGATGATGTACGCGGTCATGGTCTTGGCGACCGACCCGATGGCCACGGGCGTCTGCTTGCCGAAGCTGCCCATCGTGCCGATGCCGTCCCCGTCGATCCAGCCCTGGCCCTTGCCGGGCCAGGGCAGGTTCGTCTTCCCGCCGCCGAAGGTGTAGCTGTCCTCGGCGGTCAGCGCGAGGGTGGGGGCGGGCAGCGGGCGCAGCGTCTGTACGACCGCGAAGACGATCGCCAGGAGCAGCACCAGGGGGGTCCAGATCTTGACCCGGCGCACGAGGGTGCGGACCGGGGTCTCCGGGGGCGGAGGCGTGTTCGTCAGCTCGGCCAGCAGGTCCAGCGGGGGCTTGGGCGGAAGCGGCTGCTGGGTGGTGCGCTCGGGACCGACCTGGGGGAGCGCGGTGGTGGCGTCGGCCTTGGCACTCCCCACCCCGGCACCGGCCGTCCCGGCACCGGCCGGCTTACTGCTGCCGGACCCGGTGTCGCCGGGCTTGGCGGTGCCGGGCTTGGCGGTGCCGGGTCCGGTGCCGTCGGTCCCGGTGGTGCCCGGCTTGCCGCTGCCGGGTCCGGTGCCGTCGGTTCCGGTGGTCCCCGGTTTGCCGCTGCCGGTCCCGGTGGCGCCCGGCTTGCCGCTGGGCGTCCCGGTGGTGCCGGGCTTGCTGCTGCCGGTCCCGGTGCTGCCGGGCTCGGTGGCGGGCCGTGCCTTCACGCCCGGCCGCATGTCGTCCTTCAGCGCGACGAATTTGCTGGTGCGTTCGCTGTCGGACTCCGGAGCCCTGCGAGCGGGAGTCTTCGGCGTGCCGCCCAGCTTGAGCATGGTGGTCGGCTGGTCGACCTCGGGCTTCTTCGGGCTCAGGGCCTTGAAGACGGCGGTCGGCTGGTCGACACGGGGGCCGGCCGGCGCACCGTCGCCGTCCTCACCCGCCGCGTCTTCGCCGCCCTTGTCTTCGCTCGCCGCGTCTTCGGACGCCGCGTCTTCGACCGTCTCGTCCCCGGCCGTCCCGTCCTCGGGCGTCTCGTCCCCGGGCGTCTCGTCCTCGGGCGTCTCGACCTCGCTCCGGGCGTCCTCGGTTCCTTCGCTCCGGACGCCGGTGTCCCCATCGCCGTCGGTGTCCGTGCGGGCCCCGTCGTCCACCTCGGGCTTCGAGTCGACGCCGGGCTCGGCGTCGGTGCCGGGCTTGGCGCCGGCCTCGGGCTTCGAGTCCGCCTCGGGCTCGGCGCCGGTGCCGGGCTTCGAGTCCGCCTTCGGCTTGGCGTCCGCCTCGGGCTGCGAATCGGTGCCGGGCTCTGCGCTCGGCTCGGGCTTCGCGTCCGCCGCGGCCTTCGGGCCGGCGTCGGCCTTCGGGCGGGTGTCGGCCTTCGTCCGCGCTGCGGCCTTCGGGTCGGCGTCGACCTTGGCGCCCCTCGCGGCCTCCGCGCCGGCGGCGGCCGTCGCGGCGGGGGCCTTCGCGTTCGACTCCGGCTTCGGGTCGGCGTCGGCCCGCACGGCCGCCTCGGTGCTCGTCGCGGCCTCGGCGGACGTGTTCTCGGAGTTCTCGGAGTTCTCGGGGTTCTCGGGGTTCTTGGAGTTCTCGGACTCGCCGCTCTCCCGCGTCTTCGCGGTCGCGTCGGTCTTCCGCTGCTGCTTCCCGGTGGCTTCGTCCGCCCCGCGGACCCACGCCGAGACCGCTTCGCGCAGAGCGGCGTCCTGCTCGGGCGCCTCCCGGGACCCGGCGTCGGCCGCATCCCCGGCCCCGGCCGGCTCCGCCACGGCCGTCGGCTCAGCGGCCCCGGCCGGCTCGGGGGCCTCCTCGGGCCCGGCCGGCTCGGCCGGCTCGCTGGGAGCCGGCCGTCGTCCGGGGTCCCGTACCGACAGGACCCTCGTCGCGGTGTCCGAGCCGCCGCCCGCGGAATCCTTCTCCCGGGCGACCGCGAGACGCGGATCGCGCGCCTCGGGAACCGAACCCCCACTCCCCGACGTCGGTTCCGCCGACGACTCGCGCTGCTTCGACCTGTCGGGGGACTCGCCCGCCACCGATGCCTCCTCCATGCGCCGCACGCTCGCAAGCGCGCCCTGTCCGAACCATGTACCAGTGTCCTGTGTGAGGGCTTGGCCCCTGTGGTAGACGAGAACGACATACCTGCCGGTTCCCTCACGAACCGGTCACGCGCCCTCGACAGACCAATGTGAGAGGGGTCACCCTGTCATTCATCCACGCGGGGAGGCATGGATGGGCAGGAGCCGCAGAACACTTCCGGAGGAGCTTCTGTTGCTCGCACTGGACCCGACCACGGGTACCACTGCGCAGCCGCAGTCGCTCGACCTCGGTCTGGCCGGTGCACAGCTAGTGGAGCTGGCGCTGGCCGGACGGATAGCCCCAGACGGGGATCGTATCGCCGTGGTGGTACCACGGCCGACAGGAGATCCGACTCTGGACTGCGCGTTGGAGTTGCTGCGAAGGCGCGGCGCTCCGGTGCGTGCCGTCCACTGGATCGGCGGACCCCGGCTGGGGCTCCGTCAGACGTATCTCTCGCATCTGGAGCGGTGCGGCATGGTGCATGCCGTGGCGGGCCAGATGTGCGGGGTGCTGCCGACGACGCGCTATCAGGCGACGGACAACGACATCAGCCGGGAGATCCGAGCCCGGCTGGACTCCGCGATCCGCACCGGCGTACCGCCGGACCCGCGGACCGCGGCGCTCGCCGCCCTGGCGCACGCCGTCGGGCTCGGCAAACATCTCTACCCCGGCAATGAGGGGCGCTCGTCCAGGTCCCGGCTGCGGGACCTGATCCGGCACGACCCGATGGGCGGGCTCGTCGCGCACGCCGTGATGGACGTGCAGAACGGAGCGGCCGCACAGCCACGCCGTGGCCCGGCCACGGCCGGCCGGCCGGCCACGCCCACGGCGAGGGCCGCGACGGAACCCGCACGCGGTGTTCCGATGCAGCCGCACCGCGGGGTCATGGCGCGCGCCGTGGCCCACTGATCCACACCCCCTGGGTTCACGCAGACCCGGTTCGGGAGCCGCTCGGTTCGAGCGGGGCGGCGAGATCCTCGTGATCCCGCCGCCCCGCTCGACTGCGTGCCGGCACCGGCCGCCGCCGGGACCCATGGGGTCGGTTCCGTTCCCGAACTGACGTGTACGCACTGCATATCCCTCGTTTGCCAGCGGTAGAAAGCACCTTGGTGGCAGTCTGCTCAACAGCAGATACGCAAAGTGTCAAGTAACAGGCAGGCAGCCGGAGGTGCACGTCCCGTGGCGTCCAATGTCAATCCCACCGTCAGGCGGCGCCGACTGGGCCAGGAGCTGCGCAGGCTCCGTGAGCTCAAGGGCATGACGGCCGAAGAGGTCGCGGAGCGGCTGCTCGTGTCGCAGTCGAAGATCAGCCGGCTGGAGAACGGCCGCAGAAGCATCAGCCAGCGCGATGTGCGCGACCTGTGCGGGGTCTACGAGGTCGAGGACCAGCGGATCGTCGACTCGCTGATGGAGATGGCCCGGGACTCGCGGCAGCAGGGCTGGTGGCACACGTTCGGGGACATCCCGTACAGCGTGTACATCGGCCTGGAGACGGACGCGGAGTCACTGCGGGTGTACGAACCGCAACTGGTCACCGGTCTGTTGCAGACCCGCGCCTACGCGGAGGCCCTGGTGCAGGGGGCGTTGCCGGAGACGTCCACGGCCGAGATCGAGAAGCGTGTGCAGGTGCGCATGCGCCGACAGGAACGTATCACCGCCGAGGGCACCCCGCTCCGGTTGTGGGTGGTGCTGGACGAGGCGGCGCTGCGCCGGGTCGTGGGCAGCAAGCTGGTGATGCGGGAACAGCTGGAGCACCTGATCGAGCTGTCCCAGCTGCCGCACGTCACCGTGCAGGTGCTGCCCTTCGAGGTGGGCGCGCATCCGGGCCTCAACGGCCAGTACGCGATCCTGGAGTTCACGGACGCGGCCGACTCCAGCGTGGTGTACCTGGAGGGTGTGACCAGCGATCTGTATCTGGAGAAGGCGCAGGACGTACAGAAGTACGCCGTGATGTATGAGCATCTGCGGGCACAGTCCCTCAATGTTGAGCAATCCCGACAGTTCATTGCGGAACGGGCCAAAGACTACGCCGAATGAGCTGGTGTCACAGAGGGCGCGGGATCGTACACCGTCGGTCCACTCCAGTGGAAGGCTCACTTGGAATATGCCATCCGGTTGAGTGAACGGCCGCTCCGGCGGGGGCCGTTGCCCGGTAGCGTCGATCACGCCAATCAGACGACAGGGTTGGCGCGAACCGCACTACCGCAACTCGTAACAGGAGTGGACATGGCACTGATTCAGGGCGCTTCGGAGACGTGGATGAAGTCTTCCTATTCCGCGGGCAACGGCGCCTGCGTCGAGGTCAAGTCGCCCACCACCGCCGAACTCGCCGTCCGTGACTCGAAGGTCTCCGAGGGCCCGATCCTGGCTTTCCCCGCCGACGCGTGGAGCGCCTTCGTCGACTCGGTCAAGGCGTAGGGGGCTTTCCCTGACCCTCGTCCCTAGACGCGTCGGACCGCACGGTCCGGCCAACACAACTGCACAAGCGCCACCAGGAGAGCCCTCTCGACCAGTCGCCGTCCTTGCCGAGAGGGCTCCCGCCTTCCCCCGCGCCGCCTAGGCCCGCCCGGGAGACCGAAAAGGGCTCCCCTTTCGCGGGCCGGCACACCCACGGAACCGAAGAGGGCTCCCGCCTTTCCCCTTCCGGTCCGCCTGCGGGACGGAAGAGGACCAGGCCCTGGGGACCCCCTCGGAGGACTCCCGGCCGTTTCCCGGCTCCGCCCAGAGACCGCAGGCCGCCCCGGCCGCCCTCGATGCCCTGGACGTCAGGCGGTGGCGGGCAGGGGGCCTGTCGGCCGCACCGGAAACGCCACGTCGCACACGGGGTCACCGGGCCCGGCCGCGTCCCAGTCCCCGAAGTAGACCTCCCGGCAGGGACCCGCCATCTCCAGCCCCTCCCCGGCCATCCACTGCTCCACCGCCTCGAAGGCGGCCAGGATCTGCGGATGCGCCACCTGCGCCTTGGTGATCCGGGCATACGCCAGCCGTGCCGCCGGCTCCACCCGGACCCTCGTCTCCCAGGCCCGCCCCTGCCGCTCGGCCCACGCCCGGGCCGCCGCCTCGTCGACCACCGGGACACAGGACTCGGCCGGTCCGTCGCTCTCCATCGACACCTCCGCGTGGTAGACGACGAACGGCGCGCCCGTGACGCCCCCGCACTCCCGGGCGGCCGACTCCAGCCGCCCCAGGGACGCGCCGATCCACGTCGGCAGCTCGTCCGCCAGCGTGTGCCGCGACTCGGTGATCACCACCTGCGCCGGCAGCTCCACCGTCTCGATCGCGAACTTCTCGTACATCTCGCAGCTCCTCCCCGACAGTCGTCCACGGAGGTACTCGGCGAGGGCCCGTTGCCCGGCCACCCGGGCCTCCACGTCCGCCCAGTAGGCGGCGAGCCGGTCCGCGGCCTCGGCGCCCTCCGCCCCGATCACCTCGGCGATCCGGGCGAGCGGCATGTCCAGCTGCCGCAGCAGGGCCACCAGGCGGGCACGCTCTGCCTGGCCGGCGCGGTAGTAGCGGTAGCCGCTGGTGCCGTCGACATGCGCCGGCGCCAGCAGGCCGAGCCGGTCGTAGAGCCGCAGGGCCTTGGCCGACAGCCGGGCCCGCGCGGCGAAGGCACCGATCGTGAGCAGTTCGCCGTCCACGATGCCGGCCCCCTTTCACCCCCGGGAGCCCTTACGGCCCCCTCGCTCCTCCGTCACCGGGCGGTCATGCTCCGCCCGGTGAGGAGGACGTTGCTCCTTGCCCCGAGGGCAAGGTCAAGCCGCCCTCAGCCGAGCCGGCTCTCGATGGCGGCGACGACCTCGGCCGACTCCGGCTCGGTCTGCGGCGAGAAGCGGGCGGCGACCTTGCCGTCCGGGCCGATCAGGAACTTCTCGAAGTTCCAGCGGATGTCACCGGTGTGACCCTCGCCGTCGGCGAAGCCCACGAGGCGCTCGTACAGCGGGTGCCGGCCCTCGCCGTTCACCTCCACCTTCTCGGTCAGCGGGAACGTCACGCCGTACGTCGCCGAGCAGAACTCGGCGATCTCCTCGGCGGTGCCGGGCTCCTGCCCGAGGAACTGGTTGCAGGGCACGCCCAGCACGGTGAAGCCCTGCTCGGCGTACCGCTCCTGGAGCTTCTCCAGGCCCGTGTACTGCGGGGTCAGGCCGCACTTGGAGGCCACGTTCACGATGAGCACGGTCTTGCCGGCGTACTGCGGCAGGTTCGCGGAGCCGCCCTGGAGGGCCCCGATCTCGGTGTCCAGCACGGAGGCGTTCTGGTCGGTAGTCGTCATGCTCCGGATGCTAGCCCTGCCGGGCGGCACCCCCGCGCCCCAGCCCCTCCGCCTCGACGGATTCCGGCCCGCCGACCTCGGACGCGACGGGCTCGGACGCGACGGCCTCCGGTCCGGCGGTCTCGGGTCCCGCGGCCTCCGGTACGACGGGCTCCGGTCCCGCTGCCTCCGGTCCCGCGCCCTCCGGTACGACGGGCCCCGGCACGACGGGCTCCGCTTGGGCGCCCTTCTCGCCGGTCTGTGCCGGACCGGCCTGCGCCGGAACGGCCTGCGCCGGAACGGTGTCTGCCGGAACGGTCTGTGCCGGACCGGTCTGCGTCCTGATCTGGGCGTCGATCTTCTGGGTGGCCCGGTCGAAGTACCGCAGCAGTTCGACGGGGAACGGCATCACGAGCGTGGAGTTCTTCTCGGCGGCCACCTCGACGACGGTCTGGAGCAGACGCAGCTGCATGGCCTCGGGGGTGTCGGACATGATCCGTGAGGCGTTGGCGAGCTGCTGCGCGGCCTGGAACTCGCCGTCCGCGGTGATGACCCGGGCCCGCCGTTCCCGCTCGGCCTCGGCCTGCCGGGACATGGACCGCTTCAGCGACTCCGGGAGCTGGACGTCCTTGATCTCGACCCGGTCGATGTGGACGCCCCAGCCGGCGGCCGGACTGTCGATCATCAACGCCAGCCCCTCGTGCAGCCGTTCCCGGTCGCTCAGCAGGTCGTCCAGGTCGCTCTTGCCGATGATGGACCGCAAGGAGGACTGGGCGACCTGCCCGACGGCGAAGACGTAGTCCTGCACCTCGATCGCCGCGCGCACCGGGTCGGTGACCCGGAAGTAGACGACGGCGTCGACCTTCACCGACACGTTGTCCCGGGTGATGCCCTCCTGCGTCGGCACCGGCATGGTGGCGATCTGCACGTTCACCTTGCGCATCCGGTCGGCGAACGGGATGAGGAAGGTGACGCCCGGCTGCCGGTGGCTCGGCAGAGCCTTGCCCCACCGGAACACCACCCCGCGCTCCACCTGGTTGACGACCCGCATCCCGCCCCTGAGCACGAGCAGCGCGAGCAGGACCACGACCACCACTGCGACGACGGTGCCTTCCATGGCACCTCCCATCTCCGACACGACTTCCGCCCGTTGCGGACATCGGAGAGGACACCGGACCGGGGCCCGACGGATGCGGCCCGGCCGTCAGGGAACCGTAAAGAAACCGAACCCGGCCTCCGGCCGTACCGGGCGGTGGCACCGCCGTGCGCCTGCTGGCCCCCCGACGACGGGCAAGAACCGGAGCCGTACCCCGAGGAGCCGAAACCGCCGCTCTGAGCTGGAGCCGCTGCCGGGGGAACGGTGGCCGCCGCTGACCCGCGCGCCGCCGGGCCGGCCGGGACGGGCGTTCCCTTCCTCGAGCGGGACGGGGCCGAATGGGTGACGATGGAGATGTCCTGATCCCTTCGTGACGTTCCACGAAAGAGGTGGGCTGCATGACCTTGCCCTCCGACTTCCCGGGTGACAGCCCGCCGCAGGAGACCAAGTCCCAGAGCGCCTCCCCGGGCGGTGAAGCCCTGGGCGCCATGGCGAACTTCGGCTGGCAGTCCCTGTTCACCATCGGCCTGGCGTCGATAGCCCTGGGTGTCGTCGTCCTGGCGTGGCCGGGTGAGACGCTTCGGGTCGTAGGCGTACTCTTCGGCGCCTTCCTGCTGATCAGCGGCGTCTTCCAGGTGGCCGCGGCCTTCGGCGCACACGTACCGGGGCACTTGCGGGCCCTGCACTTCATCACGGGCGCCCTCTGCGTGCTGCTCGGGCTCGTCTGCTTCCGCGGCACCCTGGAATCCATCCTGCTGCTCGCCCTGTGGATCGGCTTCGGCTGGCTGCTGCGCGGCATCATGATGACGGCGTCCGCGGTGTCGTCCAAGGAAGCACCGGCGCGAGGCTGGCAGATCTTCCTGGGAATCGTCACCCTGCTCGCGGGCATCGTGCTGATCGTCCTGCCCTTCGGCTCGATCGCCACGCTCACTCTGGTGGCGGGCATCATGGCGATCGTCCTGGGTCTGGTCGAGGTGGTCCACGCCTTCCAGCTGCGCGTCGAGGCCGGCCGTCTGACCCGGGGCACCGCCGGCAGTCAGAGGCGCTCCCTGTTCCACGCACACCCGCACCCACAGCACTGACCGCCCGCCCCCGCATGCCACCGCCGGGCGGAAGGCCGCGGGGCCGGGCTCACCCGACAGGCCGATCCGAACAGCGCGGCGAGGGCGCGGGACCGTTCACGACCCGGTTCACGTGGGCCCTTCCCGAGGGCGGTACGGCGTCCTGGGAATCGCGTCCCGCACGTAAGCGCGGAATCCTGACCGTACGCGCCGAAGGGGCCGCCGAGGACCGCCTGCGCACCGCGGACAATGTGTCACTGGTACGCCTGCGCAGGCTGAACGCCGTCGCGGCTGGCTCGTTCTGTCTCGGAGGACTCCTGTTCGCCCTCGGCGCCGGGCTCTCGCAGTTCGGTCCCGGCAGCCCGATGACGAGCGCCTCGGTCTACTTCACCGGGGGCCTGTTCTTCACCGCCGGTGGTTACGCGTCCCTGCTGCAGGCGATCAACACGCCACGCAGGGACGACCACGGGGTGCTGCTGACTCCCGACTGGAGTTGGTGGAGCTACGAGCCCCACCGGATCGACTGGCTGAGCACCTTCGTCCTCTTCGCCGGCACCCTCGTCTTCGGCATCAACCTCCTCGACTCCTTCCTGCAGGGGCTCACCGCCCGACAGACCGACCGGCTGGTCTGGGCCCCGGACATGATCGGATGCGGCCTCTTCCTCATCTCCGGCCACCTGGCCTTCGGCGAGGTCTGTCACGGATGGCCATGGCCCTGGCCCTGTCTGCACACGCGGACTCTCGGCTGGTGGATCGTCGCCGTCAACCAGTTCGGCTCCTGGCTCTTCCTGATCTCCGCCCTGGCCGCCTTCACCCGCCCGGCGACCGGAAGCCTGGTCAGCGTCGGTGTCGCCGACTGGGGAACCCTCACCGGCGCACTGTGTTTCACGGTCGGCGGAGTCCTGCAGTACTTCGAGCGACCGGGACCGGGACCGGGACCGGAACCGGAACCGGAACCGGACACGGCGGGTGACGGGTGACGGGTGACGGGTGCGGGGTGAGGGATGACGGGCGAGGGGTGACGGGTGACGGCACCCGCAGGTGAGCTACAGGTGACGGCACCCGCAGGTGAGCTACTACCCGCCGTCTCCGTCCCGGCCGTCCTCGAAGACGAGGAGCGGTTTGGCGCCGTGCGCGGGTGCTTCGGCGAACGCGACGGCTTCGGCGAAGCGGTCGAGCGGGAACGGCCGGCCCTCGGGGATGCTCAGCACTTCATCGGCGACGAGACCGCGGACCTCGGACAGCGCGTGCAGCACGTCTGCGGGTGACGCAGTGCCGAACCAGCGGTTCAGCCAGAAGCCGCGGACCACCTTCGTCTCGTAGATGACCGAGCGCGCCTGCAGCGGGATCGTCAGCGCCGCCGGTGCGGTCTGCCGATGGGTGGAGAGCGCGCCGTAGACCACGACCTCTCCTCCCGGAGCCAGTGCCTGGGACACCTGGGCACCCACGTCGCCCGCGACACAGTCGGTGGCCTTGCGCACGCCGGCCGGCCCCGCTATCTCGGCCACACGCCGCAACAGGTCCTCGTCCTCGGTGCAGATGACCTCGTCACCACCGAGTGCCTTGATCTCCTCGACGGCAGCGCGCCGCCGCACGACGTTGATGGTGCGTATACCCAGATGCCCGGCCAGCTGGATGACGAGCCTGCCGACGGTGGAGCCCGCGGCCGTCTGCAACAACCATTCACCCGGCTGTACGTCGAGTTCGCGCGTCACCAGGAGCAGCGCGGTCAGCGGATTGACGGCGAGTTGACAGGCGCTGGAGTCGCTCAGGCTGTCCGGGACCGGCAGAAGCCTCTGTGCGTCGGCGACAAGGTGTTCCTGCCAGGTACCGTCCACATGCGGCCCGGGTACCGCCGGTACGGCGGCGACCACCACACGCTCGCCGACCTTCAGTCCCTCGGTGTCCGGCCCCAGGGCCTCGATACGGCCCACGCATTCCATGTGCCCCCCGACGGTGGGGAACTCGGGGGCGAACCCGTAGCGGCCACGCAGAACATGCAGATCACTGGCGTGAATCGGAGTCGCCTTCACACGGACCAACGCCTGGCCCGCCTCCGGCGTCGGAACGGGCCGGGATTCCAGCCGCAGCACATCGGCCGGTTCGCCGACCGTTCCGGCAACGAGCGCGCGCATGGACCGTGGCATGAGTGACCTCGTCTCTCAGCGCCCCCACTTCACGCTAAGCGCCACCACCGGGCCCGGCAATACAGCCCCGCGCCGCCACGATCCGGCCTCACCCGTGCACATCGCACGCAGCGGGACGAGGCGGATTCGAGGTGGATTCGCCGGGCGCGCTAGGCACGTGCGGGGCGCGGCCGAGCTCACGACGAGGGAGAAGCCCGACGGGGTCAAGCCTGTGAACCGGCCCTTCACGGTGGGCCCCCCGGCATGATGGGAACCTGCGGCACCCGCCTCGGCACTCGCGCACCGCACACGGCTGAGGCCGCCGAAACGGCGTTGCACGGCTCGTCGCCGGTCGGCCGTGACCGCTCCGGTACGGCAGTGTCCGCGGCCGTCGGCGCCGGGTGCGGATGTCAGACGGGCCTGGGGACGATGCTCACCGCGCGGTAGTCGTACCCGTCCTGCTTGAAACCGGGTGCCTCCCAGACGAGATCGACCTGCTGCCCTGGCGACAGCGTGCGAAAGCCGGGCGCCTGGATGTCGGAGTAGTGGCCGAAGCAACCGCCGGGCGTCTCGGGCGAGTCGAGCACACCCCACCCTTCCTCGTCCCTCCACTCACGTACGGTCGCGGTGACGGTGGCGAGGACCTTACGAGTCCTGCTGCGGTTGCGCATCCGCTCCTTCTCCTGTCCACCCCGCAAGATCACAGGGCCTGGGCTACCAGCGTGACATTCTCCTCCCCGGTCGCTCTGCCTGCCAAGGCTGCTGTTGGCGGCGTAACCGCCGCGACCGTGCTCCGGGCGCTCATGCTCTCCGGCGGAGCCATCCCGGATCTTGCCCTTACACGAGCGACCTTCGCACCGCGTCGGCCAGAGATGCCGCGCGGACGTCGTCCGTACCCCCGATGATGTTGTTCATCGCGTACCCAAAGGCAACACCGTGCTCCGGATCGGCGAAGGCGAGCGACCCTCCTCGGCCGGTGTGGCCGAAGGCGCCTCGCCCCGTCATCGGGTTGCTCTCGGTGGGCAGCATGTACCCGGCGCTGAAGCGGCTGGGGATCAGCATGACTTGGTCCTTCCCGCTGGCCTGCTCCTCGGTCGCTGACGCCAGGGCGTCCGGGGAGAGCAGGCGCACACCGTCCACCTCGGCGATCAGAGCGGCGTACATGCGGGCAAGAGCGCGTGCGGTGCCGATGCCGTTGGAGGCCGGGAGCTCCGCGGCCTGTACCTCCGGTGAGTCGAAGTCGACACCGGGCGGGTCGGTGACGGCGTATGCCCTGTTGCTAAACGAGTTCGGGTCCCGCCAAGCGGCGACCTGCTCGCGGAGTTCCTCCGGGACCGACTCGGTGGACAGGGTGGTGAGGTCGACGTCCGGCCGCTGGTACACCATGCGGCTGACTCGGTCGCGTTCGCCGGCGGGCAGGCCGATGAAGAAGTCCAAGCTCAGTGGGGCCGCGATCTCGTCGGCGAAGAAGCGGCCCGGTGAGCGGCCGGACACCCGGCGGATCACCTCGCCGACCAGCCAGCCCCAGGTCCGCCCGTGGTAGCCGTGCGCTGTGCCCGGAGTCCATAGGGGGCGTTGAGCGGCCAGCGCCGCCGCCATCGGGTGCCAGGCCAGCGCCTCCTTCAACGGCACCGGCTGATCCAGCGCGACCAGGCCGGCCTGGTGGGCCAGGAGCCAGCGCACAGGGATGTCCGCCTTGCCGTTCGCGGCGAACTCCGGCCAGTACTTCGAGACGGGCGCGTCCAGGTCGAGCTCTCCGCGCTCGACCAGCATGTGCGCCATGGTCGCCGTCGCGCCTTTGGTCGCCGAGTAGACCAGCTGCAGGGTGTCCCGCGTCCAAGGACGACCGGTTTCGGCGTCGGCCACGCCGCCCCACAGGTCCACCACCGGCCGGCCGTTGCGGTACACGCACACCGCCGCGCCGACGTCCCCGTGCCGCGTGAAGTTCTCCATGAACGCCGCCCGCACCGGCTCGAACCCGGGTGCCACCTCACCGTAGCTCGTCGTCATGTCGGCCATCCTGGCAGTCTTGCAGCCCTCTTCACCGAGACGGGCTCGTCCCCGGTGGTCAGGCGGTCGACGTCAAACGGCGACGGACGCAGCTCCCGGCCGCGACGGACACGTCTTCGTCGGTCCCCAGGGCGGGCAGCTGCGGCGGAGCAACTTCCGCGACGACTGGGGCAAGGCTCGGGAGGATGCTGGCATCACCGCCGAGCTGCACTTCCACGACCTTCGGCACACGGGCAACACGCTCGCCTCGACGGCCGGGTCGAGCACCCGGGAGCTAATGACCCGCATGGGCCACAGCAGCTCACGCGCCGCGCTGATCTACCGGCACATGACCAGCGACCGGGATCGGGCCATCGCGGATCGGCTCGGCGCCATGATCCGGGGTGGTGCCGGAGCGGTCTCCTACCCCTCCGGGGAGGACCCTGCTGGCCCGTAGTGGCACGCCTGTGGCACGACCCCTGAAACGCCGAAGGGCCAGCCCGGGAGGAAACCCTTCCTGAGCTGGCCCTTCTCTATGTGCCCCCGGCAGGATTCGAACCTGCGACACCCGCTTTAGGAGAGCGGTGCTCTATCCCCTGAGCTACGAAGGCGCGGTACTCGGTCCACAGGTTACCGGATGCCGGAGGGGAAGCTGGATGATGTTGGGTGGGGGAGTGGGATTTGGCTGTGGGGCCGGTGGGGCGAGCGTGGGCATTGTGGGGGAAACGGTGCGGAATGTGGCCGTCCGAGGGGCCTGGCGCCGCCCGGTGCGCCACCGTTTCCGGTCCGCTTCCGTTCGCTCGGTCGTGAACAAGGCTGCGGGCGCGCTGCGTTCGGCCGGGAACAGGTCGCCGATGTGGAAGCTCACGGACATCGCCCGGTGACGCGTGGCCTGGTGGGTGAAGCGGACGCCGTCGAGGTCGGCTACCGCGAGCGAAACCGACGCGTCCAGTTCTTCGGGCCGGGGCGTCGGCGCGCGCGCCGAGCAGCGCGGGCAGGCACCCGCCCGGCCGGCCCCGCGTGTGGTCCGTGCCCTCGTGCCCCCGCCCGGCCGGCCCCGCGTGTGGTCCGCTCCCTACCGCCTCCCCCCGGCCCGCTCCCTACGCCGCCCCCGCCCCCCCGTCCCGCTCCCTACCGCCGCCCCCGCCCCCCGTTCGATCCACTCCGCTACCCCCGAGTGATCCGGACCCGGTAATTCTCGTTCTCGTCCGTCTTGAGGACCTTGACCGTGATGGCGTGGCGCGGGTCCTTGAAGGTTTCGCCGGAGGCGAACGGGGCGTCGGAGAGTTCTGCGTGGACGTTGGGGCTGCGGGTGCAGCCGCCGCTGCCGCGGTGGCTGTCGTAGACCGTGACCGGACCGCGTCCGGTGTCGACCGTGGCGTCCACCTTGTAGATCAGGATGCCCGGCCGGCACACCGACTCGTCGTTGCCGCCCTGGCTGCGCAGCTCCAGCGCGTAGGCGGTCCGGGCGTCGACGGGCACGAGGATCAGTTTGCCGCCGCCCCGTTTGTACAGCGGCGTGAGGACGTAGTCGGCGCTGCCCCGTGCCGCCGCGCAGGCGACCTGGTTGCCGTCCAGCCAGCCCAGCTTCCACTTGTGCCAGCCCAGCAGATCGTTGTTGGCGCCCCAGTCCTCGCTCATGATGTCCCAGTGCCCGACCGCGCCGCCGCCCTCCTGCGTGTACAGGTCGGGCAGGCCGAAGGTGTGGCCGTTCTCGTGCGGGAGCACCCGGTAGCCGGTGCGGGTGTAGGAGCCGGAGCCGTCGTCCTGGCGGGAGTAGACGAAGGAGGCGTTGGCGACGGGCACGCCGTCGGCGATCGGGGCCTCCCCGTTCCCGGCGAAGGTCACGGACAGCACGGTGTCCAGTGCGGAGGGACCGGCGTTCGGGGTGACCAGCACGTTCAGCAGGTCGTACGAGCGGAAGTCCACCTTCGGGTCGGCCGAGGCCACGATGTCCTGCACCAGCTGCCGGTAGCCGGGGTCGAAGGGGGCGCCGCGCTCTATGCCGTACTCCTTGAAGCTCTTCGGCATCCGCAGCCACGTGTCGATGGGGGTTTCGGGCCGGTAGTCGAGCCGGCCGTAGGACGCGTTGCGGAACCACTCCTGGGTCTGCGGGAAGAACTCGCGGAAGCGGTCCATGGCGCTGCCCTTGCCGGGCGCGTCGGAGAAATCGATCATCAGGGTCAGGGCGCGGACCGTCCCTATGGAGCGGGAGTAGCCGCGCGGGGTGGGGACACCCTCGGTCATCTGTACCTCGAGACCGCCGTGGATCATGCAGGGCGAGAGGGCGGTGGAGCGGGCCAGGCCGATGGGCCCGGCGGTGGTGGGCGCCGTCAGATGTCCGGTCCCGGCCGAGGTGCTGACCGTGAGGGTGAGCACGGTCACCGCGGCGAAGGAGGCCACCCGGCGCGGAGGTATCCGGCGCGGGCCTGCGCGGTGCGAGCGTATGCGGTGCGAGCGGCTGCGGCGCGCGCGTATGCGGTGCACGTGTATGCGGCGGCGGGGTGAGTGCGGCTGCATGCATGGACCTCTCGCTCCACGGCAGCCCCCGGTCTCCGGCTGCACCCTTGCGATCACCCTGTGTCGGCAGGGTGACGGGCGCGCGCTGGAGGAGACCGAACGTGCGAAGCGCGGCCCGCAAGAGGGTGAAGTCCGGCGGATGTTGAATGTGGCTCAGGTCACAGTGATTCTTTTCGGCGGCGGGAAATAAGCGGGGACCGTTTCCCCGTTTAGCCCTGTGTCCGAGCGAAACGGGGAGTGCCTCCCCGGATCGCCCCCAACGCCTCAAGGAGTACGCCGTGCCGACCGCGACCTCCCCCGCGCAGCACAAGGTGCCCCGGCCCCGTGCCGACGCCGTGCGCAACCGGGAGCGGATCGTCACCGCCGCCCGCGAAATGTTCGTCGAGCACGGTCCGGACGTGCCGCTGGACGAGATCGCCCGCCGGGCCGGCGTGGGCAACGCCACGGTGTACCGCAACTTCCCCGACCGTGAGGCCCTCGTCCGCGAGGTCGTCTGTTCCGTCATGGACCGGACGGCCGAGGCGGCCGAAGTGGCCCTCGCCGAGACCGGGGACGCCTTCGCGGCCCTGGAGCACTTCGTGCACGCCGCCGCCGACGAGCGGATCAGCGCGCTGTGCCCGATGATCTCCGACACCTTCGACCAGCATCACCCCGACCTGGAAGCCTCCCGGGAGCGGGTCGAGCAGCTCGTGGAAGAGGTCATGGGCCGGGCGAAGGCGGCCGGACGGCTTCGGCCCGATGTCGGCGTCGGTGACCTGCTGATCGTCGTGGCCCAGCTGAGCCGGCCCCCGGCCGGTACGGACTGCCTCCAAGGCGACCGCTTCGTCCACCGCCACCTCCAGCTGTTCCTCGACGGCCTGCGGGCCCCCGCCCGCTCCGTCCTGCCGGGTACGGCCGTCACGATCAAGGAGCTGCGCACGTCCTGACCCGCCGGTCGCGCCCGGCCGCACCCCGCCCGGCAACGGCCCGAGCGCCATCGGTCGCCGGACCGATGAGTTCGGCCCCCGACCGGAGTCCACCGACCACACCGCAACCGACCCGGCACCGTGCACCCGGCACGGAGTGTCGAGCCCGGCATCCGGTCCCCGACGCCGCGTCGGGCCGCCGCCGGTCGCCGCCTGCCCCTCAGCTCCGTTTTCTCATTATTTTTCTGCCCTTTTCCGTCACGAAGTCCCGAAGTGGGTACATCCATGTCCGACACAGCCCTCAAGGCTCCCGGCGCCGTCGCACCGAGCGGTGACGCCAACCGCTGGAAGGCGCTCGTCTTCATCGCGCTCGCCCAGCTCATGGTCGTCCTCGACGCCACCATCGTGAACATCGCCCTGCCCTCGGCCCAGCAGGACCTCGGCATATCCGACGGCAACAAGCAATGGGTCGTCACGGCCTACGCCCTCGCCTTCGGCGGTCTGCTGCTCTTCGGCGGCCGCATCGCCGACCTGTGGGGCCGCAAGCGCGCCTTCGTCCTCGGTCTCGCCGGCTTCGCGGCGGCCTCCGCGCTCGGCGGCGCCGCGACCACCGGCGGGATGATGTTCGGCGCCCGCGCACTGCAGGGTGCCTTCGGCGCGCTGCTCGCCCCCGCCGCGCTGTCGCTGCTGGCCGTGATGTTCACCGACGCCAAGGAGCGCGCCAAGGCGTTCGGCATCTACGGCGCGATCGCCGGTGGTGGCGGCGCCGTCGGCCTGATCCTCGGCGGCTTCCTCACCGAGTACCTGGACTGGCGCTGGACCTTCTTCGTGAACGTCCCGTTCGCCGTCGTCGCCGCGATCGGCGCATACTTCGTCATCCGTGAGCCGCAGGGCGGCCGCAACCGCTCGCCGCTCGACATCCCCGGCGTGATCCTCTCCACCCTCGGCCTGGTCGCGCTCGTCTACGGCTTCACCCGCGCCGAGTCCAACGGCTGGAGCGACGCCGTCACCGTGTCGATGTTCGTCGGCTCCGTGGTGCTGCTGCTCGCGTTCGTGGTCGTCGAGTCCCGGGTCAAGGCCCCGCTGCTGCCGCTGCGCGTGGTGACCGACCGCAACCGCGGCGGTATCTACCTCTCCCTCGGCCTCGCGATCATCGGCATGTTCGGCCTGTTCCTCTTCCTGACCTACTACCTGCAGATCGTGAAGGGCTACTCGCCGGTCAAGTCCGGATTCGCCTTCCTGCCGATGGTGGCCGGCATGATCACCGGTTCCACCCAGATCGGCACCCGGCTGATGACCCGCGTGCCGGCCCGCTTCCTGATGGGTCCCGGCTTCCTGGTCGCCGGCCTCGGCATGCTGCTGCTGACCCAGCTGGAGATCGGCTCCTCGTACGCCACGCTGCTGCTGCCGGCGATGGTGCTGCTCGGCCTCGGCATGGGTACGGCGTTCATGCCCGCCATGTCCCTGGCGACCCAGGGCGTCGAGCCCCGGGACGCCGGTGTCGCCTCCGCGATGGTCAACACCTCGCAGCAGGTGGGCGGCGCGATCGGCACCGCCCTGCTGAACACCATCGCCGCCTCGGCGACCACGTCGTACGTCAAGGACCACATCGCCGGTGCGGCCGCCAAGCCGCAGCTGGTCCAGCTCCAGGGCATGGTGCACGGCTACAGCGCGGCGATCTGGTTCGCCGTCGGCATCCTCGCGCTCGCCTCGCTGATCGCCTTCACCTTCGTCAACGCCGGCAAGCCGGGCAGCGGCACGGCGGTGGCCTCCGGTGAGGGCCTCGAGGACGAGTTCAAGGTGCCGGTGGTCGCGCACTGACCGCCCAACCGACCGCCCAACCGACCGCCCGCGGGGCGGCCCGCGCGCCTCGACGGTGGTCTGCACGGCCGACCATGACGGTGGACCGTACGGCGGCGGCCTCGACGGTGGACCGTACGGCGGCGGCCTCGACGGTGGACCGTACGGCGCCCTAGCGGAGCCAGGGCAGGTCCGCACCCGCTTCCTCGGGCTGGAGGCCCTCGGCGACGATCTCCATGATCTCGCCGAGGGCCTTCTGCTGTTCCGGGCTCAGCCGGTCGAACAGCGCCTGGCGCACGGCGGTCACATGGCCGGGCGCGGTCCGTCGCAGCACCTCCACGCCCTCGTCGGTGAGCACGGCGAACTGGCCGCGCTTGTCGGAGGGGCAGTCCTCCCGGCGCACCCAGCCGTTCTTCTCCAGCCGGGCGATCGCGTGGGACAGCCGGGAGCGGGTGATCTTCGCGTTCATCGCCAGCTCGGTCATCCGCAACCGGCGGCGCGGTGCCTCGGCCAGGCCGACGAGGAGACCGTAGTAGATGTGCGGCATGCCCGCGTCGCGCTGCAGCTGCCGGTCGAGGTGGTCCTCCAGCAGGGTGGTGGCGTGCAGGTAGGCGCGCCAGACGCGCTGTTCCTCGTCGGTGAGCCAGCGGTGGCCCGCGGCGGAGTCCGGTGCCGTAGTCATGCGTCAACTCTACGAGGCGCCTCCTTGAAACTTGAACAAGTCCGGCGTACCCTCGTGGCGAGAGCTTGAGAGTTAAAGCATCTGGATGATCGGGAGCCGCGACCATGTCCGTCACCGCCCAGGACGTCGCTCAGGGCGCCACGCCGGAGCGCATGCCCGCCCTGTACCTCGGTCACGGCGCCCCGCCGCTCGCCGACGACCCCGTCTGGCCCGGACAGCTCGCCGCCTGGTCCGCCGGCCTGCCCCGTCCCAAGGCCGTGCTCATGATCTCGGCCCACTGGGAGGAAGCCCCGCTCGCCCTGGGCGCGGTGGAACCCGTCCCGCTCGTATACGACTTCTGGGGCTTCCCCGAGCGCTACTACCGGGTCCGGTACGATGCCCCCGGCGCACCCGCTCTGGCCGAATCCGTCCGCAAGCTGCTGCGCGCCCCCGGCACCCCCGTCCAGGACATCCCCGACCGCGGCCTCGACCACGGCGCCTACGTCCCTCTCGTCGAGATGTTCCCGGCCGCCGACATCCCCGTGCTGCAGATCTCCATGCCCACCCTCGACCCGGTCCGCCTGATGGACATCGGCCGCAAGCTCGCCCCGCTGCGCGACGAGGGGGTGCTGATCGTCGGCTCCGGGTTCTTCACCCACAACCTCGCCGCCCTCCGGCACACCGGCGGCGGAGTCCCCGGCTGGTCCGCCGAGTTCGACGACTGGGGCCGGCGCGCCCTGGAGGCCCGCGACTGGGACGCGCTGCTCGACTTCCTGGACAAGGCCCCGGCCGGCCGCTACGCCCACCCGCGCACCGAGCACTTCGCCCCGCTCTTCGTGACCATGGGCGCGGCGGAGGCGGGCGGCGAACTCGACGCGCCGCGGTCGGTGATCGACGGGTTCTGGATGGGGATGGCGAAGCGGTCGGTGCAGTTCGGCTGACCGCGGTCCGGGTGCCGGTGGATCGCCCGAACCGCGCGAACGGCCGCCGCCGTCACAGCTCCTTCTCGTGCCAGGCCACGTCCCAGTAGCGGCCGAACTTGCGGCCCACCTCGCGGTAGGTGCCGACGTACCGGAAGCCGAAACGGGCGTGCAGCCGCTCCGAGGCCTCGTTGGGCTGGGCGATCCCGGCGTAGGCCCGGTGTACGTCCTCCCCGGCCAGCGCCTCGAACAGGGCGTCGTAGAGCAGCGCGCCGATCCCGCGTCGGCCGGCGTCCGGGGCCACGTACACCGAGGTCTCCACGGAGGTGCCGTACGCGGGCTTCGGCCGGTAGGGGCTGGATGTGGCGTACCCCAGAATCCGCTGTGAGAGCGCGTCCCTGGCAACCATCAGGCGGTACGGGCCGTCTTCCGGGTGGGAGAGCAGCCAAGGGCGGCGCTCTTCCGCAGTGAAGACCGCCGTGTCGAATGTGATGGCCGTCTCGCGTACGTAGTGGTTGTAGAGCGCCGTGAGGGCTTCGAGGTCGCCCTCGACTCCCGGCCTGACCTGCACCTCTGCGTGTGCCGACGGCATCCTGCCTCCCGAAGTGGCCGACAGGGTACTGCATGATCAGAAAATTCGGGGGGCGGGTTGGGAATTCTGTCCGGATTCCAGTCGTTGTTTCCCACGGATGCAGGGCACTCGGAGAGAGTCCGCGGAGACGGTCCCCGAAGTGCCGAGCGTTCAGGACCACCCGTCAGCCCACCATCGCAAGGGAGCACGCATGGCAACCCGTGCCGTCGCCCGTCGTCAGTCCGCCACCGGCGAGACGGCCGACTCGGCAAGCAGTGTTCGCGCCCATGGCGGCGAGATCGCCGACCGCGACCTGGTCGGTATGTACCTCGACGAGATCGCGCGTACGCCGCTGCTCGACGCCGCCAAGGAGGTCGAGCTGTCCCAGACCATCGAGGCGGGTGTGTTCGCGCGGCAGGTCCTCGACGGGTACGAGGAGAGCAAGGCCGACGCCACCCGCGAGGAGCTGGAGGAGCTTGTCGCCGCGGGGGAGCGGGCCAAGGACGTCTTCATCCGCTCCAACCTCCGCCTGGTCGTCGCGGTCGCCCGGCGCTATCCGCGCAGTGGCCTGCCGCTGCTCGACCTGATCCAGGAGGGCAACGCCGGCCTGGTGCGCGCCGTGGAGAAGTTCGACTACCGCAAGGGCTTCAAGTTCTCGACGTACGCCACCTGGTGGATCCGCCAGGCCATCACCCGCTCCATCGCCGACCAGTCCCGCACGATCCGGCTCCCCGTCCACCTTGTGGAGGAGCTGGGCCGCATCCGGCGCGTGCAGCGCGAGTTCAACCGCGAGAACGGCCGCGACCCGGAGCCCACCGAGATCGCCACGGAGCTGGACTCGACGCCGGAGCGTGTCGTCGACGTCCTCGACTGGGCCCGCGACCCGGTCTCGCTGAACATGTCGGTGGACGACGAGGGCGAGACCCAGTTCGGCGACCTGCTGGAGGACACCTCGGCGGTCTCCCCCGAGCAGTCCGTGCTGACGCTGCTGCGCAGCGAGGAACTGGACGACCTGATCGGCCGCCTGGACCAGCGCACGGCCTCCATCATCAAGATGCGCTACGGCATCGACGACGGCCGCGAGCGCACCCTGACCGAGGTCGGCAAGGAGCACGGTCTGACCCGCGAGCGCATCCGCCAGATCGAGAAGCACGCCCTCCTCGAGCTGAAGAAGCTCGCCCGCGACACCGGCTTCGACGCGGCGGCGTAACGGAGCCGGGGGGCCGGGGCAGAGGGACCGGGCAGCCGGGGGAGCGGCTACGGCGCGCGGTTCCGTTCCGTGCCCCGGGGGATGAAGGTGCGGCGCGCGACTCCGTTCGGCGCGGATGCGCGCCGGCGGGTGTCCGGGTCCAGGGGTACCGGCTCCGTGCGGGTGTACGGGGCGTGCGGGGGCGCGCGAGGCGGGCGTACGGGTCCGTGCGATGCGTACGCCGGGTGGCGAAAGACGGCGCAAACATGCCGTAGTCCCGTCGCTTCAAATCCCAGGCCCGCGGGAACAACCCTTCCGGGCCCCGTGAGCGGGGCTCCGGGATCGCACTCCCCACCTCACCACAGCACCCATCACGGCGACACCGCACACCGCACACCGCCAGGCCCCCACCATCGGGCCAGCAGATCATCGGGTCAGCACATCGCACCATCGGCCGAATCACCCCACCTTCGGCCGCGGCACCTCACCGGCCGGGCACCCCACCCGCCGGGCACCTCACGGCCGGCCGAATCACCCCACCTTCGGCCGGGCGACTCTCCTTCGACCGGATCAGCGCAGCGCACCATCGGCCGTAGCCATCGCCGTCCCCACGCGGCCCCACACCATCGGCCGGCCCACGCGAGCCACGTCCCGACGCAATCCCCCCCCGGCGCCGGGACCTTCCAGAGTCGGGCTTCGGCGCCTACCCCCCCAGGCGCCGGAGCCCGACTCCTCTTCGCCGTTCAGCGGGCTCACCAGCACACCCCGGGACGGGTCGAGCGCATTGGAATGGCGGCCCACCCCGTACCTGAACCCCGGGGTGGACCGCCGGATGGCAGATTCTGTCACATGGGCATAGCCTGCCGAGATGAGCACCACCCCCAACCCCGCCCACCAGCGGTTTTCCGTCTCCGCGCCGGTCTCCCTCACGGAACGCCGGAAGGCCGAGACCCGGATGGAGATCGCTCGGGCGGCGGCCGGTCTGTTCGTCCACCAGGGCATGCGGGCCACCCGCGCCGAGGACATCGCCCAGGCCGCGGGCATCGCACCGCGGACGTTCTACCGCTACTTCGCCACCAAAGAGGAAGCGGTGGCCCCCCTCTACGCGGCGGGCGCCCAGCGCTGGGCGGAGGCCGTGCGCGCGGCCCCGGCCGACCTCACCGTCCCGGAGGCACTGGAACACGCCGTCCGCCACACCCTCACCCCCGGGTCCGGAGTGTCCGCCGCGTCCTGGGAATGGGTCCGCACCCTGATCCGCCTCGCCGACACCAGCCCCGCCCTGCGCAAGGTCTGGGCGGAGGTGTGCCAGGCGTCGGAAGGCACCCTGGGGGAGATCCTCGCGGCACGCAGGTCCGCCCACTGCGGTACCGACAACGTTGCCTCGTCGCCGTCGCCGTCGCCGTCGCCGTCGCCGTCGCCGGGGCCGTCGCCGTCGGCACCGGTGCCGGTACCGGCCACTCCTGCCTCCGCACCGTCGGCCGTCGCTTCCGTACACGTAACCCCCGCCCTCCGCTTCGGCGCGGCCGTGGCCGGGGCGGCCGTGCGTGTGGCCGTGGAGTCCTGGGCCGCCACGACCTTCCCGCCCGCAGGCCCGGAGGGCCCGGCGGCTCTGGCGCTGCGGAACCTGCGGGCACTGCGGGACTTCGGCTGGGACGTCGAGGACACCGGGGAGGCTGCCGGGCAGGCCTAGGACGCCGGCCGGGAAGGCACGGACGACCAGGCGCCCGGCGGGGATGGGCGGCCAGCCCGCTGAGCCCGCTGAGCCCGCTGAGCCCGCTGAGCCCGCTGAGCCCGCCGAGCCCGCCGGGCCCGCTGAGCCGGCTGAGTGTGTCGGTCGTACCGGACGGCTTCCCGCCCGGCCCGGCTGCCGGCCCGGCCGAGCCTTCCGCCCAGCCCGACCGCTCGCCCGGCTCCCGTGCGGCTCAGCCGCCCGCCCTGCTCAGCCTTCCGCCGAGCCCGACCGCTCGCCCGGCTCCCGCGCGGCTCAGCCGCCCGCCCTGCTCAGCCTTCCGCCGAGCCCGACCGCTCGCCCGGCTTCCGTGCGGCTCAGCCGCCCGCCCTGCTCAGCCTTCCGCCCAGCTCCCGCACGCTGCGCACCAGGTCCGCCGGCTCGCGTACCGCGAACTCGCAGCCCACCATGGCCAGCCGTACCGCCAGCCACTCCACGGGATCGCCGGTGGTGCCGCGCAGGACGCACCCGCCCTCTCCGTCGTCCCCGGGCGTGCCCATCCAGGCGGGCAGCCGCGTGGCGAGGCGCTCCGCCGGTGCGGCGAACCGGACCTCGAACTCGTACGTCTCCCGCCGCCGGCTGATGGAGTGCCGCAGGTATTCGGCGGCGCTGCCGGCCGGCAGCTCCCGGGGCGCGAACCGGACCCCGGTCGCGAACGGCGCGCTCACCCGGTCCACCCGGAACGTGCGCCAGTCCGCCCGGTCGAGGTCGTAGGCGACCAGGTACCACCGCCGTCCGGTCGACACCAGCCGGTACGGCTCCGTCAGGCGCCGCGAGTCGCTGCCGTCCTTGTCGCGGTAGGCGAACCGCAGCCGCTCGTGCCCCGCCACCGTCGAGGCCATCACGGTCAGTGTCTCCGGCGCGATGCTCGGGCCGTCCCCGCTGGTCAACGGCGTGGTGGCGGCCTGCAGTGTGGTCACCCGGTGCCGTAGCCGGGCCGGCAGCACCTGTTCCAGCTTGGCCAGGGCCCGTACCGACGCCTCGTCCACGCCCTCCACGGCGTGCCCGGCGCCGGCCCGCAGCCCGACCGCGATCGCGACGGCCTCCTCGTCGTCCAGCACCAGCGGCGGCATCGCCTTGCCCGCGACGAGCCGGTATCCGCCGTCCGCGCCCCTCGTGGCCTGTACCGGGTAGCCCAGCTCGCGCAGCCGGTCGACGTCCCGCCGCACGGTGCGGCGGGACACCCCGAGCCGGTCGGCCAGTTCGCCGCCGGGCCACTCGCGCGGGGTCTGGAGGAGGGAGAGCAGTTGCAGGAGCCGGGCCGGGGTGTCCGTCGTCATGGCTCCGAGGATGCCGTACATCTAGGTCCTGAACTGACCTAATGGGGTCCTAGCGTGGACGCATGACCTCCACGGAACAGATCCACCCAGCTCGGCCCGCCACCGGTACCGGCGGTTCCCAGGGCGCCCCGGCGGACCGCCGCCGCTGGTTCGCCCTCGCGATCGTGATGGCCGCGGCCTTCATGGACCTGGTCGACGTCACGATCGTCAACATCGCCATCCCGTCCATCCAGCGGACCGCGCACGCCTCCGTCAGTCAGATCCAGTGGATAACGGCCGGTTACGCCCTCGCCTTCGCCGCGGGCCTGATCACCGGTGGCCGCCTCGGCGACATCCACGGGCGCAGGCGACTGTTCCTGATCGGTATCAGCGGCTTCACGTTCGCCTCCGCGCTGTGCGGCTTCGCCGTGAACCCGGAGATGCTCGTCGCCTCCCGCTTCCTGCAGGGCGGCATGGCGGCGCTGATGGTGCCGCAGGTGCTGTCGATCGTGCACGCGACCTTCCCGGCCCATGAACGGGGCAAGGTCTTCGGCCTGTTCGGCGCGGTCGTCGGGCTGGGCGCCGTCTCCGGACCACTGCTCGGGGCACTGCTGACGGAGTGGAACCTGTTCGGTCTGGAGTGGCGGCCCATCTTCCTCATCAACCTGCCGGTCGGCGTCGTCGCCTACCTCCTCGGCCGCCGTTTCATCACCGAGTCGCGCGCGCCGAAGGCCCTGAAGCTGGACCTGGTAGGGGTGGCCCTGGTGACCCTCGGGCTGCTGATGCTGCTGTACCCGCTCACCCGCGGTCGCGAGCTGGGCTGGCCGCTGTGGGGACACGTGTGCATGGCCGGCGCGCTGGTCGTGTTCGCCGCGCTGGTCGTGTACGAGCGGCGCAAGGCGGCCCGGGACGGCTCCCCGCTGATCGAGCTGTCGCTGTTCCGCGTGAAGAGCTTCGCCGCCGGCATCGCCGTACAGACCGTCTTCGGGGTCGCGCTCGGCATCTTCTTCCTGGTGTGGACGCTGTACATGCAGATCGGCCTCGGCTGGAGCCCGCTGCGGGCCGGACTGACCGGCGTGCCGTTCTCGCTGGCCGTGTCGACGGCGGCCGGGATGTCCGTGCAGCAGCTGGTCCCGCGGTTCGGCCGCAAGGTGCTCCAGTCGGGCGCGCTGATCATGGGCCTGGGCGTGCTGATCTACCTGGCTGAGGCCCACCGCTACGGCCTGTCCATCGCCTCCTGGCAGATGGCCCTCCCGCTGGTGGTGATGGGAATCGGCATGGGGCTGATCGTCGCCCCGCTGACCGACGCGGTGCTCTCCGAGGTGCCGCGCGAGCACGCCGGTTCCGCGTCCGGGCTGATCAACACCGTGCAGCAGATGGGGAACGCGCTCGGGCTCGGGCTCGTGTCCGTGGTGTTCTTCGGCCAGATCGGCGACCGGCTGGCACCGGCCCAGGTCGGCCCGGCCTTCGTGCACGCCTTCCAGCACGCGCTGTGGTGGGTGGCCGGGGTCATGGGCGTGATCTTCGTGCTGATGTCGGCCCTGCCGAAGCGTCCGGCGCAGCAGGTGGAGGGGGCAGCGGAGGCCGGGCTCCAGGTGGTGGAGAAGGAGCGCGAACTCGTGGCCTGAGCAGTCGTCGACGTGGGGCCCGGCACCGAGCAGGTGCCGGGCCCCGCTGCTTTTCGGACACACCCGCAGCAAGTCCGTTCATGCCCGAATGCGGCCCGAATCTGTTTACTTTTCTTAAGACCAGGCGTAGCGTGCCGGTTAAACCACACGTTCGGGCATTGCTTGGCAAGCGATCGGGCACCCGGGCAAGCGAAGGCGGCGGTCTGGCGACCGGCCCATCACCTCGGAGGCCGACGACATGTACGCACCGGAACGGCAGCAGGAGATCCTCCGGCTCGCCCGTGACGGCGGCCGGGTGGACGTCCTGGCGCTGGCCGAGGAGTTCCAGGTCACGGCCGAGACGATCCGCCGCGATCTGAAGGCCCTCGACCGGGCCGGCCTGGTCCGCCGGGTACACGGCGGTGCCATACCGGTCGGCCGCCTCGACTTCGAACCGGACCTCGCCGAGCGCGAGTCCACCGCCGCCGACGAGAAGGACCGCATCGCCAAGGCGGCCCTCACCGAGGTGCCGGCCGAGGGCACGATGATCCTCGACGCCGGTACGACGCTGGCCCGGGTCGCCGCGGCGCTCCCGCTGGAGTCCTCCCTCACCGTCGTCACGCACAGCCTGCCCATCGCCGCCCGCCTGGCCGACCATCCGGGCATCCAGCTTCACCTCGTCGGGGGGCGGGTACGGCACCGTACGCGCGCCGCCGTGGACGCCTGGGCGCTCCGTGCGTACGGCGAGATCCGCGCCGACGTGCTGTTCGTGGCCGCGAACGGCTTCTCCGCCGCGCACGGGCTGACCACCCCCGATCTCGCCGAGGCCGCGGTCAAGCGCGCGGCCGTCGCCGCCGCCCGCCGCGTCGTCCTGCTCGCCGACTCCGCCAAGCACGGCCAGGAGCACTTCGCCCGCTTCGGCGACCTGAACGACGTGGACCTGCTGATCACCGACAGCGGGCTGAGCCCCGAAGACGCCGCCGTCATCGAGCGCGGCGGCACGGAAGTGGTACGCGCATGATCCTCACGGTCACCCCCAACCCGTCCCTCGACCGCACCTACGAGGTCTTCGCCCTGACGCGCGGCGAGGTCATCCGCGCCGACACGGAGCGGACGGACCCCGGCGGCAAGGGCGTGAACGTCTCCCGCGCCGTGGCGGCCGCCGGGCGGCGCACGGTCGCCGTCCTGCCCCTGGGAGGTGCGCCGGGGGCGCTCGTCGCCGACCTGCTCGACGCACAGGGCATCGAGGTCGCGCCGGTCGGGATCTCCGGAGCCACCCGTTCCAACATCGCGCTGGCGGAGTCCGACGGGGTACTCACGAAGATCAACGCACCCGGGCCGGAGCTGTCCGCGAGCGAACAGGAACTGCTCCTGGACACGGTGCGCGAGCAGTCGCGCGACGCGGACTGGATCGCGTGCTGCGGCAGCCTGCCCCGGGGGCTCTCGCCCTCGTGGTACGCCGACGTCGTCACGCGAGCGCACGCCGGAGGCGCGCGGATCGCCCTGGACACCTCCGGGCAGGCGCTCGTGGAAGCGCTGCGGGCCCGGCCCGACGTGGTGAAGCCCAACGCGGAGGAACTCGCGCAGGCCGTCGGGCGCCCCCTGACGACCGTGGGCGACGCGCTGAAGGCGGCCGAGGAACTGCGCGGGCTGGGCGCGCGCGCCGTGCTCGCGAGCCTGGGCGCCGACGGCCAGCTCCTCGTGGAGGACACCGGCGCCTGGTTCGGCAGCGCCCGCGTGGACGCCGTCCGCAGCAACGTGGGTGCCGGTGACGCCTCCTTGGCCGGCTTCCTCATCGCCGGCGGCAGCGGTCCGGAGGCCCTCGCCTCCGCCGTCGCCCACGGCGCCGCCGCCGTCCAGCTCCCCGGCAGCGTGATGCCGGCACCCGCCGACCTGCGTCCGGCGGCGGTGACCGTCACCGCCGACCTCCCCCTGGAACGCGAACTGACGGAACACCTCTCATGACCCCGCCCACACCCCACCCCCGCCGCTTGCCGGCCTCCCGCGGCACCAGCCCCCTGGCCGTCGACATCGGGACCCGTGGGCCGGCCGTCGACGTCGGGACCCGTGGGCCGGCCGTCGACGTCGGGACCCGTGGGCCCGATGTCGGCCTCGGGTCCTGCAGGCCGGATGCCGGCCTCGCGTCCCCCGATCGCACCCCCGTCCCCCCTTACGCCCACCCCTCTCCCCGGGCGATACGCGTGCAGAGGAGCCCGCGATGAGCGAGCTGATCACCGCGGACCTGGTCGACCTCGACCTGTCCGCTGACACCAAGGAAGCGGCGGCGCGCGCCCTCGCCGAGCGCATGGTGGCCCAGGGCCGGGTGACCGACCTGGCGGCCTTCCTCGACGACGTGGCCGCCCGCGAGGCCCAGATGCCGACCGGCCTCGACGGCGGCATCGGCATCCCGCACTGCCGTAGCGCCCATGTCACCGAGCCGACCCTCGCCTTCGGCCGCAGTACCCCCGGTGTCGACTTCGGCGCCGCGGACGGCCCGGCCGACCTGATCTTCCTGATCGCCGCCCCGGCCGGCGCCGACGACGCCCATCTGACGATCCTCTCCTCACTGGCCCGCCAGTTGATGAACGCCGAGTTCACCTCCGCGCTGCGGGCGGCGGGGGACCCGGAGACGGCAGCGGCGCTCGTCAGGGGGGACGAGACGCGGACGACGGTGCAGCCGGTACCGGGTGCGCCGGATGCGCGGGGTCCTGCCGCGGGCACCGCCGGTGGTGCGAACACCGGTGGTGCGAACGCCGGTGGTGCGAACGGCTGTGGTGCGAACGCCGGTGGCGCGAACAGCGTTGGTGCGCAGAGCACTTCGGGCGCCGCTCAGGGCGCGGTGGAAGGCGCCGCGTGCGCCTCCGAAGACACCGCTGCGGCGCCGGCGGCGGCCTCCGCCGGCGCCGCGGCGGGCGGCACGGCGGGCGGTACGGCAGGCGCGGCGACGGGCGGTACGGCGTCCGCCGCGAGCGGGTCCGCGTCGGCGCCGGAGACCCCTGTGGGCGCCGGTTCGGACGGCGCGGAGTCCGGCGGGCGCCCCTTCCGCATCGTCGCCGTCACCTCCTGTCCGACCGGCATCGCCCACACCTACATGGCGGCCGAGTCCCTGCAGAACGCGGGCCGAGAGGCCGGCGTCGAGCTGATCGCCGAGACGCAGGGCTCGGCCGGCTTCACCCGGCTGGACCCCGCGGTGATCGCGGCGGCGGACGGCGTGATCTTCGCGCACGACGTCCCGGTACGCGACAAGGACCGCTTCGCGGGCAAGCCGACCGTCGACGTCGGAGTGAAAGCGGGCATCAACCACCCCGGCGACCTCATCGCGGAGGTCCGCGAGAAGGCGGCGCGCGGCGAGACGAGCGCCCCCGCGGCCGCGTCGGGCGGCACACCGGTCACGCGCGCGGGCGACTCCGCGGAGGGCTACGGCACCAAGCTCCGCAAGTGGCTGATGTCCGGCGTCAGCTACATGGTCCCGTTCGTCGCCGCGGGCGGCCTGCTCATCGCCCTCGGCTTCGCGATCGGCGGCTGGCAGGTCGACAAGGCGCCCTCGGTCATGGACCACTTCCTGTGGACGCAGTCCGGAAGCTGGGGCGCCCTGCTCTTCCAGATCGGCCAAGTGGCCTTCAAGTTCCTCGTCCCGGTGCTGGCCGGCTTCATCGCCTACGGCATGGCCGACCGGCCGGGTCTCGTCCCCGGCTTCGTCGGCGGCGCGATCGCGCTGGACATCAACGCGGGCTTCCTCGGCGGCCTGGTGGCCGGTCTCATCGCCGGCGCCGTCGTACTGGGCGTCCAGCGGGTGCGGATCCCGACGGCGTTGCGCGGCATCATGCCCGTGGTGGTGATCCCGCTGATCTCCACGGCGATCGTCGGTTTCCTGATGTTCGTCGTGATCGGCAAGCCCATCGCCACCGCGCAGAAGGCTCTGACGGGCTGGTTGAACGGCCTCACCGGCACCAACGCCGTCCTGCTCGGCGCCCTGCTCGGCCTGATGATGTGCTTCGACCTCGGCGGCCCGGTCAACAAGGTCGCCTACACCTTCGCCACCGCCGGCATCGCCGTCTCCGACCCCAGCGGCTCGGCCATGAAGATCATGGCCGCCGTGATGGCGGCAGGCATGGTCCCGCCGCTGGCGATGGCCCTGGCCACCACGGTCCGGGCCAAGCTGTTCACCCCCACCGAGCGCGAGAACGGAAAGGCCGCCTGGGTCCTGGGCGCCTCCTTCATCACCGAGGGCGCGATCCCCTTCGCGGCGGCCGACCCCCTGCGGGTCATCCCCTCCTCGATGGTGGGCGGCGCGCTCACCGGGGCGCTCTCGATGACCTTCGGCGCCACCCTGCGCGCCCCGCACGGCGGCATCTTCGTGGTCCCGCTGATCGGCCACGCGTTCCTCTACCTGGCCGCCATCGCGGCCGGCGTCTGTGCCAGCACCGCCCTGGTGATCCTCCTGAAGGGGATGCGCAAGCAGGCCCCGGACACGAACGGGGCCGGCCCCGCGGCCGGTACGGCCGCCACACCGAAGGAGGCGAAGCAGCAGCCGGTGGCGGCCTGACCACCACGCACCGCCCGCCGCTCCTGCCCACCGGCCTTCCGGCCCCGGTCCTGCCCTCTTGTCCCTTTAGTTCGCTGTGAGTTGTTCACTCCCTCATGCGATATACGTCACGGTCCGGGACCAAAGTCCCGGACCGTGGTGTGTACTGGGGTGCATGGCTGAGCACGTCCCGACTCTCGAGCTGATCGGCGTGGCCGTCCTCGCTGCGGCGAGTGTGGCCTGGGCCGCCGTCCTGTGGCGGCTGCTGCGCCGCACCGGGCCGCCGGCCGCCGGCCGGCGCCCCGCCGTGACCCTGCCGGCCCTGCCGCGCCAGCGCCAGGCCGGCCCGCCGCTGGAATCCGTCGAACTGACCCGCGCGGAGCAGGACGCGTTCGCCGGCCTCGTACGGCAACTGGCCAACGGCTGACGGCCAACGGCTGACGGCTGACGGCTGACGGCCAACGGCTGATGACGGCGGAAGGTGCGCGGCGCCCCGACCGCCCCTCGCGCGGGGAGCGCGATGTGCGGGACGGCCGCCGCTACCCCTGCCGTGCCGCGCGCCGCTCCATGGCGTCCCGGGCCGCGGCCCGGGACATGTACACCTCGCACATGTGCCGCCCGTCGGGGGTCGCCGTGTGCTCGACCTCCCACAAGGAGGTCTCCGTGCCGTCCGGCAGCAGGAACGCGTGCTCGTACAGCGTGTAGCTCAGCCCCGCGCGTCCGGCCCGCCCCGGCCGGCCGAACGCCTGCGTGATCGCGTGCGCGGTCGCCGTCGCCAGCAACGCCGCCGTCCCGGCGTCGGGCCGGTCGGGGTTCTCCGCGCGGCGCAGCAGCCGGCGCGCGTGGTCCGCCGAGTCGTCGGAGGCGAACACGTGCCGGGGCTCCGGGATCGCCCACAGCCGCATCAGCGCGGGCGTTTCGAAGACGGGCGTGTCCGGGGGCAGTCCGAGCTGTGACGTGGCGGCCTGCAGTTCCTCCTGGTCGACGTACACCTCGTGCTCCTGGACGCCGCCGGGAGCGGGATTGTGCACGAGCTCCCACAGTGTGACCGCCGAACCGTCGGCGAGCAGCCAGGTGTGCCGGTAGGTCTCGCGGTGCAGTCCCGCGCTGTGGTGGGCGGAGTGCAGCGAACTGTCGTAGGCCAGAGCGCAGTCGAGCTGCCGTATCACTTCGTCCGGAAGCTCGAAGGAGTTCAGCGCGCGGCCGAGGAGTCGCGCGAGATGCTCCTCCGGAGACTCGGGCGACTCGGCTGGTTCGTACGCTGCGGTCTCGTACGGAACGCTCAAGACATCTCCCGGCGTTGCTGCATGTCACCTTGTGGGTGCATACCGTAGCCCCTCGGTCGGACATCGTGTCCGGGAACCGGGAAAACGTACGCCGGGAAAACGCGCGGGCCGCGCGAGATGTTCCCGCGCGGCCCGTCGTTCGGTCAAAAGCCGCCGCTCAGACGGCACTTCCGGCGGTCCAGGCGCTCCAGGCCATGTTCCATCCGTTGAGGCCGTTGTCCGGCGCCACCGTCTTGTCGGGGGAGTTCTTCACGATCACGACGTCCCCGACGAGCGAGTTGTCGAAGAACCACTTGGCCGACGTGGCGCCCTGCGCCCCCTGCACGTCCGCGAGGCCGACGCAGCCGTGACTGGTGCCCTGGCTACCGAAGGGCGGGTTGCCCTTGTTGTACCAGTAGTTTCCGTGGATGAACGTCCCCGACGTCGTCAGCCGCATCGCGTGCGGCACGTCCGGGATGTCGTACTCCCCGCCGTAACCGACCGTCGAGCCGTTCATCCGGGTCTGCGTGAACTTCTCGGAGATCACCATCTGCCCGTTGTACGTGGTGTGGTCCGGGCTTCCCGCGGAGATCGGCACCGTCTTGATCGTCTTGCCGTCCCGCACGACCGTCATCGTCTGCGTGTTGACGTCGACGGTGGAGACCTGCGACCGCCCGACGGTGAAGGAGACGGTCTTCTTCTGCACCCCGTAGACGCCCTTGGCGCCCTGGACCCCGTCCAGGTCGATGCGCATGGTGACCTTGGAGCCGGCCTTCCAGTACTCCTGCGGCCGGAAGTCCAGCCGCTGGTCCCCGAACCAGTGCCCGACCACCTGCTGGCCGCCGCTGGAGTCGACCTTGATGTGCGACTGCACGGCCTTCTTGTCGGTGATGGGCTTGTCGAAGCTGAACGACACCGGCATGCCCGCCCCGACCGTCGCACCGTTGTCCGGCGTGTAGGTGCCGATGAAGCTGTTGGCCGTGGTGACGGTGGAGAAGATGGAGTTGGCCGCCGCCGTGCGCCCGTTCCCGTCCTTGGCGGTCGCGGCTATCTCGTACTTCGTGCCGCGCTCCAGCTGCTGCTTCGGCTTCCAGCTGCCGCCGTCCGCCGATATCGCCCCCGGCACGGCCTGCCCCGACCCCGCCACGGTCATCTTCACGCCGGTCAGCCTTCCGCCGCTGACCTTCACCCCGGTCGCGTTGATGGACGCGTCCGTCGAACCGTCCTCGGCCGAGATCGCGATCTTCGCCGTCGACGTCTTGGGGGAGGCCTTGCCGTCCCTGCCGTCCGCGCTGGCGCTGCCGCCGCAAGCGGTCAGGGTGAAGGCGCCGACCATCAGGGCGGCACAGGCCAGCAGTGCGCGCCGCGCTGCAATGTCCGGCGTTGTCACGGGCTGCTCCAGGTTCGTGTGATGTGAGTGATCCGTTCCAGTGCGTGGAGGAAGAGGGCACCGGCGCCCGGCGGGGTTCCCTCCGTAGCCCCGGAACGCGATCACGTGACAGAACCGCGACAATCCGTACAGACGCGGGACCGCGAGGCCCCGCAATCCCTATCCCCTGCCGTACAACTCCCCGTACGACGGCCACACTCCGCCCGGCCCCTCGGCCGACTCGGCGGCGCGCACGGCCCGTACGATCGCTCGCGTCACCAGGTCCGCGCCGGCGGCGAGGATGTCGTTGAGCGCCAAGGGGTGTGCGTCGAGCGGGCGCGCGCCGGTCGCCAGCGCGAACACCGTGTCCCCGTCGTGCAGGAGGTGTACGGGCCGCACGGCGCGGGCGATCCCGTCGTGTGCCGTGCCGGCCAGCTTCTGCGCCTGCGCCTTCGACAGGTCCGCGTCCGTGGCCACCACCGCCAGCGTCGTGTTGAGCGGCGGGGGCGCGTTGCGGGCGGCGACCTCGGCGAGCCGGTGGCGCGCGGCCTCGTGCACGCGCTCCTGCGGATACTCCACCCGTCCGTGGAACAACTCCCCGTACAGCGCCCCGGTTTCGGGGTCCATCACCGAACCCGCGGCGTTCGCGACCACCAGCGCGGCCACGGTGATCCCCGAGTCGAGCACGGTGCTGGCGCTGCCCACCCCGCCCTTGAGCCCTCCCGCGACGGCGCCCGTGCCCACGCCCACGCTCCCTTCGGGCGGCGGAGCGCCGGGTGCGGCCGCCGCCGCGGCCTCGACCGCCGCGCGCCCGGTCGCGGCGTCGGGCCGCGCGCGGAAGTCGCCCCCACGTCCCAGGTCGAAGACGCACGCGGCGGGCACGACCGGCACGACATGCGCCGGGTCCGTCCCCACCGGCACCCCGCGTCCCCGCTCCTCCAGCCAGGCCATCACCCCGGACGCGGCGTCGAGTCCGTACGCGCTGCCCCCGGTCAGCACGACGGCGTCGACCTTCTGCACCACGTTGCGCGGGTCGAGCGCGTCGGTCTCCTTGGTGCCCGGTCCTCCGCCGCGCACGTCCACGGCGGCGACGGCGCCGCCCTCGGGGGTCAGGACGACCGTGGTGCCGGTGAGCCATCCGTCCCCGCTGCGGGTGGCGTGTCCCACCCGCAGACCGGCGACGTCCGTCAATGCGTCAACTGTCATGGACGCCAGTCTGTCCCAGTCCAGGACGCGTCCGGGGGTTCAGCCGGCCGGTGCGGTGGCGTCCGCCTCGTGGTCCCGGCGGACCGTGCGGGCGGCCAGCACCGCTCCGGTCGCCACCGCGGCCGTGGAGACGAGTCCCGAGGCGAGCACCGCCCAGTCGCCCAGGAAGGTGCAGCAGATCACGAGCAGGGCCGTGACGGGCAGCACCAGCTGCTGGGCGATGCCCACCTTGAAGTGCCGCGAATGCAGCGCCCAGACGGTCAGCAGGTACAGGGCCGTCGGCAGCGTCACGGCCGCGGACGCGGCGAGCGTGGAGATGTGCGCCTTGCCGACCACCTGCTCCACGGCCACCTCGAGGCCCGCGCCGATGGCCGCGGCCGAGGCGAAGATCAGGTAGTGGCCGTAGCCCCAGAGGAAGGCCTGCCGGTTGGAGCGCAGGTGGCCGTGGATGGGCACCACGAAGTAGATCCACCATGCGGAGAAGACGATCAGCAGCCCGCCCGCCGCGATGGGCAGCAACTCGCCCAGCGCGTCGTGCTCGTCCACAGCCGACTTCACGGCGACCGTGGCCGCGGCGATCGTCTCGCCGAGCACGATGATCGTGAAGAGGCCGAACCGCTCAGCGATGTGATGCGGGTGCCAGGAGGTTCCGTAGTCCTTCTCGGCGAAGAGCGGTACGCACAGCTCCGCGACGGCCATCACCAGGAAAAGCCAGGGCCGGGCGGGTTCGGGAAGCACCACCAGCCCGAACCAGCCGACCATGCACACCAGCACGCCGAAGGCGTACCGGAGCGCCATGCGTCTCTCCGCGCCGGTGGCCGACCTCGCGGCTCTCAGCCACTGCGTGGCCATCGCCAGCCGCATGATCAGGTAGCCGAGCCAGACCAACACGTAGTCGTGGTGCTGGAAGGCCCGGGAGACGCCGGCGGCCAGGACCAGGACGCCGGCGATCTGCGTCAGGGTGACGAGCCGGTACAGCACGTCGTCGTTGTCGTACGCCGAGGCGAACCAGGAGAAGTTCATCCAGGCCCACCAGATGGCGAAGAACACCATCGCGTAGTTGAGGATCCCCTGGCCCGCGTGGCCCGCTGCCACGGCGTGCACCAGTTGTACGCCCGCCTGCGCGATCGCCACGACGAAGCACAGGTCGAAGAGCAGCTCCAGCGGGGAGGAGACCCGGTGCGTCTCGTCGCGTCCGCGTGCGGTGAGCCGCCGCAGCAGGCGGGATGACTCTGATGTGCCCGGTGTGCCGGGCGGCGGGGCGGAACTGGACGTCATGTCTCCCAGGACAGCAGAAAACCACCTCGAAATCTTGTGAAGGAATTCCCGAGCGCAGCCTTTCCGGGACGGGTGGCGGAGTGGCACGGCCGGCGGCCACGCCCTCGTCCGGCGGACCGCTTCCGGACGGTGCCGGCCGTGGCCGCCCGCCGTCGGCCACAAACGCCGCGCCGGACCGCCCGCCGTCGGCCACGGACGCCGCGCCGGACCGCACGCGGTGGAGCCGTACTCTGGTGGCATGAGTACCGCCCCGGAATCCGAGCCGCGCGACCCGAAGCCCGCGCTGGTCTTCGACGACCCGCTGGAGCAGCAGTCCACGGACGACACGGATCGCGGGTGGGGCGATCGCCCGAGCGGCGACAGTGCCGCCGACCTGAAGCGCTTCCTCGACGAGAAGCCGCCCCACCACCTCTGAGCCGTACGCGGAAGCGCCGCTAGCGCCCGCCGTGCCCCGATCCGCGCTGGGCGACCAGCGCGTCGCGGATCTCCTTGAGCACCTCCAGCTCGCTCACCTCCAGGACCTCCTTCGTGCCCTCCCGTGCCGCCTTGCGGGCGGCCTGCCGGGCGAGGTACCTGGACATGGGCAGGACCATCAGGAAGTACACCACCGCCGCGGTGATCAGGAAGGTCAGCGTCGCGCCGAGGACGGAACCCCACAGGATCGGCACCCCGCTCTTGACGGAGCCGTCCGCGCCCACCTTGCACGGGTCCTTCAGGCACGAGCTGTAGTTGTCGAGATTCTGTGTGCCGATCGCGCCCACGAGCGGGTTGATGATCCCCCTCACCAGCGCGTTGACGATGTTCGTGAAGGCCGCGCCGATGACCACGGCGACTGCCAGATCGACGACGTTGCCGCGCATCAGGAAGGCCTTGAAGCCCTGCAAGACGCTCGGTCCTTTCTTCTCGGTCACCTCGGGAACGCTCCTCGCATGCACAGGTTTCGGAATCAAACGCTCCGCAACCTACGACACGGTGAGCCCATCGTGTCCAATGCCCCCGCGCCTCCGGGGGACTTGACGGCAGACTGCCGGTGACGTCCACGGGCCGGTTCAGCACAGGGGCACCGCCGGCCGTCCGACGGTGACGTCCACGGGCCGGGTCAGCACAGGGTCACCGCCAGCCGGGCCGTGGCGCTCGCGCCGACCAGGTGTGCCGCCGAGGCGCGGGGCACCGACAGCACGACCAGCGCCCCGCTCTCGCCGGCGCCCTCCATCGGCTCCGGCACCTTCGTCACCCGCACGCCGCGCGCGACGACACGCGCACCGCCGCCGGCCGAGGGGTCCTGCGCGGCGATGACGTCGACGCGGTCGCCGGCCCGCAGGAGGCGGACCGTGGCCGCGTCGGCGATCCGCACCGGCGCCGTCACCAGGTCCGCCGTCGCGGGCCGGCGTACCGGGTCCGCCAGCGGGTGCCCGCGGATCCGCTCCGCGCGGTGCGGTTCCGGCGCCGCCCGCGGCCCCGCCGCCACCAGCGCGGCGGCCGTCACCGCGAGGGTGGCCGCGACGGCCCGCCCGCGGTGCCCCACGAGCCGTTGCAGCCGGTACCGGCCGCCGCGCACGCGCACCGGGGCGAACTGCGGCACCCCGCACGTCGCGGGGGCGTCCGTGCCCAGCGGGCGCGGGAGGCGCAGCGGAGGCGGGAAAGGGGAAGGGCCGGGCGGGCGAGCAGAGCGAGGAGGGTGGGAAGGAGGCGACAGCGGAGAAGGGGTCGGGGACGACGAGGGGAAGCGCATGGACATCACCGCCGGCGAGGAGGAATTCGGCTTGCGATGCCACGATGAGGCCTCGCGCCGGATCCCGCCGCAGCCGGTGGACCACGGGCCGATTGTGGACAACCCGCCCACCCGAACGGTGAATTCCGCGCGGTCGTCCCCAGGCGTCCCGGCCGGCGGACTACGGCAGGTCGAACCCCGGGTCCATCCCGCCGAGCGCGTTCACGCACAGGCAGTCCCGCGCCCCGGTCTCCGGCAGGGTCGCCACGGCGTCGAACAGCACACCGCGCATCCGGTCCACGTTGGCCGCGAACACCCGCAGCACCTCCTCGTGGGAGACGCCCTCGCCGGTCTCGGCGCCCGCGTCCAGGTCGGTGACCAGGGTCAGCGAGGTGTAGCACAGCTCCAGTTCGCGGGCGAGCGCCGCTTCGGGGTGACCGGTCATGCCCACGACCGACCAGCCCTGCGCCTGGTGCCACAACGATTCGGCGCGGGTCGAGAAACGCGGCCCCTCCACGACGACCAGCGTGCCGCCGTCCACCGGCTCCCAGTCGCGTCCGCGGGCCGCCTTCAGCGCCGCGGACCGCCCGGCGGGGCAGTACGGGTCGGCCACGGACACGTGCACCACGTTCGGCACGCTGCCGTCGGGCAGCGGCAGCCCGTCGAAGTACGTCTGCGCCCTGGATTTCGTGCGGTCGACGAGTTGGTCGGGCACCAGCAGGGTGCCCGGCCCGTACTCGCCGCGCAGCCCGCCCACGGCGCACGGTCCGAGGACCTGGCGCACGCCCACCGAGCGCAGGGCCCACAGGTTGGCGCGGTAGTTGATGCGATGGGGCGGCAGATGGTGGCCACGGCCGTGCCGGGGCAGGAAGGCGACCTGACGGCCGGCGATCTCACCGATGAAGAGGGAGTCGCTGGGCGGCCCGTAGGGGGTCTCCACCTCGACCTCGGTCACGTCGTCGAGGAACGAGTAGAAGCCCGAGCCGCCGATTACGCCGATCTCTGCGTTCGCCATGGCCAGCACCCTAGCTGGCCGCCGGAGCACGGCGGGAGGTGGTGCGGGACATACCGGTGGTGGACATGCCGGTGCGGGACATGCCGGTGCTGGACATACCGGTGCGGGACATACCGAAGACCCTGCCGTCGTACGACGGCAGGGTCCCGGACGAGAGGTCTCAGGCGGCGGAGCTGCTCGCGGAGCTGGACGACGACGCCGTCGAGGAGGACTTCGAGTCGGACGACGTCGACGAGGCCGACGAGGACGAGGCCGACGACGACTTCGAGTCGGACGACGAGCTCGGCTTCGAGGCCGTGCTGCTGCTCGACGTGGAGCCGCGCGAATCGTTGCGGTAGAAGCCGGAGCCCTTGAAGACAATGCCGACCGCGGAGAACACCTTCTTCAGGCGGCCGTCGCAGTTGGGGCACACGGTCAGGGCGTCATCGGTGAACTTCTGCACCGCCTCGAGGCCCTCGCCGCACTCGGTGCACTGGTACTGGTAGGTCGGCACTGTCTTCCTCCTGGCACTCTCACTCGATGAGTGCTAACGACGGTCCATAGTGACGTATTCCCGGGGATCAGTCCACCGTGACCGGCACGCGGTGACCGACGCCACGTGCGACGGTACGGTTCCGCTGCCGGGCGACCAGCGCCGAGCGCAGCGCCACCAGGGTGGCCAGCGCCAGCACCGTGCCCGCCATGGGCACCAGGAATCCCGCACCTTCCCACAGCCGGTCCTCCAGCTGCCCGGCGACGGTGACGGCGGCCGCCTGGCCGAGCGCGACCGCGCCGGTCAGCCAGGTGAAGGCCTCCGTGCGTGCGCCGGCCGGAACCAGGCCCTCGACCAGCGTGTACCCGGTGATCAGGGCCGGTGCGATGCACATGCCGACCAGCAGGCCGAGGCCGGCCAGCAGCAGCACGGAGTGCGCGGTCCACAGGGCGGACGCGGTCACCGCGAGCGCTGTGTACCCGATGACCAGGCGCCGCTGGGGAGCGGCCTTCCAGGCGATCGCACCGCACACCACGCCGGACAGCATGTTGCCGGCGGCGAAGACGCCGTACAGGACACCGTTCAGACCGGGCTCGCCGATCGACTCGGTGAATGCCGCCAGCGACACCTGCATACCGCCGAAGACGGAGCCGATACCGAGGAACGTCACGGCCAGCACGCGCACGCCCGGGACGCTCAGGGCGGAGGCGTGCTTCACGCGCGCGTGCCCGCTCTCTGCGCCCACCTGCGGCTGCGTGCTCTTGCGTGCGGCGAACAGCAGGCCGCCGACGAGGGTCAGCCCGGCCTCGGTGACGAGGCCCGCCGACGGGGTCACGGCGGTGCACAGCGCGGTCGCGAGCAGGGGGCCGAAGACGAAGGTCAGCTCGTCCGTGACCGACTCGAACGCCGCCGCCGTGGTCATCAGCGGCGAGCCCTGAAGCTTCACGCCCCAGCGGGCCCGCACCATCGGGCCGATCTGCGGCACCGAGGCGCCCGTCGGGACGGCCGCCAGGAACAGCACCCACAGGGGCGCGTGCGCCAGCGCGAGCGCCGTCAGGGTCAGGCTCGCCAGCGTGTGCACCAGCACGCCGGGGATCAGCACGGCACGCTGGCCGTACCGGTCGGCGAGGCGGCCGCTGTACGGCGCGAACAGCGCCATGGAGACGCCGGTGGCAGCGGCGGCGGCGCCCGCGGCGCCGTACGAGCCGGTGGTGTGCTGCACGAGCAGCACGATCGAGATCGTGAGCATGGCGAACGGCTGGCGCGCCGCGAAACCGGGGAGCAGGAACGTCCAGGCGCCGCGGGTGCGCAGCAGCTGTCCGTATCCAGGGCGGGACGAAGCCGACGAGTTCTCCGCCGGTCCGGTGGTGACCGTGGATGCCACGGCCCGTGCCTTTCTTCGGCCTGGTAGCGCGCCCGTGCGGGGGCGCCGAGAGCTGTCCTCTTGCGCGGAACTGCGGTAGATACCGGTGCCACTGCGGGAGGCGTTCCGGCCGCCATACGGTCGCGCCAGCTCTGCATCAGGCAGAGTTGGTTCGATCTGGGGTGCCTTCATACTACAGGGATCAAGGGCTTGTGCTCCTGTGAAAATGAGCACCGTAGGACCCTCTCGCCTGCGATCGACGCAGGTGTGAATCGTCCGGAACATGCCGGTAACGCACGCATGACCTGCTCAGACGTGGCGGCCGCGGCTCATCAGTGCCGCACGGCACTCGAGGCGCGCCCCCGGCGTGCGCCCGCCGGGCACGGCACTCGGGGTGCGCCCCGGCAGGCACCGGCCCGCTCACCGCTCGGCACCCGCTCCGTCGGTGCCGAGCCAGCCGGCCAGCTTGCCGCCGTGGGCCACCGCGCGCAGGCGTCGTTCCGCCGCGCCGCGGACCGGGTCGGTGGCGACGACCAGCAGCTCGTCTCCCCGTCGCAGCACCGTCGTCGGCAGGGGGACGAACGATTCCTCTTCTCGCACGACGAGTGTGACGGCGGCGCCCGGCGGCATGCGCAGCTCGCTGACCTCCACGCCGTGCATCAGGGAGCCTTCGGGGATCGAGACGGACAGCAGGTGTCCGCGCAGCCGCTCCAGGGGGGCCGACTCGATGCCGAGGTCGGACGCCTCGCCCTGCTCACCCAGCCGCAGCTTGCGCGCGAGCCACGGCAGCGTCGGGCCCTGGACCAGGGTGTACACGACGACCAGCACGAAGACGATGTTGAAGATGCGGCGGCTGCCGGCGACGCCGTTCACCATCGGGATGGTCGCCAGGATGATGGGCACGGCGCCGCGCAGGCCCGCCCACGACATCAGGGTCTGCTCCTGCCACGGCACGCGGAACGGCGCCAGGCTGAGGATCACGCTGAGCGGCCGGGCCACCATGGTCAGGACCAGCCCGATGAGCAGGGCGGGCAGGACGTCGTCACCCAGCTCGTGCGGTGTGACCAGCAGGCCGAGGACGACGAACATGCCGATCTGGGCGATCCAGCCGAGCCCCTCGGCGAAGCCGCGCGTGGCAGGCCAGTGGGGGAGCCTGGCGTTGCCGAGCACCATCGCGGCCAGGTAGACCGCCAGGAAGCCGCTGCCGTGGGCCAGCGCACCGGCGGCGTACGAGGTGACGGCGATGGCCAGTACGGCGATCGGATAGAGGCCGGAGGCGGGCAGGGCGACGTGCCTGAGCCCCCAGGACCCGATCCAGCCCACCGCCAGCCCCATGGCCGCGCCGATGGCCAGTTCGAGGGCTATCTCGCCCAGCAGGAGATACCAGTGCTCGACCGGGCCGGCGGTCGAGAAGGCGACGACCAGGATGACCACGGGGGCGTCGTTGAAGCCGGACTCCGCCTCCAGCGTGCCCGTCACGCGTGCGGGGAGGGGGATCCTGCGGAGCACCGAGAACACCGCCGCCGCGTCCGTGGACGACACCACCGCGCCGATGATCAGCGCCTGCCGCCACTCCAGCCCGACCAGATAGTGCGCGCCCGCCGCGGTGACACCCACGCTGACGGCGACGCCCGCCGTCGCCAGGACGGAGGCCGACGCCAGGACCGGCCGGACCTCCTTCCACTTCGTGCCCAGGCCGCCCTCGGCGAGGATCACGACGAGCGCCGCGTACCCCATGACCTGGGTCACTTCGGCGCTGTTGAAGTGGATGTCGCCGATGCCGTCCTGGCCCATGAGGACGCCGATCCCCAGGTACACGAGCAGGCTGGGGAGCCCGCTGCGCGAGGAGATCCGGACGGCCGCGACGGCGACGAGCAGGACGACGGAGCAGACGAGCAGGAGCTGGTTGAGGTGGTGGACAGTCAGCGGCGGTTCCCTTCCTCGGCCCGCGCGCGGGGCGCGCGGAGGCACGTGTACAAGTCCCCGAGGCGGCGGCGCACCGCACCCCAAGTACTTCGTTACCTTACCTAACTCTTGACGATTTCTTGACGCTCGACCGGGCAAGATCGAACGTCCGTGCGCGCTAGTTGCCGACTCCGCGTCAAGTGGCGCAGGGCCCTGCGCCTATGGTTGCTCCAGCGCTCATTCAAAGTCACAGCCCGACCTGCCGCTCGCGTTAGGACAGCAAGGACAGCGATGCCCCCCAACACCACCGCCACAACGGGTGACACCGCCACCACGGGTGCCACGTCCGTCAAGTCCGGCAGGAAGAAGGGGCGCAAAGCCCGCTTGCTCGTGCTCGTGCTGGTGCTCGCCGTCATCGGCGGCATCGCCTACGGGGCGTACTGGTCGATCAGCACCGTCCGCGCCTCCTTCCCGCAGACCAAGGGTTCGATCACGCTCCAGGGCCTGTCCGGGCCGGTCGACGTGAAGCGGGACGGCTACGGCATCCCGCAGATCTACGCCTCCTCCGACGAGGACCTCTTCATGGCGCAGGGCTTCGTCCAGGCGCAGGACCGGTTCTACGAGATGGACGTGCGCCGGCACATGACCTCCGGGCGCCTGTCGGAGATGTTCGGCAAGGGTCAGGTGAAGAACGACGAGTTCCTGCGGACCCTCGGCTGGGACCGGGTCGCCGAGGAGGAGTACGACACCAAGCTGTCGGCCTCCACGAAGAAGTACCTCCAGGCGTACGCCAAGGGGGTCAACGCCTACCTCCGGGGCAAGGGCGGCAAGGACATCTCCCTGGAGTACGCGGCCCTGGGCTTCACCAACGACTACACGCCGCAGTCGTGGACCCCGGTCGACTCCGTCGCCTGGCTGAAGGCGATGGCCTGGGACCTGCGCGGCAACATGCAGGACGAGATCGACCGCGCGCTGATGACCAGCCGCCTCGGCCCGCAGCAGATCCAGGACCTGTACCCGAAGTACCCCTACGGCCGTAACAAGCCGATCGTGCAGGAAGGCCGGTTCGACGAGCTGACCAAGACCTTCCAGCAGGACGGCGGCACGGGCTCCTCCCGGCAGAACGGCGGCACGGGCGCCTCCCAGGGCACCACGGGCTCGACCGGCTCCTCCACCACGGGTACGGGCGGATCGGCCCTCACGAGCCAGCTGGCGGGCCTGTACAAGGTCCTCGACGACGTACCGACGGCCGTCGGAGTGAACGGCCAGGGCATCGGCTCCAATTCCTGGGTCGTGTCCGGGCGGTACACCATCACCGGCAAGCCGTTGCTCGCCAACGATCCTCACCTGTCGGCGTCGCTGCCGTCCGTCTGGTACCAGATGGGCCTGCACTGCCGGGCCGTCTCCGGCAAGTGCCAGTACGACGTCAGCGGCTACACCTTCGCGGGCATGCCCGGCGTGATCATCGGGCACAACGCGAAGATCGGCTGGGGGATGACCAACTCCGGGGTCGACGTCACCGACCTGTACCTGGAGAAGGTCACGGCGAACGGCTACCTGTACGACGGCAAGGTCCGGCCGTTCAAGACCCGCGAGGAGACCATCAAGGTCGCCGGCGGCACGTCCAAGTCCATCGTCGTCCGGCAGACCCAGGACGGGATGCCGTTGCTGTCCGACCGCGACGACGAACTCGTCCAGGTCGGCAGGAAGGCCACGGTCAACACCGCCGCACCCGACCGCGGCGACGGCTACGGCATCGCCCTGAGGTGGACCGCGCTCGACCCGGGCACCTCCATGGACGCCGTGTTCGCCCTCGACAGGGCGGCGGACTGGGACGGCTTCCGCGCGGCCGCCGCACTGTTCGACGTGCCGTCGCAGAACCTCGTCTACGCCGACACCAGGAACATCGGCTACACCCTGCCCGGCAAGATCCCGACGCGCTCCTCCGTGGACGACGGCTCCATCCCGGCGCCCGGCTGGGACGCGAAGTACAAGTGGACCGGCTTCATCGACCAGGACGAGCTGCCCTACGAGTACAACCCCGAGCGCGGCTACATCGTCACCGCCAACCAGGCCGTGGTCGACGAGGGCAAGTACCCGTACACGCTCACCACCGACTGGGGCTACGGCGCCCGCAGCCAGCGCATCACCGACCTGATCGAGTCCAAGATCAAGGACGGCGGCAAGATCTCCACCGACGACATGCGGCAGATGCAGCTGGACAACAGCAGCGAGATCGCCAAGCTCCTGGTGCCCAAGCTGCTGAAGATCAACCTGGACGACAGGAACGTCCGGGACGCCCAGAAGCTGCTGGAGGGCTGGGACTACACCCAGGACGCCGACTCCGCCGCGGCCGCGTACTTCAACGCCGTCTGGCGCAACGTCGTCAAGCTCGCCTTCGGCAACAAGCTGCCCAAGGAACTGCGCGTCAAGGGCCAGTGCCTGTGGGTCGACAAGATCGACAGCACCGGCCCGGTGGACGACGACACCAAGGTGCGCGAGTGCGGCCAGCGCGACGCCGACCAGGCGCAGCCGGACGGCGGCGACCGCTGGTTCGAGGTCGTGCGCACGCTGATGGACAAGCCGGACAGCGACTGGTGGAAGGCGCCCAAGTCGGGCACCCGGCCGGCCGCGGAGAACCGGGACCAGCTCTTCGCCCGCGCCATGATCGACGCCCGCTGGGAGCTGACCGCCAAGCTCGGCAAGGACATCGACACCTGGAGCTGGGGCCGGCTGCACCGCCTGTTCCTGAAGAACCAGACGCTCGGCACCGATGGCCCCAAGGCCCTGCAGTACGTGCTCAACCGCGGCCCCTGGAAGCTCAGCGGCGGCGAGGCCAGCGTGGACGCGACCGGCTGGAACGCCGCCGGCGGCTACAACGTCGTCTGGGTGCCGTCCATGCGGATGGTCGTCAACCTCGCCGACCTCGACAAGTCCAAGTGGATCAACCTGACCGGCGCCTCCGGGCACGCCTTCAGCGCGCACTACACGGACCAGACGGGCAAGTGGGCCAAGGGCGAGCTGCTGCCCTGGTCGTTCTCGGGCAAGGCGGTCGACGGGAGCACGAGCGACACGCTCGTCCTCAAGCCGTGAGCCGCTGATCCGTACCGCCGGAGCGGCCCCCCACGCGTGCGTGGGGGGCCGCTCCGCGCCGCTGCGGGTGCGCCCGCGCGCGGATGGCTCTGTGTGCGGGTGCGCGGCGCGGGGCTCTTCGCCCGGGTGTGCGGTGCGGTGGACGTCTCTGCGCGCGGGTGCGCCGTGCGGGGACGGCTATGCGCACGGGCGCCCGGTCAGGGGCTCGTGAACCGGCGGGCGCCCGAGGGTGTCACCACCGCGTGCACCGGCTTGTCGTGGCCCTCCCCCGGGACGTGCGCGACGACCTCCGTGTCGTACAGCAGCACCACGAGCCGGGGGCGCAGGCCCGCGCGCTCCAGGCGGGCCAGCACGCGGTCGTACGAGCCTCCGCCGCGGCCCAGGCGCATCCCGCGGGAGTCCACCGCGAGCCCCGGCAGCAGGACGACGTCCGCTTCGGCCACGGCGTCCGGACCGAGACGCTCACCGGAGGGCTCGTACAGCGCCATCCTCCTCCCGTGCCGGACCCGCGCGAGGGAGTGCGGGCCGGTGTACTCGCCCCAGTCCAGGTCGTTGTCGGGCAGGAGCACGGGCAGCAGCACGCGCACGCCCCGCGCGCGCAGGACGTCCAGCAGGGCCGGCGTGCCGGGCTCGGCCCCCACCGACACGTACGCCGCCACCGTGCGGGCGTGCGCCAGTTCGGGCAGGTCCAGGGCGCGCTCGGCCAGCGCCCGGCCGGCCTCCCGGACGTCATCGTCCGTCAACCTGTTCCTCACCGCGAGGAACCCCTGCCGCAACGCGCGCTTGTCAGGCTCGCCAGTACGTCCGACGTGTTCCACTGGTCGCCCTCGCCCCCTTCTTCACCAATGCACTCATATAAGGGTCAACCAACCGGAGCCACAGATTCGCATTCAAGGCACCGGATAAGGTTGCGGGCATGATTCAGTCGCACCCCAGGATCAGCAAGGCTGTCATTCCCGCAGCAGGCCTCGGCACCCGGTTCCTGCCGGCTACCAAAGCCACTCCCAAGGAGATGCTGCCGGTCGTCGACAAGCCCGCGATCCAGTACGTGGTCGAGGAGGCCGTGTCGGCGGGGCTCGACGACGTGCTCATGATCACCGGACGCAACAAGCGTCCCCTCGAGGACCACTTCGACCGCAACTACGAGCTGGAATCGGCCCTCCAGAAGAAGGGCGACGCGGGCCGGCTCGCGAAGGTGCAGGAGTCCAGCGATCTGGCCACCATGCACTACGTGCGCCAGGGCGACCCGAGGGGGCTCGGGCATGCCGTGCTGTGCGCCGCCCCGCACGTCGGTCACGAGCCCTTCGCCGTCCTCCTCGGCGACGACCTGATCGATCCGCGGGACCCGCTGCTCCAGCGCATGATCGAGGTCCAGGAGCAGCACGGCGGCAGCGTGATCGCGCTCATGGAGGTCGCGCCCGAGCAGATCCACCTCTACGGCTGCGCGGCGGTGGAGACCACCGCCGACGGCGACGTCGTGAAGGTGACCGGGCTCGTCGAGAAGCCGGACCCGGAGGACGCCCCCTCCAACTACGCGGTCATCGGCCGCTACGTCCTCGACCCGCACATCTTCGACATACTGCGCAAGACCGAGCCCGGCCGGGGTGGCGAGATCCAGCTCACCGACGCGCTTCAGCAGCTCGCCCAGGACGAGAAGGTCGGCGGCCCGGTGCATGGCGTCGTCTTCAAGGGCCGCCGCTATGACACCGGGGACCGTGGCGACTATCTGCGTGCCATTGTCAGACTCGCGTGCGAACGTGAGGACCTGGGCCCGGACTTCCGGACCTGGCTTCGCAGGTACGTAGCCGAGGAGATGCAGCAGTCTTGAGCAGCGCCGCGACCCACGCCGCCGATCCGGACCACCTCTGGTCGGTGGACGAGCATCTGGAGGACATCCTCTCCACCGTCCGCCCCCTGGAGCCGATCGAGCTGCAACTTCTCGACGCCCAGGGTTGCGTCCTGGTCGAGGACGTCATGGTGCCGGTGTCGCTGCCGCCGTTCGACAACAGCTCCATGGACGGGTACGCGGTCCGGGTCGCGGACGTGGCGGGCGCCAGTGAGGAGTTCCCGGCCGCCCTGGAGGTCGTCGGGGACGTCGCGGCGGGTGCGGCGGAGCTGGTGCGGGTCGGTCCCGGCCAGGCCGCCCGCATCATGACCGGTGCCCCGCTGCCGCCGGGCGCCGAGGCCGTGGTGCCGGTCGAGTGGACCGACGGGGGGCTCGGCGAGGGCCCGGTGAGCGGCATGCGGGCGCGCAGTCTGGCCCCCGAGGGCGCGGAGGGGCACGTGCGCGTGCACCGTCCCGCCGAGGCACGCGCGCACGTACGCGCCAAGGGCAGCGACGTGCGGGCCGGCGACCGCGCCCTGGAGGCCGGGACGATCCTCGGGCCGCCCCAGATCGCCCTGCTCGCCGCGATCGGCCGGGGCACCGTGCGCGTCCGCCCGCGTCCGCGCGTGGTCGTCCTGTCCACCGGCAGCGAGCTGGTCCAGCCCGGCGAGGAACTGGCCACCGGCCAGATCTACGACTCCAACAGCTTCGCCCTGACCGCCGCCGCGCGCGACGCGGGCGCCATCGCCTACCGGGTCGGTGCCGTCGCCGACGACGCCGAGACCCTCCGCTCCACCATCGAGGACCAGCTCATCCGCGCGGACCTGCTGGTGACCACGGGCGGGGTGAGCGTCGGCGCCTACGACGTCGTCAAGGAGGCCCTGTCGTCCGTCGGCGACGAGGACGAGGCGGGCGCGGGCGTCGAGTTCCGCAAGCTCGCCATGCAGCCCGGCAAGCCCCAGGGCTTCGGTTCCATCGGCCCCGACCACACACCCCTGCTGGCGCTGCCCGGCAACCCCGTGTCGTCGTACGTCTCCTTCGAGCTGTTCGTCCGCCCCGCCATCCGGGCCCTGATGGGCCTGACGGACGTCCACCGCGCGCCCGTACGGGCCACGTTGCGGGCGGACAAGGCGCTTCGCTCGCCCGAGGGACGGCGCCAGTTTTTGCGTGGCGCGTACACCGACGGCGAGGTGACCCCCGTCGGGGGCTCGGGCTCCCACCTGATCGCCGCGCTGGCCCAGGCCGACGCCCTGATCGTCGTCCCCGAGGAGACGGAATCCGTCGAGCCCGGCACCGAGGTGGAGGTCGTGCTGCTCGGCTGACGCGCGCGTGGCCGTCCGCGGGGCGATCCTGGTCCGGTGCGTGCACCGGCTTGGCGGTACCGTGTCGCGCACGACAGGCCCGTGCTCCGCACGGCGACGGGCCCGGACCGGGAGCGCCACAGATCATGAGTACGCACGACCGACTGACGCACATCGACGACGCGGGCGCGGCCCGCATGGTCGACGTATCCGGGAAGGACGTGACCGCGCGCACCGCCCGCGCCGGCGGCCGGGTCCTCGTCTCGCCCCGGGTGGTCGAGCTGCTGCGCGGCGAGGGGGTGCCCAAGGGTGACGCCCTCGCCACGGCGCGCATCGCGGGCATCATGGGCGCCAAGCGGACCCCGGACCTGATCCCGCTGTGTCACCCGTTGTCGGTGAGCGGTGTGAAACTGGAACTGTCGGTCGCGGACGACGCCGTGGAGATCACGGCCACTGTGAAGACGACGGACCGCACGGGCGTCGAGATGGAGGCCCTCACCGCGGTGACGGTCGCCGCGCTCACCGTGATCGACATGGTCAAGGCGGTCGACAAGGGAGCGGTCATCACGGACGTACGGGTGGAGGAGAAGACGGGCGGCAAGTCGGGCGACTGGAGCCGGTCATGACCTACCGTGCTCTGGTGGTCACCGCGTCGAACAGGGCCGCCGCCGGTGTCTACGAGGACAAGGGCGGCCCGCTGATCGCCGACGGCCTGAAGCGCCTCGGCTTCGCCGTCGACGGGCCGCGCGTCGTCCCCGACGGAGAACCGGTGGAGGCGGCGCTGCGCGAAGGCGTGGCGGCCGGCTACGACGCCGTCCTCACCACCGGCGGGACCGGCATCTCGCCCACCGACCGCACGCCCGAGGCGACCCGCGCGGTGATCGAGCGCGAGGTGCCGGGCATCGCGGAGGCCGTCCGGGCGTACGGCCGGGAGAAGGTGCCGACCGCCGCCTTGTCCCGTGGCCTGGCAGGTGTGGCGGGGCGGACGCTGATCGTCAATCTGCCCGGCTCGACGGGCGGAGTGAAGGACGGGCTCGCCGTGCTGGAGCCGCTGCTGATACACGCCGTCGACCAGATCCGCGGCGGTGACCACCCCGGACCAGGTGGGGGTGCGAGCTGAACAGCCCCTCCTGGCCAGTCGTGCTGGCGGACGGCGACATCGTCCTCCGGCCGATAAAGCTGCGCGACCAGCGGGCCTGGCGCGAGGTGAACCGGCGCAACCGGGACTGGCTGCGTCCCTGGGAGGCGACCATTCCGCCGCCCACGCCGAGCGGACCTATAGCGCACCGGCCGACCTATCGGCAGATGGTCCGGCACCTGCGCTCCGAGGCCGGCGCGGGCCGGATGCTGCCCTTCGTCATCGAGTATCAGGGCCGGCTCGTCGGGCAGTTGACGGTTGCCGGTATCACCTGGGGGTCGATGTGCTCGGGGCACATCGGCTACTGGGTGGACGAGTCGGTGGCCGGCCGCGGGGTGATGCCGACGGCCGTCGCGCTGGTGGTGGACCACTGTTTCCGGGCCGTCGGCCTGCACCGCATCGAGGTCTGCATTCGTCCCGAGAACCGGCCGAGCCGCCGGGTCGTGGAGAAACTCGGATTCCGCGAGGAAGGGCTGCGGCCGCGTTATCTGCACATCGACGGGGCCTGGCGGGACCATCTGGTCTTCGCGCTCACCGCGGAAGAGGTGCCCGACGGGGTGCTCGGACGCTGGCGCCGGGCGCGCTCCCACGACGCCCGGCGCACGGGGTCGCCGGCCGACGGTGGGGGCGACGCTCGGGACACCCCGGGGGCCGCGGGAGCGCCGTGGAATCGGCAGAACACGCCCGGGAATCCCGCCTAGCCTCGGAAATTGAATATATGTTCGAAATTGATCGTCTGCTGACCGTCTCGGGACGTTGAATTCATGACCCAGTCGATCGTCTGATCGCATCGGTCGCAAAAAAAGCTGGAAATATCAGCCAGATCGTGCGACACACCGGCCCAATTGGCGGATGGCCCCACGCAAACCCCTCTACGGTGTGAGACGTGAGCAGCAGCGGCCTCATCTACGCAGTCATTGTCGGGGCCTGGGCCGCCTACTTGGTGCCGATGTGGCTCCGTAGGCAGGACGAGCTGAACGAGGCCCGTCCGACGGAACGCTTCAGCACCGCCATCCGGCTGCTGTCCGGACGGGCGGGTATGGAGCGCCGATACGCCAAGGACCTGCGGGCGCGCTCCGCCGACGAGGGGGAGCGGGACGCCGACGAACCGGATGGCGTCACCGACTCGGTGGACGTCCGGGCCTTCGCCGTGCCTCCGACGCGCCGTCAAGTCCGTGCGGAGGCCGGGCCGGGGGCGCCGCCGAGCGCGGATCCGGCACCGGCCGTCGTACCGGCGCCCCAGTCCGTTCTCGCGCCCGGGCACAACTCCTCCGGTGCACCCGGGCGGACGGCCGGGACCGTACCCGCGCAGAAGCGTGTGCCCGCCGCACGGTCCGCGCCGTCGGCGCAGGCGGCGGCAGCACGTGCCCAGCGCTCGAAGGTGCTTGCGCGCCGTCGGCGCACCACCGTGATGCTGTTCTTCGCCTTCTCCCTCGGCGCGATCGTCGCGGCGGTCGGAGGACTTGCCTTCCTCTGGGTGCCGGGCGTGCCCGCGGTGCTGCTCAGCACCTACATCGCCCATCTGCGCTCCCAGGAGCGCCGACGCTTCGCCTACCAGATGGACCGCCGCCGCGCCGAGGTCGCGGCCCAGCGGCTGCGCGAGCGGGAGCGCCTGCCACGCCGGCGCGCGCCCCTCGAGGCGGGCACCGGCGCGGACGAACCGGAGGAGGGACCCGAAACCGACACGGAGACCGGTCTCTCCGCGCTCGCCGCGGACCGGCGCGCCCTCGTCGAGCAGACCGACCATGCCGAGTGGGTCGACCAGCAGCGTGAGCGGCAGCGCCGACCCGGACACGGAGACAGCTGGGACCCGGTGCCGGTGCCGCTGCCGACGTACGTGACCGCTCCGGTCGCGCCGCGCGCCACCTCCGACGTGGATCTCGGGGCGCCGGACACGTGGAGTTCGGCCCGTTCCAGCGCCATCGCGCCCGAGCACGAGGCCGGCCAGGCGCCCACGGCGCAGGCCGAGGACGAAGCGCCCGCGTCCGGGGACAAGCCGGCGGACGGCCGAAGCGACGCGCGCCGCGCGGCCTCCGCGCGGCGGGCCCGCGAGCGGGTCCGCACGCCCCTCTTCGACCAGTACGAGGACGGCGACCGTCCGCGCGCCGCCAACGAGTGACCCGGGGCGGCCCGGCCCGTCCTGCGGGCCGGGCCGCCCCCCCGCCGCCCCGCCTACTCCGCGGGACCCCGCGGGACCGGCCTACTCCGCGGGACCCGCCTACTCCGCGGGACCGGCCCGCTCCGCGAGACCCGCGCTCTGACCAGTCAGGGAGCGGATTTCCGAGCAGCCCGATGGGGATGCTAGAGTTTCACTCGTTGCAAGGGCCTGTGGCGCAGTCTGGTAGCGCACCTCGTTCGCATCGAGGGGGTCTGGGGTTCAAATCCCCACAGGTCCACGCAGCATGAAGCCCCGGTCGGCAGTAGCCGACCGGGGCTTCATGGTTTCCCGGCCGGCGCCGGGTCGCGGTCGGCCAGGCCCGCCGCGAAGCCCAGGAGGCTCAAGCGGGCCTGGTGTGATCCGAGTTACACGGGAAAATGTGCCCGGAGCCGTCCAGGGCTTCGTCAGACCTTGCGGAGTTTCTTCGCGAAGCAGCGGCTCTCCTCGTAGTGGCGGTAGTAGCCGAACCTGGCGCACGGCTCGTAACCGCTGGACGCGTACAGGGCGATGGCCTCCGGCTGCTTGGTGCCCGTCTCCAGGACCATGCGGACGCGGCCGGCCATGCGGGCGTCCTCCTCCAGCGCGGCGAGCATGCGGCGGGCGAGACCGCGGCCGCGCATCTCCTCGATCACGTACATGCGCTTGAGTTCGGCGTCGCCGTCCTCGTTGCCCTCGTCGTTGCTGTCCTGGCTGCGCCAGCCGCCGGTGGCGACGGGGCGGTCGTGCGCGTCGTACGCGATCAGGTACACGCCGCGGGGCGGGTCGAAGTCCGCGGAATCGAGGGCGGTGGCGTCGCCGCCGTCGCCGTAGCGCAGGTGGTACTCGGCCTGGACCTCGTCGTTGAGTTTGACGGCGTCGGGGTGATCGAAGCGAACCGGACGTATATACATGCGGAGTATCGTACTTCTATGCAGGGGAGCGGCTCCCAGGACTCTGCGGACTCCGACCAGTGTGCCGGTATCGTGCCCGGGTGCCGACTGCGACCTCGGACAGCACGTCCAGCCCCGAGGTCGCCCTGTGAGGTCGAGGAGATTGCTTTGCTGACGGTGACCTCGGTCAACGTGAACGGACTGCGAGCCGCCGCCAAGAAGGGCTTCGTGGAGTGGCTCGCCGGGACCTCGGCGGACGTCGTCTGCCTCCAGGAGGTACGCGCCGAGCCGCACCAGCTGCCCGAGGAGGTCCGGCAGCCCGACGGCTGGTACGTCCTGCACGCCCCGGCCGCCGCCAAGGGCCGCGCCGGCGTCTCTCTCTACACTCGGCGCGAGCCCGACCGGGTCCGGGTCGGATTCGGCTCGGCCGAGTTCGACGGCGGCGGGCGGTACGTCGAGGCGGACCTGCCCGGCGTCACGGTCGCCTCCCTCTATCTGCCCTCAGGCGAGGTCGGCACCGAACGGCAGGACGAGAAGGTCCGTTTCATGAGTGAGTTCCTCGCCCACCTCAAGGGGCTGCGCGAGCGGGCCGCCGCGGACGGGCGCGAGGTGGTCGTGTGCGGCGACTGGAACATCGCCCACCAGCAGGCCGACCTCAAGAACTGGCGCGGCAACGTGAAGAACTCCGGCTTCCTGCCCGAGGAGCGGGAATGGCTCGGCCGCGTGCTCGCCGCCGAGGAGGGCGGCTACGTCGACGTCGTCCGCGCCCTGCACCCCGGGGCCGAGGGTCCCTACACCTGGTGGTCCTACCGCGGACGGGCCTTCGACAACGACTCCGGATGGCGCATCGACTACCACGTCGCCACCCCCGGCCTGGCGGCCAGGGCGGTCAAGGGCTTCGTCGAGCGCGCGGCCACGCACGCCGAGCGCTGGTCGGACCACGCGCCGGTGACCGTCGTCTACGACCTGTAGGGGCGGCCGGTGCCGTCGGCCGGACCGTCCTTGCTGATCCGGCGGTCCAGGGCCAGAGAGAGCTCCGCCTCCACCACGCTGCGCGCGAGCGGGCGCAGACGGTGCAGGTCCTCCTCGGGGGCGTGGCGCAGGATCAGGTCGGAGAAGAGTGCGGCCAGGGCGTCGGCGTGCTCGCGGACGCGGACGCCGGCCTCGAGGACCTCGGCGAGCGGGATGCCTTCGCGGACCAGCGCCGAGGAGACGTCCAGCAGCTTGCGGCTGATGTGGACTATCTCGTCGCCGTCGGTGCCGAGATAGCCGAGGTTCATGGCGGCGGCGAGGTTCTCGGGAGTGACCTCGCCCTCGAAGCGGGCGGCCAGTTCCTCCGGGGTCAGGCGGACCGGCTCCTCCTCGGTGGGGGTGCCGACGCCGAGGAGGTCGGCGACGTCGCGGCCGTGGTCGAGGGCCTCGGCCAGTTCCGCGATGCCGTTCAGCGTGTGGCCGCGCTCCAGCAGGGCGGCGATGGTGCGCAGGCGGGCCAGGTGGTGCTCGTCGTACCAGGCGATACGGCCCTCCCGGCGGGGCGGCGGGAGCAGCTTGCGCTCGCGGTAGAAGCGCAGCGTGCGCACGGTGATGCCGGCCAGCCGCGCCAGCTCCTCCATGCGGTACTCGCGCCGGGCACCCGGGTGTTCTGCGTCCTCAGCCACGACCGCAGCCTATGTTGTACCGCCGGTAACTTTCCTTCCCGCGCCCCCTACCGCTCGGTACGGAGCTGCTCTACAGTCCCATTGCGCCAGTGTTCACTGGCAGAGTCCAAGGCGATGCGTGGAGGCTTCGGGATGGCCGAGCACGAACATGTACGGGTGGCGGTGATCGGGTCCGGCTTCGGCGGGCTGGGGGCCGCCGTGCGGCTGCGCCGCGAAGGGATCACCGACTTCGTCGTCCTGGAACGGGCCGGCAGCGTCGGCGGCACCTGGCGGGACAACAGTTACCCCGGGTGTGCCTGCGACGTGCCCTCCCACCTCTACTCCTTCTCCTTCGCGCCGAACCCCGAGTGGCCGCGCACCTTCTCCGGGCAGCGGCACATCCGCGCCTACCTGGAGCACGTCACCGACCTCTTCGGCCTGCGCCCGCACATCCGCTTCGACTCCGAGGTCAAGCTGATGACCTGGGACGCCGAGAACCTGCGCTGGCACATCGAGACCGCGAGCGGGTCCCTGACCGCCGATGTCGTCGTCTCCGCCACCGGACCGCTGTCAGACCCGAAGATCCCCGACATCCCGGGGCTGGAGTCCTTCCCCGGCAAGGTGTTCCACTCCGCACGCTGGGACCACGACCACGACCTGCGCGGCAAGCGGGTCGCCATGGTCGGCACCGGCGCCTCCGCCATCCAGATCGTGCCCGCCGTACAGCCGCTGGCCGGCCGCCTCACCCTCTTCCAGCGCACCGCGCCGTGGGTGATGCCCCGCATCGACCGTGCCATCAGCGGCGCCGAGCGCTGGCTGCACCGGTCCGTGCCCGTCACCACCCAGCTGCGCCGCGGACTGCTGTGGGGCATCCGGGAACTGCAGGTGCAGGCCTTCACCAAGCGCCCCGAGGAACTCGGTCTGGTCGAGCGGCTCGCCAAGCGCAACATGGCCCGCGCCATCAAGGACCCGGCCCTGCGCGCCAAGCTCACCCCGGACTACCGCATCGGCTGCAAGCGGATCCTGCTGTCCAGCGAGTACTACCCGGCGCTCGCCCGGCCCAACGTGGACGTCGTCGCCAGCGGGCTCAGCGAGATCCGCGGGTCCACGCTCGTCGCGGCCGACGGCACGGAGACCGAGGCCGACGTGATCATCTTCGGTACGGGCTTCCACGTCACGGACATGCCCATCGCCGAGCGCGTGGTCGGCGCGGCGGGCGTCACCCTCGCGGAGACCTGGAAGAGCGGCATGCAGGCCCTGCGCGGCGCCTCCGCGGCGGGCTTCCCGAACTGGATGACGATCATCGGGCCCAACACCGGCCTCGGGAACTCCTCCATGATCCTCATGATCGAGTCCCAGCTGAACTACATGGCCGACTATCTGCGCCAGCTCGACGTCCTCGGCGGCCGCACCGCGCTCGACGCCCGGCCCGCCGCCGTCGCGGCCTGGAACCACGAGGTGCAGGAGCGCATGAAGCGGACCGTGTGGAACACGGGGGGCTGCACCAGCTGGTATCTGGACGCGAGCGGCCGCAACACCACCATCTGGCCCGGCACGACGACCGAGTTCCGGCGCGCGACCCGGCGGGTGGACCTGGGGGAGTACGAGGTCGTCCGCAAGCCCGGGACGAAGGACACGGGCGCGTCCGGTCACACCGCCGAGCGACCCGCGGGCACCGCCGAGCGGCCGGGAGCCGCCGCCGAGCAGCCGGCACGCAGCGCATCGGAGCAGCCGGCACGCACCGCCGCCAAGCGATCCGCACGCACTGCCGAGCAACCCGGGCGTGCGGCCGAGAGGGCCGCGGCGGAGCCGGCCGCGCACGGCACGGGGCGGAGCACGCCCGCGCAGGCCGACGGCGCCGGGCAGAGCGGGAACGCCGCATGAGCCGGCCCGCCTCCGTGGCCTCCGGCCCGTACGCCCCGCCCGTCCCCGCCCGCCGGCTCACCGTCGTCTCCGCCGACGGAGCCCGGCTGCACGTCGAGGTGCACGGGCCCGACGACGCGCCTCCCGTCGTCCTCTCCCACGGCTGGACCTGCTCGACCGCCTTCTGGGCGGCGCAAGTCCGGGATCTGGCGGCCGACCACCGCGTGATCACCTACGACCAGAGGGGACACGGACGCAGTCCCGCCGGCTCGGCGTGCACCACCCACGCCCTGGCGGACGATCTCGAAGCGGTGCTCGAAGGGACGCTGGAACGCGGGCAGAAGGCCCTGATCGTCGGCCACTCCATGGGCGGCATGACCGTCATGGCGGCCGCCGGCCGCCCCCGCGTCCGTGAACACGCCGCGGCCGTCCTGCTGTGCAGCACCGGAAGTTCGCGGCTGGTGGCGGAGTCGCGCGTGCTGCCGTTGCGCGCCGGACGCGCGCGCACCTGGATGACCGGGCGCGTTCTCGGCTCGCGTGCCCCGCTCGGGCCGGTCACACCGGTCGCGAAAAGCGTCCTCAAGTACGCCACCATGGGCGCCGGTTCCGCTCCTCACATGGTGGAGGCGTGCGCGCGGATCGTGCACTCCTGCCCGCGCGCCGTGCGCCACGCCTGGGCCGCCGTCCTCGAAGCGCTCGATCTCGACCACGGCGTACGGGAGTTGCGTGTGCCCACCGCGGTGGTGCACGGCACGTCCGACCGGCTCACGCCTCCCGTGCACGCCCGTGCGCTGGTCGCCGCGCTGCCTCACTGCGTCGGCCTCACCGAGCTGCCCGGCGTCGGTCACATGACCCCGATCGAGGCCCCCGAGCCGGTGATCCGCCGGATCCGGGAGCTGGTCACCACCTATGTCACGGGGGGCACCCCCGAACACGGTTCCACCCCGGCGCAGATCAAGGAGGGCGCATGAGCACGGTCAGCCTCGAGGGACAGGTCGCGGTCGTCACCGGAGCGGCACGTGGTGTCGGTGAACTGCTGGCACGCAAACTCTCCGCGCGCGGCGCCAAGGTGGCGCTGGTCGGCCTGGAGGAGGACGCGCTCAAGGAGGTCTCCGGGCGGCTGCACAGCGAGAGCGCGCACTGGTACGCCGACGTCACCGACCACGAGGCGATGGCCCGGGTGGCCGAGGAGGTCAAGGCGAGGTTCGGCAAGGTGGACATCGTCGTCGCCAACGCCGGTGTGGCGACCGGCGGTCCGTTCGCGGACTCCGACCCGCAGGCGTGGCGGCGCGTGATCGAGGTGAACCTGATCGGTTCCGCGGTGACCGCGCGCGCGTTCCTGCCGGTGCTCGTCGAGAGCCGCGGCTATCTGCTCCAGATAGCCTCGCTCGCCGCCATCACGCCGGCGCCGATGATGTCGGCGTACTGCGCGTCCAAGTCCGGCGTGGAGGCGTACGCGCACAGTCTGCGCGCCGAGGTCGGCTACCAGGGCGTGCGCGTCGGGGTCGCGTACCTGTCCTGGACCGACACCGACATGGTGCGCGGCGCCGACCAGGACGACGTCATGCGCGAACTGCGGCAACGGCTGCCCTGGCCGTCGAACAAGACCTACCCGCTGGGTCCCGCGGTGGACCGGCTCGTCGCCGGGATCGAGCGGCGCTCGGCGCATGTCTACGGGCAGTGGTGGCTGCGCGGCATGCAGGGCGTGCGCGGGTACCTGCCGGCGCTCATCGGCACGGTCGGCCAGCGCGAGATGAAACGGTTCGCGCCCCGGTTGCAAGGCATGCGCTCCGGACTCGTCGGCGCAGGTGGGGCGGCTGATGAAGCGGGGAGGGCTACGCACCGTAACTGATCCACATGCGCTCCGTGTTCCCCCGTGTGAATCTGGTCGAGGCCCCACCAAGGGGCCGACTCCCTACTCTCACTCACCACAGGAGTGAACCCACATGGGTATGAAGGACCAGTTCCAGAACAAGGCCAACGAGATGCAGGACCAGGCCAAGGAGAAGGCCGGTCAGGCGCGTGAGCGTGCCGGCCAGCGTGGCAAGCAGCAGCCGCAGCAGCCGCAGCGCGGTGGCCAGCAGCCGCAGACCGAGCGGGGTCGCCAGAACATGCGCGACATCGAGGACCCGGAGCGTGAGATGGGCGAGCACCTCGAGCGGGACTACGACGCCTAGTCATCACGTTCGGCCTTGGCCGGATCACGTGGGGCGCCCTTCCTCGCGGAGGGCGCCCTGCGTTCGTGTCCGCAGCCGGTCCGGGCCCCGGCGAGGCGTCTCCCCGGCTGACGGCTGACGGCTGACGGCTACCGGCTGCTGGCTACCGGTTTCCGTGCCCATCGCCCTTCGCGTCCACCGCCTTCGTGCCCATCGCCCTTCGCGTCCACCGCCTTCGTGCCCACCCTTCTGGCGGGCGTGGGCTCACCGCCGCGGTGGCAGCCTGGGACGTGAACGGTCGGGGACGTCGGCGTAGTCGGGCGGAACGGCCGCCGGGTTGGTCTCCAGGAGGTCCAGGGCGAGCCGGACCGCGTCGTCGAGCTGGGCGTGGCGGCCCTCCGCCCAGTCGAGGGGGGTGCGCAGGACCTCCAGGTCGGGGGCGACACCGTGGTTCTCCACGGACCAGCCATAGGCGTCGAACCAGGCCGCGTTCATGGGCACCGTGATCACCGTGCCGTCGCCCAGGCGGTGGCGGCCGGTCATGCCGACCACGCCGCCCCAGGTGCGCTGGCCGACGACGGGGCCGAGCTTCAGCAGCTTGAAGGCCGCGGTGATCATGTCGCCGTCCGAGGAGGTCGCCTCGTCGGCGAGGGCGACCACCGGGCCCCGGGGGGCGTTCGAGGTGTACGCCACCGGCTGCGCGTCCCGGGTCAGGTCCCAGCCGAGGATCGTGCGGGTCAGCTTCTCGATGACGAGTTCGCTGATGTGGCCGCCCGCGTTGCCGCGCACGTCCACGATCAGCGCGGGCCGGGACACCTCCATGCGCAGGTCGCGGTTGAACTGGGCCCAGCCGGAGCCGCCCATGTCGGGGATGTGCAGATAGCCGCACCTGCCGCCGCTCAACTCCCGGACGACCTCGCGGCGCTTGGCCACCCAGTCCTGATAGCGCAGGGGGCGTTCGTCGACGAGCGGGACGACGGCCACGCGCCGGGCGTGCCCCGCCCCGCCCTCCGCGGTGGTGAACGTCAGTTCCACGGTCGTACCGCCCGAGCCGGCGAGCAGCGGAAAGGGGCCGGCGACCGGGTCGACCGGGCGGCCGTCCACGTGGGTGAGCACGGCGCCCTCGCGGATGCCCGTGCCGGCCAGCGGCGATCGGGCCTTGGAGTCGGAGGAGTCGCCGGGCAGGATGCGCTTGACCGTCCAGTGGCCGTCGCGGCGGGCGAGGTTGGCGCCGAGGAGGCCCTGCCAGCGCTGGTAGTGGGGCGGCCCTTCGTTGCGGCGGGCGGCGGTGACGTAGGCGTGCGAAGTGCCCAGCTCGCCCAGGACCTCGCGCAGCAGGTCGGCGAACTCGTCCGGGGAGGCCACCCGTTCCACCAGCGGCCGGTACTGGCCGAGCACCGCGTCCCAGTCGATGCCGCACATGTCGGGGTCCCAGAAGTAGGCGCGGATGAGACGTCCTGCCTCCTCGTAGGACTGGCGCCACTCGGCGGGCGGGTCGACCTGGTGCAGGATGCGGCGCAGGTCGATCCAGACGGTCGAATCGCTGTCGCCGATCTCGGTCGAGGGCACGGCCCGCAGGTCGCCCTCGTCGACGACGACCAGCCGGGTGCCGTCGCCGCTGACCGCGAACCAGTCGAGATGGCCGACGAGTTCGGACTTCTTGGCCTTGCTGATGTTGAAGTGCTCCAGGGTGGGACGGCCGGTGGTGTCGTCCGGGCTGGCGAAGGTCTCGCCGAGCGCGCCGGAGATCGGCCAGCGCAGCCAGACCAGCCCGCCGCCGGCGACCGGGTACAGCGCGGAGTACTTGGAGGCGATGACCGGGAACGGCGTGACCCGGTTCTCCAGGCCCTCCACCTCCACGATCACCGTGCCGCCCTCGCCTCTCTCCTCGTCCTCGAGCGGGTCCAGGCCGCCGGCGGCGGGGCGCCCCTCCGGGTTCAGGGCGAAGGGCGAGGGGGTGGCCGAGGACAGCGGGACGAGGTAGGGGCGGCAGCCGAGCGGGAAGGAGAGGTCCCCGGTGTGGACGTCGTACACCGGGTCGAAGCCGCGCCAGGAGAGGAACGCGAGGTAGCGGCCGTCCCGCGTGAAGACGGGGTTCTCGTCCTCGAAACGGCCGTTCGTGACGTCCACGATCAATCGGTCCTTGATGCGCGCCAGCTTGATCTGGCGCAGCGAGCGGCCGATGCCCGGGTGGGACCAGGTGAGCCACGAGCCGTCGGGTGAGAACGCGAGGTCGCGCACGGGACCGTTGACGGAGTGGATCAACTCGGTCACACCGTTGCCGTTGCCGTTGCCGTTGCCGTTGCCGTTGCCGTTGCCACGGCCACCACTGCCATCCGCCGGGCCGCCGCCCGATGCGGTCTCCCCGGCCACCTCCGTGTCCTCGACCACCTCCGCGTCCCCGGGCTCGCCCAGGTCCCCGGGCATCTCGCCGGCCGCCTCCGGCGTGGGCTCCTCGGCGTCCTCCGTGCCGGCCCCGGGCCCGGTCTCGTCGTCGGACGGGTCCGTGGACGGGTCCGTCACGTCGAGCAGCAGCAGACGTCCGTCGTGCGAGGCGATGGCCAGCCGCTCGCCGAGCGGGTCGGACACCATCTCCAGGACCCGCCCCAGCTCGCCCGAGGCCAGCCGGCGCGGCGCGCGGTCGCCGGTCGCGCGGGGGAGCTGGGCGATCTCGACGGCGTCCTCGCCCTCGGCGTCCGTCACGTAGGCGACCTGCCCGGTCGAGCCCAGCATCTCCGGCAGCCGCACCCGGACACCCGGGGTGTCGGTGATCGTACGGGCCGGTCCGTCGCGGTGGGTGAGCCAGTACAGGCTGCCGCGTACGACGACGGCGCCGGCGCGGCCCGTCTCGTCCACGGAGATGCCGTCCACGTTCTGCGCGGCCGGCACCGGATATCTGCGGCGCCCGGTGGCGGGGCCGGCGAGCCGGACGTCGAGCCGGCGCGGCGCACCGGCCGGGGAGAGGTCGTCCACCAGCCACAGATCGCCCGCGCACTGGTAGACCACGCGGCTGCCGTCGGTGGAGGCGTGCCGGGCGTAGAAGGCGTCGTGGTCGGTGTGGCGGCGCAGATCGGTGCCGTCCCGGGCGCAGGAGTAGAGGTTGCCGACGCCTTCGTGGTCGGAGAGGAAGGCGATCCGGCCGGCGACGAACATGGGGCAGGCCAGATGGCCGTCGATGTCCGGCAGGAGGCGCCGGCCGTGCAGCCAGAGGCGGCCCATGGCGCCGCCGCGGTAGCGCTTCCAGGAGGCCGGTTCGTGCGGCGGGGTGCCGGTGAGCAGCAGGGTCCTGCGTTCGCCGTCGAGGTCGGCGACCTGGAGGTCGGAGACGGGGCCCCAGGGCAGCCGGCCGCCCGGGTCCCCGTCGGTGGGGACCTTGTAGGCCCAGGTGAAGTAGGAGAAGGGTTCTCCGTGGGAGGCGACGGCCAGGATGTCGCCCTCCGGGGTCCAGCCGCAGACCTGGGTGTCGGCGCTGCCCCAGTACGTCAGCTGCCGCGCGGGACCGCCGTCGACGCCGACGAGGTGGATCTCGGGGACGAGGCTGCGCCAGGTGGTGTAGGCGATCCGGCGGCCGTCGGGCGAGAAGCGGGGGTGGCCGGCCTTCGTGCGGTCCGCCGTGAGCCGCCAGGCGCGGCCGGGGGCGTCGAGGGGGGCCAGCCAGAGGTCGTCCTCGGACACGAAGCACAGCAGGTCGCCGCTGAGGTGGGGAAGACGCAGATAGCTCACCTCCCCATGCTTTTCCGGGCGAAGAGCCCCAGCAACTCGTGAAGAACGGCGACTTCGGCTTCCCCCGCCACCCGCACCGCACGGACCGGCGGCTCCCGGTACCGCGCCGACCGGAAGCTTCCCGTACACCGCGAACCGGCGGCTTCCCGTACCGCGAACCGGCAGCAGCTTCCCGTACACCGCGAACCGGCACTTCCCGTACACCGCGAACCGGCGCACGGTCCGCTCACTTACGCAAACCCGACACGCGTGACCCACCACACGTACGAAACGGTTTCGTTTCGCTCGCTAGCGGGGTATCTTTCTGTGGTGTACGAAGCAGAAAGCTCCGGAGCGGGAAGGTGACTGGCATGACCGAGGTCGTCGCAACGGCGCGTCGCAGTCGGATCACGCCCGAGCGTGAGGCCGAGTTGTACGAGGCCGTGCTCGAACTGCTCCGGGAAGTCGGCTACGACACCCTCACCATGGACGCCGTGGCAGCCCGCACCCGTTCCAGCAAGGCCACGCTCTACCGTCAGTGGGGCGGCAAGGCCGAGTTGGTGGCGAGGGCGGTGCGGCACGGCAAGCCGGGCACCCTCGCCGACGAGATCGACACCGGGTCGCTCAGGGGTGACCTGCACGCGCTCACGCTGCGTGCGGACGACTGCGAGATGGAACAGAACTCCGCTCTGATGCGGAGCCTGGCCATGGCGACCCACTCCAACCCGGACCTCCTGCGGGCGTTCCGGGAGCACCTCATCGAACCGGAGATGGCGGAGTTCCGCCGTGTGCTGCAACGGGCGATCGAACGGGGCGAGGTCCGTGCGGACAACCCCGCCATCGAGTTCGTGATGCACATGATGATCGGTGGGTTCGCCGCCCGCACGATGATCGACGAACTACCGCCGACGCAGGACTTCCTCCTTTCGTACATCGACGCCGTCGTCCTCCCCGCCCTCGGCGTTCCCACCGACTGAATCCCCCTGCCCACCGGGCCGGTCACCCAGGACCGGCCCCGTCGGAACAGGCCCCGCCGGAACCGGCCCCGCCGGAACCGGCACCGATCCCCTCCCCAGCAAGCCCACCACCTGACGTCACCGCTCACGTCGTCGGGCTGAAAGCCCCTGCCCAGCCGAACCCACGACCTGACCGGGAGTACGCCTCCGTGGCCACGTTCCTCTACAAACTCGGCCGGCTCGCCTTCCGGCGACGCCACTTCGCCGCCCTCATATGGGTCGCGCTGCTCACCCTCGCCGGGGTGGGCGCCGCCTCCGCGCCAACCGCCGGCAACACGTCCTTCTCCATCCCGGGCACCGAGGCCCAGAAGGCCTTCGACCTGCTGGAACAGCGCTTCCCCGGGATGAGCGCCGACGGCGCGACCGCCCGGGTCGTCTTCAAGGCCCCGAGGGGCGAGAAGATGACGGACGCCGTCAACAAGGCGACCGTCGAGAAGACCGTCGGCAAGCTCAAGGGCGACTCCGAGGTCACCTCGGTCGCCGACCCCTACAAGGGGCATGCCGTCAGCAAGAACGGCACGATCGCCTACGCCTCGGTGAAGTACAGGGTCTCCGGCATGGAGCTGGAGGACACCTCGCGCGACGCGCTGAAGAAGGCCGCGCAGGAGGCACGGGACGCGGGGCTCACCGTCGAGATCGGCGGTGACGCGCTCAGCGCGACCCCCGAGACCGGCTCCAGCGAGGTCATCGGCATCGCGATCGCCGCGGTCGTCCTCGTCATCACCTTCGGTTCGCTGCTCGCGGCCGGATTCCCGCTGCTGACCGCGATCATCGGCGTCGGCATCGGCGTCTCCACGATCACCGCGCTCGCCAGCGCCCTGGATCTGGGCACCACCACCTCCACCCTGGCCTCGATGATCGGCCTCGCCGTCGGCATCGACTACGCCCTGTTCATCGTCTCCCGCTACCGCGCGGAACTCGCCGAGGGCCGCGAACGCGAGGAGGCGGCCGGCCGCGCCGTCGGCACGGCGGGCTCGGCGGTCGTCTTCGCCGGACTGACCGTCGTCATCGCCCTGGTCGGCCTGTCCGTCGTCAACATCCCGATGCTCACGAAGATGGGCGTCGCGGCCGCGGGCACCGTCGCCATCGCGGTCCTCATCGCCCTCACCCTGATCCCGGCACTGCTCGGCTACGCGGGCCGCAGGATCAAGCCGGCCGGCGAGAAGAGCAAGCTGCTCGGCGGCGGCCGCCCGCCCAGGAAGCCGGGCCGGCCCAACATGGGCACCCGCTGGGCCCGCTTCGTCGTCCGGCGCCCGGTCGCCGTACTCCTGCTCGGCGTGATCGGACTCGGCGCGGCCGCGATCCCGGCCGCCTCCCTCGAACTCGGCCTCCCCGACGACGGCTCCCAGCCGACCTCGACCACCCAGCGCCGCGCCTACGACCTGCTCTCCGAGGGCTTCGGACCCGGCTTCAACGGTCCGCTCATGGTCGTCGTCGACGCCAGGGACAGCGACGACGCGAAGGCGGCCTTCGCCAAGGTCGGCGAAGAGATCAAGGGCCTCAAGGACGTCGTCACGGTCACCCCGGCCGCGCCCAACAAGGCCGGCGACACCGCGACGATCACCGTCGTCCCGGAGTCCAAGCCGTCCTCGGCGACGACCGAGAACCTGGTGCACGCCATCCGTGACAAGGGCACGGACATCGCCCGGGAGACCGACTCCACGGTCCTGGTCACCGGCTCGACGGCGATGAACATCGACGTCTCGCAGAAGCTGAACGACGCCCTGCTGCCCTACCTGGCCCTGGTCGTCGGACTCGCCTTCCTGCTGCTCATCGTGGTGTTCCGCTCGATCCTCGTCCCGCTGAAGGCGGCCCTCGGCTTCCTGCTCAGCGTCCTGGCCGCCCTCGGCGCCGTGGTCGCGGTCTTCCAGTGGGGCTGGCTGTCCGGCCTGATGAACGTCGAGCAGACCGGCCCGGTCATGTCGATGATGCCGATCTTCATGGTGGGCGTCGTCTTCGGCCTCGCCATGGACTACGAGGTCTTCCTGGTGACCCGGATGCGGGAGGCCTTCGTCCACGGCGAGAGCGCGAGCCAGGCGGTGGTGACGGGCTTCAGGTACGGCGCCCGGGTCGTGACGGCCGCCGCCGTCATCATGATCGCCGTCTTCTCCGGCTTCATCGGCTCCAGCGAGTCGATGGTCAAGATGATCGGCTTCGGCCTCGCCATCGCCGTCTTCTTCGACGCGTTCCTCGTCCGCATGGCCATCGTGCCGGCGGTGCTCGCGCTGCTCGGCAAGCGGGCCTGGTGGCTGCCGAAGTGGCTGGACCGGGCGCTGCCCAACGTCGACGTCGAGGGCGAGGGCCTGCGCACGGCGGAGGAACGCAGGGACGCCGACCCCGACGGGGAGCGGGAGCTGGTACGCGCCTGACGTACCGCTTCCGACGGCAGAACGGCCGGTGAGGGTGCCCGTGGGGACGGGTTGCACCCTCACCGGCTCATGTCCTGACCCGCGACCCGCGGAGCGGGTGATCGGCCGAGGTGGGCGACGCCGGCGGGTTCGGCACCGAGGCCGTAACTCGTTCGCGCGCGCCGCGCACCGGCCACTACCGTGCCCTTCATGACGACGGAAGCCGCCACGGACGCCGACGGATCAGGAGCCCACCCCCGGTTCGCCGAGGCCCTGCGCGAGCACGGGATCGGGGAGCCGGCCGGCAAGGTGCGCGGGCTTCCCGATCTGGTCGCCCACGCGGGTGCCGCGCCGGTGGACGTGCGCGAGCGGACCGCATGACACCGCTCGTCGCGTCGGCCGTCCTGCTGGCCGCCGTCACCCACGCCAGCTGGAACGCCATCGCCCACCGGATCACCGACAAGCTGGTCGGCTTCACCCTGATCTCCGGCGGCGGGGTGCTCATCGGGCTCGCGGCACTGCCGTTCACCGCCGTCCCGGCCGCGGCCGCCTGGCCGTACCTGCTGACCTCGGCCGTCGTGCACGTCGCCTACTACGCCCTGCTGATGACGTCCTTCCGCCTGGGTGACTTCGGACAGGCCTACCCCCTCGCGCGCGGCAGCGCGCCGCTCGTCGTCGCCCTTCTCGCCGCCGTCTTCGCGCACGAGGTGCCCGGTGCCTGGGCGATGGCCGGCATCGTCGTGTCCTGCCTCGGCCTGACCGGCGTCAGCCTGTGGGGCCTGCGCGGGAGCCGGCCCGACTGGGCGGCGATCGGAGCGGCTCTGGCGACCGGTCTGACGATCGCCGCGTACACGGTGCTCGACGGACTGGGCGCCCGCGCCTCGCACACCCCCCTCGGCTACATCGCCTGGCTCATGGCCATCCAGGGGGTCGTCATCCCCGCGTACATGTACGCACGCGCGCGTGGCGACACCCTCCGGCTGCTGCGGCCCCACGCCGCCCTCGGCCTTCTCGGCGCCGCCCTCTCCGTCGCCGCGTACGCCCTGGTCCTGTGGGCGCAGACCCGCGCCGAACTCGCGCCCGTCGCCGCCCTGCGCGAGTCGTCCGTCATCGTCGGCGCCGCGATCGGCGCACTGCTCTTCAAGGAGCGCTTCGGAGCACCCCGGCTCGCGGCGGCGGGCCTGCTGGTCGTGGGGATCGGGCTGATGCTGCACGCCGGATAGCGCGTGCGGCTGGAGCCGGCCCCTCGGCGCGCCCGTACGAAGCGGACCGTCCGTGCGGCCGGAGCGGAAAGGAGCGCGGCTCGAGCCGTCCCCGGGCGCATCCGTACGAAGATGACGTCGGAGCACGAGGCAGTAACCGCATGACAGCACGAGGCAGCAACCGCACGACTGCACGAGGCAGTAACCGCACGACAGGGAGCCGTCAATGACCGAGAAGCCGACCGTCAGTGTCCTGGGCACGGGCATCATGGGGGCCGCCATGGCCCGCAACCTCTGCCGCGCCGGGCTGGACGTCCGCGCCTGGAACCGCACCCGCGAGAAGGCCGAGCCGCTGGCCGCCGACGGCGCCCGGATCACCGGCACGCCCGCCGAGGCCGTCGAGGGCGCCGATGTCGTACTGACCATGCTCTACGACGGCAACGCCGTCCTGGACGTCATGCGCGAGGCGGCCCCGGCACTGCGTTCCGGCGCGGTCTGGGCGCAGTGCACCACCGCCGGGACGGACCTGATCACGGAGCTGGCCGCGTTCGCCCGCGAGCACGGGCTCGTCTTCTACGACGCCCCCGTCCTCGGCACGCGCCGGCCCGCCGAGGACGGCCTGCTGACCGTGCTTGCCGCCGGACCGCAGGAGGGCCGGGCCGCGGTCGAGCCGGTCTTCGACGCGGTCGGGGCCAAGACGGTGTGGACCGGGGACGACGGCGGCACGGGCAGCGCCAGCCGGCTGAAGCTGGTCGCCAACAGCTGGGTCCTCGCGGCCACCGCCGCGGCGGGTGAGGTGCTGGCCCTGTCGAAGGGCCTGGGTGTCGACCCGCAGCACTTCTTCGACCTGATCGAAGGCGGCCCGCTCGACATGGGATACCTGCGCGCCAAGGCCACGCTGATCCTCGAGGACAAGCTCTCCCCGGCGTCGTTCGCGGTGGCCACCGCGGAGAAGGACGCCCGGCTCATCGTCCAGGCCGGCGAACGGCAGGGCGTACGCCTCGACGTCGCCGCGGCGACCGCCGAGCGGCTCGCCCGTGCCGCCGCCCAGGGCCACGCGGACGAGGACATGGCCGCCGCCTACTTCGCCAGCTTCGACGAGTGAGGACCGTACGGCCGCCTCGCGCGGCGGGCGGCCCGGGCACCGACATGACGGGCGGGGCCGCCCGGCGCACCCTGGAAGCAGTGGCTCTCCGGAGGTGGTCGACATGATGCACACGGTTGTGGGATGGCACGTCGAGCTGGAGTTCGTGGAGGACGACGATCAGCACACGCGCGCGGTGGCGATGGTGCGTCTGCCCGACGGCACCGAGGTACGGGCGCATGGCCGGGCCAGCCGGCACCGCGTCGACTCCCACCAGCCGCGGGTCGGCGAGGAGATCGCCGGCGCCCGCGCGCTCAACGAACTGGCCATGCAACTGCTGACCAAGGCGCACGAGGAGATCGACGCGGATTCCGGCCGGACCTCGCACCCGATCCACGTGTGACGCGACAGGGCGCGAGAGGGAGGACCTTCGGGACGACGCGCGCCGCGGCCGCGGCGCACCCCCCTGACCGCGGCCGTGCCTAGGCGAGTGCCGTGCGCAGGGCCCGCACCAGGGCCTGGGCCCGCGGGTCCGCCGTCACGCCCTTCCTGAAGCCGTTGGTGACGTAGCCGAAGGAGACACCGGCCTCCGGGTCGGCGAACGCGAGCGCACCGCCCCGGCCGGGATGCCCGAAGGAGGCGGGGGAGAGCAGCGGGGAGGCGATGCCGTGCAGCATGTGGCCGAGGCCGAAGCGGGTGCCGACGACGAGGACCCGGTCGGCTCCGGCGGACTGCTCGGTGCGGGCCAGTTCCGTCGTCGCCGGGGCGAACAGGCGGGTGCCACCGTCCACCTCGCCGATCAGCGAGGCGTAGAAGCGGGCCAGGCCGTCGGCGGTGGCGATGCCGTTGGAGGCGGGCAGGGCGGCGGCGCGGTAGGCGGGGTCGTTCTCGTCCGGCAGTGGTGTGATCGCGGCGAACGCGCGGCGGGTCAGGGAGTCCGGGTCGGCGTACGCCTCGGCGACGGCGCGCTTGGGGCGGGTCCTCAGTGCGCCTGCGGCTTCCGGGGCCTCGACGGGACCGACGCGTCCGACGCGCGTGCGGTGCGACGCGGGCAGGCCCAGCCACAGGTCCGCGCCGACGGGCCCGGCGATCTCGTCCGCCAGCCACTCGCCCACCGGGCGGCCGGTGACGCGCCGGACCAGTTCACCGGTCAGCCAGCTGTAGGTCTGGGCGTGGTAGCCGTGGTCCGTGCCCGGCTCCCAGGCCGGCGCCTGCCGGGCGACGGCCGCCGCACCGAGGTCGGGGTCGGCGGCCTCCCGCGGGGTCAGCGGACGGTCGAGTACGGGTAGGCCGGCGCGGTGCGCGAGCAGGTGCCGCACCCGGGTGTGCTCCTTGCCGGCCGCCTTGTACTCGGGCCAGTAGGTGCCGACCGGGGCGTCCAGGTCCAGCTCGCCGCGTTGATGCAGGAGCAGCAGCGCGGCGGCCGCGACGCCCTTGGTCGCGGAGCGCACGATCTGCGCGGTACCGGACTCCCAGGGGGTGTCGCCGTCCACGTCCCTGGTGCCGGCCCACAGGTCCACGACCCGGTGCCCGTCGCGGTACACGGCGACGGCCGCACCGCGTTCGCCGAGCAGGGCGAAGTTCGCTGCGAACGCCTCCCTGACCGGCTCGAAGCCCTCGGCCACAGTGCCGTTCACGTCCACGCCCGCCGTCCCTTCCGATCGCCTGCGACAGTGCGTGCAACAGCTGCCCTGCGCCTGCGATTCCTCGGCGCAGGGCGGACGGACGTGAGGTGTCTCTCAGTGCCGCTCCGGTGCCGCCGCGGTGGGTGCGGGGCGTCGCGTCAGGCGTGGTGCGGGGTGGTGGGGGCCACGGTGCGGGGGTCGAAGCCGAAGGGCAGTTCCAGGCGGTGCGCCCGCATCAGCCGGTCGTCGGAGAGCAGCTCGCCGGTCGGCCCGTCCGCAGCGATCACGCCGTCGCTGAGGATCATGGCGCGCGGGCACAGCTCCAGGGCGTACGGCAGGTCGTGGGTGACCATGAGGACCGTCACGTCCAGCGAGCGCAGGATGTCGGCGAGTTCGCGGCGGGAGGCCGGGTCGAGGTTGGAGGAGGGCTCGTCCAGGACGAGGATCTCCGGCTCCATGGCGAGCACGGTGGCCACCGCGACGCGCCGGCGCTGGCCGAAGGAGAGGTGATGCGGCGGACGGTCGGCGAAGTCCTGCATGCCGACCCGTTCCAGGGCGTGCCGCACCCGTTCCTCCAGCGCGGCGCCCCTCAGCCCGGCGGCGGCCGGGCCGAACGCCACGTCCTCTCGCACGGTCGGCATGAACAGCTGGTCGTCCGGGTCCTGGAAGACGATGCCGACCTTCTGCCGGACGGCGGCCATGTGCTTCTTGCCGACGGGCAGCCCGGCCACGGTCACCGTGCCGGTGCCGCCGCCGAGGATGCCGTTCAGGTGCAGGACCAGGGTCGTCTTGCCGGCGCCGTTCGGGCCGAGCAGCGCGACCCGCTCACCGCGCGCGAGGCGGAAGTCGACACCGAACAGGGCCTGGTGGCCGTCCGGGTAGGCGAAGGCGAGGCCGGAGACCTCCAGGGAGGCAGGTGTAGTCACAGGACCCATCCCAGCAGACAGACGGTGAGGGCGGCGCAGGGGAGCGTGAGGGCGTACGACCACTGCGCCCGGGACGCGGTCACCTCGTCGATGACCGGCATCGAGCCGGCGTACCCCCGGCTGACCATGGCCAGGTGCACGCGCTCCCCGCGTTCGTAGGAGCGGATGAACAGCGCGCCGGCGGACTTGGCGAGCACGCCCCAGTGGCGCACGCCATTCGCCTCGAAGCCACGCGACTCACGGGCGATCCGCATCCGGCGCATCTCGTCGGTGATGACGTCGCCGTAGCGGATCATGAAGGAGGCGATCTGCACGAGCAGCGGCGGCAGCTTCAGCCGCTGCAGCCCGAGGAGCAGTTCGCGCAGTTCGGTGGTGGCGGCGAGCAGCACGGAGGCGGCGACGCCGAGTGTGCCCTTGGCCAGCACGTTCCAGGCGCCCCACAGGCCGCTCTCGCTGAGCGACATCCCGAGGACGTGTACCTGCTCGCCCTCCGCCACGAACGGCATGAGCACCGCGAACGCGACGAACGGGATCTCGATCAGCAGCCGCCTGAGCAGGAAACCGGCGGGCACGCGCGCGTGGTACGCGATGACCGCGAGCAGGACGGCGTAGACCGCGAACGCCCACATGGCCCCCCGCGGGGTCGACACCACGACCACCACGAACAGGAAGACGGCGGCCAGCTTGGTGTGCGGCGGCAGGGCGTGCACGGGCGAGTGCCCGTGCCGGTAGAGCCGGTGCGCGTGTCCCGCTCCCACGTCAGACGCCCGAGCCCGTCGTGGAGACGGGGGAGACGTCCGCGCTGCGGCGCCGGCGCACGGCCCAGAACACCGCGCTGCCCGCCACGACGGTGACGCCGACGCCGATCACTCCCGCGAGGCCGCCGGACAGCCGGGCGTCGGAGATGTCCTTGACGCCGTAGTCGGCGAGCGGGGAGTCGGCCGCCGCGTGCGCCTCCTCCTTCCTGTCGATGCCCTTGTCGTGCGCGACCTTCTCCAGGCCGTCGGGGTTGGCGGAGGCGTAGAAGCTGACGAAGCCGGCGAGGACGAGGGAGGTGACGAGGCCGGTCACCCACAGCGTGCGCCGGGAGGTGCGCGCCGCCACGGGCGCCGTGGGCGCCTCGGCCGCGGGGGCGTCGACCAGCGTGCCGTTCACCCGCAGCTGGAGCCGCTGCCGCAGGCCGTGCGCGCCGTGCACGAGGTCGGGGCGTACGGCGACGACGGCGCCGACGGTGAGAGCGGTGATGACCGCCTCGCCGATCCCGATCAGCACGTGCACGCCGATCATCGCGGTCGCGACCTTGCCGAGGGAGATGTCGGTGGTGCCGCCGATCGCGTAGATCGCGGTGAAGGCGACGGCGGCGGCCGGCACGGACACCAGTGCGGCGACGAAGGAGGCGACGGTCACCGAGCGCCGCTTGCGGGGCAGCACGGCGAGCAGACCGCGGAAGATCGCGTAGGACACGACCGTCGTGACGATGGCCATGTCGGTGATGTTCACGCCGAGCGCGGTCAGCCCGCCGTCGGCGAACAGCACACCCTGCATGAGCAGGACCACCGACACGCACAGCACCCCTGTATAGGGGCCGACGAGGATCGCGGCCAGCGCACCACCCAGAAGGTGGCCGCTTGTTCCGGCCGCTACGGGGAAGTTGAGCATCTGTACGGCGAAGATGAACGCCGCTACCAGACCGGCCAGCGGGGCCGTTCGCTCGTCGAGTTCGCGGCGGGCGCCGCGCAGGCTCACCGCGAGCGCACCGGCGGCGACCACTCCGGTGACGGCGGAGGTGGGGGCGTTGATGAATCCGTCAGGTACATGCACCGTACGATTTTAGAACCTTGTTGCAAGTGGCTTGCAAGTACCAGTCGGTCGTCCGGTGAAACGGGCGGAGGTGCCGGGAGATCCACCGCCTCCGGACGCGCTCACAGGAAAATGTGCGACATTGGAGGAGGAAGTGGATGCATGACTTTCGCAAAGGTCACACTGCGTGAAAGGGCGTTCCGATGTCTGTAGTCGAACAGTACGCGCGCGCCCATATCGTCACGGACGAAGAGGATCCGGGGGCGGTCCCCGTCGTGCTGCGGTACGACCCCGACAGTGATCCACGGTCGGTGCGGTTCGGCCTGCCGGGCCCGCACGAGTGGACCTTCTCCCGCGCACTGCTGGAAAAGGGACTGCGGGCACCGGCCGAGAGCGGTGACGTACGCGTGTGGCCGTGCGGGCGCGTCCAGGCCGTCGTGGAGTTCCACACTGATTGCGGCGTGGCCGTCGTGCAGTTCGAGTCCAAGACCCTGGTCAGATTCCTGCGCCGGACCTACACCGCCGAGCCGGTGCACACCTGAGCCGAGTGGGACCGGTGCGCACCTGACCGAGCCGGACGGGACCTGACCGGCAGGGCCGGGACGGCGCCGCCGGGCCGGGGGCGGCGGTCAGCCTCCAGTCCTGAGGAGTGCCGCCACGATCGGGCCCGCCGTGTCGCCGCCGTGGCCGCCGGCCTGGACGACGCCCGCCGCGGCGAGGTCGCCCCGGTAGGCGGTGAACCAGCCGTTGGGCTTCTTCTGCCCGTCGACCTCCGCGGAGCCGGTCTTCGCGCCGTAGTCCGGGCCGAGCCCGGACATCGCCTCGGCCGCCGTGCCGGAGGCGGCCGTGTACCGCATCATCTCGCGCAGCTGGGACAGCGTCCCGGCGGACATGGTGCGCGATGCGGTGGCCAGCGTGCGGTGGTCAACGGACGGTGACACCAGGTACGGCTGATGGAAGGTGCCCGTCTTCACGGTGGCCGCCACCGAGGCCATGTTCAGCGGGTTCATGCGCACCCCGCCCTGCCCGATCAGCGAGGCCGCCATCTGCGCCGCCGACTGGACCGGCACCGAGCCGTCGAAGCTGGGCACACCGATCGCCCAGTTGTTCATGGACAGGCCGAAGACCTGCTGCGCCTGCTCGGTCAGGTCGTCGTTCTGCAGCTTCTTCGCCTGGCTGATGAAGGCCGTGTTGCAGGAGCGGGCGAAGCTGGCCTTGAGCGTGCCGCCCTTGATCTCGAAGTCGTCGTCGTTGTGGAACTTCCAGCCGCCGTAGGTGAACGTCTTGGGGCAGGGGTGCTTCTTGTCCGCCTCCGCCAGGCCCTTGTCGATCAGCAGCGACGAGGTGATCACCTTCATCGTGGAGCCGGGCGCGAGGGAGCCCTGGAAGGCGATGTTGAAGCCGTGCCCGCTGTTGGCGGCGGCGAGGATCTCGCCGGTCGAGGGACGCACGACGACCACGGAGGCGCCGGCCCGCTTGCCGACCTGCTGTTCGGCGGCCCTCTGCAGGCCCGGACTCAGCGTCGTGCGCACCGTGCCCGGTGTGCCCTTGCTCAGCTCCACGAGCGTCTTGTCGGACAGCTTGGCCGTCCTCGACGCCTTGCCGCGCACCACGCGCAGCTCGATGCCGGCCCGGCCGCCCGCCGTCTTGCCGTACTTCTCCCGCAGGCCGTCCAGCACCGTGCCGAGGGAGGGGTACCGGGTGGCCGTCAGCTTGCCGCCGTCGCGGTCCAGTGCGGTGACGGGCGGGGTGCCGGACTCGCCGGTGACGAGCGTGTCGCCGTCCTTCAGGTCCGGGTGGACGACGGCGGCGTGCCAGTCGACCAGTGGCTTGCCGTCGCTCGCGCGCCGGACGACGGTGAGCGAACTGCCGTAGGCGAGCGGCTTGCCGAGCTTGTGGTACGCGACCGTCGCCTTGACGGAGAAGGGCACCTTGGCGCCCGTCGCCGCCCCGGCGGTGAGGGTGACGTCCGTCAGACGGGCGTCCTTGGCGTAGCCCGTGAGGAGGGCTCCGGCGGCCGACGGGTCGTCGGTGGCGGCCGCCGCCTCCGCGGTCCTGCCCCGCTGCCAGGCGGTGAGGAAGCGCGTCGAGGCCGTGCGGATCTCCGCCGCGGTCAACGGGCCGGTCCTGACGGCCTTGTGGCCGGCCGTGGCGGACGTCCCCTCGTCGGCGGCGGCACCTCCGCCGTACAGCGCGTAGACGCCGAATCCGGCGCCGCCGACGACCACGGCGATCATCCCGCCGAGCACGGCGGGTCCGGTCTTCCGTCGCGCGGCGACGCGCCTTCTCTTGCCCACAGCCTCAGTTCCTCCGCGCCTTCCCCAGGGTCCCCGCAGCCCTCACACACTCCCCAACGACGTCCTTCACCTTAAAGTCCCCGCCGTGACGGCTGATGTCAGCCGGCGTTCCGTAGCACGCTTGCGACAATCGGACCGGCCGCGTCGATGCCGTGACCGCCGTCCTGGACCATCGCGGCCGCCGCCACGTCGTTGCGGTAACCGGTGAACCAGCTGTCCGACCTCGCCTGCCCGTCGGACTCCGCCGAGCCGGTCTTCGCGCCGATGCTCCCGCTGAGCCCGGACATGGTCGGTGCCGCGGTGCCGCTCGTCGCGGTGCGGTTCATCATCGCGCGCAGCTGGGCGACCGTGCCCGGCGACAGCCCACGCGCGCGTGCCGGTTCCCGGTCGTCCAGCGTGAGCGGCACGAGCACCGGCTGCCGGAAGGTGCCGGTCATCGCGGTCGCCGTCACGGAGGCCATGTTCAGAGGGCTCATCTGGACCTGGCCCTGGCCGATGAGGGCGGCTGCGGTGTCGGGGCCCCCGGTGGCGGGGACGCGGCCGTCGAAGGACGGGACGCCGATCTGCCAGTTGTTCCGACCGAGCCCGAACCGCTCCTCGGCCTCGTCGGTGAGGGAGTCCACCTTCACGACGTCCGCGAACTTCACGAACGCGGTGTTGCAGGACCGGGCGAAGCTCTCCGAGAGGGTGGCGTTCTCGTTCGCCTCCAGGCCCGTGAGGTTGTGGAACGTCTGGCTCTGCCAGACGGCGGACGGGGGACAGGGCGCCTTGCCGTTCGCGGACGTCAGGCCGTTGTCGATGAGGGTGGCGGCGCTGATGATCTTCATGGTGGAGCCGGGCGGGCGTTCACCGAGCAGGGCCGCGTCGAAGCCGTCGGTGCGGTTGTTGGCGACGGCCAGGATCTCGCCCGTGCTCGGCCTGACGGCCACGACGGAGGCGTCCGGGTACTTCGCCACGGCCGTCTCGGCGGCCGCCTGCGCGCCCGCGCTCAGGGTCGTGCGGAGCTTGCCGGTCCTGCCCTTCGTGAGCGTGAGGAGGGGGGTGTCGGCGGCCCCTCCGGAGCCGTCCGTGCCCGTATGCCGTACGGCCAGCTCGACACCGGCCCGGCCGCCGGCCTTGTCGCCGTACCGCTTGCGCAACTCGTCCAGGACCGGACCGAGAGAGGGGTACTTCTCCTTCGTCAGCACGGCGCCGTCCCGGTCCAGGGCCTGGATCGGCGCGGCCGCCGACGCGTCGGTGACGAGCGTGTCCCCGGTGCGCAGCCGTGGATGCACGACCGACGGCTTCCAGTCGACCAGCGGGCGGTGCGTGGTCTCACCGCGCACGACGGACAACCTGCTCCGGTAGGCGAGCGGTTCGGACGTGCCGCCGTACGACACCGTCGCCTCGACCGAGAACGGCACGCTCGTGCCGGTGGCCGTGCCGGGCGTGATGCGCACCCCGGTGATGTGCGCGTCGTCGCCGTAGGCCGTCAGCAACTGCTGTGCGGCGCCGGGGTAGTTCGTGTACGACGCCGCGGTCGCCGCGTCGCCCTTCTCCCACGCGGCGAAGAACTTCGCCGCCGTGTCCTTCACCTCGTCCCCGCCGGGCGGCCCGGACTTCACGGTCGCGGCCACGCCGCTCGTCGTCCCGTCGTCGTTCAGTGCGGACAGGATGTTGTAGGCGCCGTAACCGGCGCCTCCCAGCATCGCCGCGCACACCCCGCCTATGACCACGCCCTTGACCCCGTTGCGCATCCCGCGCACTCCTCCCCGTCCCCGTCGGCACGTGCCGCGTCCGTCTCGCCTGTCGCGCCGACAGTGACCTGAACGCGTTCAAAAACAGGTGCGGATGCACTGTAAGCGTTTGCGGTGCCGGTGTGACCGGAGTTGTCGAAAACGTGATCAGACCCGGGTATCGAGCCACATCCGTGAACGCCGGGGGTCGATCGGGACGGGGCGCCGGAACCAGGTAGTGAACGTCACCCCTGATCGGAGGCCGGTGGCCCACCGGGCGTGATCAGAGTGCAAACGGGCCGGGCGGGTCTCTGCGCCGCCCAGGGCGGCGGGCTGAGGTGGAGCTGTGGGTTTCAGCGAGGCAGGCTTGGGACATGAGGTCGCTTCTGCGGTCCCACTCGATGGCAGGAGCCGGCGGTCACAACCGGGTCCTCTTCGCGCTGCTGCAGTGCGTGCCCTTCTTGATCGCGCTGGCTGTGCTGGCCATCGAACTCACGCCTGCGCACTTCATCTACACGGGTCCCTTCCTCACGGCGGTGCCGGCGCTGGCGGCAGTGACGTTGGGGCCCAAGGGCACCACCGCGGCGGCGGGCCTCGCATTGGCGATCAGTGTGACCACCGCGACGCACAACGGGGCGTGGGGCACCCTGCCGGTCTACAGCAACTTCCTGGCTCTGATCCTGGTCTCCGTGGCCGGGTTCATCACCAGCCGCGCCATGCAGGAGCGCAGGCAGCGAGAGCTGGACCAGGTCCGTCGCATCGCCGTTGCGGCCCAGGATGTCGTCCTGCGGCCCGTGCCCCCGCGTCTGGGCCCACTGCGGGCCGGCAGTCTGGCCCTTGCGGCCGGGACGGGGGCACAGGTGGGCGGTGATCTGTACGAGGCGGTGCAGACGCGGTACGGCGTTCGGCTGATCGTCGGAGACGTCCGGGGCAAAGGACTGTCCGCGGTGCGGGCCGTCGCGGCGGCACTGGGAGCGTTCCGGGAGGCGGTGCACTATGAGGACGACCTGGTAGAGGTCATGAACCGCTGCGCGGCTGCGCTTCGGCGAGAAGTCGCCGTCCCGGGTGCGTATGGTCAGGAGGTTCTGCTGGAAGGGTTCACCACGGCCCTCATCGCGCAGGTACCGGACGAACCCGTGGTGCAGTTGGTCAATCGTGGACATCCACCGCCGCTGCTCCTGCACCGGGGCAGGGCTTCCCCACTCATGCCGAGTCTGCCGTTGCCGCCCCTCGGCCTCGAGGACCTCGTCGTCAGCGACCGGCCCGAGAAGCCGGAAAGCTACGCGTTCCTCCCTGGTGACCGGCTGCTGCTGTACACCGATGGTGTGATCGAGGCCCGCAACCGCGAAGGCGAGTTCTTCGCTCTGCCGGAGGCCGTGGAGGGGATGGGCGTCGCACCAAGCCCACTGGAACTCCTGGAGCAACTGCACCAGGCGCTGATTCGTCACACCGGCGGCGAGCTGGCGGACGATGTGGCGATGATCCTGGCCGACCGGCGCGACGGTGACCCACGAGAATCACCTACCGATGGGGCAGGCCTGGGGTGACCGTCGTGGTCGCAGGGGAAACCGCGGCTCGGAGGCCGACCTCCGCGCGATCCGTAGATCTGCCGACCGTGCCGGCCGTGCCGACCGTGCCGGCCGTGCCGACCGTGCCGGCCGTGCCGACCGTGCCGCCCCGCCACGTCCGCCCGGCTAGACCCAGGGGTCCAGCCACATCCGCGATCTCCACGAGTCGATAGGGATGGCCTGGCCCGTGCAGAGCGGCCAGAAGTACTGACTCAAGGCCCGGATGTTCTCGCCCGCAGGGATAACAGAGGGGTCGACGCTACGGCGCACACTCGGCGTTCTGCTTGGGGTCGAGCTGCGACGCGTGGGTAGTGGAAAGCGTTTCACGTTCGGCGGGAACGGTGAAGATCGGCTCAGCGAGTGGATGGCTGATCACGCACAAGTGTGCTGGCTCGGACACGATGAGCCATGGATCCTAGAGCGCCAATTGATCTCAGCTCTCGACTTGCCACTAAACCTGCAACACAACCAGCACAATCCCTTCTACCCGCAGCCAGACAAGCGACTGATCCGCCTCACCACACAGGACACGGTCTTGGTGATGAGACGGATCTTCCGGGCTGAAAGATCCGGAACGCCGAGAGCCGCTGCGGCTCTGAGCAACGGTCGGACACGACCTGCAGGGTCGAGCGAGCTGCCGCGCGGTGAGAGAAATGCGACTACTGCTGCTTGATCCGTTCTTCCACTGCGGGCAGCTGCTCAAGGGCGACGGCGACCAGGGCGGCCATGATGACGTGCTTCGGCTGCCGGGTGGACCAATGGAGCTCATCCAGCGCTTCCGCCAGGGCGTTGGCAGACTCCTTCGGCATGTACCAGGAACGACGGTCCATAGGCGCATTCTTGGCCTGTGCGGGCGCAGAAGCGTCCGGGGCGGGTGGCTGCCGTGTTGGCTGGGTGTCGCTGACGGTGGTGCGGGCGGGACGGGACCGCAGGGGGGTTGTGGGGTCTCCGTTGTCGGCCGGCGGGGGCAGCTTCTTCCTGCGGCCGCTCATTGGCCACCTGCCAGGGTCTTGGCGAGAGCCCCAGGTGCCTGGGCGTGTACGGATTCTGGGGGATAGTCGACCACGGTTCGGCCGGACCGCCAGGTCGCGGTGACGACGACACCTAGCAGCGCGGTGCCGACGATTGGCAGTCCGTCAGGCTTGTCCAGCTCCTCGAGTACGGACTCCGCGAGCTTCGTTGTGGGCCGGCGTAGCGGAGATACGACCAGTCCGTGCAGCTCGAGAGGCTTCTCCCGCAGGTCGGTGTCCGCCGAGGCGATCTGAGGCAGCAGCAGACGGAGAGCTGCGCTGACCTTGGCCTGGACGGGGATGAGCACCCCGTCGGCGGCCGCGAGCGCGTTGGTCGTGAGGATCGGTACCAGCTCGAGCCACTCGGCCGGAGCATGATGACGTGCCATCAGGTCAGCGACGCTGTCGGCGTACGCCCCGATCAGGGCACTGTAGAGGTTGGCCGAACCTTCCCCGGTGGACGCCTGGTCGATGCCCAGTCCGTCTGTGAGGTGGCCTTGCGGGTCGAGGTCGACCAGGAGCCCGCTCTTTCCAGCCTCTGACAGATCGCCGACCATGTTCAGGGCGGTGGCTGTCTTGCTGACACCGCCTTTCTGGTTTGTGACGGCAGTGGTGTGGGTTGTGATCACGGCGCAGGACCTTACGGCTCGCACAGGTGTGAGAAGGGTGACACCCCGACGCCCCTCCTAAAGTGCGGTGCGTTTTGGCTCGCACTGATGCGAGAAGTGCGAAAAGTGCGATGAGTGGTATGGGTGCGATAAACTGATTGACCATTAGACTACCAATGTTCCATTTGACTTGTGGTGCTGCGTCGACTAAAGCGGAATGAAAGGCCGCATCTTTCTCAGTCGTTTCGAGGTGATGCCTTGTGGCCGCAAAACATCAACTCTCGCCGGCTAGGCGACAGCTCATCGCGTTCGGCAGTCCAGTACTGCTTGCCGGGAGCCTTCTCGTGGTGATGCCAGTCGCCCAAGCTGCGGCGCTCCCACAAGCTCCTCCCGTTGCAGCTCCGCAGCAGGATGATCCGGGTGGCTCTCAGGAGGGTGGCTCTCAGGAGAGTGGCTCCCAGGAGGGTGGCTCCCAGGAGGGTGCCTCCCAGGAGGGTGCCTCCCAGGAGGGTGCCTCCCAGGAGAGTGCCTCCCAGGAGGGTGCCTCCCAGGAGGGTGCTTCGCAGGGCAATGCTCCGCAGGGCAATGCTTCGCAGGCTCAGCAGCCGCAGACACTTTGGGGTGGCAAGTACGGCGGGACGCCGGGTGGCTCGACGGGGCCCGGCTATGGGGGCACCGGTGGCCCGATCGAAGTCCCGTCCAAGGTGCCGGGTAGCTCGCAGGACCCGAACAAGACCTCGCCGACCAACCCGACGACGCCGCCGCCGACCAACCCGCCCAACCCGACGACGCCGCAGCCCGGCAACCCGCCGGGGTGGCCCAACCCGACGACGCCGCAGCCCGGCAACCCGCCGGGGTGGCCCAACCCGACGACGCCGCAGCCCGGCAACCCGCCGGGGTGGCCCAACCCGA